>NZ_JAHCMC020000001.1:0-600000 GCF_018448765.2 Streptococcus oralis
AAAAAAGAGCACACAATTCAAATCGCTTAGGGCTGCTGGATTCCTCCCCTGACCCGCTTCACGCAGAACTGTTGCTCCACTATTTATTATACCACATTCCCTTCTGTTTTTAAAGAGAAATTATTTTTTCCGTCGATTTCGGAAAAAGTCCTGCATAATCGCTGCACAGTCATCTTCCAAAATTCCCGTTTCCACCTCTACACGATGATTGAGACGCTCATCTGTCAAAATATCATACAAACTTCCAGCTGCACCAAATTTCTGATTTTTAGCCCCGTAGACTACGTTTGAAATACGGGCAAGCCCAATGGCCCCGCTACACATAACACAAGGTTCAATGGTCACAAAAAGCGTACAATCCAGCAGGCGCCAACTCTCCTCACTAACATTCGCATTCTCTATGGCCATGATTTCTGCATGCATGACCGCCCGTTGCAACTCCTCGCGCGCATTATGCCCCCTACCAATGATTTCTCCATCCTTGACAATCACACAACCAATTGGAATTTCATCGTGTTCTAAGGCAATCTCAGCCTCTCTCAAAGCCTCTCTCATAAAGGCTTCTTTTTCTTCAACTGTATAATTCATCGTTCTTCTCTTTTCCTACTTGTCGATTTTATTATTATATCATGATTCTCAATACAAAAAAAGCCACCGAATGCGGTGACTTAATAGGGAGATTATTATGAAAAAGAAAAGTTTAGGATATTTGTTACAACAAGTTAGGAGGTCTTCTTGTAACTGTCTATAGTATACCCGACCTATCTTAAACTAATCTTAAAAATCTCCTATGACCAAACACTTTCTAAAATATTAGTTTGTTCACGACCAGGTCCTACTGAGAAAGTTGAGATACGAACCCCAACCAACTCGCTCACACGACGAACATAGTTACGCGCATTCTCAGGAAGATCTTCCAAATTACGGACTCCAGTGATATCTTCTGACCAGCCTGGTAACTCTTCGTAGATAGGTTTGCAACGTTTCAACTGTTCAAGACTAGCTGGATAGTAGTCAATACGTTGACCATCAAGATCATAGGCTACACAGATTTTAACTGTATCCAAACCACTCAAAACATCAATAGAGTTCAATGAAAGATTTGTAATTCCAGATACACGGCGGCTATGACGCATCACAACTGAGTCAAACCAACCTACACGACGTGGACGGCCAGTTGTTGTTCCGTATTCATGACCTACTTCACGGATACGATCTCCCACTTCATCAAACAACTCAGTTGGGAAAGGTCCGTCACCTACACGACTTGTATAGGCTTTACAAACACCTACAACCTTGTCAATCTTACTTGGACCAACTCCAGACCCAATTGTCACACCACCAGCGACAGGGTTTGAAGAAGTAACAAATGGATACGTACCTTGGTCAATATCCAACATAACACCTTGCGCACCTTCAAACAGCACACGTTTACCATTATCAAGCGCATCGTTCAAGATAACAGAAGTATCTGTCACGTATTGCCTGATTTGTTGACCATACTCATAATACTCTTCAAAAATATCATCAACTGAAATAGGTTCACTATCATACAATTTTTCAAACAAACGATTCTTTTCCGCAAGATTGCGTTCCAAACGCTCACGGAAAATTTCTTTATCCAAAAGATCTGCAATACGGATACCTACACGGGCTGCCTTGTCCATATAGGCTGGACCGATTCCCTTTATTGTAGTACCAATCTTATTGTCACCTTTAGCCTCTTCTTGCAAGCGATCCAACTCAATGTGGTAAGGCAAAATAACATGCGCACGATCAGAGATACGTAGATTATCTGTTGTAACACCTTCTTCATGCAGATAAGACAATTCTTTCACAAGAGATTTAGGATTTACAACCATACCGTTTCCAATAACTGAAATTTTTTCAGGGAAGAAAATCCCAGATGGAATCAAGTGCAACTTAAACTTTTTACCATCAATAACAATGGTGTGACCTGCATTATCACCACCTTGGTAACGAGCAATCACTTCCGCATTGGCTGAAAGAAAATCTGTAATTTTTCCTTTACCTTCATCGCCCCATTGGGTACCTACAACAACAACTGAAGTCATAATAAAATTCGTCTGAGCTACTAGGAGCTCGTCCTTTCTCATATACATGGCAGGAATTTCACCCGCAATTATATCTTACAATTTATTATAAGAAAAAAACACTATTTTATCAAGAAGAAACAGTAGAAAAGATTTGGAATTTCCGTAAATAACAAAATTCAAAACCTTAAAAATTAAATAAAATCCTAAAAAATATAAAATCAATACAGATTATTGTTCGTGATATATGATTTATGAGTTTCTTATTGGATAAGAGTTGTACCACCTTGCAGTAATTTATCTAGATATAGGCGATAAGCTGTTTTAAAGTGATATAGTGAAAAGTCCCTATCACTTTTTATTTTAAATCGGATTAAATAATATAGTAAAAACCGAAGATGAAGTGATTCCCACTCAGCACAACTCTGGCCTAAAGAGGCATATTCTTGTTCAACTAGTTTCAAAAAAACAAATGCTCGGTCATAAAATTTCTGAAGCATATAAAAATTCCCTTTCTTATTACTAACACTAGTCTAACAAAAAAAGGAACTAAAAAAGCTTCAAATCCTATAAAAGAAGAATTTAAAGCTAAACGAACTAAAAATAAAATAAAGAGGTAATTATAGGTACAAAAACTAAAACTTAGATTTTCAACTATCTACTTCACTTAAAAGTCATAACTACCCGTCTATGTACTTCACCTGACGGAGCAAGACGTACTAATTTAGTCACATAAATAAAAAAAACGTTCAATGAACGTTTTTTCAGTACTCCGCCAGTAGGACTCGAACCTACGACATCATGATTAACAGTCATGCGCTACTACCAACTGAGCTATGGCGGATAAAAGCTAAGCGACTTCCATATCTCACAGGGGGCAACCCCCAACTACTTCCGGCGTTCTAGGGCTTAACTGCTGTGTTCGGCATGGGTACAGGTGTATCTCCTAGGCTATCGTCACTTAACTCTGAGTAATACCTACTCAAAATTGAATATCTATCAAATAATTAGAAAACCTCACGCTTCGTATCCTCAGTTACTTTGGATAAGTCCTCGAGCTATTAGTATTAGTCCGCTACATGTGTCGCCACACTTCCACTTCTAACCTATCTACCTGATCATCTCTCAGGGCTCTTACTGATATATAATCATGGGAAATCTCATCTTGAGGTGGGTTTCACACTTAGATGCTTTCAGCGTTTATCCCTTCCCTACATAGCTACCCAGCGATGCCTTTGGCAAGACAACTGGTACACCAGCGGTAAGTCCACTCTGGTCCTCTCGTACTAGGAGCAGATCCTCTCAAATTTCCTACGCCCGCGACGGATAGGGACCGAACTGTCTCACGACGTTCTGAACCCAGCTCGCGTGCCGCTTTAATGGGCGAACAGCCCAACCCTTGGGACCGACTACAGCCCCAGGATGCGACGAGCCGACATCGAGGTGCCAAACCTCCCCGTCGATGTGAACTCTTGGGGGAGATAAGCCTGTTATCCCCAGGGTAGCTTTTATCCGTTGAGCGATGGCCCTTCCATACGGAACCACCGGATCACTAAGCCCGACTTTCGTCCCTGCTCGAGTTGTTGCTCTCGCAGTCAAGCTCCCTTATACCTTTACACTCTGCGAATGATTTCCAACCATTCTGAGGGAACCTTTGGGCGCCTCCGTTACCTTTTAGGAGGCGACCGCCCCAGTCAAACTGCCCGTCAGACACTGTCTCCGATAGGGATCACCTATCCGGGTTAGAGTGGCCATAACACAAGGGTAGTATCCCAACAACGTCTCCTTCGAAACTGGCGTCCCGATCTCTTAGACTCCTACCTATCCTGTACATGTGGTACAGACACTCAATATCAAACTGCAGTAAAGCTCCATGGGGTCTTTCCGTCCTGTCGCGGGTAACCTGCATCTTCACAGGTACTAAAATTTCACCGAGTCTCTCGTTGAGACAGTGCCCAAATCATTACGCCTTTCGTGCGGGTCGGAACTTACCCGACAAGGAATTTCGCTACCTTAGGACCGTTATAGTTACGGCCGCCGTTTACTGGGGCTTCAATTCATACCTTCGAGTTACCTCTAAGCACTCCTCTTAACCTTCCAGCACCGGGCAGGCGTCACCCCCTATACATCATCTTACGATTTAGCAGAGAGCTGTGTTTTTGATAAACAGTTGCTTGGGCCTATTCACTGCGGCTGACGTAAAGTCAGCACCCCTTCTCCCGAAGTTACGGGGTCATTTTGCCGAGTTCCTTAACGAGAGTTCTCTCGCTCACCTGAGGCTACTCGCCTCGACTACCTGTGTCGGTTTGCGGTACGGGTAGAGTATGTTTAACGCTAGAAGCTTTTCTTGGCAGTGTGACGTCACTAACTTCGCTACTAAACTTCGCTCCCCATCACAGCTCAATGTTATAGAATTAAGCATTTGACTCAATTCACACCTCACTGCTTAGACAGACACTTCCATTCGTCTGCTTTAGTTAGCCTACTGCGTCCCTCCATCACTACATACTCTAGTACAGGAATATCAACCTGTTGTCCATCGGATACACCTTTCGGTCTCTCCTTAGGTCCCGACTAACCCAGGGCGGACGAGCCTTCCCCTGGAAACCTTAGTCTTACGGTGGACAGGATTCTCACCTGTCTTTCGCTACTCATACCGGCATTCTCACTTCTATGCGTTCCAGCGCTCCTCACGGTACACCTTCTCCACACATAGAACGCTCTCCTACCATACCTATAAAGGTATCCACAGCTTCGGTAAATTGTTTTAGCCCCGGTACATTTTCGGCGCAGGGTCACTCGACTAGTGAGCTATTACGCACTCTTTGAATGAATAGCTGCTTCTAAGCTAACATCCTAGTTGTCTGTGCAACCCCACATCCTTTTCCACTTAACAATTATTTTGGGACCTTAGCTGGTGGTCTGGGCTGTTTCCCTTTCGACTACGGATCTTAGCACTCGCAGTCTGACTGCCGACCATAATTCTTTGGCATTCGGAGTTTATCTGAGATTGGTAATCCGGGATGGACCCCTCACCCAAACAGTGCTCTACCTCCAAGAATCTTTATGTCGACGCTAGCCCTAAAGCTATTTCGGAGAGAACCAGCTATCTCCAAGTTCGTTTGGAATTTCTCCGCTACCCACAAGTCATCCAAGCACTTTTCAACGTGCCCTGGTTCGGTCCTCCAGTGCGTCTTACCGCACCTTCAACCTGCTCATGGGTAGGTCACATGGTTTCGGGTCTACGACATGATACTAATGCGCCCTATTCAGACTCGGTTTCCCTACGGCTCCGTCTCTTCAACTTAACCTCGCATCATATCGTAACTCGCCGGTTCATTCTACAAAAGGCACGCTCTCACCCATTAACGGGCTCGAACTTGTTGTAGGCACACGGTTTCAGGTTCTATTTCACTCCCCTCCCGGGGTGCTTTTCACCTTTCCCTCACGGTACTGGTTCACTATCGGTCACTAGGGAGTATTTAGGGTTGGGAGATGGTCCTCCCAGATTCCGACGGGATTTCTCGTGTCCCGCCGTACTCAGGATACTGCTAGGTACAAAGACTATTTTAAATACGAGGCTCTTACTCTCTTTGGCTGATCTTCCCAAATCATTCTTCTATAATCTTTGAGTCCACATTGCAGTCCTACAACCCCGAAGAGTAAACTCTTCGGTTTGCCCTCCTGCCGTTTCGCTCGCCGCTACTAAGGCAATCGCTTTTGCTTTCTCTTCCTGCAGCTACTTAGATGTTTCAGTTCACTGCGTCTTCCTCCTCACATCCTTAACAGATATGGGTAACAGGTAGTACCTGCTGGGTTCCCCCATTCGGAAATCCCTGGATCATCGCTTACTTACAGCTACCCAAGGCATATCGTCGTTTGTCACGTCCTTCTTCGGCTCCTAGTGCCAAGGCATCCACCGTGCGCCCTTATTAACTTAACCTTATTTTCTGACCTTTCAGTCATAAACTCTTTTAATACTACAGCGTTTCGGTTTATTTTCTTGTTACTATTTGATATAGATATTCAATTTTCAATGTGCATTACTTGGTGATCTCTCACCAATGGAGCCTAGCGGGATCGAACCGCTGACCTCCTGCGTGCAAAGCAGGCGCTCTCCCAGCTGAGCTAAGGCCCCACAAGACCTCTCAAGACTAAACAAGACCAATGCGCAGTTCCTTATCCTTAGAAAGGAGGTGATCCAGCCGCACCTTCCGATACGGCTACCTTGTTACGACTTCACCCCAATCATCTATCCCACCTTAGGCGGCTGGCTCCTAAAAGGTTACCTCACCGACTTCGGGTGTTACAAACTCTCGTGGTGTGACGGGCGGTGTGTACAAGGCCCGGGAACGTATTCACCGCGGCGTGCTGATCCGCGATTACTAGCGATTCCGACTTCATGTAGGCGAGTTGCAGCCTACAATCCGAACTGAGACTGGCTTTAAGAGATTAGCTTGCCGTCACCGGCTTGCGACTCGTTGTACCAGCCATTGTAGCACGTGTGTAGCCCAGGTCATAAGGGGCATGATGATTTGACGTCATCCCCACCTTCCTCCGGTTTATTACCGGCAGTCTCGCTAGAGTGCCCAACTAAATGATGGCAACTAACAATAGGGGTTGCGCTCGTTGCGGGACTTAACCCAACATCTCACGACACGAGCTGACGACAACCATGCACCACCTGTCACCTCTGTCCCGAAGGAAAACTCTATCTCTAGAGCCGTCAGAGGGATGTCAAGACCTGGTAAGGTTCTTCGCGTTGCTTCGAATTAAACCACATGCTCCACCGCTTGTGCGGGCCCCCGTCAATTCCTTTGAGTTTCAACCTTGCGGTCGTACTCCCCAGGCGGAGTGCTTAATGCGTTAGCTGCGGCACTAAACCCCGGAAAGGGTCTAACACCTAGCACTCATCGTTTACGGCGTGGACTACCAGGGTATCTAATCCTGTTTGCTCCCCACGCTTTCGAGCCTCAGCGTCAGTTACAAGCCAGAGAGCCGCTTTCGCCACCGGTGTTCCTCCATATATCTACGCATTTCACCGCTACACATGGAATTCCACTCTCCCCTCTTGCACTCAAGTTAAACAGTTTCCAAAGCGTACTATGGTTAAGCCACAGCCTTTAACTTCAGACTTATCTAACCGCCTGCGCTCGCTTTACGCCCAATAAATCCGGACAACGCTCGGGACCTACGTATTACCGCGGCTGCTGGCACGTAGTTAGCCGTCCCTTTCTGGTAAGATACCGTCACAGTGTGAACTTTCCACTCTCACACTCGTTCTTCTCTTACAACAGAGCTTTACGATCCGAAAACCTTCTTCACTCACGCGGCGTTGCTCGGTCAGACTTCCGTCCATTGCCGAAGATTCCCTACTGCTGCCTCCCGTAGGAGTCTGGGCCGTGTCTCAGTCCCAGTGTGGCCGATCACCCTCTCAGGTCGGCTATGTATCGTCGCCTTGGTGAGCCGTTACCCCACCAACTAGCTAATACAACGCAGGTCCATCTGGTAGTGATGCAATTGCACCTTTTAATTGACTATCATGCAATAGTCAATATTATGCGGTATTAGCTATCGTTTCCAATAGTTATCCCCCGCTACCAGGCAGGTTACCTACGCGTTACTCACCCGTTCGCAACTCATCCAGAGAAGCAAGCTCCTCCTTCAGCGTTCTACTTGCATGTATTAGGCACGCCGCCAGCGTTCGTCCTGAGCCAGGATCAAACTCTCATTAAAAGTTTGAGTTCTCACTCATTTCTGTCACTGACAGATTTATTGTTTTTTCATTGTTCAGTACTACAACTAAAGTTGTAGTGCCCTGCACATTGGTTCGTCTTGTTCAGTTTTCAAAGGTCTTTGTCACTCAATCTCTCTCAAGCGACAACTATATTAGTATATCACAGCTACCTGCCTCTGTCAACAGATTTTTTAAACTTTTTTCAAGTTTTTTCTAACCGCAATACACCATAGTCCGTACGGGATTCGAACCCGTGTTACCGCCGTGAAAAGGCGGTGTCTTAACCCCTTGACCAACGGACCTGAGCTTTTCAACTCTTTCTATTATACCTGCTTTTCCGCCTTTGTCAAGAACTTTTTCAGTGAATTTAACTTTTTCTTTTCTTCACTAACTTAACAACTGCTTCTGTCCGTGCAGTGTGGGGAAACATATCGACCGACTGGAGATACTGGAGATCATAAACTTTTACTAGTTTAACCAAATCTCTCGCCAAGGTCGAAACATTGCAAGATACATAAATCATTTTTTCTGGTACATAGGCTAAGATTGTATCTAATAATTTGTCGTCTAAACCTGTCCGAGGGGGGGGGTCGACTATCAGAGCATCTGCTCGGTAACCATCACATTAGAACATAAAAAGAGAGGTCGAACCTCTCTAAATTTATTTTTCTTCACTCATTTTTGATTTTACTTCATCATAAGATAGTGCATGAGATTCCTCTTCCACTGTCTCAGGCATTTTTCCTGTTTCATAAAGAGATTTAATCTGTGTACTATCCAATGTTTCATATTTCAACAATGCTTCTGCAATCAATTTGTGTGTCTCACGATTTGATTGGATAATTTCAGCTGCTTTATTTCGTGCTTCATTTAATAATAAACGTACTTCCTCATCAATCTCATAGGCTGTTTGTTCTGAAATTGATTTTTGAGGACTTTGTGCACCAAACATAGCATGATTTCCTTCGTATTGAACTGGTCCTAGTTTTTCACTCATACCATATTCAGTGACCATTGCACGCGCCATCTGAGTAGCTTGTTCAAAGTCATTTGAGGCCCCTGTAGTTTGAACATTAAAGATAATCTCTTCAGCTACACGACCACCCATCAAACCTGCCAATTGCTCTTTCATATCTTCTTTAGACAGAAGCATTTGATCCTCTTTAGGAAGTGCAATCATGTAACCACCTGCACGTCCACGTGGTACAATGGTAACTTTATGAACAACACGGGCATTTGACAAGACTAAACCAACAATGGTATGCCCAGCCTCATGATAAGCAACCAATTCACGTTCTCTTTGTGATACTGTTTTATCCTTCTTAGATGGTCCAGCAATCACTCTGTCCTCTGCCTCATCAATATCTGAAGCATCAATAATTGATTTATTGCGACGAGCTGCAACCAAGGCTGCCTCGTTTAGAACATTTTCTAAGTCAGCTCCCACAAAGCCTGGGGTTTGTTGGGCAACTAGTTTCAAATCAACATCGCCTGCCAGAGGTTTATTTTTAGCGTGAACTTTCAAGATTGCTTCACGACCTTTAACATCAGGGCGACCAACCAAGACTTTTCTATCGAAACGTCCTGGGCGGAGAAGAGCTGGATCTAGAACATCTGAACGGTTAGTTGCAGCGATAACGATGATTCCTTCATTTCCCTCAAAACCATCCATCTCAATCAGGAGTTGGTTCAAAGTTTGCTCACGTTCATCATTTCCTCCACCGAGGCCGACACCACGTTGGCGACCAACAGCATCAATTTCATCGATAAAGATGATAGCTGGCGCTGCTTTTTTTGCATCCTCAAAAAGAGAACGAACACGACTTGCACCAACTCCGACAAACATTTCTACAAAGTCAGATCCTGAGATACTAAAGAACGGAACCCCTGCTTCTCCAGCAACTGCCTTAGCAAGTAAGGTCTTACCTGTTCCCGGAGGTCCTTCCAAAAGAACACCCGCAGGAATACGCGCACCAAGTTTTGTAAATCGTTTTGGGTCTTTTAGGAATTCAACAACTTCGACTAATTCTTGTTTTTCTTCCTCAGCACCTGCAACATCTGAGAAACGTACCTTGATATCTTCTTTATTAGCAGCTTTAGCCTTGCTACGTCCAAAACTCATTGGATTTCTACTATTATTTCCTCCCATATTTCCCATCATAGAGAATAGGAAGAAGAAAAGAATAGCAAATGGAACAACGGACACAAGGATATTGATCCACATACCACTTGAACTCTCATGTTTGACTGTAACTTCAGCCTGATGTTCAGAAGCAAGTTTTTGCAATTCTGAAACTGTTGAATCAGACGGAAGAATAATACTTGAGAATCTTTCTACTGTTGTAGCTGTAGGAGTAAAAAATTGAATTCCTGTTTCCTCTTTACTAGTCTTAGGATTTTTATAAACACCAGACACTTCAATGATGCTACCATTTGGCTGATAGGTTAATTCTTTTACATTGTCTGCTGTAATTTCTTTTACCAATTCTGTATAGTTAATTTTTTCACTTCGTCCAGCAGTATTTCCAGAGTAAAAATACTGGAATCCTGTCACTAGGAAGAAGATAATTAACAAGTAGAGAAATGGATTTCTAACTAAACCATTATTTTGTTTTTTCATTAAAGATAGATCTTTCTAATTTGAATAAACTTCTTCTTTCAATACTCCGACATAAGGAAGGTTACGATAATTTTCTTTATAATCCAGACCATAACCTACCACAAACTCATTTGGAATAGTAAAACAAGTATAATCCGCTTCAATTTCAACAACACGTCCCTCTGGTTTGTCCAATAAAGTCGCGATTTTAACAGAAGCTGCTTCTCTTGCAATAAACATATCTCGCAAATTTTTCAAAGTTTGACCTGTATCGATGATATCCTCTACAAATAAAACATGTCTTCCTTTGATATCTTGAGTCACGTCTTGCTTGATATTGATGACACCACTACTTGCTGTTCCACCATGGTAACTAGATACCATCATGAAGTCCATCTCAATATGCGTATCAATATGTTTGACCAATTCAGCCATAAAAGGAATTGATCCTTTTAGAATTCCAATAAGAATTGGATTTTTCCCCTCATATTCTTTTGTTAATTGTGCACCTAGCTTTTTAGCTGCTTCTGTAATTTCATCATGTGAAACGAGAATTTTTTTTATATCGTGTTCTAACATCTTTTTACCTATCTATTTTTTCTATATAAATTACAGTGTTCATTATATCATTTTTCGTGTTTTTACTCAAATCACTGGTCGCAATTCCTAAAATTGAGACAATTTCTCCAAATTGCTCAATAATAGGGGTTGTTTTTCGTTTTTCAATAGGGATTTTCAAATCTATAAATAGACGTCTCAGTTTCTTTCGATGACCATTCAGGACAAGAACATCGCCAGGTTTTCGACACCTAATATGTACCGGTGTTTCCCGTGAAACCATTACTTTTTGAACAGAATCCCCTTCAACAGGGATACCAAAAGAAACTAAATAACCCATATATCGAACTTGATTTTGATAGTGTAACACAAGTTCATCTTCCTTTTCATCGGCCTGAGGACTGATTTTACAAATTTGAAACTGTTGATACTCTTTTATCAGTTCGTAACCATTTTTAAGAGAGTGACGATACTGGCTTTTCGTTGCTAAAATCTGTCTAACTTCGGCAAACTGAGCCTTTGTCAGATTTAAGTCTGGAAATTGATTAAGATAATTCTGGAGCAAGATTCCTTGAGTTTGTTGAGAGTATGAAAATAGCTCATTCAAATCTTCCACATCAATTTGTTTCGAAAGCTCCGTTATTGTTACTTGGTAATCTGAAATTTCCCTTCCTAAATCTAAAAGAGCGGATTTAAGACGAGGGTTTTCTTTTTCAAGTTCTGGTAAATACCTATTTCGAATGCGATTGCGAAAATAGGTATTTTCCTGATTTGTTTGATCTTCGAAATGAAAAATTGGTGAAAAATCCTTTTTATGAAAAGGCAATAAGGGACGGATGATTTCAATATCATCAACTACTTGACTTTCTTTTATTCCTGTTAAATGACGTAGCCGACTTCCTCGAATCAAGCGCATCAAAATCGTTTCAACCTGATCATCTGCATGGTGGGCAGTGGCCAAGGCAGTTGCTCCAACCTCTTTCATGATTTTCCTAAAAAAATCATAACGAAACTCTCGAGCACACGCTTCTGAAAAGTCTCCTGAAAAGCTTGTGATATAAATAGGAAGTTCAGCTGCATCAGCTAACTTCCTTAGTTCATTTTCCTCCCAGTCAGACTCACTTCTCTGCTTGTGATTGACATGTGCTAAAATCAACTCAATTTCCAACTCTTTTTGGTAAGTAGACAATAGATGGTATAAAAACATCGAATCTAGTCCACCAGACAGAGCCAACACAACTTTAGAATGTTTTTTGAAATACTCTTTTCGGAGAAAATGATTTAAAAAATCCTGGTCCCTCATTTTAGAACCTCATAGACATCCTTAGCTATCTTAGCAATAGTGTCATAATCAGAATTTTTGGTGAAAATGGAAAGAACGAAAGGAGAATCCGTATAGACAATGGCAGTGTCATGTTTAAACTCGTCGGCATCTCCAATTTTATGAGCTACCTTAACCGAAACACCTTTTGCGATTCGTTGGTTGTCAAAATCAGTCTTACCTAGAGACTCTAGGACAAAACCATTCTGATTATAAATAGCTTCCATAAGTTTTCCCGCCATTTTTGAAGAAGTCAATTTGTCATTCACATCCCAATCTTCACCCATAATAGCTGACATTTTTTCTTTAAAAACCCCGTCTGATTGATTGGTTACGTAATAACCTAAAATATTATGAGCAACATTATCAGACTCTTTTGTCACCTTGGTAATTAACTGTTGGAGACTGTAATCTTTGTTGTCTTCTTTTTTAGGTAAACTACCACTACCTTCTGGTTTATAGGAACCAGGGAAACTATTTACTTCTGGGATATACTTGAAGCTACTGTCTAGCGTATATTCCCCTTGATTTATCTTATCTTGAGCATAATAAAGGTAGGCTAGTTTCAATATGCTAGCTGCATAGAGTTTGCTGTCTTCATTCACCCCAGCCTCTTTACCCGTAGTCAGTTGTTTAACATAAATAGAATAATTTTCGTTCTGATAGTTGCTTGATAAAACTTCTTGAACCTTCTGGATACGATTGTCCTCTTCTGAGACGAAATTTTTTGATACCCAACCAACTTGATCAATATGAAGAAATTCTTGTCCCTCAGCAAAGAGGGTTCTATCCACCGTTACAAGTTGATAGGGAGAGAGAGATGAAGAAATTTCTTTCGCATCATAGGGGCTGTTATAGATAACAAACTCTGGCTCTAACCATGCTTGTTTATTTTGAGTTTGAACTTGACTTTGGTCATAGACTAAACGCTTATCTGCAACGATAAACTGATGATTGTCTAATTTAAAAACAGGAACGCCTTGTCTATTTAAACGCCATTCTACTATTTTAAAGGAAGTTTCAGGAGTTAATTTACCAGATTCCTTGACAAGGTCCTCATTAGCATAGACAGTTGTTTCTCCATATACCATTGGGGTTTTCAAAGTTTCTTTATAGTAGAATCCATAGTCAGACTCGGTTAGATAATAAATTTCTTGCGAAGAGTAAGGAAGCTGTTTTTCTGTGCTAACTACTCTTGAGGTTATGATAAAAGCAGGTAGCAATAAAACTACTAAGAACTTACGCATTCTTCTCTTCCCTTTCTTCTTGTAATCGTAATAAATGGTTTTTAGCTGCCAATTCCTCTAATTTTTCATCTGATAAACTTAAAAATTGCTCAACAACTTCCAATAAATTTTCCATGACATTACCTCGGAAGCAAATCAGGAATTGTGTAAATTGCTTCTCGTTTCTTTGAGTAATAGTACTTGGCGCGTGCATATTTTGCTACATAGTCTTCATCTTTCAACTTTGCAGCAAAAGCGGATTCCTTGTCCTTTTCATCACTGAGAGTTTGATACTGCTCTTTCAACTCTGTCAATTGCTGACGACGTTGCAGTAACTGATTATAGCTTTGGGCCAGATTATAGGTTGGTAAAATAAACAATAAAATCATCAAAATCAGAACCCAACCCATAAAGCGATTCCTCTTTTGTCTCTCCTTCATCAGGTAACGACGACGTTGGTGTTCATTTTGAATAAAAGAATTATTCATCTGTACAATATTTTTAGACATTTTCTTCTACCCGTGTTCCACTGATAATTTCATACATGCCTGCTGCATCTTCTTTTTTTGTACTATCTTTCATCTCCAGTACTTTTACAAGCAACAACTTATTTCCAAAGCGAATTTCAACTTGGTCATCAACTTTCAAATCCGTTGAACTTTTGGCCAAGATTCCATTCACCTTGATTCTACCTTTATCTGCTACTTCTTTTGCGACTGTGCGGCGCTTAATAATTCGTGATACTTTTAAATACTTGTCTAATCTCATTTTTATTACCTCAAATTATTATTGTACCATTTTTATCCTTTTTATAGAAGAAAAATGTTAAATGGGATTTGCTTCCTTTGATTCTTTTATCTCTAATAAACTTTCTCCAAAAATCAGCAAACCTTCTAAAATTTCATAATCCTTCTTGTTTCGGACATCGAATACAACTTCCATTAATCCCTTATTCTCAGCTATGGCTGCTTTTAAGTTCGTTGCGGATAAAGCTTTAAAATAATCTTGAGCCAAGAATAGTCGTTGAGTGACTTTTTCAAATTGAACTGTAATCTTGTTATCTTTTCTTTCCACACGTTCTACAAAGACCTTGTCCAAATATGACTTAACCAAACCAATCTCTAAAAGGTAGGCTACTACATCTGGGTATTCTCCAAAGCGATCCATCAATTCTTCTTGTAGTTCTTCATAGTTGACACGATTGTCAATTTGACGAATTTTCTTGTAAATTTCAATCTTATGTCGTTGGTCAGAAATATAAGTGTCAGGAAGATAGGCGTCGATTTGTAAAATCAACTCAGCATTTCCTTTGATTCTTTTATTCCCATTACCGTTCCGTTTAGCGATAGCTTCCTCTAGTAACTGAGAATACAATTCAAAACCAACAGAATCAATGAAACCTGATTGGGATTTTCCTAGGAGATTTCCTGCTCCACGAATCGAAAGATCTCGCATCGCAATCTTAAATCCTGAGCCTAATTCTGTAAATCCCTTAATCGCTTCTAATCTCTTCTCAGAGACTTCACTAATTGATTTTTCTGGACGATACATGAGATAGGCATAGGCAATGCGATTGCTCCGACCAACTCTTCCTCTTAATTGATACAAGGTTGATAAACCCATATGGTCTGCATTTTCAATAAATAAGGTATTGGCGTTTGGAATGTCAACGCCTGTTTCAATTATGGTAGTTGTCACCAAAATATCATATTGGCCTTCAATAAAATCCAATAGAGTGTTTTCTAACTGAATTTCACTCATTTGTCCATGAACAAACCCAATCGAAGCTTCTGGAATCAACTCCTGTAATTCTGAAACCTTCCGATCAATAGTGTCAACTTTGTTGTAAAGATAGTAAACTTGACCTCCACGCTCCATTTCACGCAAGACAGCATCACGAATGACACTAGGATTCTTCTCCAATACATAGGTTTGCACTGGATAACGATTGGTCGGAGGTGTTTCAATAACAGACAAATCTCGGATTCCTAGCATAGACATGTGGAGAGTACGAGGGATTGGTGTTGCTGTCAAGGTTAGAACATCTACTTGTTTTTTTAGTTCTTTCAAAGTTTCCTTATGCTTAACACCGAATCGCTGTTCCTCATCAATAATCATCAAGCCCAAATCAGCAAACACAACATCTTTTGACAAAACACGATGCGTTCCAATCAAAATATCAACTTGACCATTCTTTAATTTTTCAAGTGTCTCTGCCTGCTCTTTTTTACTTCTAAAGCGACTCAAAACATCAATATTAACAGCAAAATTTTGGAATCGTTCCTTAAAATTCGTATAGTGCTGTTGTGCTAAAACCGTCGTCGGAACTAGAACGACCACCTGTTTGTGATCATTGACCGCCTTAAAGGCAGCACGCATTGCAACTTCAGTCTTCCCAAAACCAACATCCCCAACTAAAAGTCGATCCATGGGATGAGAATCCTGCATATCTCTCTTAATTTCCTCAATACTACGAAGTTGATCATCCGTTTCAACATAAGGGAAGGCATCATCAAAAGCCTGTTGATCTTCATCATCAGCTGAGAAAGCAAAACCCTTCAACTGACTACGCTCAGAATACAGTTTGATTAAATCGTCAGCTATATCCTCTACCTGGTTCTTAACTTTTTGCTTGGCCTTTTTGAAATGACCGTCATTTAATTTATTAAGTTTAGGAGGTTTCCCATCACTTGAAACATATTTAGACAGTAACTGAATCTGCTCTACTGGGATGGAGATTTGGTCACCATTTTGATACTGTACACTAACATAATCACGGTGAATTCCTTTGATTTCAATGGTTTCAATCCCTAGATATTGACCAATTCCATGGATATGGTGAACAACGTAGTCCCCTTTTTCAAGTTCATTATAATCTTTTAATCGCTCTGCATTTGACGTATGTTGTCTTCGAAAACGACGTTTTAATTTCTTTTGAAAAATCTCATGTTCAGTAATCAAGAGAATTTTTTCATCTACAAAATGAAAACCATGTCTTAGGTTACCCTCAATTAAGTTTACAGATTTTTTACAGATACTTGACTTATCTCTGAAATCCAATTTAATCTTGTATTCCTCTAAAACATCCTCCAATGTTTTACTTCCCATTGAATTGCTAGACTGCAAAACAATGGTGTAGTCCATTTTTTTATATCGCTCAATTTCTTCTTTAAGAAAAGAAAATTGATTGAAAAACTCCTGCATAGGGTATTGATTAAATTGATAAATGTGGTCAAACTTGAGATTTCCTAAACCCTTTTGCAGATTGGAGAAAAAGGTAACTGGACTTTGTTTTTTATAGGCTTGCTCTGTATCTGCAAAATACTGCATCTCAGAAAATGATTTACCATTCTGTAAATCTTCTGTAAAGTATTGTGCTAATTCTCTTTCAAAGGCTTCATACTGATTCATCAATTTTTGGTAATCATCAAAAAACACTGGTGTATCTTTTTCAATATAATCAAATATAGTCCATGTTTTATCGAAACATAAAGATAAAAACTTTCGACTATCTGAATGTACTTGTTTTTGATGAAAACTTGACAAAATCTCTTCTAGATAGGATTTCAAAATTGGTGATAGAGTCTTCGAAATTTGCTTTTCTAAAGCTGACTGTCCTAGTTGATAATCCTTTTCTCTCAAAAGCATATCACTAGCTGGAAAGATAGTAAGTTCTGTCTGATTTTCTTTTGATAATTGTGTTTCGACTTCAAAAGTACGAATACCATCTACTTCATCGCCAAAAAACTCGATTCGGAAAGGTTCTAACTGAGACATCTCAAAAATATCTAAAATATCTCCTCGAATACTAAACTCACCTTGTGTCTGTACTTGAGTAACTTTTCGATAGCCAATTTCCTTTAACTGGTGAAGTAGCTCGTGTTGGTCATATTCTTCTCCAACTGCAATCCTTATAATACTTTCTTTAAATCTAGTCGGAGAGGGTAAAATCAACCGACTCGCTGCGATATTACAAACTAAAATCCCTTTCTTAGACGGATCACTCAAAAAACGCAAGGCCTCAACCCGCGAAATGATTTTTTCTTGTGAAGACATCAAAAACTCTACCATAGGAGAGTCATCTACCAAAAAAGGATGGACAAGTTCCTCTCCTAAGAGAGAAAGAAGATCACTGATAATTCGTTCTGCTTCTCCATAAGTTGAAATCAGTAACACAATCTTATTTTCTTTCTCTAGACTGCTTGCAATTGCAAGAGCCTTAGTAGACGTTGATAAACCAAGTATTAGTTGTCTTTTCTTATCTATCAGATTTTGATGCCATTTTTTTATCTGATCATTTTCTGAGAATAAATCTAATAAAGTTACCATTTAGCCATTATACCTCTGCATTGTTTTCTCAAAGTTTTTTTCTTGCAAATAGTAATTTACAGCATCGTCAACCTTGTCAATTGACTGTAAAATACCTACATAGTCATCCTGATCAAACTTACTTAAAACATGGTGAACAACTGACATTCCATTTTTAGGTCTTCCGATTCCGATCTTAACACGATTAAAGATCTGAGTCCCTATATGTTGAATAATAGACTTGATGCCATTATGACCACCTGCTGAGCCCTTTGCTCTTAAACGAATTTTTCCAACTTCCATGTCAAGGTCGTCGTAAATAACGAGTAAATCTTCAATATCCAAACCATAGTAAGTCAATAAAGCATGAACAGCTTTCCCGCTTTCATTCATAAACGTCGTTGGTTTGACAAGATAAATTTTTTCACCATTAAGAAAAAAAGATGCTAGGTCAGCTTGAAATATCTTATCATGTGTAAAGGTGACATTTTGTTTTTTAGCTAATTGGTCAATCAACATAAAACCAACATTGTGCTTTGTTTCAAAATATTTATCCCCTGGATTTCCTAATCCAACAAGTAATTTAGTCATTTATTTTCCTTTCAAAAGCCAAAAGGGTTGGAATTTTTTTTCCAACCTAATTGACACTATTTATTAAATGTTATTAAACATTAAAGCGGAATTCCATGATATCGCCATCTTGAACGATATATTCTTTTCCTTCTTCACGTAAGCGTCCAGCTTCTTTTACAGCCTTTTCAGATCCGTATTTCACTAGATCCTCATATGACATGGTTACTGCACGAATAAAGCCTTTTTCAAAGTCTGAGTGGATAATACCAGCTGCTTGAGGAGCTTTCATCCCTCGCTTAAAGGTCCAAGCACGGACTTCTTTTTCACCAGCTGTA
Organism: Streptococcus oralis; assembly: GCF_018448765.2. Classification (GTDB taxonomy): domain Bacteria; phylum Bacillota; class Bacilli; order Lactobacillales; family Streptococcaceae; genus Streptococcus; species Streptococcus oralis_BM. The sequence goes on from NZ_JAHCMC020000001.1 coordinate 18,712, forward strand.
AAGTAAGTTCCGAGTCCTAGTAGATGGTAAGCAGCTCGAGTCAATTTATCAACGCCTGATTCTGTCAAGCCAAGTGCTTCAAGAAATTCTTGCTTATCTTCATCGTCTAACTCAGAAATTTCTTCTTCAGCACGCGCAGAAATAACTACCACTTCAGCATTTTCTGTCGCTGCGAATTCACGAATTTGCTTCACATAATCGATAGAATCTGGATCTGAAACTACATCCTCATCCACATTGGCAACATAAAGAACTGGTTTAGTGGTTAAAAGGAAGAGACCTTTGACAACCTTTTGTTCCTCATCTGTGAATTCAATGGTACGAGCTGATTTTCCATCTTCAAGGACTGGTTTAATTTTTTGAAGAACGTTAAACTCCGCTACTGATTCTTTATCTTTTTGCATACGTGCCATCTTTTCTACACGCGCATAGCGTTTATTAACTGATTCTAAGTCAGCAAGAATCAACTCCAGGTTAATGGTATCAATATCTGCAAGTGGATCCACAAAGGCGTCTTCACGTCCTTGCTCACGCATAACATTTTCATCATCAAAAGCACGAACTACGTGAACAATCGCGTCTACTTCACGGATATTGGCCAAGAATTTATTTCCTAAACCTTCTCCTTTTGATGCTCCTTTTACAATCCCTGCAATATCTGTAAATTCAAAGGTTGTTGGAACTGTCTTTTTAGGAGTAATCATTTCCGTTAGCTTTTGTAGGCGTTCATCTGGAACTTCTACCATCCCAACATTTGGATCAATAGTCGCAAATGGGTAGTTTGCCGCCTCTGCTCCTGCTTTTGTAATTGCATTAAAAAGGGTTGATTTACCAACGTTTGGCAAACCAACGATACCTGCTGTTAAAGCCATAGTTTCTCATTCTCCGTTCTCATTTCAATCCCTAACATTATAACACAAAAAGGGAAAACTTGCTAACCCTCTAACTAAGGGTTCTTAGTCAATAATCTTATTCATTTTTCGTTCAAAATCATAGCGACTCATCATGACAAGGTGGTCACAATTGCTACATTTGATTTTGATATCTGCCCCTACACGAGTGATTTCCCAACGATTAGCTTTTTTTCCTGTTGATTTGATTATGCAAGCATGAGGCTTTTTCATCTCAACAAAATTTCCAACTTGATACATACTATTCTCCTTTTCTTTTTCGATTATATCATAAAAGAGGCGAGCCAGGCTCAACCTCTTTTACTTAATTTGTACGAACGGGTGTAATCAGCTGCATGAAATCTTCGTCAGTATCTGCTGGCACAAGAGTAAATGGACGAACAGCTGAGATAAAGCTAATAGTTACCTTTTCGCTATTTAAAGCCTTGAGGGAATCAATCAAGTAAGTTGGGTTAAAACTAATAGTTAAATCATCCCCAGTCACCTGCTCCGTATCGATTTCTTCGTTTACTTTACCAACTTCTGGAGAGTGAACATGGGCGCTAACAACTCCACCTTTAATTTCAAGCTTCACAGTACCATTTTGAGTCGCACTTGATAAGAGACGAGCACGCTCCATAGATTGACGCAAATTAACCACATCAAAAGTAATTGTAGTATTAAAGTCTGTTGGAATCAAACGATCTGTATCAGGATAATTACCTTCTAGGAGACGAGTGTAGAAGCTAATATTTTCGCTTCTAAAGAGGATTTGATTATTTGCAAAGAAAATCTCTACAGTTTCAATATCATCTGTAAATACCGCTGAAAATTCGCGTAGAGAACGACTAGGAATTACTACATCGAAATCATCACAATTTTTTTCAAGAGTCAATTTCTTCTGGCTAAGACGGTGTGAGTCTGTCGCAACTGTTTTTAGTTCCTTGTGTTGGCTCAATACAAAATGAACACCTGTTAAGATTGGACGACTTTCTTGCGTACTTGCAGCAAATGCTGTTTCATTGATAATTTTCTTGAGTAGTTTGGTTTCAAGAACCAAAGGTGTGCTTGCAGAAATTTCTTGGATTCGTGGGTACTGTTCGCTATCTTTTCCTTTTAGAGTAATTTCTGATTTGCCACTGGTTAAGACAATTTGTTTTTGTTCAATCTCTTTGAAATCTAGCGTTACATCTGGAAGACTGGATACAACATTGATAAAGAAAGAGGCTTCAAGAAGAATCGAACCTAATGAAGTAATCAAAAGACCAGCATCTTCATTCTTTTGAGAAATGAAATTTTCAATGGAGATTTGCCCATTTGATCCAATTAAAGTAATTCCTTCATTGGTAACGTCAATTTTGATTGTTGATAAAATTGGAATAGCATTTTTAGAGCTTATTGCTCTTTTTGTGGTATTTAAGGCTTGTAGAAATAAATTTTTATTAATTGAAAAATGAATCATGGATTCTCCTTTATTTATTTTTAGTATTAGAAAGTTAATAGTAATAATAGAGTCTGTGAATTCTGTGGAAAACTGGGTGTTGTTTAGTAAATTCAAGCTTTGGAGCTTGTTTAAAAAATGTGGATAAAAAAGATAAGAAAGGAAAACTTATCCACAAGCTATTTGATTTTCTTTTTGATTGCTTCTACTTCTAAACGTAAATTATCGTCTTCGTCAATCAGTGATTTAATTTTGGCATGGGCATGAATAACGGTGGTGTGATCCTTTCCGCCAAATTCTTTTCCGATTTTTGGAAGACTGTTATCTGTCAGTTCTCTAGCGAGGTACATGGCAACCTGACGTGCCAAAACGATGTTTTGAACTCGTCTCGTCCCTTTCATTTCTTTGACGCTCACTCCATAAAAATTACCAACTTCAGTTTGGATTTTCTCAATTGGAATAACAAGTATCTGGCGGGCGTCTTGTTTACGTGCTCTAATAGCTTCCGCAGCAATATCAATAGTGATATCCTTAATTTTCTTTACTCTGGCAATTAAAGTGATATCGTTGATTGCTCCTTCTAATTCTCGAACATTTGAATCAAATTGGCCAGCCAAGTATTCCAGAGTATCACTTTGGAAATGGTAATCCAAATGCTCTGTTTTACTTTGAAGAATGGCAATACGTGTCTCAAAGTCAGGAGGAGTGATATTTTGCGTCAATCCCCAGCTAAAGCGCGTGACAAGTCTTTCCTCAAGGCCTTCTAGGTGTTTAGGACTACGATCACTGGTTAGGACAATCTGTTTCTGCTTATCATGAAGAGCATTGAAGGTATTGAAAAATTCTTCCTGGGTCGCGACTTTTTTGCCACTGAGAGATTGGATATCATCGATCAACAAGAGATCAAGGCTACGGTAAGTTTTTTTGAACTTTTCCATTTCCCCAAGTCGCAAGTGTTCAAGAAAGTCATTGATAAAGCTTTCGGCAGGAATGTACTTGACACGCGCATCAGGAATATTTTTCAAAATCTCATTTCCAATCGCATTGAGCAAGTGAGTCTTTCCAAGACCAGGTCCTCCATAGATGAAAAGAGGATTATAGGTTAGAGCTAAGTCTTCTGATACAGCTAACGCAGCAGATACCGCCCAAACATTCCCATCACCTTGAATAAAGTTATCAAAGGTATATTTTTCTTTTAATCCTGTTTCAGAATATGGAATCGTTGGTAGTGTAGGTGTGTAACTGTAAGTAGAGACGCTATTCGTATCATTTACTTGAGGAGACTCTGTACTCTGAGGTTTAGTGAAAATATAGTGAGATTTGATTTCAGAATCATAAATTTCAAAACCAGCAGCAATGATAATATCTTTTAATTGCTTTTCCCACACCATTTCCATCTCTGATCTCGGTAGAAATATAGTAGCTGTATTTTCTTCTACTTTGATGAGTTCAGCAGGTGTAGCATAGAAATCATACATAGATCGAGTCAATCTTTCTTGAGCAAATTCTAAAATACGATTCCAAAATTGCTTTTCTTTCAACTATTTTTCCTCCTTTGCTATGATTTTAGTAGTTTAGTGCTAGACTTATTTTACCATAGATAGTAGGATTTTTCCACAGATTGTGGAAAAGAATCCACAATGTTAGTAGTATTTATCCACAAGCTGGGGATAAATAGCTATTTTTTTGATTCAATAGGGTTTTTGATAAAAAAATTAGTGGATAAATTTGTGGGTTAAGAAAATAAAAGAACAGCCTTATTTTAGGCTGTTAATAATTCTATCGTATTCTTCTTGACTTGAAAAAGAGATGACAATCTTTCCAGTATCTTTTTTAGAAAGTTTAATTTCTACACTTAAACCTAGTAGTTTTTTTAATTTATCTTCTTCATCTTTGATGAAAGAATCGCTTTTTTTCTGCTTCTTTTGTTTTTTTTCTGTAAGAAGTGCTTCCAACCTTCTCACAGAGATGTCTTCATTTTTGATTAGTTGGAAGAAATAGTCTTGCTGCTCTTTGTCCAAACTAACTAGGGAACGTGCATGCGCTTGAGAAATTTTTCCATTTTCTACTTCAGTTAAGATATATTCTGGTAGGGAAAGTAAACGAATAAAATTAGTGATATAAGGACGAGATTTCCCCATTTTATCCGCTATCTCAGTGTGAGTAAATCCTTTTTCTACTAAAGATTCGTAGGCGCGTGCTTCTTCAACAGGATTTAAATTTTCTCTCTGCAAATTCTCAATGATAGACTGAATCATCATTTCCTGATCTGAGAGGTGCTTTACAACGGCTGGGATAGAGGTCAGACCAGCCAAGAGAGAAGCTCGATATCGTCTCTCTCCTGCAAGGATTTCATAACCAATTACAGGAGATTGACGAACGATGATTGGTTGGATGAGCCCATTTTCTTTGATTGACTGAGCCAATTCCTTTAATTTTTCTACATCAAATTCTTTCCGAGGTTGGTAAGGATTTTTTTGTATTTCAGAGATAGAAATCATTTCAAATTTTTCCATGATTCTACACTAACATATCTTTTACTTTCTGTAAAGTTTTCTTTACACTGATGTCAATTAACGTTCCAAATCACCAGAATTCTTATCTAGTTTTATAGAGGTTGTTTCCTCTTTACCATTACGGTAGTAGGTTATTTTTATAGTGTCTCCAATAGCATGGTTGTAAAGAGCATGTTGTAAGTCTGTTGATGAAGTAATCTCTTTGTCATCAACTTTAGTAATGACATCGTATTTTTGAAGATGTCCATTTGCAGGCATGTTACTTTGAACAGATCGAACAACTACACCTGAGGTGAGGCCACTTGGAATGTTTAGTTTTCTAAGATCATTAGCTCCAACGTTGGACAGATTGACCATTTGGATTCCAAGAGCAGGACGAGTCACTTTACCATCACTTTCAAGCTGTTTAATGATATTTTGTACATCGTTTGAAGGAATTGCAAAACCAAGACCTTCTACAGATGTTCCACCATTACTTGCAATCTTACTTGATGTAATACCAATTACTTGTCCTTGAATATTTACAAGCGGACCACCAGAGTTACCAGGGTTAATGGCCGTATCTGTTTGAATGGCTTTTGTTGAAATAGCTTGACCATCTTCAGATTTTAGAGAAACATTTCGATTAAGACTTGAGATGATTCCCTGTGTAACTGTATTAGCATATTCTGAACCTAACGGACTACCAATAGCAATCGCTGTTTCTCCAACATTAAGTTGGCTTGAATCACCAAATTCTGCCACTGTTGTAACTTTTTCTGAAGAAATTTTTACGACAGCAATATCAGAGAAGGTATCCGATCCAATAATTTCACCAGGGACTTTTGTACCATCAGCTAAACGGATATCGACTTTTGAAGCTCCGTTAATAACGTGAGTATTTGTTACAATATAAGCATCATTTTCGTTCTTTTTATAGATGACACCTGATCCTTCACTTGCAATCTGTTGATTATCCGTATCAGAATTTGATTCTTCCGTTCCAAATACACTACTTTGTTTATTAGCAGAATAAGTAATGACTGATACAACAGCATCCTTAATTTTATTCACTGCTTGAGTAGTTGAGTTTTCATTCTTGTATGATGTTTGAGTTACAGTGCCAGAATTATTATTTGTAGCTTGATTTCCTTGTTTTTGATAAAGTTGTAATGTTACAAAACTTCCTAGTGCACCACTCAAAAATCCTATTAGAATAATTACAAGAAAAGTAACTCCTTTTTTGTAAAATTTTTGTAAGTGTTTCATAAACGCCTCCGTTTGTTATTATTTGTCAAGATTATAAACCTATTAACTTAATCCAAACTTAAAAGCTTAAAGTTTTACACAAGTTGTGGATAACTCACTTTATTTTGTGAATTTACTTGCTATTTTAGATAGTTTTTATGTGTATAAGATGTGAAATGAAGTGTGGATATGATAAAATAGAAGAATGAAAATAAAGATTGTAACAGTAGGAAAATTAAAAGAAAAGTACCTTAAAGATGGTATTGCTGAATATACCAAACGAATTTCACGTTTCGCCAAATTAGAAATGATTGAGCTAGCTGATGAGAAAACACCTGACAAAGCCAGTGAATCAGAAAATCAAAAAATCTTGGAAACAGAAGGTGAAAGAATTCTTTCTAAGGTTGGAGAAAGAGACTTTGCCGTTGTACTAGCAATTGAAGGAAAAACTTTCTCCTCAGAGGAATTTAGTAAACAATTAGAGCAAGCTTCTATCAAAGGATACTCAACTCTTACTTTTATCATTGGAGGAAGTTTGGGTCTAGCTCCTATTGTAAAAAATAGGGCCAATCTTTTTGTCAGTTTTGGACGTCTGACATTACCACATCAGTTAATGAGATTGGTTTTAGTTGAACAAGTTTATCGTGCTTTTACAATTCAGCAGGGTTCTCCTTACCACAAATAGAAGATTGACTTAGCTCTTGTTTTTTGATAGAATGGTCATGTTAGGTCTCATAGCTCAGCTGGATAGAGCATTCGCCTTCTAAGCGAACGGTCGCAGGTTCGAATCCTGCTGGGATCAATTTTAGATGCGAAGCTGGGATGAATCCCAGCTTTTTTCTTAAAAAAGTGCGTTTCAGGTGCAAAAATGTACAGTTGGGAAGAATTTTTTCTTATATGGTCTTCATTTTGTATAATAGGTGTGTAAGTTAACTTACAAGAAAAAATAATACAGGAGATTTCATTATGAAAAATACAGAAAAATTGGAACAATTTAAAGAGGTAACAGAGGCAGAATTGCAAGAAATTCGAGGTGGAGAAATTAGAAAGGAAAATAATTTTTTATTTTATTTTTTTAAAAGAAAGTAAAGGGAGAAAAGAATGGATTTTTTCGCAATAATAAGCGTTATATTACATATTTTTATTACTAGTAAAAGTTATAATTTGATTTGTAATACAATTAGAAAAGAACAATACTTCTTTATTTTTTATACAGTAATAGTAGAATTTGTAGTTGAATTTTTCTTCTATTCTATATATTTAAGTGGACTAGGGATTGAAAAATTTTTATATCCATTTATTTTATACGCTTATTTTATATGGTTTAAAAAGTTTGATAAGTATAGGGGAGTATTCCTAAGTTTCCTGCTTTCTCTCTTATATCACAGTACTCATACTTTTATAGCTGTAACCCTATCCTCGATAACAGGTGATGAGCTTGCATTACACTATGAAAGTATATTCTTTCTAGTAGTATTGTTGTTGACTTATTTTGTTATTTTAAAAACAATTCGTTATTTTCATTTGGAAATAAAATATTTTGATAAAGATTATCTGTACCCTTTTTTAAAAAAAGTAACAGTTGCTTTCTTTGGTTTGCATATCTTATTGTTTATTTCAGATATAGTAAGTACAACTCATCATTTAAATAGCTTCGGAAGTATTTTATCAACCATTGTTTTTATCTGTCTGCTATTAGTTTTCTTTGCAATGAATTCTTATAAGGTTCAAATTGAAAAAGAGATTGCCCTAAAGCAGAAGAAATTTGAACAAAAGTATTTACAAACTTATACAGATGAGATTGTGGGTTTGTATAATGAGATTCGAGGTTTTCGTCATGACTATGCAGGTATGCTTGTCAGCATGCAAATGGCGATTGACAGCGGAGATTTACACGAAATTGACAGGATTTACAACGAGGTACTAGTAAAAGCAAATCAGAAATTGAGGTCAGACAAATATACTTACTTTGATTTAAATAACATAGAAGATTCGGCTTTACGAAGTTTAATTGCTCAATCGATTGTATATGCACGAAATAATGATGTAGAGTTTACATTGGAAGTAAAAGATGTCATCACTAGATTGTCAATGGATTTACTTGATCTTGTTCGCATCATGAGTATTCTATTAAATAATGCTGTTGAAGGTGCCGCAGATAGTTACTTGAAACAAATGGAAGTTGCAGTCATTAAAATGGATTTTGAAACAGTTATAGTTATCCAGAATTCATGCAAAATCACTATGACGCCTTCAGAGGACCTATTTGCCTTAGGTTTCTCTACCAAGGGAAGAAACAGGGGTCTAGGACTTAATAATGTCAAAGAGATCTTAGATAAGTATGACAACATTATTTTAGAAACAGAAATGGAAGACAACACATTTAGACAAATTATTAGATTTAAGAGAGAATTTGAATGAAAGTATTAATTTTAGAAGATGTTATTGAGCATCAAGTGAGACTAGAGAGAATATTGAATGAAATCTCTGAGGAATCGAATATTCCTATTTCATATAAGACAACAGGAAAAGTTCGTGAGTTTAAGGAATATATTGAAAATGATGAGGTAAACCAGCTTTATTTCCTAGATATCGATATTCATGGAATTGAGAAAAAAGGATTTGAAGTGGCTCAGTTTATTCGTCATCACAATCCTTATGCTATTATTGTTTTTATTACCAGTCGATCTGAATTCGCTACTTTAACTTATAAGTATCAGGTATCAGCTTTAGATTTTGTAGATAAGGATATCAATGATGAATTGTTCAAAAAACGCATCGAGCAGAGTATCTTCTATACCAAAAGCATGTTGCTTGAAAACGAAGATGTTGTAGACTATTTTGATTACAACTATAAGGGAAATGATTTGAAAATTCCTTACCATGATATTCTGTATATCGAAACAACAGGTGTTTCTCATAAATTACGAATTATTGGTAAGAATTTTTCCAAAGAGTTTTATGGAACTATGACAGATATTCAGGAAAAGGACAAACATACTCAGCGATTTTATTGCTCTCATAAATCTTTCCTTGTAAATGTGGGAAATGTGAGAGAAATTGATCGAAAGAATTTAGAAGTTGTTTTTTATGAAGATCATCGTTGTCCCATTACCCGTTTGAAAGTTCGTAAACTAAAAGATATTCTAGAGAAAAAATCTAAAAAGTGATTGACAATAAGTAAGAAATTGATATAATGGTTATATCTGCTACAGATAGATGGTCCGTTGGTCAAGGGGTTAAGACACCGCCTTTTCACGGCGGTAACACGGGTTCGAATCCCGTACGGACTATTTTATCCGCCATAGCTCAGTTGGTAGTAGCGCATGACTGTTAATCATGATGTCGTAGGTTCGAGTCCTACTGGCGGAGTTAGATAAAAAGAACACCAGATGGTGTTCTTTTTTGTTCTTAGTTGACATCACCTAGCATTTTCATAAGGAAGTCTGTCATTTCTTGCGGGCTTTCTTTTTTTCCGTGAGCAATCCACGTCTGGCAAACACCAAATAGGGCATTTGTTAGATAAATGCTACTGTATTCGAGTTCAATTGGATTGAGTTGTAGTTTTATAAAGCGCTTCTGAAGGTCTGTGCTATGCATAATGTGAAGCTTATTTCTTAAGAAATTTTGGATTTCTTTGGTACCATTTTCAGATAAGAGTGCAGCCAAGAGTGGCTCAGACTCTAAATATTCAAATACTTCTAGAATAGCATCCTTTTTATGATGAGCATGTTTTTGGAAAATATACTCAAAGGTATGAAAGAGTTTACTTTGGTAGTGCTCAATCATATCATACTTATCCTTGTAGTGAGTGTAAAAGCTGGAACGACTAATTCCGGCTTTTTCTGCTAACTTGACAGTAGAAATTTGATCAAAGGGTTGATCCATCAATAATTGAACCATGGCATTTTCAATATTTCTCTTTGTTTTTAATCGTTTGTTACTTTCTTTCATAGTTTCTCCTTATGAACAATTTAGACTATATGTCTAAAAAAATATTTTTTATCTTGTAATTTAGATTTTTTAATGTATAATCTATTATATCAGAAATTTAGACAATATGTTTAAAAAAGGAGGAAATATGTTTAAAGAATGGAAAGCAATTTTTAAAAAACCGACATTCATTATTGTAATGATAGGAATTTCTCTCATTCCAGCTTTATACAACATCATATTTTTATCATCCATGTGGGATCCATATGGTCAATTGTCGGAGTTACCTGTAGCAGTTGTTAATAATGACAAGGAAGCTTCTTATAATGGAAATACAATGGCCATAGGAAAAGACATGGTGTCTAATTTAAAAGAAAATAAGGCTTTAGATTTTCATTTTGTCAATGAAGAAGAGGGGAAAAAGGGGCTAGAGGATGGCGAATATTATATGGTAGTGACTTTACCAAGTGATCTATCTGAAAAAGCTACTTCGATCCTAACAAATCACCCTGAACAGATGCAAATTGATTATCAAACTTCAAGTGGCCGTAGCTTCATTGCAAGTAAGATGAGTGATTCTGCAATGACACAATTAAAACAAACCGTCTCTACGAATGTAACTGAAACATATACCAAGGCACTATTTCAAAAAATGAGTGATTTGAAGTCTGGTATAAATAAAGCAGCTGATGGAAGTGAACAACTGGCTGATGGGACTAATCAGTTAGCAAAAGGAAGTCAAACATTGACGACAAATCTCAATACTCTAGCTAACTCAAGTGTAACTTTTTCAAATGGAGCTAATCAATTTACAAAAGGATTGTCTGCCTATGTATATGCCATAGAGCAATTACATCTTGGTTTAGGAACTTTTAATAGTGGTTTACAAAGTTATACAAATGCAGTTTCACAAGTTGACACTGGACTTGGTCAATTGGCCTCAAGAACTCCTGAGTTGGTGACAGGTGTAAATCAGCTGAATACAGGTATAAAGACCTATACAGGTGGAGTTTCACAACTCAATTCAGGTCTCAGTCAATTTTCGGTTGGTGTAAATGCTTATACAAGTAGTGTAGAAAAACTTTCTAATGGAACAAGTCAATTATCCAATAAATCAGATACACTAAGAGATGGAATAGAGCAATTAAATACTGGTATTAAAGAAATTTCAAGTCAATTAAAGTCCTCATCTCAACAAAATGAACAAATTACTCAATTGGCAACTAGTCTAGGAGAACTGAATAAAACACTACAAGCTCTTACGGTAGCAGATAATACTCAACTGAAAAAGACATTATCAGAAGCTTTGCCAAATCTAACAACTCTTGCTCAGGATATTGTGACCAAAAGTCAGACAGAACAAGAAAAAACTATTGCTAACCTTCAATCAACAGCTACTTATCAATCTCTCACAGAGGAACAGAAGAAAGAACTGACAGAAGCTATTTCTAAAAATTCTAATTCTACTATTGAGTCAGCAAAAACAATTTTAACGACAGTAGGAGGATTGAAAGAAAGTATAGAGAATTCAGAACAACAAGTAACTAATCTATCTGATGTACAGACGAAAGCAAATAAACTCTTACCTGCAGCATCTAGCTCCTTGACAACCTTGTCAAGTGGTTTTACAAAGTTGCAAACTACTGTAGACAATCAGTTAGTTCCTGGAAGTCAGTCAATTGAAAAAGGAGTTGTAAAATATACTAAAGAGCTGGATACTATTTCTTTAGGTGTAAATCAACTAAGTGAAAAGAATACAACTTTAACAACAAGTTTGGATCAATTGGTTTCTGGCTCAACCAAGTTGACAGAAAACTCTTCAAAATTGACAACTGGTTTGGATACTCTAGCTGGGAAAACTCCAGAATTAGTAACAGGTATTGAAAAACTATCATCTGGTTCTAACCAATTAAATAGCAAGAGTCCGGAATTAATTGCAGGACTTGATAAAATACAGCTTGGTTCAAGTCAATTAACAGATAAATCAAGTCAATTGCTTTCAGCTAGTTCTCAATTAGGAAATGGAGCAGCAAAAATTGCAGATGGTGCTGGAAAACTAGCAGATGGTGGAACAACTTTAACCTCTAGTCTTGAAGATTTACAGACAGGAGTTGATTCATTAGGGCAAGGATTAGGCAATGCTAACAATCAACTTAAATCAGCATCAACAGAATCTGAAAATGCAGAAACATTATCTGATCCTCTAGTTCTCTCAAAAACAGACAATGACCAAGTTCCTGTAAATGGGATTGCTATGGCTCCTTATATGATATCAGTTGCTCTTTTTGTTGCTGCTATATCTACTAATATGATTTTTGCTAAGTTGCCTTCTGGACGTCATCCAGAGAGTCGTTGGGCTTGGTTGAAGTCTCGCTCTGAAATAAATGGGATTATAGCTGTCTTAGCAGGTGTTTTAGTTTATGGAGGTGTCCATCTTATTGGATTGACTGCGAACCATGAGATGAGGACCTTGATTCTAATTGTAATCACAAGTTTAGCTTTCATGTCTATGGTGACAGCTTTAACAACTTGGAATAGCCGTATAGGAGCTTTCTTCTCTCTTATTTTACTTTTATTACAATTAGCATCAAGTGCAGGGACCTATCCCCTTGCTTTGACAAATGATTTCTTCAAAGGTGTCAATCCTTGGTTACCAATGAGTTATTCTGTATCAGGCTTACGACAAACAATCTCTATGACAGGAAATATTCATCATCAAGTTATTTTCCTTATTATAACTCTAGCTTTCTTTACTGCTTTAGGTATGCTAGCTTATCAACCTAAGAAAATGGAAGAAGATTAAAAAGATTGGCCAAGAAATTGGTCAATCTTTTTCTGTCTTAGATAAATTTCGTCTGTGATTATAGATCCCAAAAAGAAGAAGGGCAGTTAGTGAGCAGGCTGCTCCAATAACAAAACCATTGGGGATAAAGGAAAGTGTAATGGTGCCTTTTCCCTTTGGAACATCAACTTTCATAAAACCAGTCTGAGCCTGCTTGATTTCAAGTTTTTTCCCATCTTGGTATGCAGACCAACCTTTGTCATAAGGAATAGTGAAGAAAATAGAGGTATCTTGTTTTGCTTCATATGTAGCAAAGACTTTATTTTTAGAGGTGGATACTTCTACAGGTTGTTCTTTAATCTTTTGAATTGCCTCAGTAAGAGCCTGAGTATCTAAACGATAGAAGGTTGGAGATTCAAATGACACCTGAGAATTTCCAGGGAAACTAACACTGATATTGAAGGTTTGTTGTTCTCCAGTATAACCCAAATTAAAGAAATTAAATGCATTGTCAGTTGTAAAAGTCTTTTTTTCACCGTTGACAAGGATGTCAACTTTCTTTTGTTTATCATTCGTAAAATGAAGATTTGAAAAAGAGAGATAGACTTGGCTATTTTGAGGAACCTCAATTTGATAATCAATCTTTGCATCTTCATTCGCAGAACCTGTGATGCTGGTTAAACCATCTGAAGTATCTGTTTTATCAGATGCTATTTGGGAGAAGTAATCTAAGTTGAGATTAGCAAGCTGGTTTATAAATAAAGCCTGATTATCTAGAGTGTGATTGTTAAAGTTTACATCGGTGTAAATAGATTGAGTGGCAAAGGCAATGGGTAAAGAGAGTTGATTTTTATATAAGGTTAAATGATCCTTTTGATAAATCTCTTGAAAGCCATACTTATCAAGTGAAGTTTCAGAAATATTGTACTGGATTCCAAATAAACTGTCTGCTAAAAGACTGTTATTTGCATAACGGAGATTGAGGTTGGTTCCAGAGGATTTGAATCCCAGTTTATCCAAACTAGTGCTAGCTGAACGATTTCGTACAGACGAAAATTGAGAGATTCCATTGTAGTTAAATTTCATACTGTCATTTCCAGTCTGAATTTGCAGTTTTTCAGTACGTGTAAATGGATTGTCAATTTGGTTTAGAATGGATTCCATAGCGGTGATATCTCTATTATAGGCACTACGAGAAGCAAAGGCCCATTCTTTAGCTATTCCTTCCATTTGAGATGATGCATTTAAGCTTATCTCAGCTGTTATAAATAAAGACAAAAGAATTGCAAATAGATTTATAGAGATAAATTTTCTAATGACTGCAAGAAGTAAAAGAGCATAAACTAGTAGAAATTCAAGAGTGAGTAGGATATTCAAATCAGTTAAAAAAGAATAGTGTGATTTAAAATAGACAGTGGCCAAAAATCCTGTTAGTACAAGAAAAAGTGAGCCAAATAGATTCCATAGCTTCAGTTCTTTCAGACGATTTAAGACTTCTGCTGCAGTATAAATTAACAGAGTGGAAAAAATCCAAGCATAGCGATGCAAAAACATATTTGGGGTATGCATCCCTTGCCAAAATAAATCAAGTGCTTCTATGTAAAAGCTTGTTATTAAAAAAGTAAAGAAAATTGCATAGGTAAGTTTCACGTGAAACCTTATGGATTTTATTGTGAAAAATAGAATGGTCAAAATAAAAGGAAGCAATCCAACAAAAATCATTGGTATAGATCCATACTTTGTTGTATCAAAAGATCCAATGAATTGTTTTGCGAAAATATCCAGATACCAGCTACTATCTGTTTTTAATTTTGTGATGGCAGTTAACTTCTCCCCATGAGTTTGTAAATCAAACAGTGTAGGAAGAGTCATAATCAAACTAGCCATTCCTGCTAAAAAGGAGGTAACAACAAAATCAAGAAAAGATGATTTTCGAGTTTTAAAGTCCCAAGAAATTTGGCAGAGATACCAGAAAATAAGAAATAATGCTGTCATATATCCAAAATAATAATTTTGAATAAATAAGATTGACAAACTTGTAAAGTATAGTAGGCGCTTCTTTTGTGTTATAAGTAGGTGTAAACCAGTTATAATTAAAGGAATCAAGATAAAAACATCTAGCCAGGTTTTTATCTCTAACTGACTGATAGTGAAGCTCATTAAAGCATAGGAAGTAGATAAGGCAAATTTTAAAAATTTTGGGATATCTTTAAATAATCTATTTAGACTAAAGAAGGTTGACAGACCAATCAATCCAAATTTTAATAGAGTGGTCAGATAAACAGCATCTGGCATATTCGACAGATTAAAAAAGTAAACCAGAGGTGAAAGAAAGCTACCCAAGTAATAACTAGATAGAGCATAGAAATTCAGTCCGAGGCCACTTGTAAAGGTGTAAAACAAACTACCATTTCCATGTAGAATATTTCGTAAAGCCACATCGAAAATAACGTATTGATGGAAACCGTCTCCTAATAGTGGAGATGTATCGCTATTCCAGTAGATACCTTGAGATAGGTATACTCCTAACATAATTACTAAAGGAATAATGAAAGAGACAAAATAGGTCCAATATGTTTTAAAAAATGATTTCATGTTACCTCGTAGAATGATAGAAAACTCAGTTGGTTACCCCAACTGAGTTTTGAAGTCTTATTTAGTCTTTCCAAAGTTCTTTAACTTTTGTTTGTACTTCTGCATTTTCTAGGAATTCATCATAGGTTTCATCGATACGATCAATGACGCCATTTTTAGACAAAACAATGATATGGTTAGCCAAAGTTTGGATAAACTCGTGGTCATGACTAGCAAAGATGATTGATTCTTTAAAATTTTTCAATCCATCGTTCAAGCTTGAGATAGATTCCAAGTCCAAGTGATTTGTTGGATCATCAAGTACAAGGACATTTGATTTCAAGAGCATGAGTTTTGAAAGCATGACACGCACTTTTTCTCCCCCTGACAAGATGTTTACAGGTTTGTTAACCTCATCACCAGAGAAGAGCATACGACCAAGGAAACCACGTAGGAAGGTATTGTCATCTTCTTCTTTACTTGCAAATTGACGCAACCAGTCAAGAATTGACTCTCCTCCTGCAAAATCAGCCGAGTTGTCTTTTGGCAAGTAAGAACGGCTAGTAGTAACTCCCCACTTGACAGTTCCTTCATAGTCGATGTCACCCATAATTGCACGAATTAATGCAGTCGTTTGGATGTCATTTTGTCCAATAAGAGCCGTCTTATCACCTGGACGCAAGATGAAACTAATATTGTCTAGGATAGTTTCACCGTCAATCTTTACAGTTAGATTTTCTACTGTCAAGAGATCATTACCAATCTCACGTTCTGCTTTAAAGTTAATAAATGGATATTTACGACTAGATGGAACAATCTCTTCTAATTCAATCTTGTCAAGCATTTTTTTACGAGACGTTGCTTGTCTTGACTTAGAAGCGTTGGCAGAGAAGCGAGCAACGAATTCTTGCAATTGCTTAATTTTTTCTTCTGCCTTGGCATTACGGTCTGCTAGCAATTTAGCAGCAAGCTCAGAAGATTCCTTCCAGAAGTCGTAGTTTCCGACATAGAGTTTGATTTTTCCAAAGTCAAGGTCGGCCATATGAGTACATACTTTGTTTAAGAAGTGACGGTCATGGGATACAACGATAACGGTGTTATCAAAGTCAATCAAGAAGTCTTCTAGCCAAGTAATGGATTGAATATCCAGACCGTTGGTTGGCTCGTCCAAGAGAAGAACATCTGGTTTGCCAAATAGGGCTTTAGCAAGGAGAACTTTCACTTTTTCACCATTGGCCAATTCGCTCATGTTTTGATAGTGCAACTCTTCTGGAATATTTAGGTTTTGAAGTAGTTGAGACGCTTCACTTTCTGCTTCCCAACCTCCAAGTTCAGCAAATTCACCTTCGAGTTCGGCTGCACGAACACCATCTTCATCTGAAAAATCTTCCTTCATGTAAATGGCATCTTTTTCTTTCATAATGTTGTAAAGTTTTTCATTTCCCATTATGACAACATCAATAACTCGCTCATCTTCATAGTCAAAATGATTTTGACGGAGAACAGAGAGACGTTCATCTGGACCAAGAGAGACGTGACCAGTTGTTGGCTCGATATCACCAGCTAGGATTTTTAAGAATGTAGACTTCCCAGCACCATTAGCACCAATTAATCCGTATGTATTTCCTTCTGTAAATTTGATATTGACATCATCAAAAAGTTTGCGATCACTAAAACGTAGTGAAACATCAGATACTGTAAGCAATGTTTTTCTCCTATAATATGTAATACATTTATTCTACTAGAAAAGAGAGAAATATTCAAATTTTTGTTTGTCAATTTTATGTCAATTAGCTTTACAGGTTTGTTTACAATGAGTTAGTTGTTTGATTTAAATAATTTTCTGTTATTTTAACAAAAAAATGCTATAATTGAAGAGACCATTTCGAAGGAGAAAAAAATGACGAAACCCATTATTTTAACAGGAGATCGCCCAACAGGAAAACTGCATATTGGACATTATGTTGGGAGTCTTAAAAATAGAGTATTACTGCAGGAAGAAGACAAGTATGAGATGTTTGTTTTTTTGGCGGACCAACAAGCATTGACAGATCACGCCAAAGACCCTCAAACGATTGTAGAATCGATTGGGAATGTTGCCTTAGATTACCTAGCAGTTGGATTGGATCCAAGTAAATCAACTATCTTTATTCAAAGCCAGATTCCAGAATTGGCTGAACTATCTATGTACTATATGAATTTGGTGTCACTAGCTCGTTTGGAACGGAATCCAACAGTAAAAACAGAGATTGCTCAAAAAGGGTTTGGAGAAAGTATTCCGACAGGATTTTTGGTCTATCCAATTGCGCAAGCAGCAGATATTACTGCTTTCAAGGCCAATTATGTTCCTGTAGGAACAGACCAGAAACCAATGATTGAGCAAACTCGTGAAATTGTTCGTTCTTTCAACAACGCATACAACTGTGGTGTTTTGATGGAACCGGAAGGTATTTATCCAGAAAATGAGAGGGCAGGACGCTTGCCTGGTCTAGATGGAAATGCTAAAATGTCTAAATCCCTTAATAATGGTATTTATCTAGCTGATGATGCGGATACGTTGCGTAAAAAAGTCATGAGTATGTATACTGATCCGGATCATATTCGAGTGGAGGATCCAGGTAAGATTGAAGGAAACATGGTTTTCCATTATCTAGATGTGTTTGGTCGTCCAGAAGATGCTCAAGAAATTGCGGATATGAAAGAGCATTATCAACGTGGTGGTCTTGGTGATGTGAAGACGAAACGTTATCTACTTGAGATATTAGAACGCGAACTTGGTCCTATTCGTGAGCGCCGTATCGAATTTGCTAAGGATATGGGAGAAGTGTACAATATGCTTCAAAAAGGTAGTGAGAAAGCGCGTGAGGTTGCGGGGCAAACTCTATCTGAAGTTAAGGGAGCAATGGGACTAAATTATTTTAAATAATAGATAAAATATGAATCGTAAAACTATCTCTTCCATAGGAACACAGGGATAGTTTTTTTATGATTTCTACCATAAATATAATTGACAAATTTTCATAGAATGGTATGATAGATACAATACAAAAGAGTCAAGCTCAAAAAGAAAGAAAAGAGGAAACTTCAATGTCTAATTGGGACACTAAATTTTTAAAAAAAGGTTTTACCTTTGATGATGTATTGCTCATTCCAGCAGAAAGTCATGTGTTGCCTAATGATGCAGATTTAACAACAAAATTGGCAGATAATTTGACTTTAAATATCCCAATTATAACAGCCGCCATGGATACAGTTACAGAAAGTCAAATGGCCATTGCCATTGCTCGTGCAGGTGGTCTTGGAGTAATCCATAAAAATATGTCTATTGCGCAACAGGCAGATGAAGTTCGTAAGGTAAAACGTTCTGAAAATGGTGTTATTATTGATCCATTTTTCTTGACTCCAGAACACACGATTGCTGAAGCAGATGAACTAATGGGACGTTACCGTATCAGTGGTGTTCCAGTTGTGGAGACACTTGAAAATCGTAAATTGGTTGGTATTCTAACAAATCGAGATCTTCGCTTTATTTCAGATTACAATCAGCCAATCTCAAACCACATGACCAGTGAAAATCTTGTTACCGCTCCTGTTGGTACAGATCTTGCAACAGCTGAAAGCATTCTTCAAGAACACCGTATTGAAAAACTTCCTTTGGTTGACGAGGAAGGCCGTCTGTCTGGCTTGATTACTATCAAAGATATTGAAAAAGTGATTGAGTTTCCAAATGCTGCTAAAGATGAGTTTGGTCGTCTTCTAGTTGCTGGTGCGGTGGGTGTCACTTCAGATACATTTGAACGTGCTGAAGCCCTTTTTGAAGCAGGTGCTGACGCAATTGTTATTGATACTGCACATGGTCACTCTGCTGGAGTTCTGCGTAAAATTGCTGAAATTCGTGCTCATTTCCCAGATCGTACTTTGATTGCAGGTAATATTGCAACTGCAGAAGGAGCGCGTGCTCTTTACGAAGCAGGTGTAGATGTTGTCAAAGTTGGAATTGGACCAGGTTCTATCTGTACCACTCGTGTGATTGCAGGTGTTGGTGTACCACAAGTTACAGCAATCTATGATGCAGCAGCAGTTGCGCATGAATATGGCAAAACAATCATCGCTGATGGTGGAATCAAGTATTCTGGAGATATTGTAAAAGCCCTTGCTGCAGGTGGAAATGCAGTTATGCTTGGGTCAATGTTTGCTGGAACAGATGAAGCGCCAGGTGAAACGGAAATCTTCCAAGGACGTAAGTTCAAAACTTACCGTGGTATGGGATCAATCGCTGCAATGAAGAAAGGTTCAAGTGACCGTTACTTCCAAGGTTCTGTTAATGAAGCAAACAAACTCGTTCCAGAAGGAATTGAAGGTCGTGTTGCTTATAAAGGTGCTGTAGCTGATATCGTTTTCCAAATGATTGGTGGTATTCGCTCTGGTATGGGTTACTGCGGTGCAGCTAACCTTAAAGAACTACACGATAATGCTCAATTCATTGAAATGTCTGGGGCTGGTCTAAAAGAAAGTCATCCTCATGATGTACAAATCACTAATGAAGCACCAAACTATTCTATGTAAACAAAAAGAACTCCTGAAATTTAGGAGTTCTTTTTGTTTACAACAGTGTCAACTTATTTTACAGATATCTGACCACTTTGGATATTGAAGATAGTAAGATTATCTGGTAAATTTTGCAAGTGATCTAAACTTGTTGTGGTGATAAAGGTTTGGATAGATTGAGAAATCGTTTCTAATAATTTTAGTTGTCTAGTGTTGTCAAGTTCGCTCATAACATCATCAAGTAGTAGTATCGGAGACTCGTTGGTAATACTTTCCATTAGCTCAATCTCTGCTAGTTTGATAGAAAGTACAAGACTACGATGTTGACCTTGGCTTCCAAAACTAGCATCCATACCATTGATATAGAAAGCAATGTCATCTCGATGAGGGCCAACTCCAGTATTCTTTTTAAATAAGTCTCTGGATCTGCTTTTCTCTAAAGCCATTTTAAAAGAGTTCGTTAGCTGCTCTTCATCAGTGAAGTTGACAGACGATTGATAAGATATTGACAACTCTTCTAATTTATTTGATATTTCTAAGTGTTTTGTTTGACCAAATTTCTCTAAGTCTTTAATGAATTTTATCCGATGCTTTATAACGCGACAACCATACTCTACTAACTGATCATCTAAGACTGACAGAAATGTTTCATCAATCTTCTGGCTGGATTTTAGGTAGGTATTTCTTTGTTTGAGTATATGGTTATAGTTTGATAGGTCTGACAAGTAGATTGGTTTAATTTGTCCCAGTTCAATGTCTATAAATTTTCGACGGACAGAAGGTGCTCCTTTAATTAGCTGGAGATCTTCAGGTGCGAAGAGAACAACATTCATGTGTCCGATGTAGTCTGAGAGGCGGGCTTGTTTTAAGTGATTGACTTTAGTCACACGCCCTTTTGGTGTTAACTCAATTTCTAGAGGGATAGAGCCTGTTTTTTTCTGTAGCAAGCCAGAAAGATGAAGTTGCTCGTCATCAAAATGAATGAGATTTTTATCTGTACGAGTCCGATGACTACGTGTCAAGGCTAAGAAATAGATTGCTTCTAGAATATTGGTTTTTCCTTGTGCATTTTGACCTAGAAAGACATTTAATTTTGGATTGAAATCAATTTTTGCCTCTTTGTAGTTTCGAAAGGTTTTAATTGTTAAATGTTGGAGCCACATGGTTATCTTCCTGGAAAACGTGGAACTTGTTTGGTTTTAGGTGATGAAGAAGTTTTTTGTTTTTCTTTCTTGACACCTTTATTCATCTCTTTGACAAGTTTAGCAATTCGCTCTTTCTCAATCTTATCTGCTTGATACTCTTCTTGCTCTTTTAAACTTGGTTTTGTCAAGGTGATGTCAATCTTTAAATCGGGAATGTCAATCGTATCTCCAATACGGATTTTTTTCCCACGTCTACTTTCTAACTCACCATTAAAATAAACTTGATGATCTATTAAAAAGGATTTGATAGCACCACCGCTTTGTATAATTCCAAGTTCTTTTAGGAGGGCTTGGAGCGTAATAAATTCTTCAAATAATTTGTATTCCATAATTCACCTCAATCTTTGGTATTATACCATATTTTCCTTGAAATAGCTGGAGGAAAGTTAGCTAAAATGAAAACGGTTTTACTCTTTAAAGGTATAAAGAGAACAAGAAAAATTTTGATTTTCGTGGTATAATAGAACTCTATATGTAAGGAGGTAAGGTATGGAATTAGTGTCTGGAATTTCAGCACATTTTGTTCAATCCAAAAAGTTTAAAACAAATAAAATCACTATTCGTTTTACTGCTCCCTTATCTCTTGAGACAATAGCAGGACGCATGTTAAGTGCGAGTATGTTGGAGACGGCAAATCAAGCTTATCCCACATCACAAGCATTTTGCAGATACTTGGCAAGTTTATATGGAACAGATATTTCCACAAGTGCTTATCGTAGGGGACAGGCACATATTCTTGACCTAACGTTTACCTATGTGAGGGATGATTTTCTAAGTAAAAAGAATGTCTTGACTTCTCGAATTTTGGAATTAGTGAAACAGACTTTATTTGCTCCCTTAGCTCAAGATGGTGCTTTTGAGCCAGCCCTATTTGAAATTGAAAGAAAACAGTTATTGGCTAGTTTAGCTATTGATATGGATGATTCATTTTATTTTGCTCATAAGGAGTTGGATAGCTTGTTCTTCCATGATGAGCGTCTTCAATTGAGATACAATGATTTACGAAATAGCATTTCAAATGAGTCTCCAAAAAGTAGCTACACTTGCTTTCAAGATGCTCTGAAAAATGATCGAATTGATTTCTTTTTCTTAGGTGATTTTAATGAAGTAGAAATTACAGAATCGCTGAAATCATTGCCCTTCACAGCTAGAAAGGGCGATGTTACTATCCAGTACCATCAGTCTTATTCGAATGTTCTACAAGAAGGAATGGTTCAGAGAAATGTTGGGCAATCTATTTTGGAAATGGGCTATCATTCTCCTGTAAAATATGGCGATGATGAGCATTTGCCCATGCTTGTCATGAATGGTCTGTTGGGTGAATTTGCACATTCGAAACTCTTTGCAAATGTTCGTGAAAATGCTGGAATAGCCTATACAGTCTCTAGTCAATTGGATTTGTTTAGTGGTCTGTTAAGGATGTATGCGGGTATTGATAGAGAAAATCGAAATCGGGCTAGAAAAATGATGAATCATCAATTGCTAGATCTGAAAAAGGGCAACTTTACAGATTTTGAACTTGAACAAACCAAGGAGATGATTCGACGATCTTTGTTGATGGCTCAAGATAATCAACAGACCCTGGTTGAAAGAGCCTATTTGAATGCTCTATTGGGGAAATCAAGCTTTGATATGGATCGATTGGTGGCAAAATTAGAGAGTGTTGATAAAGAAGCTGTATGTAAAGCTGCCAACAGTTTGAAGTTACAAGCGATTTACTTTATGGAAGGAGTAGAATGACAAAGGCTATTTTTGAAGAAAAATACTATCCTGCTGTAAAGGAAACAGTCTACAAAACACAATTGTCAAATGGATTGACAGTTTCTTTACTCCCTAAACAAGATTTCAATGAGGTTTATGGGATTGTAACGGTTCAATTTGGTTCCGTAGATGCAACTTATACAAGTTTAGACAAAGGTTTACGTCATCATCCAGCAGGAATTGAACATTTTCTTGAACATAAATTGTTTGAAAGAGAAAATTCTGAGGATATGATGGCAGCTTTTACTCGATTAGGTGCAGACAGTAATGCCTTTACAAGCTTTACTAAGACCAGCTATCTTTTTTCAACAATTGACCATCTATTAGAGAATTTAGATTTGCTAAATAAGTTAGTCGGAGATGTTCATTTTACAGAAGAGTCTGTTTTGAGAGAACAGGCTATTATCCAGCAAGAACGAGAGATGTACCAAGACGATCCAGACTCACGTTTATTTTTTGCAACATTAGCCAACCTTTATCCTGATACTCCTTTAGCAACAGATATTGTTGGAAGTGAAAAATCAATTTCTGAGATTCAAGTTTCAAATTTAAAAGAGAACTTTACAGAGTTTTACAAACCTGTCAATATGTCATTGTTTTTGGTTGGAAATATTGATGTAAAAGTTGTAGAGGAATACTTTTCGAAAAAGGAAAAGAAGACTTTAGAACAGTTTACAGTTACAAAAGAGAAACTACCTTTGCAGCCTGTGAAGCAAACAGATAGTCTTCGGATGGAAGTTTCTTCACCCAAACTTGCTGTTGCTATTAGAGGAACTGGTCAAATAACGGAAGAGGAGTCTTATCGTTACAATATTTTATTGAAATTGCTATTTACGATGATGTTTGGCTGGACCTCAGATCGTTTTCAAAAGTTATACGAGACAGGGAAGTTAGATGCGTCATTGTCACTAGAGGTTGAGGTAAATAGTCGCTTTCATTTTGTGATATTGACGATGGATACCAAGGAACCTGTTTCTTTGTCGCACCAATTTCGGAAAGCGATTCGTCAGTTTAGTAGTGATGCAGATATTACTGAGGAGCATCTCGATCTTGTTAAGAGTGAGATGTTTGGAGAATTTTTCAGTAGTATGAACTCCTTGGAATTTATTGCAACTCAATACGATCCTATGGATCGCGGAGAAACAATTTTTGATTTTCCGAAAATTTTACAGGAAATTACTTTGGAGGATGTTCTAGAAGCTGGACATCGTTTGATTGATAATGGTGGTCTAGTTGATTTTACAATCTTTCCAGCTTAAAAGATGACTAATACTAGAAAGAAGGAATGGTACGTATGAGAAAAAAAACAATTGGCGAGGTTCTACGTTTAGCTAGAATTAACCAGGGATTGAGTTTAGAAGAATTGCAGGAAAAAACTGAAATTCAGTTGCATTTTCTAGAAGCTATGGAGGCGGATGATTTCGATCAACTTCCTAGCACCTTCTACGCTCGTTCTTTTTTAAGAAAATATGCCTGGGCAGTAGAGTTGGATGAAAGAATTGTTTTGGATGCATATGATTCAGGTAGTATGATCACTTATGAAGAGGTAGATGTCGATGAAGAAGACTTGTCTGGTCGCAGACGATCAAATAAGAAAAAAACGTCTTATCTCCCCTTGTTTTATTTCGTTCTATTTGCTTTGTCGATTTTAATTTTTGTGACTTACTATGTTTGGAACTACATCCAAACTCAGCCAAGTTCCTCTTCAGCTATTTATAGTGTTGTGAGCTCAACTAGTTCCACAACCTCATCTAGTTCATCTTCTAGTAGTCAGACGTCTAGCTCATCTTCTACTACGGAATCAACTATTACAGTGTCAGGCGAAGGAAACCGCATTGAAGCTCGGTATAAAACGAGTAAGGAAACAGCTACTGTTCAGCTGGCAGTTTCAGATACGACTAGCTGGGTAAGTGTTTCAGGAAGTGAGCTGGAGGGTGGTGTGACACTATCCGCAGACAATAAGAATGCAAAAACAACAGTTTCAACGAAAGATTCTGTAACTATTACTTTGGGTGTGGTAAAGGGAGTTACTGTGACTGTGGACAATCAAACGATTGATACTTCGAAGCTGACAACTCAGACTGGAACTGTAACACTTACATTTACTACAGATTAAGGAAAAATCAATGAAAAAAGAACAAATTCCTAATGTATTAACTATTGGTAGAATTCTCTTTATACCTCTCTTTATTCTTATTTTGACTTTGGGCCATTCACAAGGAAGTCATTTGCTGGCAGCGATCATCTTTGCAGTTGCTAGTATAACGGATTATCTTGATGGCTACCTTGCTCGTAAATGGAATGTAGTTAGCAACTTTGGAAAATTTGCAGATCCGATGGCGGATAAGCTGTTGGTTATGTCAGCTTTTATCATGTTGATTGAGTTGGGTATGGCTCCAGCTTGGGTTGTTGCTATTATCATCTGTCGTGAACTTGCGGTGACAGGCTTGCGCTTGTTGCTTGTTGAGACGGGAGGGACAGTTCTAGCAGCAGCGATGCCAGGGAAAATCAAGACCTTTAGTCAGATGTTTGCCATTATCTTTTTGCTCTTACATTGGAATTTAATTGGTCAGCTGTTGCTTTATATCGCTTTGTTTTTCACTATCTACTCTGGCTATGATTATTTCAAGGGTAGCGCTCATGTATTCAAAGGGACATTTGGTTCGAAATGAAATCGATTATTGAAGTAAAAAATCTGTCTTTTCGTTACAAGGAAGACCAGGAACATTATGACGTTAATAATGTCTCGTTTCACGTGAAACGGGGAGAATGGCTTTCGATTGTAGGTCATAACGGGAGTGGGAAATCGACAACTATCCGTTTGATTGATGGATTGCTTGAAGCAGAGTCTGGGGAAATCTGGATAGATGGGCAATTGCTGTCCTCTGAGAATGTTTGGGACCTACGCCGTCAAATTGGTATGGTTTTTCAAAATCCAGATAACCAATTTGTGGGGGCAACTGTTGAAGATGATGTTGCCTTTGGCCTAGAAAATCAGGGACTTCCTCGTGAAGAAATGAAGAAGAGAGTGGCTGAATCTTTGGAGTTGGTAGGTATGCTGGACTTTAAGAAGAGAGAACCAGCTCGTTTATCTGGTGGACAAAAACAACGGGTGGCTATTGCAGGAGTTGTTGCCTTGAGACCTGCTATTTTAATTCTGGACGAGGCTACAAGTATGTTGGATCCTGAGGGACGCAGAGAACTGATTCAGACAGTTCAAGAGATTCGAAAAGATCACCAGATGACAGTCGTCTCCATTACACATGATTTAGAGGAAGTTGCGATGAGTGACCGTGTCTTGGTCATGAAAAAAGGCCAAGTGGAGTCAACCAGTAGCCCAAGAGAACTTTTTTCTCGGGATGACCTTGACCAGATAGGGTTAGATGAGCCTTTTGCTAATCAATTGAAAGAATCTTTGAGAGAGACTGGTTATCAGTTGCCGGATGGCTATTTGACAGAAGGAGAGCTAGAGGACAAGTTATGGGAATTACTCTAGAAAATGTGAGCTTTACTTATCAAGAGGGGACCCCCCTATCTTCATCAGCCTTGACTGATGTTTCCTTGACGATTGAGGACGGCTCCTATACAGCTTTAGTAGGGCACACAGGTAGTGGGAAATCAACGATTTTACAGCTTTTAAATGGCCTATTGGTACCAAGTAAGGGTTCTGTTCAAGTTTTTGATACCGTCATTACCTCTACATCAACCAATAAAGAAATTCGTCAGATTCGAAAGCAGGTTGGTCTAGTGTTTCAATTTGCTGAAAATCAAATTTTTGAAGAGACTGTTTTGAAAGATGTTGCGTTTGGACCGCAAAATTTTGGAGTTTCTGAGGAAGAGGCCAAGAAAATTGCGCGTGAAAAGTTAGCCTTGGTAGGTATCGATGAGTCACTCTTTGAGCGCAGTCCTTTTGAACTTTCGGGTGGCCAAATGAGACGTGTGGCTATAGCAGGTATGCTGGCCATGGAGCCAACTGTCTTAGTTTTGGATGAGCCGACAGCAGGGCTAGATCCTTTGGGCAGAAAAGAATTGATGACCTTGTTTAAAAAACTCCACCTTTCTGGAATGACAATCGTTCTGGTAACGCATTTGATGGATGATGTAGCTGCATATGCTGATCAGGTCTATGTTATGGAAAAGGGGCGTTTGGTCAAAAGTGGCAAACCGTGCGAAGTTTTCCAAGATGTAGCCTCTATGGAAAAAGTACAGTTAGGTGTGCCTAAAATCACAGCCTTTTGTAAACGTTTGGCGGATAGGGGTGTAGCTTTTAAAAAACTGCCAATCAAGATAGAGGAGTTTAAGGAGTCGCTAAATGGATAGTATGATTTTAGGACGTTATATACCAGGAGATTCCATCATTCATCGCTTGGATCCCCGTAGTAAATTGCTCGCTATGATCCTGTTGATTTTGATTGTATTTTGGGCCAATAATCCTCTCGCTAATCTCATTCTTTTTGTAGCGACAGGTATATTTATCGCTTTGTCGGGCGTTTCCCTCTCATTTTTTGTTCAGGGATTAAAATCCATGTTCTTCCTGATTGCTTTTACGACTCTTTTTCAGCTCTTTTTCATTTCAAGTGGAAATGTCCTATTTGAGTTTTCTTTTATAAGAATAACGGATTATGCTTTGCAACAAGCGGGAATCATTTTCTGTCGTTTTGTGTTGATTATTTTCTTTTCAACCTTGCTAACCTTAACGACCATGCCTTTGAGCCTGGCAGCTGCAGTTGAAGCTCTTTTAGCACCGTTGAAACGCGTGAAAGTTCCCGTTCATGAAATTGGTCTGATGTTATCAATGAGTTTGCGTTTTGTTCCAACTTTGATGGATGACACGACGAGAATTATGAATGCTCAAAAAGCTCGTGGAGTTGACTTTGGCGAGGGAAGCATCGTTCAAAAAGTAAAGGCTATGATTCCAATTTTAATTCCTCTTTTTGCGACGAGCTTAAAGCGTGCAGATTCATTGGCAATAGCCATGGAAGCACGTGGCTATCAGGGAGGAAAGGGTAGAAGTCAGTATAGACAGTTGAGATGGAGTCAAAAGGATACACTGGCAATTCTTGTGATTTTGGCACTGGGATGTTTCTTATTTTTCTTAAAATCTTAGCAGGTTTGTAGGATTGATAAGAAGCTCACTGTAGCAGATTTTTAGTATAAAGGTAGGAATATGAACCGTTTTAAAAAATCAAAATATCTAATCATCGTTTTTGTCACAGTTCTGGCAGTTTCTGTACTATTAGTGACAACCTATTCAAGCGCTATTGTGACGAAACTAGGAGATGGGATTTCCTTAGTAGATAGAATTGTCCAAAAACCCTTTCAGTGGTTTGATACTTTCAAATCAGATTTGGGACATTTGACGCGGACTTACAATGAAAACGAAAGTCTAAAAAAACAGCTCTATCAACTAGAGGTAGAATCTAATCAATCAGAAAGTTTAAAAAATGAAAATGAACAACTACGTCAGTTGCTGGATATGAAGTCAAAATTGCAGGCTACAAAAAACATAGCAGCAGATGTAATTACGCGTTCACCGGTATTTTGGAAGCAAGAGTTAACGATAGATGTAGGAAGTTCAAAGGGTGCTTCTGAAAATATGTTGGCCATTGCAAATGGGGGCTTGATTGGCAGTGTTTCAAAAGTGGAGGATCATTCAACGACTGTCAACCTGTTGACAAATACCGAAAATTCGGATAAAATTTCCGTTAAAATCTTGCATGGTTCTACTGAAATTTACGGAATTATCGTTGGTTATGACAAAGAAACCGAACTTCTTAAAATTAGTCAATTAAACAGTAACAACGACATTAGTGCCGGAGATAGGGTGACTACAGGGGGGCTTGGAAACTTTAATGTTAAGGATATTCCTGTTGGAGAGGTTGTTGCTACAACTCATAGCAGTGATTATCTAACACGAGAGGTAACAGTAAAGTTAAGTGCTGATACTAAAGATCTTCATGTGGTAGAGTTAGTGGGGAATTAGCAATGAGACTGTTAAAACAAGTTGGTATTTTCTTTTTACTTCCTTTTCTTGTGCTAATTGATGCACATATTGGTCAATTAGTAGAATCCTTTTATCCACATTTTCACTTAGCCAGTCATTTCCTGTTTTTATTTCTCTTGTTTGAGACAATTGAGGTATCAGAATACTTCTATCTAGCTTATTGCTGTATGGCAGGTTTGGTGTACGATATCTATTTTTTCCACTTGATAGGAATTGCGACACTTTTATTTATCTTGATAGGTGCCTCACTTCACAAGTTTAATAGTGTGACTTTGTTGAACCGTTGGACGAGAATGTTAACAATAGTTGTGATGAGCTTCCTATTTGATATGGGTAGTTATCTCCTGGCCCTTGCTATGGGACTGACAGTAGAATCAATGCCAGTTTTCATTGTTTACAGTCTTGTTCCATCAATGATTTTAAACTTTTTGTGGATGGTGATTTTCCAGTATATTTTTGAAAAATATTATCTATAAGAAAGAAATAAAAATGTAACAAAGGCGTAATATTTATTATGTCTTTTTTTGGTATACTAGTAATGTCTTAAATAGAAGGAGTATCTACACAATATGAAGAAAAAAATCTTAGCGTCACTTTTATTAAGTACAGTATTAGTGTCTCAAGTGGCAGTGTTAACAACTGTTCACGCTGAAACAACTGATGAAAAAATTGCTGCTCAAGATAGTAAAATTAGTGACTTGACAGCTCAACAAAAAGAAGCTCAAAAACAGGTAGATGAAATCCAAACGCAAGTTACAGCCATTCAAACACAGCAAACAAACTTGCAAGTTGAAAATGAAACACTACAAGCGGAATCTAAAAAACTTGAAGGAGAAATTACAGAGCTCTCTAAGAATATTGTTGCTCGTAATGAATCTTTGGAAAAACAAGCACGTAGCGCACAAACAAACGGTGCTGCAACTAGCTATATCAACACAATTGTAAATTCAAAATCAATTACAGAAGCTATTTCCCGTGTTGCGGCTATGAGCGAGATTGTATCGGCTAACAACAAAATGTTAGAGCAACAAAAAGCTGATAAAAAATCAATTTCAGAAAAACAAGTCGCAAATAATGAAGCAATCAATACTGTCATTGCGAACCAACAAACGCTTGCTGACGATGCACAGACATTGACAACAAAACAGGCGGAGTTAAAAGTTGCTGAGTTGAACCTTGCTGCAGAGAAAGCTACTGCAGAAGGCGAGAAAGCTACCTTGTTGGAACAAAAAGCAGCAGCAGAGGCAGAAGCGAAAGCAGCAGCTGAAGCAGAGGCAGCTTATAAAGCACGTCAAACAAGTCAACAACAATCAGTTGTTGCTTCTGGAAACACAAGTTTCTCAGCTCAAGTGCAAGCAACATCTACATCTACATCTACATCAACGTCAGCATCAGCATCTGACGACGAGGACTCAAGCTACACTCCAGCACCTACACCTACTCCGACTCCTACTAGACAACGTCCAACATACAGTACAAATGCTTCAAGTTATCCAACTGGTGAATGTACTTGGGGAGCTAAAACATTAGCACCTTGGGCTGGAGATTACTGGGGTAACGGAGCACAGTGGGCTACAAGTGCAGCAGCTGCAGGTTTCCGTACTGGTTCTCAACCACAAGTTGGTGCGATTGCATGTTGGAATGATGGTGGCTATGGACACGTAGCGGTTGTTACAGCAGTTTCATCATCAACTAGCATTCAAGTATCAGAATCAAACTATGGTGGAGATCGTACAATCGGTAACAAACGTGGATGGTTCAACCCAACTACAACATCTGAAGGTTATGTTACTTACATTTATCCAAACTAATGAATGAAACGAAGAGGCTCGATTTGAGTCTCTTTTATTATTTTTAATCGAGAGTAAGACAGAAATCCATCAAAATCACTTGAAAATATCGCTAAAATGTGGTAGAATGAAACTTGTCGTGTAAACGATAATACTCATTCTTGATGAATTGTGAAACTGTTGCCCTCGGGTCGTTTTGCAAGTTGAAATCAAGAAGAGGAAAAAAACAAAAAGGAGAAATACTCATGGCAGTAATTTCAATGAAACAACTTCTTGAGGCTGGTGTACACTTTGGTCACCAAACTCGTCGCTGGAACCCTAAGATGGCTAAGTACATCTTCACTGAACGTAACGGAATCCACGTTATCGACTTGCAACAAACTGTAAAATACGCTGACCAAGCATACGACTTCATGCGTGATGCTGCAGCTAACGATGCAGTTGTATTGTTTGTTGGTACTAAGAAACAAGCTGCTGATGCTGTTAAGGAAGAAGCAGAACGTTCAGGTCAATACTACATCAACCACCGTTGGTTGGGTGGAACTCTTACTAACTGGGGA
Organism: Streptococcus oralis; assembly: GCF_018448765.2. GTDB lineage: Bacteria > Bacillota > Bacilli > Lactobacillales > Streptococcaceae > Streptococcus > Streptococcus oralis_BM. The sequence goes on from NZ_JAHCMC020000001.1 coordinate 49,943, forward strand.
ACTATCCAAAAACGTATTGCTCGTTTGAAAGAAATCAAACGCATGGAAGAAGAAGGAATCTTTGATGTTCTTCCTAAGAAAGAAGTTGCACTTCTTAACAAACAACGTGCACGTCTTGAAAAATTCTTGGGTGGTATCGAAGACATGCCTCGTATCCCAGATGTAATGTACGTAGTTGACCCACATAAAGAACAAATCGCTGTTAAAGAAGCTAAAAAATTGGGAATCCCAGTTGTAGCGATGGTTGACACAAACACTGATCCAGACGATATCGATGTAATCATCCCAGCTAACGATGATGCTATCCGCGCGGTTAAATTAATCACAGCTAAATTGGCTGACGCTATCATCGAAGGACGTCAAGGCGAAGACGCGACAGCAGTTGAAGCTGAATTTGCAGCTTCAGAAGCTCAAGCTGACTCAATCGAAGAAATCGTTGAAGTTGTAGAAGGCGACAACGCTTAATTCAAATAAGTAATCATTACCTAGGAGGGCGGGGCTTAGCCCGGCTCTCCTATTTTTAAAAAATATAGGAGAATCAAAATGGCAGAAATTACAGCTAAACTTGTTAAAGAGTTGCGTGAAAAATCTGGTGCTGGTGTTATGGACGCTAAGAAAGCATTGGTTGAAGTTGAAGGTGATATCGAAAAAGCAATCGAATTGCTTCGCGAAAAAGGTATGGCTAAGGCAGCTAAGAAAGCTGACCGTGTTGCAGCTGAGGGTTTGACTGGTGTATTTGTTAACGGTAACGTTGCAGCAGTAGTTGAAGTAAATGCTGAAACTGACTTCGTTGCAAAAAATGCTCAATTCGTTGAGTTGGTAAATGCTACAGCTAAAGTAATTGCTGAAGGAAAACCAGCTAACAACGAAGAAGCTCTTGCCTTGACAATGCCTTCAGGTGAAACTCTTGAAGCAGCCTATGTATCTGCAACAGCTACAATCGGTGAAAAAATCTCATTCCGTCGTTTTGCTTTGCTTGAAAAAACAGATGCACAACACTTTGGAGCATACCAACACAATGGTGGACGTATCGGTGTTATCTCTGTCATCGAAGGTGGAGATGAGGCACTTGCTAAACAAATCTCAATGCATATCGCTGCGATGAAACCAACAGTTCTTTCTTACAAAGAATTGGATGAGCAGTTCGTTAAAGATGAGTTGGCACAATTGAACCACGTGATTGACCAAGATAATGATAGCCGTGCAATGGTTGGTAAACCAGCTCTTCCACACTTGAAATATGGATCAAAAGCTCAATTGACTGATGAAGTGATTACTCAAGCTGAAGAAGATATCAAAGCTGAATTGGTTGCAGAAGGCAAACCCGAAAAAATCTGGGACAAAATCATCCCAGGTAAAATGGATCGCTTCATGCTTGACAACACTAAAGTTGACCAAGCATACACACTTCTTGCACAAGTCTACATCATGGATGACAGTAAGACAGTTGAAGCTTACCTTGAATCAGTAAATGCTTCAGTAGTTGAGTTCGCTCGCTTTGAAGTTGGTGAAGGTATCGAAAAAGCTGCAAATGATTTTGAAGCTGAAGTTGCAGCTACAATGGCAGCAGCTTTGAATAACTAAAGAATCTGAGACAAAAAAGCTAGAGATTTCTAATTGCGGAATTCTAGCTTTTTAATTTTGACTCCTTCTCTTATTGTATTTTAAGAGGTTATTGGCCATGAGTACGAATCCCATGTCAATTCTCACTTGACGCTTACCTCTCAGATCACATCTCTTGTAACCCCAACAAGCCTTTATCTGCCCCAAAACTTTGTTTTAGAGAATAGGCTCTATATGAGTATATAAAAAGCCCTTTAATAAGGGCTAAGTGCATTTAGGAGACTACACTTCAAATTCATAGAGTGCTGTAGACAGATAACGTTCACCGTTATCTGGTGCTAAAGCAAGGACTTTCTTTCCTATACCTAATTTCTTGGCAACCTCAATTGCCCCGTAAATTGCTGCAGCTGAAGAAATCCCAACAAGGAAGCCTTCTTTTCCACCAATCTCACGGCCAAGTGCGAGAGCATCGTCTGATGTTACACGGACGATACCATCATAGGCCTTTGTATCAAGTATATCAGGAATAAATCCAGCTGAGATACCTTGAATTTTGTGAGGTCCTGGTTTTTCACCAGACAAAATCGCAGATTCATCAGCTTCAACTGCAAAAACTTGAATGTTAGAATTTGCTGCTTTAAGTGCATGAGAAACACCTGAGATCGTTCCACCAGTACCGACACCACCCACAAAAGCATCTAGTCCATCAGAACCGAAAGCAGCTAGAATTTCAGCTCCTGTTGTTCTTTCGTGCACTTCTGGATTAGCTGGGTTATTAAACTGGAGGGGAAGGAATCCGTCGCGTTTAGCTGCGATTTCTTGAGCTTTGGCGATAGCCCCTTTCATTCCCTCGCTACCAGGAGTAAGGACGAGTTCAGCACCATAAGCTTGGATGATCTTACGTCGTTCCACACTCATCGTTTCAGGCATGACGATAACAACTTTATATCCTTTAGCAGCACCAACCCAAGAAAGTCCGATTCCGGTATTCCCACTTGTTGCTTCAACAATAGTAGCACCGGGTTTTAGAATGCCATCTTGTTCCGCTTTTCCAATCATACTAAGGGCAATACGGTCTTTTACTGACGATCCAGGGTTAAAAGCTTCAAGTTTTACATAAACATCTGCAGCACCCTCTGGAACGATATTGTTGAGTTTAACAATTGGAGTTTGACCGATTAGTTCAGTAATATTATTGTAGATAGTCATAGATATACCTCTTTGTATAAGATGATACTAGTATAACGTGCTCTAGGCTATTTGTAAAATATAGAAATCCTATCGAAGTGATAGGATTTTTTTATATCAAAGGTCTAAGCCATTAATTTTTAATCGATTGTGATAAGCCAATTCTAATAAATAGGTGTAAAGAGGGAGGATGTCCGTTTTTTTAGGAAATTCAAATTTATGGAAACTCAGATGCTCATTATGTGCTTTTAGAAAGACATTTTCTAAATAAGGAATTGTAATCTCACTATCGTCTATACCTGCTCCCGCAGTTTCCATTTCAACGTTAACAATGTTCATCAAAAAGAGTGACTTAACAGACATCTTGCGACCAGTAGCACCTTGCTTATCTGTAAAGATGATACGGATATTTGTAAAGATAATTGAATCACGAATAAGTTTATACCCGCTTTGAATTTCTTCATTTTCTAGTAGGTATTGTCCATATTCTTTAATAAGAGTCTCTTTGTTTTCCTCGCTAAAGTTTCCAGCAAGTTCTTGAATAAATTTTCCAAACGCCATGTATTTCTCTTTTATTTACACTAAGTTTACAGGAACTTCAACTTCTCGTAAACCTTGATCCGTTAAAGTAACCTTCCCATTAAAGAACTCAACAAGAGCAGCCTTGATATTTTCTTTCTCTTCTTTATCAACATAAATTATAGTATCAATTTGATCTGTAAAGTTTGTCTCGATTTCCGTGAGTTTATGTTCCCTAAGGAAATTGCCATATTCTTGATACTGAGTGTAAGACATCTGAATGGCTATGCCAGCCTGCTCTTTGATTTCAATAATGCCAATTTCTTTGACAGCCAAGGCCACACTACCTGCATAAGCACGGATCAAACCACCAGCACCTAGTTTGATGCCACCAAAATAGCGAGTAACCACTACGCAGACATTCGTAAGATTATGATTTTCTAAGACTCCGAGCATAGGGACTCCAGCAGTACCACTAGGCTCCCCATCATCACTCGTACGCTTGATTTCACTACGTTCCCCTACAATAAAAGCAGAGCAGTTATGGGTGGCTTTATAGTGTTCTTTTTTGATAGCAGTGATAAAGTCACGAGCCTCTTCTTCGCTATAAATACGCTTGACATGGCAGATAAAACGGGATTTTTTGATTTCTTCTTGGGCCTGCCCATCCTCTTTAATTGTTCTAAATTCCATGATTTAATTGTACTAAAAAATTACCTAAAGCGCTATATTTTTACGAATATTAAAGTATGAAAGTAAATCCAAATTACCTCGGTCGCTTGTTTACTGAGAAAGAATTAACTGAAGAAGAACGACAGGTAGCAGTGAGACTGCCAGCAATGAGAAAAGAGAAGGGGAAACTGTTTTGTCAACGTTGTAATAGTTCGATTCTAGAAGAATGGTATTTGCCTATTGGTGCCTACTATTGTAGGGAGTGTTTGCTGATGAAACGAGTCAGGAGTGATCAAGCCTTATACTATTTTTCGCAGGAAGATTTTCCAAAGCAAGATGTTCTCAAATGGCGTGGTCAGTTAACCCCTTTTCAGGAAAAGGTATCAGAGGGGTTGATTCGAGCAGTCAAAAAGAAAGAACCGACTTTAGTTCATGCTGTGACAGGAGCTGGAAAGACAGAGATGATTTATCAAGTTGTGTCCAAAGTGATTGATGATGGTGGTGCAGTTTGTTTGGCCAGTCCTCGAATTGATGTATGTTTGGAACTGTATAAGCGACTGCAGAATGACTTTGCTTGCGATATAGCGTTACTCCATGGCGAATCAGAGCCCTATTTTCGAACTCCCTTAGTAGTTGCGACAACTCATCAGCTATTAAAATTTCATCATGCTTTTGATTTGCTGATAGTGGATGAGGTAGATGCCTTTCCTTATGTTGACAACACTATGCTTTACTATGCTGTAAAGAATAGTGTAAAGGAGGATGGAGTAAGGATATTCCTTACAGCAACTTCTACAGATGATTTAGATAGGAAGGTTCGCACAGGAGAATTAAAACGATTAAGCTTGCCGAGACGGTTTCATGGAAATCCATTGATTATTCCAAAGCCAGTTTGGTTATCGGATTTTAATCGTTATTTAGATAAGAGTCAGTTGTCATCCAAGTTAAAGATCTACATTGAGAAACAGAGAAGAACAGGTTATCCCTTGCTGATTTTTGCATCAGAAATTAAAAAAGGCGAGAAACTAAAAGAAATATTGCAGGAACAGTTTCCGAATGAAACTATCGGCTTTGTGTCCTCTGTCACAGAAAATCGATTAGAGCAGGTGCAAGCTTTTCGAGATGGAGAACTAACAATACTAATTAGTACGACAATCTTGGAACGTGGGGTTACCTTCCCTTGTGTAGATGTTTTCGTAGTAGAAGCTAATCATAGGCTCTTTACCAAGTCTAGCTTGATTCAGATTGGTGGTCGAGTTGGGCGTAGTATGGACAGACCAACTGGTGAGTTGCTCTTCTTTCATGATGGATTAAATGCTTCCATCAAGAAGGCAATCAAGGAAATCAAACAAATGAACAAGGAGGCGGGGTTATGAACTGTTTATTATGTGGTCAGACCACAAAGAGTGAGTTAACTTTTGGTAGTCTCTTCATTTTGAAAGATGACTGCAGTTATCTTTGCTCAGCTTGTGCTTCTAGTTTTGAGAAGATTGGTGAGAAATATTGTCCAAACTGTATGAAAACAGGGGTGTCAACTCAGTGTCAAGATTGTAAACTTTGGTGTAAAGAAGGAGTGCAGGTTGATCATAAGGCGATTTTTACCTATAATCAAGCTATGAAAGACTTTTTCAGTCAATATAAGTTTGATGGCGATTTTTTGCTTAGAAAAGTTTTTGCTTCCGTTCTTGCTGAGGAGCTGAAACAGTATAGAGGTTATCAATTTGTTGTAATTCCCCTAAGTCCTGTAAGATTGCTTGAGAGGGGATTCAACCAGGTTGAAGGTTTGGTTGAGGCAGCAGGATTTTCTTTTCAAGATTTACTAGGGAAAAGAGAAGAGAAGGCTAGTTCTTCTAAAAGCCGTTTGGAAAGGTTAGCTACCGAAATTCCATTTTTTATAAAAACTGAAGTCCCTCTTCCTAAGAAAATTTTGGTTATTGATGACATCTATACAACAGGGGCAACTGTCAATCGTGTGAAGCGTCTTTTTGAAGAAGCAGGAGCTTTGGATGTTAAAACTTTTTCCCTTGTAAGATGAGGAAAAAATTTGCAAAATGAAAATGAAAGCGCTATAATATAGTTAGAAAAACAAAAATGTTTAGAAAGAAGGTACTTATATGATTAAATATAGTATCCGTGGTGAAAACCTAGAAGTAACAGAAGCGATTCGTGATTATGTAGTTTCTAAACTCGAAAAGATCGAAAAGTATTTTCAACCTGAGCAAGAGTTGGATGCACGTGTGAATTTGAAAGTTTACCGTGAAAAAACAGCAAAAGTTGAAGTAACGATTCCACTTGGATCTATTACTCTTCGTGCAGAAGATGTTTCTCAAGATATGTATGGTTCTATCGATCTTGTAACAGATAAAATTGAACGTCAGATTCGTAAAAATAAGACTAAAATCGAACGTAAGAATAAAAATAAAGTTGCAACAAGTCAACTCTTTACAGATGCTCTAGTTGAAGATGTAAATGTTGTGCAACCAAAAGTCGTTCGTTCAAAACAAATTGATTTGAAGCCAATGGATTTAGAAGAAGCCCTTCTTCAAATGGATTTATTGGGACATGATTTCTTTATCTATGTGGATGTAGAAGATCAAACAACAAATGTTTTGTATCGCCGTGAAGACGGTGAAGTTGGTTTGTTAGAAGTGAGAGAATCATAAAATTGAAATAACTAACAAAAGTGGTTTACTGATTTGTAAACCACTTTTCTTGTTCCTAAGGTGAGTAGAAAAACGAGGAAATCCTTGATAAACAGTCAGAATCAGCCCCTATAATCTGAACTTATAGGGGTGTTTATATTTATTAAGTAGACAAAATAATACCCTAAGGGATAGAATGGGGTTGTCAACAAATAGCGAATACAAAAATGTAAGCGCTCTTATAACAAATAAAGGAGTCATAACTATGGCAACAAAAGAAGAAATTTTACGCGAACTATATCCTGAAGACCTTTTTCACTATGCGGATGGTCTAACTTTGGGAGAAGCAGAGGTTTTACAAGAAACTCGCCGTTTGATTGAGAAACATCTCCGTCCGGTTATTAATGAATACTGGGAAAAACCTGATTTTCCTTTTGAAGAATTCTATGCTGTAGCTAAGGGCGCTCAAATTATGAACAATCCAAAATTGTTTGAGGGGCGTGAGGGTAGCTGGAAACCTTCTGAACTTTATATTGCTTTCTTGTATCTTGAACTTGCTCGCTTCGATGCTTCTATTGCAACATTCTACACCGTTCATGGCGGACTTTGCTACAACACAATTCTCTTGGGTGGTGATGAGCGTCAACAAAAAGAATTTCTTCCAAAACTAGCTGCATTTGATTGGCAAGGTTGCTTCGCTTTAACTGAACCTCTTTCAGGTTCTGATATTGCTGGAGGACTTGCGACTACTGCAGAACGTGTTGGAGACAAGTGGATTCTAAATGGTGAAAAACGCTGGATTGGTGGTTCAGATACTGCGGATGTTGTTCCTGTATTTGCTCGTGATGTTGCGGATGGCAAGGTGAAATGCTTTATCGTTCGTAAGGGAGCTCCTGGATATCATGCAGAACCAATCCCACACAAGATTGCTCTTCGTTGTATCCGCAATGGCCATATTACCATGAAGAATGTAGAGGTTCCAGATTCAGACCGTTTGGTAAATATCAATGGTTTTGGTGATGTAGCCCGTATCTTGACCTTCACTCGCGCGGACGTTGCTCACATTGCTATGGGAGTGACTTGTGGATCGTATGTTGCAGCTCTTAAATATGCTAAAGATCGTGAACAGTTCAAACGTCCAATTGCCAAATTCCAAATTGTTCAAGAAAAATTGGCTCGTATGCAAGCAAATGCTGTAGCAGTTATTGCTTATTCAACTCGTATTGCTGAGATGCAAGAGAAAGGTAATGAATTGATGCTTAACTCTGCTCTTGCTAAAATGCACAATTCCTTGGTGATGCGCGAAACAGTTGCCCTTGCTCGTGAAACTTGCGGAGGTAATGGTATTACACTTGAGACAGACGTTGCTCGTTTCTTTGCAGATGCTGAATCAATCTATACCTATGAAGGTTCACACGAAGTGAATGCCTTGATTGTTGGTCGTGAGATTACTGGATTAGGTGCCTTTGTTTAATGTCAGAAAGGCGATTGAAGGATTTCTGTTCAATCGTCCTTGCTTCATGCACTGGATTTTTGTAAAATAAGAAGGAGAAAATAATGATATCTAAGGTGATGATTATTGGTTCTGGTCAAATGGGAAGCGGAATTGCTCAAGTATTTGCTCAGGCTGGTTTTACAGTTTACTTAAACGATATTAAAGAAGAATTTGTTCAAAGAGGTTTGAACAATATCACAAAACAATTGGAACGTTCAGTTGAAAAAGGACGGATGTCTGCGGATGAGAAGGATCAGGTATTGGCCAATTTGCTTCCATCTGTTTCATATGAAGATGCGAAACAAGTCCAATTGGTGATTGAAGCTGCAACTGAGAATCGTGAGATTAAGTTGAATATTTTCAAACAATTGGATGAATTGACTGATCCTAAAACTATCTTAGCATCAAACACATCCTCTTTGTCAATCACGGATATAGCTGCTGCTACTAAACATCAGGAGCGCGTGATTGGAATGCACTTCTTTAATCCTGCCCCAATCATGAAACTTGTAGAGGTTATTAAGGCCTTGCAGACTTCAGAAGAAGTGGTTCAGGCGGTTCGTGAACTGACAGTGAAAATTGGTAAAACACCAGTTGATGTTAAAGATTCTTATGGTTTTGTTGTGAACAGAATTTTGATTCCTATGATCAATGAAGCCATTTACATTCTAGGTGAAGGAGTGGCTAGTGCCGAGGAAATCGATGAAGCGATGAAACTTGGTGCAAATCATCCTATTGGACCTTTGGCTCTTGCTGACTTGATTGGATTGGATGTTTGTTTGGCTATTATGGGCGTCCTAAACCAAGGGTTTGGCGATCAAAAATACCGTCCTGCCCCTCTTCTTAAGAAAATGGTCGAAGCAGGAAAATTGGGACGGAAGACAAAAGAAGGCTTCTTTACTTACTAGACACTGATGGAGGTAGTCATGAAAGACGTAGTTATTGTTTCGGCAGTGCGAACACCTTTAGGTTCCTTTGGTGGGAGCTTGAAGAATGTTTCTGCTGTTGATTTGGGATCTTTGGTAATTAAGAGTGCTTTGGAAAAAGCGAATATTAAACCAGAGCAGGTAGATGAAGTGATTATGGGGAATGTCCTAGGAGCAGGTTTAGGCCAAAACGTGGCTCGCCAAATGAGTATTCATGCTGGGCTTCCTGAATATATACCAGCCTTTACCATTAACAAGGTTTGTGGTTCTGGTTTGAAGGCAGTGCAGTTAGCTGCTCAAGCGATTAAGTGTGGAGATGCAGATATTGTCGTGGCTGGTGGTGCAGAAAACATGAGCCAGGCTCCATATGTTTTGCCAAGCTTCCGTTGGGGTGGCCGTATGGGAGATTCGAAAGTGGTAGATACCATGATTAAGGATGGTTTGTCTGATGCCTTTAATGACTACCATATGGGGATTACAGCTGAGAATGTGGCAGAAGAATATGGTATTAGCCGGGATGATCAAGATGCGCTTGCTTTGGAATCACAGAAACGAGCAGTGGCGGCTATAGAATCTGGACGCTTTAAGGAAGAGATTGTTCCGGTGGTTATTCCTCAACGTAAAGGCGATCCTATCGTCTTTGATACAGATGAATTTCCTAGAAAAGATGCTAGCTTGGAGAGTCTGTCTAAGCTACGTCCTGTTTTCAAAAAAGACGGTTCTGTTACAGCGGGGAATGCCTCAGGTATCAATGACGGAGCGGCGGCTGTCTTGGTCATGAGTGCTGAAAAAGCTGAAGAATTGGGACTTCCAGTCATTGCTCGCATTCGTTCGTATGCAAGTGCAGGTTTGGATCCTAAGATTATGGGATGTGGACCGATTTATGCAACTCGCAAAGCTCTTGAAAAAGGCAATTTGACAGTTGATGATCTCGACTTGATTGAGTCAAATGAAGCCTTTGCTGCTCAGGCTTGTGCGGTTGGGAAAACACTTGGCTTTAACACAGATATTGTCAATGTCAATGGTGGCGCCATTGCTCTCGGTCACCCAATTGGGGCTTCTGGTTGCCGTATCCTAGTCACTTTGGTGCATGAGATGATGAAACGTGATGCTAAAACTGGTTTAGCAACTCTCTGTATCGGAGGAGGGATGGGAACAGCCCTCATCGTTGAACGTTAGTGATTAGAAAACTGAACGCCATTTCCTCTTTTTCAATATTACGATTACAAAATGAGATTTTGATCCGATCTCATAGTTACATACCTTATCAAGTGTCTTTCTCTAAAAGGGCTTGATAAGGTATTTTTATTTTTCCTAAGACTTTAAGGATGGATTGGACGACCATATCCTATAAGCAGAACTTATATGTCTATAAATAAAGATTAAGTAGACGGATGGAGAAAAAAGGGCTATGATGAAAATGTAAGCTCTTACATTTTGTGTTGGTATTTGTTGACGCTGTACTCTGTACTCAAAATAAATCAAGTAGGAGCAGAACAATGAGTAAAACTGTTTTATTAGAGGTTAAGAATGGTCTTGGCTATCTAACAATTAACCGTCCATCGGCTTTGAACGCCTTAAGTTCAGAAGTCTTAAAGGATTTGAATCTCGTTTTAGACCAAATTGAAGCAAGCGATGACATTCGTGTTGTCATTGTGACTGGTCAAGGGGAGAAAGCATTTGTCGCAGGCGCAGACATTAAAGAGATGGATCAAATGTCTCCAATTCAGGCTCATGAATACATGACCTATGCGAACGACACCTTTACCCGTTTATCTGAATTGACCCAGCCAACTATTTCAGTATTGAATGGTTATGCTTTGGGAGGCGGTTTGGAATTAGCTCTTTCAACTGATATCCGAATCGGCTATGACAAGACAATGGTTGGCTTCCCTGAAGTTGGCTTGGGAATCATTCCTGGTTTTGCAGGTACCCAAAGAATGTCTCGTTTGATTGGTACTAGTAAAACAAAGGAATTAATCTTTACTGCTAGAATGGTTAAAGGACAAGAAGCATATGATCTTGGAATTCTTAACAAGTTGGTAGCAGCAGAAGAACTATTGCCTGCAGCAGAAGAGCTGGCGGCAGCGATTATGAAAAATGCCCCGCTAGCAGTTGAAAAAGCTAAACATATTATCCAAGTTGGCTCAGAACTCCCTCTGAAAAACGCAATTCGTTTGGAGACAGAAGCTGAAGCTCTTCTCTTCTCTACAGAAGATAAAGTTGAAGGAATGCGCGCATTTGTTGAAAAACGTAAAGCTGTCTTTCAACGTAAATAAGAGAGAGGAGATAGGTTATGAAAGTTGTAACATTGTCTGAAGCTATTTCCTTGATTCATTCAGGAGATAAAGTTGGTATTTCTGGATTTCTCGGAGTGGGAGAACCACTTGAGTTAATTGAGGAACTGGTTCGTCAAAACCAGCAAGATTTGACCTTGGTGTCTGTTGTAACCTCTCAACCCGGTAAGGAAGTTGGAGTTGGTCGTCTTTGTGAAAACCATCAGGTTACAAAATACATTGCAGCCCATATAGGGACATCTGCTGCTGCTCAGCATGATTATTTCTCAGGATTCATGAAAGTGGAGTTCACTCCGATGGGAACGGTTGTAGAACGCTTGCATGCTGCGGGAGCGGGTCTTGGAGCGGTCTTAACGCCAACCGGTGTGGGAACAATTCTTGAAGATGAGCACGAAAAAGTGACTCGAAACGGAAAAGAATATTTGATTTATGATCCATTGAAGATTGATATTGCCTTGATTAAAGCTACTAAGGCTGATAAATATGGTAATCTTTATCTAGATGGGACTACTAAAAACATCTCTCTTCAACTCGCTCTAGCGGCTGATACAGTCATTGTTGAGACAAACGAGTTGGTTGAAGTCGGGGAAATTGATCCAAATGATATTTACATCCCTGGTATCCTAGTTGACTATGTCGTTCAAGGATTGACACCACAAGAGCATCATCAGATGATGGGAGACTTGTGGACAGAGACAAAAAAACTGGCGGGGGTGAAGTAAAATGAAAGCAAAAGAGATTATCGCAAGACGTGTAGCACTTGAATTTAAAGATGGAGATGTGGTCAATCTTGGTTTTGGGATTCCAAATGCCTCTGCTGATTATATTCCTGAAGGTGTAAATGTCATTTTACAGGCAGAAAATGGTGCTCTTCGATTTGGGGAAACACCTACCAAGGACAACTATAATGCCAATTTAGCGAACTCTGGTGGAGCTCCTATTACATTGTTGCCAGGAGCAGCCTTGTTTGATCTACAAACTTCCTTTGCCATTATTCGTGGTGGACACGTGGATGCAACCGTTCTGGGAGCGCTAGAAGTCAGCCAAGAAGGTAGCATTGCAAACTGGATTATCCCAGGGAAATTTGCTCCTGGTATGGGTGGAGCGATGGATCTTCTCGTTGGTGCTAAAAAAGTTATCGCTGCCATCCAACATACAACTGTTGATGGACAGTCAAAGCTGCTGAAAGAGTGCACATTGCCTCTATCAGCTAAAGGAGTATTGGATCTTGTCATAACAGAACTAGCTGTTTTTGGATTCCAAGATGGTAAATTCTTATTGAAAGAGTTGGCTCCTGGTGTGACATTAGAAGAAGTTCTTGAAAAAACAGCTGGGGAAGTCATTGTCTCAGAAGACTTAAAGACGATGCCGATTTAAGCAAAAAAAGAGCTATTTTTTACTCAGTGTGTTATGATATAAACTAGATAGTATTGTAAGCGATTTATATACAACATTAAATGGAGTATTCAAAATGTTATTTCGATAAGAAAGTCAGTAGACAACTATCAAACACTAGAATAGTTGTCTAATTGACCTACTAAAATAGTGAAGGAAAGCTAGGTGATGGGTAAGTGGATATTATCCAAATGAACTATTTCATCAATATCATAGAATGCGGATGCAACCTTTCCATTGCTGCAAAGAAGATTCACATTAGTCAATCAGCCTTGAGTCAATTTGTGACAAATTTTGAAGCAGCTGAAGGGGTTCAATTATTCAATCGCAAGAATGGAAGATTAGAAAGTTTAACAGAGGCGGGACGCAAAATTTATCGTTATGCGACCGAGATTGTGAATCGACATGAAGAAATGCTTTCCATGATCCATATAGAAGCTCAAAAGCAAAAAGGCACCATTAATTTTGGTATTCCGTCCTTGATTTTACGAGTTTATTTTGCTAGTGCCTTGCCTCATTTTCTGAAAAATAATCCTCATATCCATATCCAGGTTACGGAGGGTGGAGGGAAGGAAATTCGTCAAAAAATGGTTGATGGAGATTTGAATCTCTCTATTCTGATAGAGCCTACGAGCCTGGATGCTAAAAAATATGAACAACATATCATTCAATTGGATGAATACGTTGCTTATATGGATAAGGATCATCCGTTGGCTCAGAAAAGCTTGTTGGAATGGTCTGATATTGCTGGTTATGAATTGGCAACCTTCAACAAAACATTTACGACTTATGATTTAGTGACAGAAAAACTTCGTTCACAACGAATTGAGGCTAAATTTGCTTATCTTTCCTCTACTTGGGACTTCCTAGTTGAATCAACTCATCAGACAGATTTGATTGCCCTTTTGCCAAGGCCGGTTGAATATTTTGTGGATAAGAGTCGTTTTAAGGCGGTTAGATTCAAGGATCCGATTCCATTTAATATTTGGTTTTGTAGACCCTATAAAAACTCCTACAATGAAGTAGAGTCTTATGTGTATGAAGAATTGTTGAAAGATTATTACCAACCGTTTTCTGACAACTAAGATGAGGTGAATGCGATGACCTATAATGACGTGCTGGCGCGAGAATTGAAGGCAGACGTGAAAGTGTTGATTCGGGACTATTTCAAGTCTTGTGAGGATGAACAACAGTTCCCTAGAGAATTACTTTATCAGTTTATCGAGCAATTTGATATCTTTTCCTTGCTTTTAGATAGTCAAGATTCTGTTTTGAGAACCGAGTTTTTGACCTTTATTCGCTTGATTTCAAAAGATTTCCCTGCTTTTTCTGCTGTTCTACTAACTCAGGCATGTTATGGTATCTATCCTATTTTACGATATGGGAGTCAGGAACAACAATCGCGTTATGTAGAACCCTTAGTAAGGGGAGAAATCTTAGCTGGCTTGGGATTTTCTGAAGGAAAATTGATGGACAGCTTGGAGGTTATTGAAACAACTGCAAGGAAAACAGAGGCAGGTTGGTCTTTAACTGGGAAGAAGTCAATTGTATCAAATTGCCGCTATACAGATATTTTGTTAATCTTAGCCAAGGTTCAGGAAGCTAACGGAGAAGATGGATACGGATTTTTCATTGTTGATACGACTCGACCGGGAGTTGCTTTTGGAGATGATATTGCAAAACCTGGTTTACAGGGTTTGCCTGTGAATTCGGTAACTTTTGATCAGGTCATATTGCCAGAAGATAGTCTGCTAGGATTGACGCTAAATGGGGAAACTCAGTTAAATGATATTATCAAAAAATTACAGCTAGGATTAAGCGCAATCTCTATTGGTATCTCTGAGGGAGCTTTTGAAACAGGTCTGGCTTTTGTAAAGGTCAAAAGAAGATTTGGGAAACCATTAATCGATGCGACAGTCTATCAACATCAATTCGCAGACTTGTATACTAAGCTGTGTGCGGCTGAATCTTACTTTGCCTCCTACAAAGACAGGATGAATGCGGATTCTCTCTTTGTATCTCAGATTAAACTTTATACGACAAAAGTAGCAATTGAGATTTCTGAGGAAATTATTAGATTAATTGGACCTCTTCAAACCTTGGATGACATCCCCATAGACCGTTATCTAAAGGATGCCAAAACGATTGAAATCTATGGAAAATCTGGGGATTCGATTCGTAAAAGAATAGCAGCCCAATGGATAAAGGAGTAAAGCATGACAGAACTCACCTTACAGGAATATCAATTTCATGATATGAAACTGACATGGCTACGTGGAGCCGATAAATTGACGGATGCAGGGACTCTTTTTGGTCCGGTTCCGAAAGTTGTGTGGTCTCGTTACTACCCAACAAATGATGCTAATATGATGGCGGAATTGACGGATCCCATTTTGATCCAGTACAAGGGTAAAAATTACTTGATAGATGCAAGTTTTGATACAGCAAAATTATCTGATAAACAAAGGCGCAACTTAGGAATCTTGTCTGAAAGTCGGGTAGAAGAAAGTTTAGCTCTTTTAGGACTCTCGCCTGAAGATATTGACATCGTGCTGATGACACATATGCATCATGATCATTCTGGTGGCTTGACGCGTGTGAATGATCAAGGAGAGTTGGTTTCCAAGTATCCAAACGCCAAGATTATTGTGAATGATGTCGAGTGGTATGAGATGAGAAACCCTAATGATCGAACGCGGGGAACTTATCTGAGAGAGAATTGGGAACCGATTCAAGATCAGGTGACGACTTTCTCAGAGTATATCAATGTCATTCCAGAAATCCAAATGATTCACACAAGTGGTCACAGCAATGGCCACAGTATTATCTTGCTCAAACAGGGGAAAGATACGATGATCCATATGGGGGACTTGATGTTATCACATGTTCATCGAAATCCTCTCTGGGTTCCAGCAGTTGATGATTATCCTATGAAATCCATTTTAGCCAAAGAGAAATGGTTGCGTCAGGCTTTTGAGAATCATTACAAGTTTTTCTTTTATCATGATCAATTTTTCGCGGTGGTAGAGTTTGACAAGGATGGGAAGGAATTTGTAGATTATGTTCTACGTTCTCGCCCCCCACTTATTCCTTTTACAGATGAGCAGGATCGTAAGCCAGATTTTTTAGGATAACAGAATATGAGGAGACAAATATAACATTTTCTTGTTGACGGGGATATTGGTGCACTATGCATCCATTTGCCAACAAGAATCAACAGAAAATAAAAGGAGGACTCATATGTCAATTACAAAACTTTTACAGATTCAATATCCAATTTTCCAAGGGGCCATGGCTCAAATCTCCCACTATCAACTAGCAGCAGCTGTTTCTGAGGCTGGAGGTCTGGGAATTATTGCGTCAGGTGGTATGACTGGAGAGCAGTTGCGAGAAGAAATTCGTGAATTGAGAAAGTTGACAGATAAGCCTTTTGGTGTCAACATTATGTTGATGATGAAAAACATCAAGGATATTGTGACTGTTATCATCGAAGAAAAGGTTCCGGTGGTAACTACAGGTGCAGGAACACCTAAGCATATCATGCCTTACTTGAAAGAAGCAGGAATCAAGGTTATTCCAGTTATTGCCAGTGTCAAGCATGCTCAAAAAATGGAAGAATTGGGAGTTGATGCTGTAATCGCTGAGGGTTCAGAAGCTGGTGGGCATATCGGAGAGACCAATACAATGGCTCTTATCCCACAAATCGTTGATGCCGTAACGATTCCAGTCATTGCTGCAGGAGGTGTGGCAGATGGTCGAGGGCTGGCTGCTGCGATTGCCCTAGGTGCACAAGGAGTTCAAATGGGAACAGTTTTTCTTGCTTCAGAAGAATGTCCAATTTCTCCAGCCTATAAAGAAGCTATTTTGGCGGCAAGTGATACAGCGACTGCGGTTACAGGTCGCATCGCGGGAGCGCCAGTTCGTTGTATTCGCAATGAGATGACAGATCACTATATTGAGTTAGAGCAGAAAGGTACAAACCGAGAGGAACTGGAAGAAATTACGATCGGTTCCCTATCTAAGGCTGTCTATGAAGGTGATACAGTTCATGGTTCAATGATGAGCGGACAAATTGCAGGTTTGGTGAAAGACATCAAACCATGTAAGGCTATCTTAGAATCAATTGTGAAACAGGCGCAAGATCGCCTACAAGAAATTCGAATAGAATTAGGTGAATAATTTAGTCTAGGCGGAAGATTCTGTAATACTGAGGAAAAAGGAGAGCGAGGTATTTGCTCTCCTTTTTATATAGGGTTTCTTTAAGAGAGTCTTGCTATAATAAAAGCTGTACTTTCTCTTTAAAGGTCGCTTTTTAAGGGCTTTTGTGATATAATAATGCGCAAGAGGTTTAGAATGAAAAAAAATAATTTAATCCCGTTTTCTGCAGTCTTGCTAGGGCTTGCAACTTTCGGAATCTTAACTTTGCTGATTATTTTTTCACATAATCTTGCTGTAACAATCACTGTTTTATTTTTATTTGTACTGCTTTATCTGCTTTTATTTGTATGGCAAAAAAAACAGTATGAAAAGAGCGAAATTGAACAAATCCAATATGTAAATCACCAAGCCGAAAATAGCTTGAGTACTTTGCTTGATCAAATGCCGGTGGGAGTCCTGAAATTAGACTTATCAAGTGGAGAAGTGGAATGGTTTAATCCCTATGCTGAGCTGATTTTGACGAATGAAGAAGGGGAAATTGATGTTGAGTTAATTCAAACCATCATCAAGGCTTCTGTTGGGAATCCAGGTTCGTATGCTACCTTGGGCGAAACACGATATGCTGTCCATATGGACAAGGCTTCAGGCGTTTTGTATTTTTTTGATGTTTCTGGGGAGTACGAAGCAACTGTCGAATTGGTAACTAGCCGTCCAGTCATTGGGGTCATCTCAGTGGATAATTACGATGATTTGGAGGATGCGACGTCTGACTCTGATATCAGCCATATCAATAGCTTTGTAGCTAATTTTGTTTCAGAATTTGCTAGTAAGTATGCTATGTTTTCTCGCCGTGTGGGGATGGATCGTTTTTATTTATTCACAGATTATACAGTACTCGAGGAATTGATGAATGATAAATTCTCTGTTATTGATACTTTCCGAGAAGAATCAAAACAGAGGCAACTAGCCCTAACTTTAAGTATGGGATTTTCTTATGGTGATGGAAATCATGAAGAGATAGGGAAAATTGCCTTGCTCAACTTGAACTTAGCAGAAGTTCGCGGTGGTGACCAGGTGGTGGTCAAGGAAAATGATGAGACCAAGAATCCAGTCTACTTCGGTGGAGGAACTGCTGCGTCTATCAAACGTACTCGTACACGTACGAGAGCCATGATGACAGCCATTTCTGATAAGATTCGAAGTGTTGACCAGGTTTTTGTAGTCGGTCATAAAAATCTAGATATGGATGCCTTGGGCTCTGCTGTCGGTATGCAGTTGTTTGCAAGTAATATTATTGAGAGCAGTTATGCTGTCTATGATGCAGATAAAATGTCAGCAGATATCGAGCGTGCTATCCAGTTCTTAAAGAAGGAAGATACTACGAAACTCTTATCTCTTACAGATGCCATGAAGCTAGTCACAAGCCGTTCGTTATTGATTTTAGTGGATCACTCCAAGACGGCTTTGACCTTGTCAAAAGATTTTTATGATTTGTTTACTCAAACTATTGTTATTGACCATCATAGACGTGATCAGGATTTCCCTGAGAATGCAGTCATCACCTATATTGAAAGTGGAGCAAGTAGTGCGAGTGAGCTGGTCACAGAATTGATTCAGTTCCAAAATTCTAAGAAAAATCGTTTGAGTCGTATGCAGGCTAGCGTACTGATGGCTGGAATGATGTTGGATACCAAGAACTTTACATCTCGCGTAACGAGTCGAACCTTTGATGTGGCTAGCTACCTCAGAACACGTGGAAGCGATAGTATTGCTATCCAGGAGATTGCTGCGACAGATTTTGAAGAGTATCGTGAGGTAAATGAACTCATTTTACAAGGTCGTAAGTTAGGTTCAGATATCTTGATTGCCCAAGCTAAGGACTCAACGACTTATGACACAGTTGTTATCAGTAAGGCTGCCGATGCTATGTTGGCTATGTCCGGCATTGAAGCTAGCTTCGTTCTGGCAAAAAATACACAAGGATTTATCTCCATCTCGGCTCGAAGCCGTAGTAAAATCAATGTGCAACGCATTATGGAAGAGCTAGGTGGCGGAGGCCATTTTAATCTAGCGGCTGCGCAAATCGAGAATATGAATCTGTCAGAAGCAGGAGAAAAATTGACTAAACTAATCTTGGATGAACTAAAGGAAAAGGAGAAAGAAGAATGAAAGTAATCTTTTTAGCAGATGTTAAAGGAAAAGGAAAAAAGGGCGAAATCAAGGAAGTGCCAACTGGCTATGCTCAAAACTTCCTGATTAAAAAGAATTTGGCCAAGGAAGCGACTGCTCAAGCAGTGGGCGAGTTGCGTGGTAAACAAAAATCAGAAGAAAAGGCTCATGCTGAAATGATTGCTGAAGCAAAAGCCATCAAGGCTAAGCTTGAAGCAGAAGAAACGGTTGTAGAGTTTGTTGAAAAGGTTGGACCAGATGGCCGTACATTTGGCTCCATCACTAACAAGAAAATTGCAGAAGAATTGCAAAAGCAATTTGGTATCAAGATTGACAAACGCAATATTCAAGTGCAAGCACCAATTCGAGCAGTAGGTTTGATTGATGTACCAGTGAAAATCTATCAAGATGTTACAAGTGTCATCAATCTTCGTGTAAAAGAAGGTTAAGTTTACAATTTCTTGACAAGATTGTAAAGGGAAGGAAAGTCGGATGGCAGAAGTAGAGGAACTGCGAGTTCAACCTCAGGATATTTTGGCAGAACAATCTGTTCTGGGGGCTATTTTTATAGATGAGAGTAAGCTCGTTTTTGTCCGAGAATACATTGATTCTCGTGACTTCTTTAAGTATGCTCATCGATTGATTTTCCAAGCGATGGTAGATTTGTCGGATCGTGGGGAAGCGATTGATGCGACGACAGTTCGGACGATTTTGGATAGTCAAGGGGATCTCCAAAATATTGGCGGCTTGTCTTATCTTGTTGAAATCGTCAACTCTGTACCAACTTCAGCTAATGCGGAATATTATGCTAAAATTGTAGCCGAAAAGGCTATGCTACGTCGCTTGATTTCCAAGTTGACAGAGTCTGTCAACCAAGCTTATGAGGCTTCTAAGCCTGCAGATGAAATCATCGCTCAGGCTGAAAAGGGACTCATTGATGTTAGCGAAAACGCCAATCGTAGTGGGTTCAAGAACATCCGAGATATTCTAAATATCAACTTTGGGAACCTAGAAGTTCGGTCACAACAAACAACGGATATCACTGGTATTGCAACGGGTTACCGTGATTTGGACCATATGACGACAGGTCTCCATGAGGAGGAATTAATTATTCTAGCGGCGCGACCAGCAGTTGGTAAGACGGCCTTTGCTTTGAACATTGCTCAGAACATTGGGACTAAGTTGGACAAGACGGTTGCTATCTTTTCGCTGGAAATGGGTGCGGAAAGTCTAGTAGACCGTATGTTGGCGGCCGAAGGATTAGTGGAGTCCCATTCTATCCGTACGGGTCAATTGACTGATGAGGAGTGGCAAAAGTATACCATTGCCCAAGGGAACCTAGCCAACGCGAGTATTTATATCGATGATACACCAGGGATTCGGATTACGGAAATTCGTTCGCGCTCACGTAAACTGGCTCAAGAAACAGGCAATCTAGGCTTGATTTTGATTGACTACCTACAGCTTATAACAGGGACTGGTCGCGAGAACCGCCAACAAGAAGTTTCTGAAATTTCTCGTCAGTTGAAAATTCTAGCTAAAGAGCTAAAGGTTCCAGTCATTGCTCTTAGTCAGTTATCTCGTGGAGTGGAACAGCGTCAGGATAAGAGACCAGTCTTGTCTGATATTCGTGAATCGGGTTCTATCGAGCAGGATGCAGATATCGTAGCCTTTCTATACCGTGACGACTACTATGATCGTGCGGGTGAAGAAGAGGAAGGAATTCCAAATAACAAGGTGGAGGTTATCATCGAGAAAAACCGTAGTGGAGCTCGCGGAACAGTGGAATTGATTTTCCAAAAAGAATACAATAAATTTTCAAGTATCTCAAAGAGGGAGGCATAAGATGTCAGATGCATTTACAGATGTAGCCAAGATGAAAAAAATCAAAGAAGAGATCAAGGCACATGAGGGACAAGTCGTTGAAATGACTTTGGAAAATGGCCGTAAGCGCCAAAAAAATAGATTGGGTAAGCTAATTGAGGTTTATCCATCTCTATTTATCGTTGAATTTGGGGATGTTGAAGGAGACAAACAAGCCAATGTTTACGTTGAATCCTTCACCTACTCAGATATCTTGACAGAAAAGAACTTGATTCGCTATCTAGACTAAGAATCCTAAAATGAAGTGAGCTTTGCTCACTTTTTTCTTTTTCTCCCGAATAGTATAAACGAGGGTAACCTCGGAAATTTACATTATTAAGGAGAATGAATGACGTTTTTAAAATCAGGAGTTAAGAAGAGTAGATATACTCAGTTGGGTTTAGGGCTGGCTACTTTGTTCGTTACAAGTACCTTTTTATTTGGTGGAGAATCGGTTCAGGCTGACAGTGTAGCGCGTGGTGATGATTACCCGCTTCACTATAAAAATGGTAGTGTGGAAATCGATCAGTGGCGGATGTATTCTCGCCAGTGTACGTCTTTTGCGGCCTTTCGTTTGAGTAGTGTGAATGGCTTTGAGATCCCGCCTGCTTATGGAAATGCAAATGAATGGGGACATCGTGCAAGGCGAGAAGGCTACCGTGTGGATAGCAAACCAGCAGTTGGGGCTATTGCTTGGTCAACAGAAGGATATTATGGGCACGTGGCCTGGGTATCAAATGTATCAGGGGATACGATTGAGATCGAAGAGTATAATTATGGGGTTCGAGAAAAGTATAACCGTCGAAAAGTCAAGGCTAGTTCGATGACAGGTTTTATTCATTTCAGGGATTTATCCGCTAACTATAGTGTGAGTGAGGGTTCTCGTAACTCAGAGCTTCCGTCCAGCGGGACAATAGTATTCACGGGGAAATCACCTATTATGGACCAACCGTCAAGTACAGGAAAGGTTATTGATTACTATTATGCTGGTGAGAGTGTGAGTTATGATCAAGTTCTTGAAAAGGATGGTTATAAGTGGCTCGGTTATCTATCCTACAGTGGTGCTAGAAGGTATGTGCAGTATGAAAAGTTAAGCAATACAGAGAATGGGTGGAAAAAAGAAGGAGGGAGTTGGTATTACCGAGAGAATGGTAAGCTAGCGACAGGGTGGAAAAAAGTTAATGGCAATTGGTACCATTTAAAAGAAAATGGGGTCATGTCAACAGGTTGGGTGAAGGATAGTTCGCATTGGTACTATCTAAAGGCATCAGGGGAGATGCAGACAGGATGGCTCAAGGAAAATGGAACATGGTATTATTTGGAGAGTTCAGGGGCTATGAAGTCTAGCCAGTGGTTCCAGGTAGGAGGAAAGTCTTATTACGTCAATGCTTCAGGGGCTTTAGCAGTGAATACTACTGTAGATGGCTATCGAGTGGATAGTAATGGAGCTAGAATCTAGAAAGAATATAAAAAAGAGGGCTTCACTACCATTTGCCTATTCTTTCCGATGGTATTTTTCCTTGCTTTCCTTTATAATGGGTGTATGGACAAGAAAAAATTATTATTAATTGATGGATCTTCAGTTGCTTTTCGAGCTTTTTTTGCGCTCTATCAGCAGCTGGATCGATTTAAAAATGCTAATGGTCTTCATACCAATGCAATCTATGGCTTTCAACTTATGTTGAATCATGTATTGGAGCGAGTTGAACCCAGCCATGTTTTGGTAGCTTTTGATGCAGGTAAGACGACTTTCCGAACAGAGATGTATGCAGACTACAAGGGTGGCCGTGCTAAAACTCCGGATGAGTTTCGTGAGCAATTTCCCTTCATTCGTGAGTTGTTAGACCATCTTGGGATTCGCCATTATGAGTTGGCCCAGTATGAAGCTGATGATATCATCGGGACCCTAGGTCGTTTGGCTGAGAAGGATTCTTTTGATGTGACAATCGTTAGCGGAGATAAGGATTTGATCCAGTTGACGGATGAGCATACGGTGGTCGAGATTTCCAAGAAAGGTGTGGCTGAGTTTGAGGCCTTTACGCCAGACTATCTCATGGAAAAGATGGGCCTCACACCAGCTCAGTTCATTGATCTTAAGGCTCTTATGGGGGATAAGTCTGA
This sequence comes from Streptococcus oralis, assembly GCF_018448765.2. GTDB lineage: Bacteria > Bacillota > Bacilli > Lactobacillales > Streptococcaceae > Streptococcus > Streptococcus oralis_BM. The sequence goes on from NZ_JAHCMC020000001.1 coordinate 72,951, forward strand.
TAATATCCCTGGTGTCACGAAAATCGGTGAAAAGACGGGTATCAAGCTCTTGCTAGAACACGGTTCGTTAGAGGGTATTTATGAAAATATCGATGGGATGAAGGCTTCTAAGATGAAGGAAAATCTCATCAATGACAAGGAACAAGCCTTTTTGTCGAAAACACTGGCAACTATCGATACCAAGGCACCGATTGAGATTGGCCTTGATGATTTGGTCTATAATGGCCCAGATGTGGAAAATCTCGGGAAATTCTACGATGAGATGGGCTTCAAACAGCTCAAACAAGCTCTAAATGTTTCGTCAACGGATGCGCCTGAGAGCTTGGATTTCACTATCGTTGATCACGTCAGTCAAGACATGCTGAGTGGCGACTCTATCTTCCACTTTGAGCTTTTTGGTGAGAATTACCATACAGATGACTTGGTTGGTTTTGCTTGGTCTTGTGGGGATAAACTTTACGCTACAGACAAACTTGAGCTCTTGCAGGAGCCGATTCTCAAGGATTTTCTAGAAAAAACACCTCTGAAAGTGTATGACTTTAAGAAAGCGAAGGTTCTTTTAAATCGCTTGGGTTTGAATCTGCAGGCTCCTGCTTTTGACAGTCGTTTGGCAAAATACTTACTCTCAACAGTCGAGAATAATGAAATTTCAACTATTGCGAATCTCTATGGCCAGACTTATTTGGCTGATGATGAGACCTTCTATGGTAAGGGGGTCAAGAAAGCCATCCCTGAGAGAGAAAAATTCTTGGAGCATTTGGCTCGCAAAGTTGCAGTATTGGTTGAGACTGAACCTGTTTTACTTGAAAAACTCAGTGAACATGGGCAGTTAGACCTTCTCCATGACATGGAGCAACCTCTGGCTTTTGTCCTTGCTAAGATGGAAATTGCTGGGATCAAGGTCAAAAAAGAAACTCTGCTTGAGATGCAGGCTGAAAATGAGCTTGTTATTGAAAAACTGACTCAAGAGATTTACGAGTTGGCTGGTGAAGAGTTTAATATCAATTCTCCTAAGCAGTTGGGTGTGCTTCTCTTTGAAAAGCTCGGTCTTCCTCTAGAGTACACTAAGAAAACCAAGACAGGTTACTCGACGGCCGTGGATGTGCTAGAGCGTCTAGCTCCTATTGCGCCAATTGTTAAGAAAATTCTAGACTACCGTCAGATTGCTAAGATTCAATCGACTTACGTGGTTGGCTTGCAGGATTGGATTTTAGATGATGGCAAGATTCACACGCGCTATGTGCAGGATTTGACTCAGACTGGGCGTTTGTCTAGTGTGGATCCAAACTTGCAAAATATTCCTGTTCGTTTGGAACATGGCCGCCTCATTCGTAAGGCTTTTGTCCCTGAGTGGGAGGATAGTGTCTTGCTCAGCTCGGACTATTCACAGATTGAGTTGCGCGTTTTGGCCCATATCTCTAAGGATGAGCACTTAATCAAGGCCTTCCAAGAGGGAGCAGATATCCATACTTCCACAGCTATGCGTGTCTTTGGAATTGAATGTCCTGAGGATGTGACTCCAAACGACCGTCGCAATGCCAAGGCGGTTAACTTCGGAGTGGTTTACGGGATTTCAGACTTTGGTTTGTCTAATAATCTGGGCATCAGCCGTAAGGAAGCTAAAGCCTACATCGATACCTACTTTGAACGCTTCCCAGGTATTAAAAACTACATGGATGAAGTTGTTCGTGAGGCGCGTGATAAGGGATATGTAGAGACCCTCTTCAAGCGTCGTCGAGAGCTACCAGATATCAATTCGCGCAACTTTAACATTCGTGGTTTTGCAGAGCGGACAGCTATCAACTCCCCTATCCAGGGATCTGCAGCAGATATTCTCAAGATTGCTATGATCCAGCTAGACAAGGCTTTGGTAGAAGGTGGCTATCAGACCAAGATGCTCTTGCAAGTGCATGATGAAATCGTCCTCGAGGTTCCGAAATCAGAACTAGCAGCCGTCAAAGCTCTAGTGAAACAAACCATGGAAGAAGCCATCCAAATCAGTGTTCCCCTGATCGCTGATGAGAATGAAGGAGCAACTTGGTACGAGGCTAAATAAGAAAGATATGATGGAGTTTGAAGTACTTGCCTTCAAACTCTTTTTCATGATTTTCTGTAAGCAGTTTCCTTGACTTTTCCTTGTATTTGCGTTACTATATGTCCATATAAGATATGGGAGTCTGTGTACAGTCTGAGAGGAAGTGTTAAACTTCGACCGCACCTGATCTGGGTAATGCCAGCGTAGGGAACGATACTTAGCCGAATTCTGCACCTTTTCCATATATGGAAGGGGTTTTCTTTTTGTTAAAAGGAAACCTGAGAAAAGGAGGTTTTTATGAAAGCAAGCATTGCCTTGCAAGTCTTGCCCCTATCGCAGGGGGGTGATCGAATTGCTATTATCGATCAGGTGATTGCTTATCTGCAAGCTCAATCTGTGACCATGGTGGTGACACCCTTTGAAACGGTCTTGGAAGGAGAGTTTGATGAGCTCATGCGCATTCTCAAAGAAGCGCTTGAAGTGGCTGGGCAGGAGGCAGATAATGTCTTTGCCAATGTCAAAATAAATGTAGGAGAAATTTTAAGTATTGATGAGAAACTTGAAAAGTATACTGAGACGTCACATTAGTCTATTGGGCTTTCTAGGAGTCTTGTCGGTCTGGCAGTTAGCGGGAGTATTCAAACTTTTACCCAAGTTTATCCTGCCAACTCCTCTTGAGATCCTCCAGTCCTTTGCTCGTGACAGAGAATTTCTCTGGCACCATAGCTGGGCGACCTTGAGAGTGGCTTTGCTCGGACTAGTTTTAGGAGTCTTGATTGCCTGTCTCATGGCGGTGCTTATGGACAGTCTGACTTGGCTCAATGATCTCATCTATCCCATGATGGTGGTTATCCAGACCATCCCGACCATTGCCATAGCCCCTATTCTGGTCTTGTGGCTAGGTTATGGGATTTTACCCAAGATTGTCTTGATTATTCTGACGACAACCTTCCCTATCATTGTTAGTATCTTGGACGGTTTTAGACATTGTGATAAGGATATGCTGACCTTGTTTAGTCTGATGCGAGCAAACCCTTGGCAAATCCTTTGGCATTTTAAAATCCCGGTCAGTCTGCCTTACTTTTATGCAGGTCTGAGGGTCAGTGTCTCCTACGCCTTTATCACAACAGTGGTATCTGAGTGGTTGGGAGGCTTTGAAGGACTAGGTGTCTACATGATTCAGTCCAAGAAACTGTTTCAGTATGATACCATGTTTGCCATTATTATTCTGGTGTCGATTATCAGTCTTTTGGGTATGAAATTGGTCGATATTAGCGAAAAATATGTGATTAAATGGAAACGTACTTAAATAGAGCGTTTTAGAAAAAGAAAAGAGGAAATGAAAATGAAGAAAACATGGAAAGTGTTTTTAACGCTTGTGACAGCTCTTGTAGCTGTCGTGCTGGTGGCTTGTGGCCAAGGAACTGCTTCTAAGGACAATAAAGAAGCAGAAGTCAAGAAGATTGACTTTATCCTAGACTGGACACCAAATACTAACCACACAGGGCTTTATGTTGCCAAGGAAAAAGGTTATTTCAAAGAAGCTGGAGTGGATGTTGATTTGAAATTGCCACCAGAAGAAAGCTCGTCTGACTTGGTGATCAATGGCAAGGCGCCGTTTGCTATCTATTTCCAAGACTACATGGCTAAGAAATTGGAAAAAGGTGCAGGAATCACTGCCGTTGCCGCTATCGTAGAGCACAATACATCAGGAATCATCTCACGTAAGTCTGACAATGTCACCAGTCCAAAAGACTTGGTTGGTAAGAAATACGGTACTTGGAATGACCCAACGGAGCTTGCTATGTTGAAAACCTTGGTAGAATCACAAGGCGGAGACTTTGAGAAGGTCGAAAAAGTACCAAACAACGACTCAAACTCCATCACACCGATTGCTAATGGCGTCTTTGACACTGCTTGGATTTACTACGGTTGGGACGGTATCCTTGCCAAATCGCAAGGCGTAGATGCTAACTTCATGTACTTAAAAGACTATGTCAAGGAGTTTGACTACTACTCACCAGTTATCATCGCAAACAACGACTATCTCAAAGACAACAAGGAAGAAGCTCGCAAAGTCATCCAAGCCATCAAAAAAGGCTACCAATATGCTATGGAACACCCAGAAGAAGCTGCAGATATCCTCATCAAGAATGCACCTGAACTCAAGGAAAAACGTGACTTTGTCATCGAATCTCAAAAATACTTGTCAAAAGAATACGCAAGCGACAAGGAAAAATGGGGACAATTTGACGCAGCTCGCTGGAATGCTTTCTACAAATGGGATAAAGAAAATGGTATCCTTAAAGAAGATTTGACAGACAAAGGCTTCACTAACGAATTTGTAAAATAATGACAGAAATTAGACTCGAACATGTAAGCTATGCCTACGATGATGAAAAGATTTTAGAGGATATTAACCTACAAGTGACTTCGGGTGAAGTGGTCTCTATCCTAGGCCCCAGTGGTGTAGGAAAGACTACCCTCTTTAACCTGATTGCAGGCATTTTAGAAGTCCAGTCTGGGCGAATTGTCCTTGATGGCGAGGAGAATCCTAAGGGGCGCGTGAGTTATATGTTGCAAAAGGATTTGCTTTTGGAGCACAAGACGGTGCTTGGCAATATCATCCTGCCCCTCTTGATTCAAAAGGTGGATAAAGCAGAGGCTATTGCCCGAGCGGATGACATCCTTGCGACCTTTCAGCTGACAGCTGTACGGGATAAGTATCCTCATGAACTTAGCGGTGGGATGCGCCAGCGTGTGGCCTTGCTTCGGACCTACCTTTTCGGGCACAAGCTCTTTCTCTTGGATGAGGCCTTTAGCGCCTTGGATGAGATGACCAAGATGGAACTCCACGCTTGGTATCTGGAGATTCACAAGCAGTTGCAACTGACGACCTTGATCATCACGCATAGTATTGAAGAGGCTCTCAATCTCAGCGACCGCATCTATATCTTGAAAAATCGCCCTGGGCGGATTGTTTCAGAAATTAAACTAGATTGGTCTGGAGATGAGGACCAGGAAGTCCAAAAGATTGCCTATAAACGTCAAATCTTGGCAGAATTAGGCTTAGATAAGTAGAAAAATAGGGGGTTGGTGAAGATTATCCTTTACCAGCGCCCTTTTTCTTTAAAAAAATCAAAAATTTCGGTATAATAGTCAAAGATAGTCAAGGTTCAAAGAAGGAGTTTGATTTACTATGAGATTTAAAAATACATCAGATCATATCGAAGCCTATATCAAGGCGATTTTAGACCAATCTGGTATTGTGGAATTGCAACGGAGCCAGTTAGCAGATACCTTCCAGGTTGTACCGAGTCAGATCAACTATGTCATCAAGACCCGTTTTACTGAAAGCAGAGGTTACTTAGTTGAGAGTAAACGAGGTGGTGGAGGCTACATTCGCATTGGGCGGATTGAGTTTTCCAGTCATCATGAGATGCTCCGCGATTTGCTTTACTCGATTGGTGATCGAGTTAGTCAGGAGATTTACGAGGATATTCTCCGGCTTTTAGTGGAGCAAGATTTGATGACCAAGCAGGAGATGACCTTGCTGACGTCTGTAGCAACAGATCGTGTCTTAGGGGAAGAATCCTCAGTTGTCCGTGCCAATATGCTCCGACAGCTATTACAAGAGGTAGATAGAAAAGAGAAGTAAGATGAACTATTCAAAAGCATTGAATGAATGTATCGAAAGTGCCTACATGGTTGCGAGCCATTTTGGAGCTCGATATCTAGAGTCTTGGCATTTATTGATTGCCATGTCCAATCACAGTTATAGTGTGGCAGGTGCGACTCTAAATGATTATCCTTATGAAATGGACCGTTTAGAAGAGGTTGCTTTAGAACTGACTGAAACGAACTATAGCCAAGACGAAACTTTTACGGAGTTACCCTTTTCCCATCGTTTGGAGGTTCTCTTTGCAGAAGCAGAGTATGTGGCCTCAGTGGTCCATGCTAAGGTGCTAGGGACAGAGCACGTCCTCTATGTGATTTTGCATGATGGCAATGCTTTGGCAACTCGCATCTTGGAGAGAGCAGGTTTTTCTTATGAAGACCAGAAAGATCAGGTCAGAATTGCTACTCTTCGTCGCAACTTAGAGGAACGTGCAGGTTGGACAAGAGAAGACCTTAAGGCTTTGCGTCAGCGCCACCGTACCGTGGCAGATAAGCAAAATTCCATGGCCAATATGATGGGCATGCCTCAGACTCCAAGTGGCGGTCTAGAGGACTACACGCATGACCTGACGGAGCAAGCGCGCTCTGGCAAGTTAGAGCCAGTTATCGGTCGTGACAAGGAAATCTCACGTATGATTCAGATTTTGAGTCGGAAGACCAAGAACAATCCTGTCTTGGTTGGAGATGCTGGTGTCGGGAAAACAGCTCTGGCCCTTGGACTTGCCCAGCGTATTGCTAGTGGTGATGTACCTGCGGAAATGGCCAAGATGCGCGTTCTAGAGCTTGATTTGATGAATGTCGTTGCGGGAACCCGTTTCCGTGGAGATTTTGAAGAGCGCATGAACAATATCATCAAGGATATCGAGGAAGATGGCAAAGTAATCCTCTTTATCGATGAACTCCACACCATCATGGGTTCTGGTAGTGGTATTGACTCGACTCTGGATGCGGCCAATATCTTGAAGCCAGCCTTGGCACGTGGAACTTTGAGAACGGTTGGTGCAACCACTCAGGAAGAATACCAAAAACACATCGAAAAAGATGCAGCCCTTTCTCGTCGTTTTGCTAAAGTGACGATTGAAGAGCCAAGTTTAGCTGACAGCATGACCATTTTGCAAGGTTTGAAGGCGACTTATGAGAAACATCATCGTGTGCAAATCACAGATGAAGCTGTCGAAACAGCCGTTAAGATGGCACATCGTTACCTAACCAGTCGTCACTTGCCAGACTCTGCTATCGACCTCTTGGATGAGGCAGCAGCAACAGTGCAAAACAAATCCAAGCATGTGAGAATGGACGAATCCGACTTGAGTCCAGCAGACAAGGCCTTGATGGATGGCAAGTGGAAACAAGCTGCCCAGTTAATCGCAAAAGAGCAGGAAGTCCCTGTCTATAAAGACTTGGTAACAGAATCTGATATCTTGACCACCTTGAGTCGCTTGTCAGGGATTCCAGTCCAAAAACTGACGCAAACAGATGCTAAGAAATATCTGAACTTGGAAGCGGAACTCCACAAACGTGTCATCGGTCAAGATCAAGCTGTTTCAAGCATTAGCCGTGCGATTCGCCGCAACCAGTCAGGTATTCGCAGTCACAAGCGTCCGATTGGTTCCTTTATGTTCCTAGGACCGACGGGGGTTGGTAAGACCGAACTGGCAAAGGCTCTGGCAGAAGTTCTCTTTGATGACGAATCAGCACTTATCCGCTTTGATATGAGTGAGTATATGGAGAAATTCGCAGCTAGCCGTCTCAATGGAGCTCCTCCGGGCTATGTGGGTTACGAAGAAGGTGGGGAGTTGACCGAGAAGGTTCGCAACAAACCATACTCCGTTCTCCTCTTTGATGAGGTAGAGAAGTCCCACCCAGACATCTTTAATGTCCTCTTGCAGGTTCTGGACGACGGTGTCTTGACAGATAGCAAGGGGCGCAAGGTTGATTTTTCAAATACCATTATCATCATGACGTCAAACCTTGGCGCGACGGCTCTTCGTGATGACAAGACTGTTGGCTTTGGCGCGAAAGACATTCGTTTTGATCAGGAAAATATGGAGAAACGAATCTTTGAAGAGTTGAAAAAAGCTTATCGACCAGAGTTTATCAACCGTATTGATGAAAAGGTGGTCTTCCATAGCTTAGATAGCAAACACATGCAAGAAATTGTTAAGATTATGGTGAAACCATTGATTGCTAGCCTGGCAGAGAAGGGTATCGACTTGAAACTGCAAGCTTCGGCACTGAAGTTGCTAGCTAGTCACGGTTACAATCCAGAAATGGGAGCTCGCCCACTTCGCAGAACACTGCAAACAGAAGTGGAAGACAAGTTGGCAGAACTCCTCCTTAAGGGGGAACTGGTAGCAGGGAAGACCCTTAAGATTGGTGTCAAAGCTGGTCAATTAAAATTTGATATTGCTTAAAAAAGGAGAGTCAGGAGTGATCCTGATTCTTTTTTGCTACTTTTTTATAAAAAATGATAAAAAACTATTGACAAAATAAAAATATCAAAAATTATAAAAAGGTAAAACATTTATGAAAAAGAAAACAGCAGTGGTATTTGGGACCTTTGCCCCTCTCCATCAAGGGCATATCGATCTAATCCAGCGAGCCAAGCGTCAGTGTGACCAGGTCTGGGTAGTCGTTTCAGGCTACGAGGGAGACCGAGGGGAGCAGGTAGGTTTAAGTCTTCAAAAACGATTTCGCTATATCCGAGAGGCTTTTCGGGATGACGAGTTGACCTCTGTCTGCAAACTGGATGAGACCAATCTTCCCCGTTATCCTATGGGCTGGCAGGAGTGGTTGGACCAGATGTTAGCGGAGATTTCCTATGATGAAACCCAGCAAGAACTGACTTTCTTTGTGGGAGAAGAAGACTACCAGCAAGAACTATCTAAACGTGGATTTGGCACTGTCTTGCAAGAAAGAAAGTTTGGTATCTCAGCGACTATGATTCGAGAAAATCCAAGCAAATATTGGAAATACATCGCTCAACCCTTCCGTCGTCAGTTTACCAAGAAAGTCTTGATCATGGGGAGTGCCAGCAATGGGAAGACCACTCTAGCCAAGGATTTGGCAAGGTATTACGATGCGCCTGTTAGTCTAGAATACGCGCGTGAGTATCAGATTAAAAACAATGTCCGCGATGATGAATTGACTCCAAAGGATTACTACTATCTCCTGTTGGGACAGTATGACCAGACCTCCAAGCTAATCGATAGCAATGCCAATCGAGGCCTGGTGATAGCCGATACCAACTCCTTGGTAACCAAGGGCTACTATGACTATTACATGGAGACTGAGGACCAAGGGGACTTATCAGGAGAAACCTTTGACAATCTCTTTGTTTCGATCTTGGCCAAGGAAAAATGGGACTTGATTCTCTTTGTGCAGCCTGTCGGCTCTTATGTCAATGACGGATTTAGAGATATGACCATGGCGGAAGACCATATTCGCTACAGTTTTTCCCAGCATTTGGACCAGATGAGGGAGAGATACTTAACGACCATTCCTCTAGTTTATCTAGCAGAGGATTATCTAGGAAATTATGAAGCAGCAAAAGTGGCTATCGATGCCATTTACCAAGCAGATTAGGAGAAAATTATGAAAACAGTAACTAAAAAAATCACACAATTTATCGAAAACTTTAACAATGTCCATGCTGAAGCCCGCAAGATTGGTTTTGCAGGGATCATGCGCCTGCTCTGGAAAGATCTCTTTGTCGGCCGGAGCCTTTTCCAGTGGTTGTATCTCATCGCCCTGTCAAGTGTTCCCTTGCTCTTAGAGTTCACGCAAAATACAGAAAGCCATGACTGGCTGAGCTTGTTTGCATCTTGGACTGGGATTGTCTGTGTTATCTTGGTAGCGGAAGGTCGTGCAAGCAATTATCTCTTTGGGGCCATTAACTCTGCTATCTATTTGATCTTGGCCATGAATGCGACTTTTTATGGTGAAGTTTTGACGACTGTTTACTTCTTTATCATGCAGCCGATTGGTCTCTATGCTTGGCTGTCCAATCGTATCAATGACCAAGGTAAACCAGAAGAATCCCACTTTGAAGCTAAGAAATTATCTGTTTTTGATTGGCTCAAGTACTTGGCCTTGACTGCCATCATCTGGATTGGTATGGGCTTGGCTTATCAAAGTATCCATAGTGCTCGCCCTTTCCGTGATAGTGTTACCGATGCGACCAATGGTGTTGGTCAGCTCTTGATGACACGTCTCTATCGTGAGCAATGGATTTTCTGGATTGCAACCAATCTCTTTAGTATCTACCTCTGGTGGGGTGAAAATATCCACATCCAAGGGATGTACTGGGTATACACACTTAATAGTCTAGTGGGATGGTACCAATGGACCAAGGCAGTTCGAAAGGAGGCATAAGATGGCAGACATAAAGATTCCAGAAGGAATGACGGAAAAAGAATATTATGAAATCCATGCCAGTCAGGAGGAGTTTTTAGACTGGTACTACAGGCAGGAACTCCCTCAATATGAAAAACCAAGTGTGACAGTGGATATGGTGGCTTACTGCTTTGTCGAAGGAAAGATCAAGCTCTTACTGATCCGTCGCAAGGCCCACCCTTATCAAAACTGCTTGGCTCTGGTTGGAGGCTTTATGGACAAGGGAGAAGATGCTGCACATGCCTGTCAGCGCGAGGTGAGTGAAGAAGTCAATCTCGATCTACCTTTGGAAAAAATCGAGCAATTGATGACCGTATCGACCCCTGGGCGTGATCCACGGGGCTGGACAGTGACCATTGCCCACTTGGTGTACCTACCTAGTCGTGCATTAGACCTCGTTCAGGCAGGAGACGATGCTAAGGATGTTGTTTTCGTAGATGTCGATTTTCAGACGGGGAAATGCTTCCTAGAGGGAGTGGAGCTGGAGGAGCAAGCCTTCGCCTTTGACCATTATGCCATTATCCAAGAATCCATCAAACGAATCCAAGGCCGTCTTGACTGGAATCCGACCTTCCTCTATCTGCTGGAGGAGGAGTTCACCGTCTACGAAGGAACTGAGCTGGTCAATCTCATCAATCCTGGTCGGCCCATCGTCAGCAATAACTTTCTCGTAAAATACGGAGAATATGTAGAAGAAGTCGGGCTCAAACGAGTACCTAAAAAGAAACCAAGAAAAACCTATCGATTGAAATAAAAAGTGAGGCCGGGACAAAGTTCCCGACCTCTTTATTTATCATCATTTTTATGAATGGCTATCTTTCTTAGAATTACACAAGAGCGATGTAAAAAATAGGACTCTAATCTAAAAAATTTTCTATTTTTTCGTTTCGATTACGAATTGAAATAGTGAAGAGAACATTTTTTAAAATAGGTTCTCTAAATAGTTGACAGATTCAAAACCTAATGTTACAATTATATTACAAAAAGATTTCTTAATATTTCAAAAACGTTACAAAGGAGTAAAAAATGAAAAAGAAAACCTATATCAAATTGATGGCAGCGACTGTGTTGGCTTCTACCTTGCTACTAGCAGCTTGTGGAAATAAAAACGAAACTACTCAAACTAGTAGCTCTGCAAAGACAAGTCAATCATCAAGCTCTAAAGCAGCTTCTTCTAGCAAAGAAAGCAAGACTCAAAAATCTTCAAGCTCAGCTTCATCTGAAAAGGCCCAGGCATCTTCTGGTCAGTCTTCTACAGCGGCGGATCAGTCACAAGCGAAACCAGCGCCTGAATCAAGACAAGAACAAGCAGCCCCTAGTCAGCAAGCTCCATCTCAGGCACCTTCAACTCAGCAAGGCTCTCAAGCCCAGTCTAACCAGTCAGGCTATGATCCAACAACTGACCGCAAACTTCAAGACAAGCAAGCAGAGCACAACAAACGCTACAAGGGTGTTTTAACCATGGTCGATGGTGATTTCTCAGCAGCTGCAGGCAACTGGAAGGGAGCGAATGGCGAAACTATTACGGTTTCATCAGGGGGCCAATTTACAGTAGAAACTGCAGAAGGAAATAAAGAAAACTACTCTATTAGAGGCTACTCTTACACTCTTGATGATGGCAAGTATAATGCTAAAATCGGAGGAGGAAAAATCATCCAAATTACAACAGGTGCGGATGGTAAAGTTTCAAGCGTTGCCTTGATTCAATAATAAAATTTGATGTTTTAACTCTTACTAGAAATCGTTCTGTAAAAGAGTGAGTCAACTGTTTTTCACTTAGTTTCTCCAAGAGAAAGTGGTATAATAAAAAAATCAAAGGAAAACGAGTGATAATACATGGCGGATAAACTAATCTTACCTCAAAACACACGACTGATGGGAGTATTTCTTGGATTTGTAGGTGGTTCTTTGGATGTGTTTTGCCATATTCAATACCATAGTTTGGTAGCGACACAGACAGGGAATATTCTCCTACTGATATCTGATTGGCACGACTCAAATGTTACCAATACGATGCTACGATTCTGCTCCATTATTTTCTTTTCTCTAGGATTTCTGTTTGCATTGCACATGAAAGAATACCGTAAAACGGCCTACTGGCGGGTTAAGATGCTGCTTCCTTTATTTATTGGAACTCTTATTCTACCTTTCTTTTCACGATTTCCTCTATTAGAAGTTCCTTTCATCGCTTTTGGAACAGGAATGATGATGCTAACATTTACGGGCAGTTTGATTGAAGATCATCCCTATGTCATTTTTATGACGTCTGGAAATTACCGAAAGATGTTGACCGCTTTGTATCGCATTGCTAGAAGAGACGGAAATATCCAAGAATATCGTCGTCAGGCCTTAAATTATGGGATTGTTGTGGGAAGTTTCATAGTGGGCGCAATCAGCTTGGCTGTATTGATGCATTTTCTTCATGAATGGTCTATATGGATTGTCAGCCTCAATTTGTTTTTGATTATGTCCTACTATATAGCTAGAGTGAAGCAGTTAGATTTACAAGATGAAAACATATAAAAACGGCAAGACTCATTTTTGAGCTTTGCCGTTTTTGTGAGTTGTAGATGTGAGACTATGCTTTGTCTAGTTGCAAGAGGGCCTCAATTTCTGAAAGAGTACTAGCTTGTGAAATGGCTCCACGAAGCTTGGCTGCACCAGATGTACCACGAAGGTAGTGAGGAGCGAGGCCACGGAATTCACGGACTGCAATTTTTTCTCCTTTGAGGTTAATTAAGCGTTTTAAGTGTTCGTAGGCGATTTTCATCTTATCTTCAAAGGTCAAATCAGGAAGGATTTCTCCTGTTTCAAAGTAGTGGTTGATTTGATTGAAGAGGTAGGGGTTTCCCATGGCTGCTCGGCCAATCATAACTGCGTCAGCACCAATTTCTTCGATGCGTTGTTTAGCATCTTGAACTGTACGGATGTCACCGTTGGCGATAAATGGAATCTTGGTTAAAGCTTGAGCAACCTTGTGAAGGGTCTCAAGATCAGCGTGACCAGTATACATTTGCTCACGTGTACGGCCGTGCATGGCGAGGGCAGAGACACCAGCAGCCTCAGCGGCGAGAGCATTCTCAACTGCTAGGGAAGGGTCAGACCAGCCGGTGCGCATTTTGACAGTTAGGGGGATATCAAGGACAGATTGGACCTTGTTGATAATAGAGTAGATCTTGTCTGGATCCTTGAGCCACATAGCACCAGCTTCGTTCTTCACGATTTTGTTAACTGGGCAGCCCATGTTGATATCGACGATATCGGTCTTGGTGTTTTCTTGGATGAATTCTGCTGCGCGTGCGAGGCTGTCTTCATCACTACCAAAGAGTTGGATAGAAACGGGATTTTCGCCTTCATCGATGTGAAGCATATGCAGGGTTTTTTCGTTGTTGTATTGGATTCCCTTGTCAGAGACCATTTCCATGACAACGAGTCCAGCTCCGAGCTCTTTTGCGATGGTACGAAAGGCTGAGTTGGTCACGCCAGCCATAGGTGCTAAAACAGTACGATTGGGAATCTCAACATTGCCAATCGTAAAGGGTGTATTAAGATTTGTCACGAATGAGTTCCTCCAGGTCGTTTTCATCAAAGTTGTAAGTTGTTTGGCAGAATTGGCAAGTGATTTCTGCCCCGTGGTCTTCCTCTTTCATTTCCTCTAAGTCTGAGCTTGGAAGGCTGGCAAGAGCGTTCATAAAACGGTCTTTGCTGCAGTCACATTGGAAACGAATTTCTTCTTCAGATAGGCGTTTGTAGGATTCGTCGCCGTAGATAGCCTTGAGAAGGGCTTCGATATGGTCGTCGCTTTCCAGAAGTGTCGAAATAGCTGGCATTTCTTGGATGCGTTTTTCAAAACGGGCAATCTCTTCTTCCTTGGCTCCTGGCAAGACTTGGAGAAGAAAACCACCGGCAACCTTGACCTTGTCTTCCTCGTCCAAAAGGACATTGAGGCCGACTGCTGAAGGGGTTTGTTGGCTTTCAGTCAGATAAAAGGCCAGGTCTTCACCGATTTCTCCAGAGATGAGAGGAGTCATAGAGTTGTAAGGATTTCCAGTACCATAGTCTGTGATAACGAGAAATTGACCATTGCCGACAAAAGGTCCGACTAGAACTTCACCAGTTGCAGTTTTTTTGATATCTACACCGGGATTTTGCACATAGCCTTTGACGTTGCCCTTTGTATCTGCGACCGTGATGATGGCACCGAGAGAGCTCGTTCCAAGAACTTTTACAGTAATCTTGGTATTTCCTTTTTCATTGGCTGCGAGAATCTGGCTGGCGATAAGGGTACGGCCAAGTGCGACAGTTGAACTGGCTTGAGTTTGATGCTTTTCTTGAGCAGTGCGGACGGTTTCCGTGCTGTCAAGAACAAAAGCACGAAAGGCTCCGCTTTCTGATATAGTTTTAATAATCTTATCCATACCTTCTATTTTAGCATAAAAATGCTCAAAGGGGGAGCCGTGTGTTTGCTGTCATTCTTTAAACTGTTTAATTTCTAATGATTGGTATAGGAGATTTATAGAAATGGAAATTTTTGTTCACATTTACTGTTAACATTTTAATTTATCTTAAAATAACCTAAAACGAACTTTTAAGTTATGGTAAACAGTTGAAAAAAAGGTTGATAAAGTGGTAAAATGTTAGGAAGATAAATCACTAATAGTTCGTATTTGTAGTCGATAGAAATGATATATTAATGGATAGCTTATGAAAAAACAACGAAATCTACATATATTCTTAGGCCGAACGGCCCTATATTTTGTAATCTTGCTTGGCCTGCTTTATTTTTTTAGTTACCTTGGGCAGGGACAAGGTGGCTTTATTTATAATGAGTTCTAGTTTAAAGGAGAAAAGGAACAGTGTCTAATAAACCGATAAAAGATATGATTGAAACGATTGAGCACTTTGCTCAAATACAACCAACATATCCTGTCTATAATGTTTTAGGTCAAGAGCATACTTATGGTGATCTGAAGGCTGATTCAGATAGTTTAGCTGCAGCTATCGATCGACTTGACTTGCCTGAGAAATCTCCAGTCGTCGTTTTTGGTGGTCAGGAATATGAGATGTTGGCTACCTTTGTAGCGCTAACTAAGTCGGGTCATGCCTACATTCCAATTGACAGCCATTCAGCTTTGGAACGAGTTTCTGCTATCGTAGAAGTTGCAGAGCCAAGTTTGATTATTGCCATCTCAGATTTTCCATTAGAGCAAACTAGCACACCAATGCTGAATTTAGAGCAAGTCCATGAAGCCTTTGCTCAAGGGGCTAGCTATGAGATGACGCATCCAGTCAAAGGAGATGATAATTACTACATCATCTTTACTTCTGGTACGACCGGTAAGCCTAAGGGGGTGCAGATTTCCCATGACAATCTCCTCAGCTTTACCAACTGGATGATTACAGACAAGGAATTTGCGACGCCAAGTCGCCCGCAAATGCTGGCTCAGCCCCCTTATTCTTTTGACCTATCTGTCATGTACTGGGCGCCAACCTTAGCACTGGGTGGTACGCTTTTTGCTCTTCCTTCAGCCATTACTCAGGACTTCAAAAAACTCTTTGCGACGATTTTTTCCTTGCCCATTGCTATCTGGACCTCAACACCGTCCTTTGCAGATATGGCCATGTTATCAGAAGACTTTAACAGTGAGAAAATGCCAGGAATCACGCATTTCTACTTTGATGGTGAAGAATTGACGGTCAAAACAGCTCAAAAACTGCGCGAGCGATTCCCTGATGCTCGTATTATCAATGCCTACGGTCCAACAGAAGCGACAGTAGCTTTGTCAGCAGTTGCCGTCACTAATGAGATGTTGGCGACTCTCAAACGCCTGCCAATAGGCTATACCAAGGCTGATTCTCCAACCTTTATCATTGATGAGGAAGGTAAGAAAGTTCCAAATGGTGAACAGGGAGAAATCATCGTTTCTGGGCCAGCTGTTTCAAAAGGCTATATGAATAATCCTGAAAAAACGGCAGAAGCTTTCTTTGAATTCGAAGGTCTTCCAGCCTACCACACAGGGGATGTAGGAACCATGACAGATGAGGGCTTGCTTCTCTATGGTGGACGCATGGATTTCCAGATTAAGTTTAATGGTTATCGCATTGAACTTGAAGATGTCTCTCAAAACCTCAACAAGTCTCGCTATATCGAGTCGGCTGTTGCTGTCCCACGTTATAACAAGGACCACAAGGTACAAAATCTACTGGCCTATGTCATCCTAAAGGACGGTGTCCGCGAGCAGTTTGAACGTGATATCGATATTACCAAGGCTATTAAAGAAGACCTAGCAGATATCATGATGTCCTATATGATGCCGTCTAAATTCCTCTATCGAGACAGTTTACCACTAACGCCTAATGGTAAAATTGATATCAAGGGCTTGATTAACGAGGTAAACAGTAGATGATGGAGCTTTATAAACAGCTACCTCATTTGGAACCTTATGGTGATCTTCAGTACTTTTTATACGTAATTGCTGCGACTTTACCTATCTTTATTGGTCTTTTTTTCAAGAAACGTTTTGCCTGGTACGAGGTACTCGTTAGTCTCTTCTTTATCGTCACCATGTTGGTCGGTGGAAAGACCGATCAAATAAGTGCTCTTATCCTTTATGTTATCTGGCAAGTACTGCTTGTATTTTTCTACAAAAGGTACAGGAAACGATGGGATAGTAAATGGATATTTTATCTAGTTAGCTTTTTATCTCTATTGCCTATCGTCTTTGTGAAAGTATCTCCTGCTATTCATGGACCTCAATCTTTGTTTGGATTTTTAGGGATTTCTTACTTAACCTTTCGTGCATTTGGGGTTATCGTTGAGTTAAGAGACGGTGTCATTAAGAATTTAACGATTTGGCAATTCTTACGTTTTCTTCTCTTTATGCCGACTTTCTCAAGTGGTCCCATTGATCGTTTTAAACGCTTCAATGAAAATTACGAGACCATTCCTGAGCGGGATGAGCTGATGGATATGCTAGAAGAGGCTGTCAAGTATATCATGCTTGGCTTCCTTTACAAGTTTATCTTGGCCCATGTTTTGGGAGAGATATTACTGCCTCCGCTGAAAAATTTGGCCTTACAGACAGGTGGTTTCTTTAATCATTATGCTCTGGCGGTGATGTATACTTTTGGTCTAGACTTGTTCTTTGACTTTGCGGGCTACTCTATGTTTGCCTTAGCCATCTCCAATTTGATGGGGATTCATAGTCCCATCAACTTTAACAAGCCTTTTTTGTCAAGGGATTTAAAGGAGTTTTGGAATCGTTGGCACATGAGTCTGTCTTTCTGGTTCCGTGACTTTGTCTTTATGCGGATGGTCATGGTGTTGACTAGAAAGAAGGTCTTTAAAAATCGCAATGTGACCTCAAGTGTAGCCTACATTCTCAATATGCTGATTATGGGATTTTGGCATGGTGTGACCTGGTACTACATCGCCTATGGACTTTTCCATGGGATTGGGCTAGTCATCAATGACGCTTGGGTTCGTAAGAAAAAAGCGCTCAATAAAGAACGGAAAAAAGCTGGAAAGGGTTCCTTACCTGAGAATTGCTGGATTCAGTTGCTTGGCATGGTTGTCACCTTCCATGTCGTGATGGTTTCATTCTTAATCTTTTCTGGATTTTTGAATGATTTATGGTTTAAAAAATAAAAGGATATAAAAAATGGATATCAAATCAGAAGTTATTGAAATTATTGATGAGTTATTTATGGAAGATGTTTCTGACATGATGGATGAAGATCTTTTTGATGCCGGTGTCTTGGATAGCATGGGAACGGTTGAATTGATTGTGGAGATTGAAAACCGTTTTGACATTCGTGTTCCAGTGACGGAGTTCGGTCGTGATGACTGGAATACGGCTAATAAAATCGTAGAAGGTATTATGGAGTTGAAGAATGCTTAAACGCTTGTGGCTGATCTTCGGTCCTATCTTCATTGCTGGCCTTTTGATTCTTTTACTCATCTTTTTTTATCCAAGTACAACAAGTCATAATCTGACGGAGGAGAAGTACTCAGCGGCTTCTGTTAGTGCAGAGAGTTTTAAAGAGAGAAGCCAAAAAGTAAGGGCTCTTACGGATCCAAATATGCGTTTTATTCCTTTTCTAGGGTCTAGTGAATGGATTCGATTTGATAGTGTCCATCCAGCTGTTTTAGCGGAAAAATACCATCGTCCCTATCGTCCTTACTTTCTAGGTCAAGCAGGAGCAGCCTCTCTAAATCAATATTTTGGTCTACAGCAAATTTTGCCAGAAATAGAGAATAAGCAGGCTGTATTTGTGATTTCGCCGCAGTGGTTTACGGAGACAGATTATGAACCCGCAGCGTTTCAGAGATTTTTTAACAGTGACCAATTGACAGCTTTTTTGGGAAATCAATCTGGTGACATTGCTGCAAAGCATGCGGCTATTCGATTGTTAAAGCAGAATCCTAATGTTGCATTAAAAGGCATTGTTCAAAAACTGTCAAAGGGTGAAGAATTATCAGAGGTTGATCAAGTTGCTATTGATATTTTTGCGCGATTCAATGAAAAGCAATCCGCTCTCTTTGGACAATTCTCCATTCGAGGAAAACTCAAGTACAAGGAACACGTGGAGAACTATTTAAAGGATCTTCCGGATCAATTTTCTTATGATGAGTTAGAAAAAATTGTTCGTAAGGACGCAGAAGCAAATACGACCAATAACGATATGGGGATGGAAAATCATTTCTATACGAGAGAGGTTCAAAAGGATTTAAAAAAATGGGAAGGGTATCAAAAAAATTACAACTTCCTCAAGTCCTCTGAATACAATGATTTGCAGCTGGTCCTCAATCAATTTGCTAAGTCGAATGTCAATGTGCTCTTTGTCATTCAGCCGGTTAACAAGAAGTGGATGGAGTACACAGGACTCAGCGAAGAGATGTACCAGCATGCAGTGGAGAAAATTCGTTACCAATTAGAAAGTCAGGGTTTTACCAATATTGCTGATTTTTCAAAAAATGGAGGGGACCCTTATTTTGTTAAGGATACCATTCATCTAGGATGGTTAGGTTGGCTGGCTTTTGATAAGGTTGTCAATCCTTTCTTGACGGATCCGAAACCAGCTCCAGACTACAAGATGAATGACCGCTTCTTTAGCAAGGACTGGGCGACCTATGATGGGAACATCAAAGATTTCCAATAAAATCAGCTAAAAGTTTGGGATTTAAACCCAAGCTTTTTTGTTTAATTAGCGAATGTTTTAGATGAAAATAAGTCAAAGGTTTCAAATTTTCTAGAAATATCGTATAACATAAAGGAAAAAAGAAAAGAAAAGGATTTCAAAATGAATAAACGTTTCTTATTACCTGTCTTGTCGACGGCCCTATTGGCCCAAGCCTTTTTAGCTGGATAAGTCTACGCTGAGGAAGCAACAACTCCTGCAGAAAGTTCAGCTGTTGTAGCGACTCCTGCTACGTCGGCGACTTCAGCTCCTGTTGAGAGCCCTGCGGTACCGGAAACTTCGGCAACTTCAGAAGCAGTTGCACCTGTAGAAGCTCCGTCAGCTCCTGCTGAATCTACTAAAAGCGAAGAAAAGGACACCGTTATCTTACACACCAATGATGTCCATGGTCGTATTGTAGAGGAAAAGGGAGTAATTGGAGATGCCAAGTTAGCGACTGCCATTGAGCAGGAACGCGCGAAATCAAATCAAACGACTCTCGTCGTAGATGCTGGAGACGCCTTCCAAGGTTTACCGATTTCCAACTCTACAAAGGGTGAAGCGCGTGCTGAAATTCTCAATCAGATGCAGTATGATGCCATGGCAGTAGGAAACCATGAGTTTGACTTTGGTTTGGACGAAGCTAAGAAATACAAGGAAATCTTGAAATTCCCATTACTTAGTTCAAATACCTACGTCAATGGTGCTCGTCTCTTTGAAGCTTCCACAATCGTTGATAAAGATAAGACTGTGGAAGGTGATGAATTTGTTGTAATCGGTGTGACAACACCTGAAACTGCTACAAAAACCCACCCTAAAAACATTAAAGGGGTAACTTTTACAGATCCAATCTCTGAAGTCAATAAGGTCATCGAAGAAGTTCAAGCCAAGGCTCGTGCAGAAGGTAAGGACTACCAACACTATGTTGTGCTTGCTCACCTCGGTGTAGATACCACAACTCCAGTCGAGTGGCGTGGTTCAACCTTAGCAGAAGCTCTATCTAAAAATCCTCGTCTCAAAGGCAAACGTGTGACAGTTATTGATGGGCATTCTCATACAGTAGCTTCCACAACTTATGGCGACAATGTTACCTATAACCAAACAGGAAGCTACCTTCATAATGTTGGGAAGGTTATCTACAAATCACGTCAGCTTTTGGGTAATCCTACGTTGATTGCAGCTGCTGACGCCAAGAAACTGACTGCTAATCCAACAGTTGAAAAACTAGTCAAAGACATTAAACAAAAATACGATGCTGAAAATGCTGTTGAAGTCGTTTCAAACAGCCCTGTGGAACTAAACGGTGATCGTGAAAATGTTCGAGTTCGTGAAACCAACCTCGGAAACGTCGTGGCAGACTCTCTCTATCAGTATGGTCAGACAGGATTTAGCCATCCGACTGACATCGCTGTGACAAATGGTGGTGGATTGCGTGAAACTATTGCAAAAGGCAAACCGATTACCAAAGGAAATGGTCATTGCTGTTCTTCCATTTGGAAATACCATCTCACAAATCCAAGTGACTGGGCAACAAGTATTGGATATGTTTGAAAAGTCACTCGGATCTATCTTGCAGATCGATAAAGATGGCAAGAAGGTCTTGGATGAGAACGGACAACCATTGCTAGAACCAAGTGGTGGCTTCTTGCAAGTTTCAGGTGTGAAGGTCTACTATGATACCAACCTACCATCAGGTAAACGTGTCTTGGCCATCCAGGTCAAAAACCGCACGACTGGTCGTTATGATCTCCTAGACCTCGCAAAAACCTACTATCTTGCAACCAATGATTTCCTAGCTGCGGGTGGCGATGGCTACACGATGTTAGGTGGTGCGCGAGAAGAAGGACCTTCTATGGATGCAGCCTTTGAAGAGTATCTGAAAACAGCTGATTTGACCCAGTATGAAAAGATCAATCCGAACTCACGGACGATTTCTGTGGATTCTAAAAACTTTAGTCTACCAGTAGAAACGCCTCAAACGAATGCAGTTGCTAACGATGCGACTACGAATGTACCGCTTACTTATGAGGTGGCGGGTCAATTTAGCAAGAAGGCAGTTGTCTCAGAAAAAGCTCTCCCAAATACAGGAAGTGAACAATCCATCTTCTTGCTCTTGATGGGTATGGTAGCTGGATTGGCAGGTATCTTATCGAGCCGAAAACCAAAGCAAAAATAGGTTAAATTTCACATCTAAAAGAGTCTAGGGAAACGTTTTTACGCCCTTTTCCCTTGACTCTTTTTTGGTTTATGATATAATTAACCAGTAAAGAATCGGTGGCTATCTAAGTTTTTTACGAAAAAGATAGCTAGGGAAGGAGTAACACATGAGACAGCTTGCACAGGAAATCGATAACTTTTTAAACGAGGTGATCTTGAGATCTGAGAACCAGCATGAAATTCTGATCGGGCATTGCACAAGTGACGTAGCCTTGACCAACACTCAGGAGCACATCCTCATGCTCTTGTCAGAAGAATCCCTAACTAACTCGGAGTTGGCCCGTCGCCTTAATGTCAGTCAGGCGGCAGTGACCAAGGCTATCAAGTCTTTAGTCAAAGAGGGTATGTTAGAGACATCCAGAGATCCTAAGGATGCGCGTGTAATCTTTTATCAACTGACAGAGCTAGCTCGACCAGTAGCGGCAGAACACCACCACCACCATGAGCACACACTCTCAGCCTATGAACAAGTAGCAAATCAGTTTACTCCAAATGAACAAGAAGTGATTCAGCGGTTTTTAACTGCTTTAGTAGGAGAAATCAAATAATGCGGTATATTACAGTAGAGGATTTGTCTTTCTATTATGACAAAGAGCCTGTCCTCGAGCACATCAACTACAGTGTTGATAGTGGGGAGTTTGTCACCCTGACTGGTGAAAATGGGGCTGCCAAGACGACGCTTATTAAGGCTAGTCTAGGCATCTTGCAGCCAAGATTTGGCAAGGTAACCATTTCAAAGACAAATACTCATGGAAAAAAGCTAAGGATAGCTTATCTTCCCCAGCAGATTGCTAGTTTTAATGCTGGTTTTCCAAGTACAGTTTATGAATTTGTCAAGTCGGGTCGCTATCCGCGAAAGGGCTGGTTCCGTCGTTTGAACGCCCACGATGAGGAGCATATCAAGGCCAGTCTAGACTCAGTTGGTATGTGGGAACATCGTGATAAACGAATTGGCTCCCTATCGGGAGGGCAAAAGCAACGAGCAGTGATTGCACGGATGTTTGCTTCTGACCCAGATATCTTTGTCCTAGATGAGCCGACGACAGGGATGGATGCGGGGAGCAAAAATGAATTTTACGAACTCATGCACCATAGTGCCCACCATCATGGCAAGGCTGTTTTGATGATTACCCATGATCCTGAGGAGGTCAAGGACTATGCGGATCGCAATATTCATCTGGTTCGTAACCAAGATTCGCCGTGGCGTTGTTTCAATGTTCACGAAAGCGACCAGGAGGTGGACCATGCTTAGTTTGTTATCTTATGACTTTATGCAGCGTGCCTTCTTGGCGGTCATTGCCATGAGTCTCTTTTCTCCGGTTCTTGGGACTTTCCTTATCTTACGTCGTCAGAGTCTCATGAGCGATACCCTCAGTCACGTTTCTCTATCAGGAGTAGCCTTTGGTCTGGTTTTGGGAATTTCTCCAACCATTTCAACCATTGCCATTGTCTTGATCGCTGCGGTCTTTCTAGAGTATCTCCGGACAGTCTATAAGAACTTTATGGAAATCGGGACTGCCATCCTCATGTCAACGGGGCTTGCAGTCTCCCTTATCGTGATGAGTAAAGGGAAAAGTTCGAGTTCCATGAGTCTGGACCAATATCTCTTTGGTTCGATTGTGACCATTAGCCAGGAGCAGGTGATTTTCCTCTTTGCCATTGCGGCGGTCGTTTTACTCTTGACTTTCTTGTTCTTGCGACCAATGTATATCCTGACTTTTGATGAGGATACGGCCTTTGTGGATGGCTTGCCCGTTCGTACCATGTCCATTCTTTTTAACATGGTGACAGGGGTGGCCATTGCCCTTATGATTCCAGCTGCGGGAGCTCTTCTGGTATCGACCATCATGGTTTTGCCAGCTAGTATTGCCCTGCGTCTGGGGAAAAACTTCAAATCCGTTATGTTACTAGCCAGCGCTATTGGCTTTTTGGGAATGGTGGCAGGACTTTATATTTCCTACTATGCGGAAACCCCTGCCAGCGCTAGTATTACCATTATCTTTGTAGCTGTCTTTTTATTAGTCAGTCTACTGAAACGTTTTATCAAATAGGAGAATGAAATGAAAAAACTGAGCTTACTACTAGCTAGTCTATGTGCCCTGTTTTTAGTGGCTTGTTCCAATCAAAAACAGGCAAATGGGAAGCTAAATATCGTGACAACCTTTTACCCTGTCTACGAATTTACCAAGCAAGTCGCAGGAGATACTGCTAATGTAGAACTCCTAATCGGTGCTGGTACAGAACCTCACGAATACGAACCGTCTGCCAAGGCAGTTGCTAAAATCCAAGACGCAGATACCTTCGTCTATGAAAATGAAAATATGGAAACTTGGGTTCCAAAATTGCTAGATACTTTGGATAAGAAAAAGGTGAAAACCATCAAGGCGACAGGCGATATGTTACTTTTGCCAGGTGGTGAGGAAGAAGAGGGAGACCATGACCATGGAGAAGAAGGCCATCACCATGAGTTCGATCCCCATGTTTGGTTATCACCAGTTCGTGCCGTTAAACTAGTAGAGCATATCCGTGACAGCTTGTCAGCAGATTATCCTGATAAAAAAGAAACCTTTGAGAAGAATGCTGCTGCCTATATCGAAAAATTGAAAGCCTTGGATAAGGCTTATGCAGAAGGCTTGTCTCAAGCTAAACAAAAGAGCTTTGTGACTCAGCACGCAGCCTTTAACTATCTTGCCTTGGACTATGGACTCAAACAAGTCGCAATTTCAGGTCTCTCTCCAGATGCAGAGCCATCAGCTGCTCGTCTGGCAGAATTGACAGAGTATATCAAGAAAAACAAGATTTCTTATATCTACTTTGAAGAAAATGCCTCACAAGCCCTTGCTAATACACTTTCAAAAGAGGCAGGTGTCAAAACAGATGTCCTCAATCCTTTAGAAAGTCTGACTGAAGAGGACACCAAGGCGGGAGAAAATTACATCTCTATCATGGAGAAAAACCTCAAGGCTTTGAAACAAACAACAGACCAAGAAGGGCCAGAAATTGAGCCAGAAAAGGAAGAAAACACCAAGACAGTTCACAATGGTTACTTTGAGGATGCAGATGTCAAAGACCGTACCTTGAGTGACTATGTAGGCAACTGGCAGTCAGTTTATCCTTTCCTTGAAGATGGGACCTTTGATCAAGTCTTTGACTACAAGGCTAAGTTGACTGGTAAGATGACCAAGGATGAGTACAAGGCCTACTATAGAAAAGGCTATCAGACAGATGTGACTAAGATCAACATCACGGATAACACTATGGAATTTGTTCAAGGTGGCCAAAGCAAGAAATTCACCTACAAGTATGTCGGCAAGAAAATCTTGACCTATAAGAAAGGCAATCGTGGTGTGCGCTTCCTCTTTGAAGCGACAGATGCGGACGCTGGACAGTTCAAGTATGTTCAGTTTAGTGACCACAATATCGCCCCAGTTAAGGCAGAACATTTCCATATCTTCTTTGGAGGTACTAGCCAAGAGGCCCTCTTTGAAGAGATGGATAACTGGCCAACCTACTATCCAGATAACCTATCTGGCCAAGAAATCGCCCAAGAAATGTTGGCACATTGATGCAAGAGAGAATCCCGCAAATCTGCGGGATTTTTTGCTGGAAATGATTAGGTTGTTAGGTATTATAGTATCACAGCTGTGCTGTTCACAATGTGATAAAGAGGTCATTTTCTACTGGCTGATTCTCACTAGCTGGCGAATGCAAAAGCTACGATTGTACAAATTATAGAATCTTTTCAGGGGATTTAGGAAGGGAGCTTAGTCATATTGACGCTGCTATCGCTTTTTGTTATAGTCAAAGAGAGAGTGGTCTGGAACAATAGTTTATTCACAGTCTGTGGATAAGTCTAGGGGGGAAATGACATACAACTCAGGGTGTTGAAGTATCCTGATAATAGTTCTGTATATTAGTGACTTGCTAGAGAGCTAGCAGAAATCCTAGTACAGAGCTATTTTACAAAGATCTGTTTAGATTTACAGGTCCAAAGTCTAAGAGCTGGAGTCTGAAGAAATTAGTTTTTAGGTATGCTTTCTTATCCACAAGTTGTGGATAACTTTGTGAACAAGAGAAAGAGATGTGAGATGATGACGAAAATAAAACCGCATGGACCATTACCAAATCAGGCCCAGCTAGCTTATTTAGAGGATGAACTAGCTGCCTTTATCCATTTTGGTCCCAATACCTTTTATGACCAAGAATGGGGAAGTGGGCGAGAGGATCCTAAGCGTTTCAACCCGACCAAGTTGGATGCGCGTGAATGGGTTCGGGTACTCAAAGAAACAGGTTTTAAAAAGCTGATTTTGGTGGTTAAGCACCACGATGGTTTTGTCCTCTACCCGACAGTACATACAGATTATTCGGTCAAGGCTAGCCCTTGGAGGGATGGAAAGGGGGATTTGCTTCTCGAAGTTTCCCAAGCTGCGACTGAGTTTGACATGGATATGGGAGTGTATTTGTCTCCTTGGGATGCTCACAGTCCCCTCTATCACGTTGACCGAGAAGCGGGCTACAATGCCTACTATCTGGCTCAATTGAAGGAAATCTTGTCAAATCCTGCCTATGGAAATGCTGGTAAGTTCGCTGAGGTGTGGATGGATGGTGCTCGAGGAGAAGGGGCCCAGAAGGTCAACTATGAGTTTGAGACTTGGTTTGAAACCATTCGTGACTTGCAGGGCGATTGTTTGATTTTCTCAACTGAAGAGACCAGTATTCGCTGGATTGGAAATGAACGAGGCTATGCAGGGGATCCCTTGTGGCAAAAGGTCAAACCAGACCAGTTAGGAACAGAGGCGGAATTAGATTATCTACAGCACGGAGACCCCTTTGGGACGCTATTTTCAATCGGTGAGGCAGATGTTTCTCTTCGGCCGGGCTGGTTTTACCATGAGGATCAGGACCCCAAGTCTCTCGAGGAATTGGTCGAATTCTACTTTCACTCGGTGGGTCGGGGTACACCTCTCTTACTCAATATTCCGCCAAACCAAGATGGCCTCTTTGACGAAAAGGATATCCGGCGACTGTATGAATTTGCTGCCTACCGTGACACACTCTATAGGGAAGATTTAGCTCTGGGAGCCAAGGTATCTGGCCCTGCTCTATCACCAGACTTTGCTTGTCATCATCTGACAGATGGACTGGAGGCTAGTTCTTGGGCAAGTGATGCAGAGTTGCCAATCCAATTAGAGCTCGATTTAGGGGCACTTAAAACTTTTGATGTGATTGAGTTAAGAGAAGATTTGAAGTTGGGGCAACGCATCGCTGCTTTCCATGTTCAGGTAGAGTTGGATGGTGTCTGGCAGGAGTTTGGCTCTGGTTATACTGTTGGCTACAAACGTCTCTTACGAGGATCAGTCGTTGAGGCGCAGAAGATACGCGTGACCATTACAGAGGCACAGGCTTTGCCTTTGTTGACCAAAATTTCACTCTATAAAACACCTACCTTGTTGAAAAAAGAAGCTGTTCAGCAACTAGAGTTTTCAGAAAAAAGTCTAGCTGTGACCAAGGGAGAAAATGTCCACTTTACAGTTAAGCGCAGAGAATGTAGTGGTCCTTTAGAAGCTAAGATTTCGATTCAACCAGGGACGGGTGTACATGGTGTCGCTTATCAGGATGAGATTCAAGTCCTTGCGTTTCAAGTTGGCGAGACTGAAAAAAGATTGACGCTTCCAACCTTGTATTATACAGGAGATAAAACCTTGGATTTCTATCTGAACCTAACGGTGGGTGGTCAGCTTGTAGATCAACTTCAAGTCCAAGTTTCATAAAAAAAACCTTTGCGCGATGCAAAGGTTTTTTGGGTTATTAGTGATTTGGTAGCCAGCTGAGGGTGAAGGTCAGTTGCTCAGCTTTCAAGAGGTCTTGGTGTTGAATGCTAGATACTATAGTCTTGTCCAATCGGCATTCTTTGACAAAGTTGAAATGGCTGTGGTTTTGCTCGGCATGGATATCCAGCCATTTATTTTCCTTAGCTAGGTAGATACGGAGATGGTCAAAGAGAGGGATTCCGAGATCATAACTTGGTTTGCCCGGACAGGTCGGGTAGAATCCAAGAGCTGACCAGATGTACCAAGCAGAGAGACTGCCATTGTCCTCATCGCCAGGATAGGCTTTCCAGCTGGGGTGAAAGGCTTTCTGACGGAGCGTCTTGATGAGAAGGGCAGTGTAGTCTGGGTAGTTGCTGTAGCGGAAGAGATAAGGGATGTGGAAGCTAGGCTGGTTAGAGATGGCGAGTTGTCCAAAGGGAGCTGTTGCCATCTCGCTCATCTCGTGAATCTCGTAACCATAGCCGGTGGTTTCAAAGAGAGGAGCGTCCTGACAGGCTTTCAATAGATAATTGCTGAAGGCTTCTTTTCCACCCATAAGTTGGATTAAGCCTGGGATGTCATGGAGGACGCCTAAAGTCGATTGAATGGCAGAGCATTCGGCGTAGTCGCGTCCCCAACCATAAGGAGAGAAGTCAGGGCGGAAGTTGCCTTGGCTATCTCGCGCTCGCATGTAACCTGTCTCAGCATCAAATAGATGACGGTAATTTTGAGACGCAGTTCTATAAGTTTCCGCGATGTCATTCTGACCTAGTTTTTCGGCACAGCTGGCGATACAAAAATCACTATAGGCATAGTCTAGGGTATGGCTGACGCTTTCGTGGTGGTCGGTAGAGAGGTAGCCCAGTTCTTGGTATTGGGCTAGTCCGTGGCGGCCATTGATGCCGAGAGGGTCGGACTTAGTGGCTGTTTCAAGCATGGCTTGAAGGAGTTCTTTTTCTAGGTCGGGGGCCATGTCCTTGCAGGCGCTGTCTGCGATAATGCCATCTAAAAGGGTACCAGGCATCATACCCCGTTCGTCCGGAGCTAGCCATTTTGGAAGGAATCCAGTATCGCGGTAGCTATTGAGGAAACCTTCTAAAAAGCGGTGATAGTGCTCCGGTATGATAAGGGCAAAGAGGGGGAAGGTGGTGCGGAAGGTATCCCAGAAGCCATTGTTGCTAAAGAGGACGCCGGGCTTGATAGTACCAGTAGCCAGATCCATGTGGATGGCTTGCCCTGATTCATCAACCTCATAAAAAGTCTGCGGGAAGAGGAAGAGTCTGTAAAGGCAGTGGTCAAAGAAGGTTCGGTCAGCCTCTCCTGTCTCGATAACGTCAAAACGGTGGAGAAGATTTTCCCAGTCTGCTTGGGCACTAGCTTTACAGCTGTCAAAATCTTCTTGAGGTAGATTAACCAGAGCTTGAGAAGGCGATATGAAAGAAGTTGCTAGTTGGATCTCAGCATAGCTGTTTGCTAAGTCAATTCGCCAGTCCCCGTCTTCTTGGCTGACAGCAAGAATATCCGTATTCATTTGTAGAGCAGTAAACAGTATCAGAGGATTTTTGGTAGTCTCAGTTTTGCCTTCTTGCCGTAGGGAAAGAGTTCGCTTATCTACTTGCTTGACTGTCAGTTCATCTGCTGCGTGAAGATAGAGGGAGAGGGCTTTGCCTTGCTTTTGCTCCAAACGAATAGAAGCACCATAGCAAGTCGGTGTGAGCTGGATTTCAATCTGATAGCGCAGAGAAAAGAGTTTCAAATAGTGAGGCTGGAAGCAAGCTTTATCTATATCATAAGAAGACTGGCGGTGAAAGAGGCTATCTCCCCCAAGCTGGCCGGTGACAGGTGTCAGAAGGAGCCATGAGTAGTCCCCAATCCAAGGGCTGGGCTGATGGGTTAAGCGAATCCCCTGAAAAATGGGCAGATGCGGATCGAAAAACCAAGCTCCATCCTGATCGCTGGTCTGGGGCACAAAATAATTCATCCCGAAAGGGACGCCCGTGTAGGGCAGGGTATTTCCCCGAGAAAAGGCATGCTTGCTAGCAGTCCCAAAGCGGGTATCGATGGTTTCAAGTAGTGGTTTCATAGTATTTCCTTTAGCTGTTTTTCTACATTATATCAGAAAAATGAGGTCTTTAGAAAAGGAGTTTCAAAGATAACTATTTTGTAGAAAAATGACTATCATTTGTGTATGTATTTTCTGTCTCAAAAACTATATACTGAACATGAAACTTGTTTGAAAGAGGAAACTGCACGATGATTTATTCGAAAGAAATTGTTAGAGAATGGCTGAACGAAGTAGCGGAGCGGGCTAAGGACCATCCCGAGTGGGTGGATGTCTTCGAGCGTTGCTATACAGATACCTTGGACAATACGGTTGAAATCTTAGAAGATGGCTCAACTTTTGTCTTGACTGGGGATATTCCTGCCATGTGGCTTCGGGATTCGACAGCCCAACTTAGACCCTACCTTCATGTGGCTAAAAAAGATCCTCTCTTGCGTCAGACCATTGCAGGTTTGGTCAAGCGTCAGATGACCTTGATTCTCAAGGATCCGTATGCCAACTCCTTTAACATTGAGGAGAACTGGAAGGGGCACCATGAGACTGACCACACAGACCTTAACGGCTGGATTTGGGAGCGTAAGTACGAGGTGGACTCGCTTTGTTATCCTTTGCAGCTGGCTTATCTCCTTTGGAAAGAGACTGGCGAGACCAGTCAATTTGATGAGACTTTTGTCGCAGCGACCAAGGAAATTCTTCATCTGTGGACAGTGGAACAAGACCACAAGAACTCTCCTTATCGTTTTGTCCGTGATACGGACCGCAAGGAAGATACTCTGGTAAATGATGGCTTTGGACCTGACTTTGCAGTGACAGGTATGACCTGGTCAGCCTTTCGTCCGAGTGATGACTGCTGCCAGTATAGCTATTTGATTCCGTCCAATATGTTTGCCGTAGTCGTATTGGGGTATGTGCAAGAAATCTTTGCAGAACTAGACCTAGTTGATAGCTCAAGTATCATTGTAGACGCTAAACGTCTGCAAGCTGAAATCCAAGAAGGCATCGAAAATTACGCCTACACAACTAACAGCAAGGGTGAAAAGATTTACGCCTTTGAAGTGGATGGCCTAGGAAATGCTAGCATCATGGATGATCCAAATGTACCGAGTCTGCTGGCTGCGCCTTATCTGGGCTATTGCGACATTGAAGACGAAGTGTATCAAGCAACACGTCGTACCATTTTGAGCCCTGAAAATCCATATTTCTACCAAGGTGAATATGCTAGTGGGCTCGGAAGTTCTCACACCTTCTATCGTTATATCTGGCCCATTGCCCTTTCTATCCAAGGCTTGACAACAAGTGATAAGGCAGAGAAGAAATTCTTGCTGGATCAGCTGGTTGCTTGCGATGGGGGCACAGGTGTCATGCATGAAAGCTTCCATGTGGACGACCCAACTCTCTACTCTCGTGAATGGTTCTCTTGGGCCAACATGATGTTCTGCGAGTTGGTCTTGGATTACCTAGATATTCGCTAGTCAGTTCTTTAGTTAGATAGAAATAAAAATTTAAGTTAGAATGAGGTTTTACTTCATGGAAAATGTTGTTGTACATATTATCTCACATAGTCACTGGGACCGTGAGTGGTATCTGCCTTTTGAAAGCCATCGGATGCAGCTGGTGGAATTGTTTGACAATCTTTTTGATCTCTTTGAAAATGACCCTGAGTTCAAGAGTTTCCACTTGGATGGACAAACTATTGTCCTGGATGACTACTTGGAGATTCGCCCTGAAAATCGCGACAAAGTCCAACGTTACATTGACGAAGGCAAACTCAAAATTGGTCCCTTTTACATTTTGCAGGATGACTACTTGATTTCAAGTGAAGCCAACGTCCGCAATACCTTGATTGGTCAAGCAGAATGTGCAAAATGGGGCAGATCCACTCAGATTGGTTACTTCCCAGATACCTTTGGAAATATGGGACAAGCTCCTCAAATCCTTCAAAAATCAGGCATTCACGTGGCAGCTTTTGGACGTGGTGTGAAGCCGATTGGATTTGACAACCAAGTTCTCGAAGATGAGCAGTTTACTTCCCAGTTTTCAGAAATGTACTGGCAGGGTGCAGACGGAAGTCGTGTCCTCGGTATCCTCTTTGCCAACTGGTATAGTAATGGGAATGAAATCCCAGTTGATAAGGATGAGGCCCTAACTTTCTGGAAACAAAAATTGTCAGACGTGCGTGACTACGCTTCGACCAATCAATGGTTGATGATGAATGGATGTGACCACCAGCCTGTACAGCGAAATCTGAGCGAAGCTATTCGTGTAGCCAATGAACTCTTCCCAGATGTGACTTTTGTACATAGTTCCTTTGATGACTATGTCCATGCAGTAGAAAGTGCTCTACCAGAGCAGTTATCAACGGTTACAGGTGAGTTGACCAGTCAGGAAACAGATGGCTGGTACACGCTTGCCAATACTTCTTCATCACGCATTTACCTCAAACAAGCCTTCCAAGAAAATAGCAACCTCCTAGAACAAGTAGTGGAGCCATTGACTGTCATCACTGGTGGGCACAACCATAAGGACCAGTTGACCTATGCTTGGAAAGTCCTTCTACAAAATGCGCCACATGACAGTATCTGTGGCTGTAGCGTGGACGAGGTTCACCGTGAGATGGAGACACGTTTTGCCAAGGTTAACCAAGTCGGAAACTTCGTTAAGACCAACCTTCTCAACGAGTGGAAGGGCAAAATCGCAACCCACGAAGCGCAAAGCGACCACCTATTTACCGTTATCAACACAGGCTTGCATGACAAGGTTGATACAGTCAGCACCGTGATTGATGTAGCGACTTGTGATTTCAAAGAATTGCACCCAACAGAAGGCTACAAGAAAATGGCAGCCTTGACCTTGCCAAGCTACCGTGTCGAAGACTTGGAAGGACATGCTGTAGAAGCGAAAATCGAAGATCTGGGAGCTAACTTTGAGTATGATTTGCCAAAAGATAAGTTCCGTCAGGCTCGCATCGCTCGACAAGTGCGCGTGACAGTACCTGTTCATCTGGCACCACTTTCTTGGACAACCTTCCAATTGCTCGAAGGAGAACAAGAACACCGTGACGGTATTTACCAAAACGGAGTGATTGATACGCCATTTGTAACGGTCAGTGTGGATGACAATATCACAGTCTACGACAAGACAACTCATGAAGCTTATGAGGATGTTCTTCGTTTTGAAGACCGTGGTGACATCGGAAATGAGTACATCTATTTCCAACCAAAAGGAACAGAGCCTATCTACGCAGAACTCAAAGGCTGTGAAGTCTTGGAAAATACAGCACGTTTTGCCAAGATTTTGCTCCAGCATGAATTGACAATTCCAGTAAGTGCAGATGAAAAACTGGATGCGGAACAGAGGGGCATCATCGAGTTTATGACGCGTGAAGCTGGACGTTCAGATGAATTGACAACCCTTCCTCTGGAAACAGAGATGACCGTCTTTGTTGACAATCCACAAATTCGTTTCAAGACTCGCTTTACTAACACAGCCAAGGACCACCGTATCCGTCTCTTGGTTAAGACTCATAACACTCGTCCAAGCAATGACTCTGAAAGTATCTATGAGGTGGTGACAAGACCAAACAAACCAGCTGCTTCTTGGGAAAATCCTGAAAATCCACAACACCAACAAGCCTTTGTCAGCCTTTATGATGATGAAAAAGGGGTGACGGTGGCCAATAAAGGATTGCACGAGTATGAAATCCTTGGAGATGACACCATTGCAGTGACCATTCTTCGTGCCTCAGGTGAGCTAGGAGACTGGGGTTACTTCCCAACACCAGAGGCTCAGTGCTTGCGTGAGTTTGAAGTCGAGTTTGCGCTTGAATGCCACCAAGCAGGGGAACGTTTCTCAGCTTTCCGTCGTGCCAAAGCCTTCCAAACACCATTCACTGGTCTTCAAGTTGCTAAACAAGAAGGAAGTGTGGCAGCGACTGGTAGTCTCTTGAGTCACGCGGCACTTAGCTTACCACAAGTTTGCCCAACAGCCTTTAAAGTGGCGGAAAATGAAGAAGGATATGTCCTCCGTTACTACAATATGAGCCAAGAAAATGTTCGCATATCAGAACACCAACAAACCATTTTGGACTTACTTGAGCGACCATATCCCGTTCATTCAGGACTCTTAGCACCACAAGAAATTCGTACAGAATTGATCAAAAAAGAAGACATTTAACAGTTTTAAAGTGTTTGATAACTAATACTATGAGATAGAAAGGAGGGGCGAAAGAGTAAGGGCTAACTGCTGATTCGCCCCTTTTTACGGTAAAGAACAATGACCATTGCAACTATTGATATCGGAGGGACTGGGATTAAGTTTACCAGTCTGACTCCTGATGGAAAGATACTAGATAAGACAAGTACACCGACACCAGAAACCCTAGAAGATTTACTGGTATGGCTAGACCAACGTCTGTCGGAGAAAGATTATAAGGGCATTGCCATGAGCGTTCCAGGCGCGGTCAATCAAGAAACAGGTGTGATTGAGGGAATTAGTGCCGTACCTTATATTCACGGTTTTTCTTGGTATGAGGCCCTTGCTCATCATCAGCTGCCTGTCCATCTAGAAAATGATGCCAACTGTGTTGGACTTAGTGAACTGCTGGCTCACCCAGAGATTGAAAATGCAGCCTGTGTCGTGATTGGGACAGGGATTGGCGGAGCTATGATTATCAATGGAAAACTTCACCGTGGTCGCCACGGCTTGGGAGGAGAGTTTGGCTACATGACAACTATTGCACCAGCTGAAAAACTCAACAACTGGTCGCAACTAGCGTCAACTGGAAATATGGTGCGCTACGTGATTGAAAAATCTGGTCAGACTGACTGGGATGGTCGCAAGATTTACCAAGAAGCTGCAGCAGGCAATGCCCTTTGCCAAGAAGCGATTGAGCGCATGAACCGTAATCTGGCGCAAGGCTTGCTCAATATCCAG
This sequence comes from Streptococcus oralis, assembly GCF_018448765.2. GTDB lineage: Bacteria > Bacillota > Bacilli > Lactobacillales > Streptococcaceae > Streptococcus > Streptococcus oralis_BM. Next base: position 107,260 of record NZ_JAHCMC020000001.1, read on the forward strand.
TATCTGATCGATCCAGATGTCATTAGTCTGGGAGGATCTATTAGTCAAAATCCAGCTTTTATCCAAGGCGTCAAAAAAGCTGTCGATGAATTTGTCGAAACCTACGAAGAATACACGGTCGCACCTGTTATCCAAGCTTGCACCTATCATGCAGATGCTAATCTCTACGGTGCCCTTGTCAACTGGCTACAGGAGGAAAATCAGTGGTAAGATTTACAGGACTTAGTTCCAAGCAAACGCAAGCTATTGAAGCATTAAAAAATCACATTTCTCTGCCAGATGTAGAGGTAGCTGTCGCTCAGTCTGACCAAGCCTCTATCTCTATCAAGGGTGAAGGTGGACACTATCAACTAACCTATCGAAAACCTCACCAACTTTACCGTGCCTTGTCCTTGTTAGCAACAGCTCTAGTAGAAGGTGACAAAGTAGCGATTGAGGAGCAGGCGGCTTATGAAGATTTAGCCTACATGGCTGACTGTTCTCGAAATGCAGTTTTGAATGTCGCTTCTGCCAAACAGATGATTGAGGTCTTGGCTCTCATGGGCTACTCAACCTTTGAGCTTTACATGGAAGACACCTACCAGATTGAGGGACGGCCTTACTTTGGTTATTTCCGTGGCGCCTATTCAGCAGAGGAGTTGCAGGAAATCGAAGCCTACGCTAAGCAGTTTGATATGACCTTTGTCCCATGCATCCAAACCTTGGCCCACTTATCAGCCTTTGTCAAATGGGGTGTCAAAGAAGTGCAAGAACTCCGCGATGTAGAAGACATTCTCCTTATTGGCGAAGAAAAGGTTTATGATTTGATTGATGGCATGTTTGCCACTCTATCTAAACTGCAGACTCGCAAGGTCAATATCGGGATGGATGAAGCCCACTTGGTTGGCTTGGGACGCTACCTCATCTTGAACGGTGTTGTAGACCGTAGTCTCCTCATGTGCCAACACTTGGAGCGTGTACTGGATATTGCAGACAAGTATGGTTTCCACTGCCAAATGTGGAGCGATATGTTCTTTAAACTCATGTCAACAGATGGCCAGTATGACCGCGATGTGGAAATTCCTGAGGAAACGCGTGTCTACCTAGATCGTCTCAAAGACCGTGTAACCTTGGTTTACTGGGACTATTATCAGGATAGCGAGGAAAAATACAACCGCAATTTCCGCAACCATCACAAGATTAGCCAAGATATTGCCTTTGCAGGTGGGGCTTGGAAGTGGATTGGGTTCACACCCAACAACCATTTCAGCCGTCTTATTGCTCTTGAAGCCAACAAAGCCTGTCGTGCTAATCAGATAAAAGAAGTCATCGTGACGGGTTGGGGGGACAATGGTGGAGAAACTGCTCAGTTCTCTATCCTACCAAGTCTGCAAATCTGGGCAGAACTCAGCTACCGCAATGACCTAGCCCGTTTGTCTGCACACTTCAAGACCAATACGGGTCTATCCGTTGAGGACTTTATGCAGATTGACCAAGCTAATCTCTTGCCAGACCTACCAGGCAATCTCAGCGGGATCAATCCCAACCGCTATGTCTTTTATCAGGATGTTCTCTGTCCGATTCTTGATCGACACATGACACCTGAACAGGACAAACCCCACTTCGCTCAGGCAGCTGAGACGCTTGCTGCTATCAAAGACAAAGCAGGCATCTACGCCTATCTCTTTGAAACTCAGGCTCAGTTGAATGCTATTTTAAGTAGTAAGGTTGATGTTGGACGACGCATTCGTGAAACTTATAAAGTCGGTGACAAAGTCAGCTTGCAGCAAATCGCCAGGGAAGAATTACCAAAACTCAGAAGTGAGATTGAAACCTTCCACAAACTCTTTAGTCAACAATGGCTGAAAGAAAACAAGGTCTTTGGTTTGGATACGGTTGATATCCGTATGGGCGGACTCTTACAAAGGATCAAGCGAGCAGAAAGTCGCATCGAGGCTTATCTGGCAGGTCAGATTGACCGCATCGAAGAATTAGAAGTCGAAATCCTTCCATTTAACGATTTTTATGGAGACAAGGACTTTGCAGCCACAACAGCCAACCAGTGGCACACCATTGCGACCGCATCGACGATTTATACGACTTAATACTCTTTGAAAATCTCTTCAAACCACGTCAGCTTCGCCTTGCCGTATAGATGTTACTGACTTCGTCAGTTTTATCTGCAACCTCAAAGCAGTGCTTTGAGCAGCTTGCGGCTAGCTTCCTAGTTTGCTCTTTGATTTTCATTGAGTATAAAAACAAGAACAGTTTCCCTTGTTCAGAGTGTTTCTCGTGAAACCTATTTCTTATAAAAAAACTTCTCCACATAAAATAATTTGTGGAGTTTTTTCTATAATTAGTAGTTTAACCTGACCTTCAAATAGGAGTATACTAATAATGTAATCGTTATCAAACCTAAAAATTCGATGAAATCAGTTTTTAGGAATAAAAAGGGAGGAAATTATGAAAAAGTTTTCAAAGACCTTGAGAGATAACTGGATTTTTCTCTTGATGGTTTTACCAGGGGCACTCTGGTTGATTCTATTCTTTTACATTCCAGTATTTGGGAATGTGGTCGCCTTTAAAGACTACCATATGACCAGTAATGGTTTCATAGATAGTATTGTGAATAGTAAATGGGTCGGGTTAGATAATTTCAGATTCTTGTTTAGTTCAAAAGATGCCTTTATCATCACTCGAAATACCGTTCTTTATAATCTCGGCTTTATCTTTATCGGTTTGATTGTATCAGTAGGGATTGCCATCATCCTCAGCGAGCTTCGCTCTAAGAGAATGGTTAAGATTTTCCAAACGTCTATGTTGTTCCCTTACTTCCTGTCATGGGTTATCATCAGTTTCTTTACAGATGCCTTCCTAAACATTGATAAAGGGGTGTTCAACCATTTTCTAACATCCATTGGCATGAAGGAAGTCAACTTCTACGCTGACTTAGGCATTTGGCCATATCTTCTCCTTTTCCTAGGTATTTGGAAAGGATTTGGATATAGCAGTGTCATGTACTATGCGACGATCATGGGAATTGACCCAACCTACTACGAAGCAGCAACAGTGGACGGGGCTAGCAAGTGGCAACGAATTCGCAACGTAACCATTCCTCAGTTGACTCCACTTGTGACAGTTTTGACCATTCTTGCAGTCGGAAATATCTTCCGTGCAGACTTCGGTCTCTTCTATCAAATCCCCCACAATGCTGGTCAGCTTTACAATGTAACCAACGTTTTGGACGTATATGTCTTTAATGGTTTGACTCAGACTGCAGATATCGGTATGGCTTCAGCAGCCGGTCTTTACCAATCCGTAGTCGGCTTGATACTGGTTATCCTATCAAACTTGCTTGCAAGACGAGTCGATCCAAACTCAGCTTTGTTCTAGAAAGGAGGAGAATATGGCAGAAAAGAAAATTAAAAAAGAAAAAATCGATAATGTCGGCATTCACTCCTTCAGTAAGAAAGCAGATATCTTCTTTAGTATCATCTCTGGTTTGATCGCTCTTTCTTGTATCTTGCCCTTTATCTTCGTTATCATCATTTCGGTGACAGACGAAAAGAGCATCCTCCAGTATGGATATAGCTTTTTCCCTTCGAAGTTTGGTGTAGATGGATTCCAGTTCTTGGCTCAGTTTAAAGATAAGATCCTCCAAGCGCTCTTTATCTCAGTTTTTGTAACCGTAGTTGGAACAGTGACCAATGTCTTCATCACAACCACTTATGCCTACGCCATCTCACGTACAACCTTTAAGTACCGCAGATTCTTTACAATCTTCGCTCTTCTTAGTATGTTGTTCAACGCTGGTTTGGTACCAGGCTATATCGTGGTCACTCGTTTGCTTCAACTCGGTGATACAGTTTGGGCCTTGATTGTTCCAATGCTTCTCTCACCATTCAACATCATCTTGATGCGTTCCTTCTTCAAGAAGACCATTCCAGAAGCTATTCTAGAATCCGCTCGTATCGATGGTGCCAGTGAAGCTCGGATCTTCTTCCAAATCTGTTTGCCCTTGTCACTTCCAGGTATCGCAACCATCACGCTTTTGACAGCTCTTGGTTTCTGGAACGACTGGTTCAACGCCCTTCTTTACATCAAGAGTGACAACTTGTATCCATTGCAATATTTGCTCATGCAAATTCAGCAAAATATGGACTACATTGCAAAAGCAGTCGGCCTATCTGGCCAACTGGGAGTTGCTCTACCGAAAGAAACAGGTCGTATGGCCATGGTTGTTGTTGCAACCCTTCCAATCGCGATTCTGTATCCATTCTTCCAACGCTACTTTGTTAAAGGGTTGACGATCGGTGGTGTCAAAGAATAGCACTTGCTGAGAAACACTGTTTCTCCCTTCCCAACTTCATCATAGCGATTGAAGTTAAAAATCATTAAATCGTTTATAAGTTTAAAAATAAAAAAAGGAGTTTTTATCATGAAAAACTGGAAAAAATATGCTTTTGCATCTGCTAGCGTAGTCGCTTTGGCTGCTGGTCTTGCTGCTTGTGGAAACCTTACAGGTAATAACAAAAAAGCTGCTGATACTGCTTCAGGTGAAAAACCTGTAATCAAAATGTACCAAATCGGTGACAAACCAGACAACTTGGATGAATTGCTAGAAAATGCAAACAAAATCATCGAAGAAAAAGTCGGTGCTAAATTGGATATCCAATACCTTGGATGGGGTGACTATGATAAGAAAATGTCTGTTATCACATCATCTGGTGAAAACTATGATATCGCATTTGCATCTAACTATGTCGTAAATGCTCAAAAAGGTGCTTATGCTGACTTAACAGAATTGTATAAAAAAGAAGGAGCAGAGCTTTACAAAGCACTTGACCCAGCTTACATCAAAGGGAACACTGTAAACGGTAAGATCTATGCAGTACCAGTTGCAGCTAACGTTGCATCATCTCAAAACTTTGCCTTCAACGGAACTCTTCTTGCTAAATACGGTATCGATATTTCAGGTGTCACTTCATACGAAACACTTGAGCCAGTCTTGAAACAAATCAAAGAAAAAGCTCCAGATGTAGTACCATTTGCGGTTACGAAGAACTTTATCCCATCTGATAACTTTGACTACCCAGTACCAAACGGACTTCCATTTGTTATCGACCTTGAAGGAGACACTACTAAGATCGTAAACCGTTACGAAGTGCCTCGTTTCAAAGAACACTTGAAGACTCTTCACAAATTCTATGAAGAAGGATACATTCCAAAAGACGTAGCAACAAGCGACACTTCATTTGACCTTCAACAAGATACTTGGTTTGTTCGTGAAGAAACAGTAGGACCAGCTGACTACGGTAACAGCTTGCTTTCACGCGTTGCTAACAAAGACATCCAAATCAAACCAATCACTAACTTTATCAAGAAAAACCAAACAACACAAGTTGCTAACTTTGTTATCTCAAACAACTCTAAGAACAAAGAAAAATCAATGGAAGTGTTGAACCTCTTGAACACGAACCCAGAACTCTTGAACGGTCTTGTTTACGGTCCAGAAGGCAAGAACTGGGAAAAAATTCAAGGTAAAGAAAACCGTGTACGCGTCCTTGATGGCTACAAAGGAAATACTCACATGGGTGGATGGAACACTGGTAACAACTGGATTCTTTACATCAACGAAAACGTTACAGACCAACAAATCGAAGATTCTAAGAAACAATTGGCAGAAGCTAAAGAATCTCCAGCGCTTGGATTCATCTTTAACACTGACAATGTGAAATCTGAAATCTCAGCAATTTCTAACACAATGCAACAATTCGATACAGCTATCAACACTGGTACTGTAGACCCAGATAAAGCTATTCCAGAATTGATGGAAAAATTGAAATCTGAAGGTGCCTACGAAAAAGTATTGAACGAAATGCAAAAACAATACGACGAATTCTTGAAAAACAAAAAATCATAAGAACGATTGATTTCGTGTATTCATTCCTAATTCCTAAAAATGTGATCACTGCCTTCCTTAGTTCTCTAGGGGAGGTAGTGATTTTTAGGATGTAAAAATGAAAAGAGTGGTTCTGAGGGTTTATACGATGTGATACACATACATCTATAGAGGATTTATAATGAAAAAATATCGCCTTCTTTTCAAAATGAGTGCTGTCTTCTCTTACCTATTTTTCGTATTTGGCCTTTCTCAGCTGACGCTTATTGTCCAAAACTATTGGCAATTTTCTTCCCAGATAGGCAATTTCTTCTGGATTCAAAATATCTTGAGTTTGCTATTTATCGGAGTCATGATTTGGATTCTGGTTAAGACATGCCATGGTTATCTCTTTCGCATTCCAAGAGAAAAATGGCTTTGGTATTTGATTTTGACGGTATTAGTGGTAGTGCTCCAGATCTCTTTTAATGTTCAGACAGCTAAACATGTTCAGTCAACTGCTGAAGGTTGGGCTGTATTGATTGGTTATAGTGGGACTAACTTTGCCGAGTTAGGTATCTATATAGCCCTGTTCTTTCTGACTCCACTGATGGAAGAGTTAATCTATAGAGGATTACTGCAACACGCCTTTTTTAAAGATTCGAGATGTGGTCTTGATTTGCTTCTTCCGTCCATTTTGTTTGCTCTCCCTCATTTTTCAAGTCTGCCTAGTCTGTTAGATATTTTCGTTTTTACAACATCTGGAATCATCTTTGCTGGTTTGACCCGCTATACCAAGAGCATTTATCCATCCTATGCGGTGCATGTGATCAATAATATTGTAGCTACCTTGCCATTTTTACTGACTTTTTTACATAGGGTGTTTGGGTAAAATATTAGCATGAGAGTTAAGAATTATAGTCTTTCAATTTATAAGCGAATTTCAGGAGTGAAACGAGTATGACACCATTAAAATGGTTTGCTGGAGGAAGTGAAAGACGTTGTGAAGCGATGACCATCATTGATCATCTATTGGAAGATATAAAGGTTGCGCCTCAACTTACTCCCCTGAAAAATCAGTTAGTGATTTATCAAAAACGATTAAAGGACGATGGAACCTCTACTCCATTTATTCTGAGCCAAATGAACGTTGACATCTCACGTGTGTTGATTGATAACAAGCTGGGTTTGTCAGAAAGTCAAGCTAAGCAAATCAAAAAATTGAGAGAATTATCTGCGATTCGCTATGGTTACTGATGAAGTGCAGTGGTAGGTCTCTCTATATAATTTTCGGTCAAATAAATTGCATTCGTTTTCTCAAGTGGGTATACTAGAATAGTTGAATGAAAAATTCTGAAAATTTAAGAATAGAAAAGAGAACAAATCTTATGGCAAAAGATATTCGTGTCTTACTTTACTACCTTTATACTCCAATTGAAAACGCAGAGCAATTTGCGGCAGATCACTTGGCTTTCTGTAAATCAATCGGTCTCAAAGGCCGTATCCTAGTCGCTGACGAGGGAATTAACGGAACCGTTTCAGGTGACTACGAAACAACTCAAAAATACATGGACTACGTTCACAGCCTCCCAGGAATGGAAGACCTCTGGTTCAAGATTGATGAAGAAAGTGAACAGGCCTTCAAGAAGATGTTTGTTCGCTACAAGAAAGAAATTGTCCACCTTGGTTTGGAAGACAACGATTTTGACAATGACATCAACCCACTTGAAACAACGGGTGCTTACTTGTCTCCGAAAGAGTTCAAAGAAGCCCTTCTTGACGAAGATACAGTGGTTCTTGACACACGTAACGATTATGAGTACGATCTAGGACACTTCCGTGGGGCTATCCGTCCAGACATCCGCAACTTCCGTGAGTTGCCACAATGGGTTCGTGACAACAAGGAAAAATTCATGGACAAGCGTGTCGTGGTTTACTGTACAGGTGGCGTTCGCTGTGAGAAATTCTCAGGTTGGATGGTTCGTGAAGGCTACAAAGATGTCGGCCAATTGCACGGAGGAATCGCAACTTATGGTAAAGACCCAGAAGTTCAAGGTGAGCTTTGGGATGGGAAAATGTACGTCTTTGACGAGCGTATCGCAGTCGATGTCAACCATGTTAACCCAACCATCGTAGGGAAAGACTGGTTTGATGGAACACCATGTGAACGCTATGTCAACTGTGGAAATCCCTTCTGTAACCGTCGTATCCTAACATCAGAAGAAAATGAAGACAAGTACCTTCGTGGATGCTCACACGAGTGCCGTGTTCACCCACGCAACCGCTACGTCTCAGAAAATGAATTGACACAAGCAGAAGTGATCGAGCGTCTAGCAGCTATCGGTGAAAGCTTGGATCAAGTCGCTACTGTATAAAGCAAACAGCCCTTAGGGGCTGTTTTTCTATGTTTTTTCTCTAAAAATCTAAAATTTGTTTCTGTATCTTTCAGGAAAATAGGTTATACTGTATGTAAACGATTTCAAAGGAGACCAGTTATGGCGAAAACATTTTTTATCCCAAATAAAGATAGTATTCTAGGACAACAGGAGGTCTTGACTGCCAAGTCCATCTTGGCCTTGGTGGAGGGCTTGGAGTCACACAGTTATGATGCGGTCTATCTCCGTCAGCCCCTCAATCGTCTCGAGTATATCGAGTGTGGGATTGTAGGCCAGTCGCAATTTCTCTTCAAGGTGAACTATGCGGATAGCCGAAAAGGTTATCAAGTGGTGATTCCAGACTTCCTTACTAGAGCAGACTGGGAGATTGTAGAAGCTCTCCTCCAGGCCCTATCGAGCAAGTTGGGGCAAGTGGTAGAAGGGCTAGAAGACTTTGACTTTGAAGCTTATTTCCGACAAACGGTCAAGCAATATTTAGCGGATAAGGCGGTTCGTTTAGTATATTGCCAAGGGCTCTTGTCCCCTATCTATCTCAACAAGGAATACCTCGAGAGCTTTTTGGCTGAGGATGGATTGGCACGTTTTGAAGAGCTGGTCAAGAAGGTTCAAGGTTCTGATGCCTACCTTGCCAGTGTGAAATTTTACCCAGATACTCAAGGAAAGGTGCACGGTATCTATCACCTAGCCCAGGGAGTCAAGACAATTTTACCAAAGGAACCCGTTGTACCAGTGCCTTATACCGAGCAGCTGGCAGGCAAGGAACTTGTTTGGGAGATTGACCTAGTGAAGATTTCTGGTGATGGCTCAAAAGCAGAAGACTATGAAGCCATCGCTCGCTTGGATTATGAAAAATTCCTAGAGTCACTACCAAAAGCATTTTACCAGCAATTAGATGCCAATCAATTAGAAGTACAAGCCATTTTGGGAAAAGATTTTGAGGAATTGGCACAAGAAAAGTAAAGCAGGTCAACTGCTATTTAGCATGCGAAAGATAGTTTAGCTTAGTTAGGTTTTGTAATGTGAAATTTCAAAAATTGCTTAGTTCAATGAAAAATAGTATAATATAACAAAAAATAGAATATTGTTCGTTAAATAATGATCAGGAGATCTTAAGATGGATATCAAGAAGGAAGTAGGTAAAAGAATCCGAATGTTGCGAGAGATGAAACATATCACTCGTGAAAATCTTTGTGATGATGAAACTGAGATAACGGTGCGCCAATTAGCACGGATTGAATCAGGGCAGTCTTCCCCAAGTTTATCCAAGGTAGAGTATATAGCTTACAAACTAGGTTGTCCAATTTCACATATAGTAGATATGGATCATATGATTTTACCTTCAGAGTACTTGATAGTAAAGGATAAACTTATTAAGTTTCAAACTTATGGAGATGATGACAGAATTCATATTAAAGAAGAGTTGTTTGAAAGAGTTTACGAACACTATTATGACAGCTTACCTGAGGATGAGCAGATTGCAATCAGCGCCTTACAAGCTAGTTTTGATGTCTTTGTAAGTGAGGATGCAGGGTTTGGAGATGCTTTGCTTGATGAGTATTTTGAACAAGTAAAGATAAGAAAAAATTACTCGGTGAATGATTTGCTCTTGATAAAGCTGTATTTTGGTTCGTGTTTAGCAAGACCGACTGAGTATCATCATGAACTATTTTGGGAACTTTCTAAAAAACTTCTGAGAGAAACAAATTCATCCGATTTAGAGACAGCCTATATGTTAAAGAGAACGGTGCTTGATTCTTTAGCTGTTCAATGGATGGAAAAATCTTACTCCACTTTTGAGCCTTATGTTAAGGCGATGAACACGCTGATGATTTTATCGCAGGATTTTCAAAACAAGCCAATTGTTGATATGCTAGATGCTATGTGTACCTTATTTCATAAACAGGATAAGGAAAAAGCTATCCACTTATATGATAGAGCTGTTATTTGCGCTCAAGCATTTGGAGACTCAGTATTAGAAGCGCGTATATTGAGAGAAAAAGAAAAAGATATAAAAACTTTTGAGGAAATGAAGAGCTGACATGACATTTTTGTCATGTTTTTTTGTTTTTGAAAGCGTTAAACTAGAGATGTAATGAAGGGTTAATTGAGTTATTCAGAGTAGGAGGAAGTGATGGAGAATCTTAGTATCTCGCTAGAGACTTTTACACAGACTCGCCACAGTTTGGTGTTTCGAAATAACACGACTGAGCAAAAGTTGGTAGAGATAGTGATAAATAACGAAGTCTTTCGCCTAGCTATTTTAGATGCAGGCGAAGAGCGAGTTTTAATTCTGCCTGAAGAAGTTACAGATGTTAGGAATTTTGGGATTTCAGAGGTGGAGGATAATTCATGAAACCAAAAGATATAATAAAGGAGAGAAACGATGAATCGTGTGATTTTAAGTCTTAAAAATATCGCTAAAACATATGGGAAAGAACAGGTTCTTCATAATATTTCCTTTGATATTGAGCAAGGAGAAATATGTGGTCTTATTGGCGAAAATGGTGCTGGAAAGACAACATTAATGAGAATTCTCCTAGGACTAATTCGAGCTGATAAGGGAGAAATCGAGAGTGTTTCGCAGCATAAGATTGGCAGTATTATCGAATCACCTGCCCTCTATCCAAACTTGACTGGACGTCAACACCTGCAATATTACAAGACAAGATTTGGTTTAAAGACAGATATCACAAAAATGTTGGAATTGGTTCACTTGCCTGAACCGTCATGGGATCGAAAAGTAAAAAACTATTCCCTTGGAATGAAGCAGAGGTTATCGATTGCGATTGCGCTGTTGGATAATCCAGAGCTTATTATCTTAGATGAACCCGTGAATGGTTTAGATCCTCAAGGGATTTCAGATTTAAGAAAAATGATTTTGAATTTAAGGGATCAGTTAGGAGTTACTTTTTTAATCTCAAGCCATATCCTATCAGAGTTGGAGTTTATAACCGATAAGTATATCATCATGAAAAAGGGAAAAATTCTAAATGTGATGAGTTCAAAAGAGCTAGCGAATGATTTATCTGAAAAAATTTTCCTAAAGACAAGTGATAATCAGATTCTAAAAATATTTTTAGAAGAAGAGGGCATTATCCATTTTGAGCAGGATGACTATCTGGTTGTGACAGAAAAGGAGAGGTTAATGGCTATCTTGGAATATAGTATTGGTTCAAATCTAGTGATACAGGATATTTATATTAAGAAGGAACGCTTTGAGGACTACTATTTGCGTAATATTATCTGATGATTTAAGAAAGGAGGAGAGTCATGAATTCTCTTAAAGCAGATATGTATAAATTTTACTGGGAAAAAAGAGGAGTGCTTCCTAGTTTGTTGATAGGGTTATTAGTTTTGTTATTCTCCTTGTTTTTTAAGTCATCAAATGAAAATGAGCCGGCATTTCGAGTGTTGATTTCAAACGTGAGTGGTTTTATTCCTTTGCTTTTCATCTCTGCTAATTTATTTTTCTGGGGGGAAGATTATAGTTTCCGTACGATCAATATTTTGCTCACAAAAGAAAAACAACGATGGAAGTTATTTTTATATAAAACTTTGGGAACCTTTTGTTTGTCTTTCCTATATGTAACTATTTTTTATAGTTTAACAGCTCTTGTTTATTTGGAAGGGGACATGGTGTTGATTGTTTCGACATTTTTACATCAACTACCATACTATTTGGTTATTATCAGTATCTCCTTATTGATTTTTCAAATATTTGATAAGGTTTATGAATCATGTATGATTTATACACTCTACATTTTACTATTTGATAATCTATTAGTTTACGTTCTTCCAAACTCTGGTGAGAGTGTGAGAGACTATTTACTAATGACTTTAAATTTGAAAGCATCACCAGGTATCAGTCAATTTACCCTTACAAACGTATGCTATCCTATAGTGGCAGGTCTAGCAGTAATCATGCTTACGTTTGTTGTATTCAGTAAAAAAGAATTTAAATAGGAGGACTAATGATGAAAAAAATAGGAATTGTAATTGGGCTGTTGTTACTGTTTGTAGTAGCTGGAATTTTATTAACCTTAAAACGAGGAGAGACAACAATCAGTTTGAAACAATCATGGACTCTCTCTTCTAAAAGTATTAAAACGTTAGAGTTTTATGGCTCAAAGCAAGCAATTGATGTTAAAGTTGTCAAGAGTGAATCAGATGAAACAAGTGTTCAAATAGAAGGAAAAGTTTCCGAAGAATCAGCGAATAATATATCTAAAAACGTTAAAATGAGTTCAGATAGTCTATATCTACCATTTTCACAACATGGTTTTAATTTGGCTCTGAGTTCAGAAGGAAAAGACAAGTTATATGTAACTATTTCCTTAGGAAAAAATACTACTTTCGAAAAAATATTTATAGATACTCTTGTTGGCGATGTATCTATTACAGTTCCTAAAGATTTTGATGGGATTTATACTTTGCATACAAATAATACCGGGGAAATTTTAAGGGTTCCTACCACAAATCAAACTTCGAATAGCGTCATTGAAGTTGATGGTTATAGTAAGATAAGTGTTGAAAAAGGAGAAAATAATGGTTAGTCACTATAAACAAGCAACTTTGCTGGACTGTGGAATGGCTTGTGTAAAGACAATCATTTCTTATTATTTCCCCAAATTAGAACATTTAGATAGTCTACAATTTGATAATAATAATCACCAAGGACTGTCTTTGTTTGAAATAGAAGATGTATTAAAAAGCTATGGTATTGATGCGGATTCTTATCAAATTGACACTCCTAGTTTGCAAAATATTTGGAATAACGAGTTTCATAGCAATGTTATCATACTACTGAACTTTAGGAATAAAACCCATCCTAGGACAAGATTTTGAAGGATTGGCAACCATCAAGTAGACACTGTTCGAAAAAGAGGAATCATAAAAATCCCTGTCATTAACAAATGGCAGGGATTTTGGTTAAAAGAAGGTCAGGATGCGAAGGTAGTCCACTGTCAGCGCGAGCTCTGCTATGAAGAAAGGTAAGAGAATGGCGCCATCAAGTAAGACAGCTAGCAAGAATCGATAAAATGGGTCAAGGCTACTGGTCTTACTTGGCTTGCTAATCACAAAGAGATTGCCAAGGGCAAAGATGGTCATGCTTAGAAGAGTGAGGATGCCAGCGAATCGCAAGCCACCAAAAAGTGCAAAGAAACTTGCTAGAGCTGTTAGGACAAGCGGGATAGCAAAGAGTCGGCTGTAACGATCGCAAGCTTCTTGGAATGTGAAGTCGCTCTCCTGGTCCAGTACACGTCGGACAGTAAAGCCTCCCAAAATGATAGAAAAGTAGAATAGAGCGCTAGCAACCAAGATAGAAAGTCCAGCAAAGAGATCTAAAGGAGGGAGCTGATTAGGTAAATTATTGGCAATAGAGGCCATATAGCCATAGTAGAGGCGTTTGATATGATAGATACTAAAGAAAAGGTTGATTGACGACAGCAAGGTGAGCAGGGCAAAGACACTGTAACGCTGCTTTTGGTCCGTAGTCTTGCTGGCAGTTGGTTCTTGGATAGCATCCAGTAGCCAAGTCCAAAATAGTGCGATTTCTGCTTTTAATCTGGCTGTTTTACGAGGGTCAATATCTGGGATATAGGGGCTTTCTAAAGCCTTGCTGAGGATACTTTTCTCTTTTGCAGGGTTTTCTTGCTTGTGTTCCTCTTCAGCTTCCCCTGCTCCCTCTTCCTCGGTTTGGGTTTCCTCAATCATTTCGGGAGCTTCCTCCTCATGCGTTTCCAACTCTTTAGGTGAGACAGGTGTTTCTTCGCTTGCTTGTGGTTCGGTCTCCACAGTTTCCGAAGTTTCTAGCTCGTTGGGCTGGTTTTCCGATTTCGTCTGAGGTGATTTCTTCTCAAGATCGGCACTTTCAAACCATTCTTGTGTCATGGTGGAACCTCCTTTTTTATGGTCGTTTTCTATCTTTAGACTAGCAGATGAAAGCGTTTTTGTCAATGATTTCTAGGTGGAGCAGAGTACTCTTCTTCCTTAGGTAGGTAGATATCCTGATTGGCTTTTATAATGAGCATATCCTTAACATCTGCTTTGTCTGTCTTGTAGGGGTTGGCAAATTCATTCTCTTTTTGTCTAGGGTGTTCTCTTTGAGCTTTACGATAAATACCGCCATGCTTCGAAGAAATGTCTAGATTGATACGATCGAATTCTGTCTTAGAAAGAAAGAGTCTTAAGTCGTGATGAGAGTCTAGCTCTACCTTACCGCGGATCTTGATATTTTCAGCATAGATGTGCCCCTCCTCCGTCTTGACCTGGCTATCTGTCAATTCAGTATCAAAGATATTGATGATATGAGGTGTCGTTAGTGTGCTGTTCTTGATAGAACTTTCTGTGAGTCTTAAGAGGTAGCCTTTTGTTTTGATTGTCGCATTTTCAAGATTGGCTTGGCGAATATTAGTTTGTCCACGATTGGCTGAGACGGTGATAGCTTGTAGTCTTCTTCCTTTAGGGAGGGAGAGTATGACTTCGTCAAAACGACTAGAATAACTGCTAGCAATACGAAGTAGGCCTTCGATTCCTGAACCGAGAAAACGATGTTGGGAGGCTTGTTTGTCAGTGACGCTCAGCGTTTTGTCACTCATGCCAGTAGTCAGATCGTGACGGCCAGACACGGACGGATGATAGGTGATGTGGATCTTGTCATCTACAGACTCTGTGATGGTTAGGCTGTGTTCTTCAAGGGTCAAATCAAGTTTTTCCACTTCGCTTCCAAAGGTAACTTCTTCGATACGATTGTCATAGACGGGGTCTTTTGACATGGCAAGCAAACTTTGAATACCATTAGACTGGGCGCCTACAATGATCATGATAAAACCAAGGATTGTAGAAACCACACCAAAGATGAGAAATCCTTTTGTCAATTTACGCATGTCTGTCACCTCTCTTTCCTTTTTTAAGAATCCATTGCACCAAGCGGACGACCAGGAGGCCAAAGAAACGAGCTACATAGGAGATACCTAGTAGAACAAGAGAAGAAGCACCGATAGAAAGCAAACCGGCCCCAAAAATCAAGATAAAGGCAGATTTGGCTTCGACCAGAACACTAAAGCTCTCTATGATAAAGAGTCCACCTAGCAGGATACCCGTCACCGAAACAGCGAAAAAGGCTAGAATGACGGAGACAGCTGCGATAAAAATACCGATGATGACCATGAGGATGCCGATCCCAACCGGAATTCCGATAGGAGCTACTAGCAGGGCCAAGAGGGCAATGTGTAGCAGTTGGCGATCATTCTTTTGAGCAGGGGCTTCATTGACTTTCTTGTCGAGAAGATCAGAAAGGATATCATGGGCAGCTTCTTTTGGAGTTCCTAGACTGGCAATGAGTTCCTCTTCGCCCTCTGAACCCGCATCGTCAAATAGTTCCTTAAAGTAGTCCATGGCTTCGATGCGGTCAGCTTCAGGTAGTTTATGGAGATAGGTTTCTAACTGAGTCAGATAGTCAGTTCTTGTCATGGCGGATACTCCCTTCTATGATGCCGTTGACGGTGTCGGTATAGAGCGTCCACTCTTCCTTTAGAGTAACGAGCTGCTCTACGCCCCGATTGGTCAAGGAGTAGTATTTGCGCATACGCCCCTGAAACTCTCTAGAGTAGGTGGTTAGAAAGCCACTGGCTTCCAATTTTTTGAGAATGGGATAGAGCGTAGATTCTTTTATATTGGCGATGAGTTTAATGGTCTGGCTAATCTCATAACCATAAGAATCCCCCTGCTCCAGTACAGCCAAGATGAGAAACTCAATCAAGGCAGAGGATGTTGGGAAGTACATGGGAAACCTCCTTTATATTATATAAAAATTTTATATATACTCTTTTCAAATATATTGTATCTCAAGTTGAAAGCCCTGTCAAGAAATATGTGTAAAAATTTTATATATAAAAAACTCCTAGTAAAAACTAGAAGTTTAGAGGATTTTATCCGCCCGATCCACCATAAAGAGTGAGATGGTCATGATGATATCGATGGCTAGAAGGGCAAGGACAGCTGGAATCCAAGATTGGAAAAGGTCAAAGCTATAACCAAACAAGGTAGGACCAAAGGCCGCCAAGATGTAGCCCCCTGTTTGCGCCAGGCCTGAGAGTTGCGCAGTCTTTTCAGGCGAGCTGGTCTTAAGTGAGAAGCAAACCATGAGATAAGGAAAGAGAGCACTACAGGCCGTTCCAATCAAGAGGTGGACGACTAACCAGTAGAGGAAACTGCTACTTGGATACAAGAGCATGGCAATTCCTGTCATCCCAGCGATAGAGATAATTGTTAGCATGATTCGACGGTGGCCGTCTGACAGATGAGTTGTCAGACTTGGAACAGTCATTGAAAAAGGAATGCTGATCAGCGAGAAGATAGAAGCCAGAAGAGCCGCATCGCTATTAGAAAGACCAGCACTAATAGCCATAGTTGGCAACCAGGTCATACTTGTATAAAAGAGCAAGGACTGAAGCCCGCCAAAGATAATGATAGCCCAGACATCTTTACTTTTTAGAATATTTTCTTTGACTTGCTTTTCTTTTTGGCTTTCTAGGTGGTGGTTGTGGCGATGATTTGGCAACCAGACTAGCAGAGTGACCAGACATAGAAGGCTGAGAACGAGGATGAGGCCCTTCCAAGAACTAGCTTGGGTGATAGGGACCGAAAGATAAGAAGCGATGGCCGTTGAAATCCCCATGGCAGTGACATAGAGAGTTGTTAGGAAGCTAATCTTTTGAGGCTGATTTGCCTGAATCATACTAGGGAGAAGAACATTAAAAATAGCAATGCTCGCACCGATAATCAGAGTTCCTAGATAGAGAAGGGGAAGGTTGAAGATACGAATGACAGAGCCAATAGTTAAGAGGAGAAGACAGTAAGTGAAGAGATGTTCTAGTCCAATTTTTTGTGCCAAGCGACTCGCAAAAGCCGAGAAAAGAGCAAACATCAAGAGAGGGAGACTGGTTAAAATCCCAAGGGAACTGACCTCAACTCCTAGTCCCTGAGCGATATCTCTTAAAATGGTTGGAAGAGCAGTGAAAGGAGAGCGTAAAACGGTACCGATTAAGAGAATTCCTAGGATAAAAAAGAGTGATTGTTTTTTCATAAAAACCTCGAATAGATGATTTTATTAACAGCTTATTTTAAGGTTTTTTCTATATAATGTCAAGTAATGATAGCTAAGAAAGTTCGATTGATTTAAGCGAGAATAGAGTGAAAGGAGATACATTTCTTTACTAGAATTTTCCTTGATTTGATATAAAAATAGGAAAGTGAGAAAATTTGTGATAAAATAGTGGAAGGAAATCTATATATTGGAGAAAAACGGTGCCTGAAAAGCAAAAAATCAGCGTCTTGATGTCGGTCTATGTAAAGGAAAACCCGACGTTTTTGAGAGATGCTATCAAAAGTGTTCAAAATCAAACCTTGAAACCGAGCGAACTTGTTCTTGTTGAGGATGGGCCCCTCACGCCTGAGCTCTATCAGGTGCTAGATGAAGTGGAAGCTCAGTCAGACATTCCAGTGAAACGGTGCCCCTTAGAGCAAAATCAAGGTTTAGGCTTGGCTCTTCGTTACGGTGTTTTGCAGTGCCAGTATGACATTATTGCTCGCATGGATACGGACGATTTAGCCGTTCCGGATCGTTTTGAGAAACAGCTTCAACTGATGGAGAAAGAAAATCTCGATCTCTTAGGTGGGCAGATTGCAGAGTTTATTGACAATCCAGATGAGATTGTGTCTTATCGTCGTGTTCCAACTCAGCACGCAGACATTGTGGCTTATCAGAGAATGAGAAGCGCCTTTAACCATATGACAGTCATGTTCAAAAAGGACATGGTCCTCAAGGCGGGCAACTACGAAGACGGGCTTTACATGGAGGATGATCTCCTTTGGCTCAATATGATTACGGCAGGTGCCAAGACTGGCAACCTAGATCAAATCTTGTGTAAGGTTCGTGTAGGGGCAGGGATGTTTGAGCGTCGAGGTGGCTTGCGTTACCTTAAATTCTACCGTCAAGCTCGCAAACGAATGCTGGAGCGAGGGCAAATTTCTTACATGGAATATGCTAAAAGTATGTTCATTCAGACCATTGTTGCACTTTGTCCAGGCTTTGTACGTCAGTTTATCTTTGTCAAACTTTTAAGAAAGAGCAAGTAAGACCTGATAGATTGAACGATTCGGGTTATCATAACAATAGTATCATTTGACTCTTTTAAGGGGGAGTAAATTCCTATGAATAAAAAACTAACAGATTACGTGATTGATCTGGTTGAAATTTTAAATAAACAGCAAAAACAAGTATTTTGGGGGATATTTGATATTCTGAGTATGGTGGTTTCCATCATCGTATCTTATATCTTGTTTTATGGCCTTATAAATCCTGCGCCTGTGGACTATGTGATCTACACTCTTTTAGCCTTCCTTCTCTATCAAATCATAATTGCATTTTGGGGGCTGAATGCTAGTATTAGTCGCTACAGTAAGATTACGGATTTTATGAAAATCTTTTTTGGAGTGACTCTCAGCAGTGTTCTTTCTTATGGAATCTGCTATGCCTTTCTTCCATTATTTTCTATCCGTTTCATCGTGCTCTTCATTTTGTTGAGTACCTTCCTCATCTTGCTTCCTCGCATCACCTGGCAGTTGATTTATTCCAAACGTAAAAAGGGTAGTGGAGATGGAGAGCATCGCCGTACCTTCTTGATTGGTGCGGGAGATGGTGGTGCCCTCTTTATGAATAGCTACCAACATCCAACCAGTGAGCTTGAGATAGTGGGGATTTTGGACAACGATGAAAAGAAAAAAGGGCAAAAACTAGGTGGAATCCCAGTTCTAGGTTCTTACGACAATCTACCTGAATTAGCTAAACGCCACCAAATCGAGCGTGTTATCGTAGCAATCCCTTCGCTTGATCCATCAGAGTATGAACGTATTTTGCAGATGTGTAATAAACTAGGTGTCAAATGTTACAAGATGCCTAAAGTTGAGACAGTTGTTCAAGGTTTACATCAATCAGGTAGTGGTTTCCAAAAAATTGATATCACAGACCTTTTGGGCCGTCAGGAAATTCGCCTTGACGAATCACGTCTGGGTGCAGAAATTACAGGTAAGACCATCTTGGTGACAGGAGCCGGTGGTTCGATTGGTTCGGAGATTTGTCGCCAGATTAGCCGCTTCAACCCAGAGCGTATCGTCTTGCTTGGACATGGTGAAAATTCAATCTACCTTATTTATCATGAGTTGATTCGTAAATTCCAAGGGATTGATTATGTTCCTGTCATTGCAGATATTCAGGATTATGATCGTCTTTTACAAGTGTTTGAACAGTACAAACCAGCTATCATCTACCATGCTGCAGCCCACAAACATGTTCCAATGATGGAACGCAATCCAAAAGAAGCCTTCAAGAACAATATCCTCGGGACCTATAATGTTGCCAAGGCTGTTGATGAGGCCAAAGTACCTAAGATGGTCATGATTTCGACTGACAAGGCGGTCAATCCACCGAATGTTATGGGTGCGACTAAGCGCGTGGCAGAATTGATTGTCACTGGCTTTAACCAACGTAGTAAATCAACCTACTGTGCAGTTCGTTTTGGGAATGTTCTCGGTAGTCGTGGTAGCGTGATTCCTGTCTTTGAACGTCAGATTGCTGAAGGTGGTCCTGTAACGGTGACAGACTTCCGTATGACACGTTACTTCATGACCATTCCAGAGGCTAGCCGTCTGGTCATCCATGCTGGTGCTTATGCTAAGGATGGAGAAGTCTTTATCCTTGATATGGGCAAACCCGTTAAGATCTACGACTTGGCTAAAAAAATGGTCCTTCTAAGCGGGCACACGGAAAGTGAAATTCCAATCGTTGAAGTCGGTATTCGCCCAGGCGAAAAACTTTACGAAGAACTCTTGGTTTCGACCGAATTGGTTGATAACCAAGTCATGGATAAGATTTTCGTTGGTAAGGTTAACGTCATGCCTCTAGAAGCCATTGATCAAAAGATTGAAGAGTTCCGTTCACTCAGCGGAGATGAGCTCAAAGAAGCGATTATTTCCTTTGCAAATGAGACAACCCACGTTGAGTAAGAGTGTCCAACCAATTAATTATAAATAGAAGGCCAAGGTCCTGTACAAACAGGACCTTGGCCTTTTTACTCTGTAATTTCAAATCGTTGTACTATTTATAGTTGCTTAATGATGTCGTCAATGGTACGGGCAATCCAGTCAGGTTGATAGCTGAGCAAATCAGCCTCTTCTCCAAATCCCCAAGTAACAGCGAACTTTTTAATGCTAGTTTCTTGGGCACCAATCATATCAAACTTGGTATCTCCGATGATAAGGACTTGGTCTGCAGGTAGTTGATGCGTTTGCAAGGCAAAACGGATGACATCCGCCTTGTGTGGCGTTTCCGGACTAGAGCCGTAAATGCCATCAAAGAAATGATGGATTCCTAGATTTTTAGTCATATCATGAGCAGTAGGAGTATTCTTGGTTGTAGTGATGTAGAGAGGGTAGTTTTGCGAAAGCTCTTGGAGCAATTCCGTTATTCGGGGGAAGAGATGGGCTTCGTGGATTCCTTTTTCCTTGTAGTAAGAACGGTAGATTTGAACAGCCTCCGAGATTTGCTCCTTGGGAAGACACGTTGCAAAACTACTTTCAAGTGGCGGTCCCATAAAACCACGAATGGTTTTGGCATCAGGGCTTGGAACTCCTAGCTCTTTAAAGGTATGGGTAAAGGCATTGTGGATCCCTAGGGAACTGTCAACCAGAGTTCCGTCTAGATCAAAAAAGATAGCTGAGATAGAGGGCATGATTTCTCCTAGTAGATAAGCTTATTCTCCGAAGATTTCTTTTTGTAGGCGACGACCAGTCGGGGTGGCTGCGAGTCCACCTTCAGCCGTTTCACGAAAGGCAGTTGGGAGGCTGGATCCGACTTGGTACATGGCATCGATAACTTCATCGACAGGGATCTTAGACTCGATACCTGCTAAGGCCATATCTGCCGCGATAAAGGCAAAGCTGGCTCCCATGGCATTTCGTTTGACACAAGGGACTTCAACCAAACCAGCGACAGGGTCACAGATGAGACCCAGCATATTTTTAATGACAAAGGCGATGGCTTGGCTAGCCTGATAGGGGGTTCCACCTGCAGCCAAGGTCAAGGCTGCGGCACTCATGGCAGAGGCAGAGCCGACTTCGGCCTGGCAGCCACCTTCAGCACCTGAGATAGAGGCGTTGTTTGCGATAACCAATCCAAAGGCACCAGCAGCAAAGAGGAAATCCAGCTGTTCTTCGTGGCTAAGGTCTAATTTTTGGATAGCAGCAGTGAGAACGGCTGGCAAACAACCAGCACTTCCTGCGGTTGGGGTGGCACAGACCAAACCCATTTTAGCGTTGTGTTCGTTGACCGCGATGGCATTACGGGCTGCTGATAGGATGGTAAAGTCAGACAAGGCCTTGCCACTTTTGAGATGGCGGTCTAGTTTGGCAGCATCGCCACCCGTTAAGCCACTACGGGATTTATTTTCACTGAGACCGAGCTCAACTGAGGCTTTCATGACTTCTAGATTGCGTTCCATGAGGAGGAGAACTTCTGGCCGTTCTCGACCGGTTAATTGATATTCTGTCGCAATCATGAGTTCTGCGACATTTCCTTGGAAGTCTAGATCCGCCTGCTCGACCAATTCTTTGATAGAATAAAACATGTTTCCTCCTACTTAAAGAAATTGACATTGTGGAGATGAGGGATTTTTCGGATTTCTTCAATCGCCTCTTCGCAACTTCGACTATCGACTTCGATAATCATGATGGCTTTTTCTCCAGCTTTTTCCCTAGTCACATTCATCTGCGCGATGTTGATATCGAAACGAGAGAGGGCTTCAGTAACATGGGCAATCATACCTGGAACATCTTGATGCACGATGATGATGGTCGGTGTGTTCATGTTGAGAGAGACAGCAAAGCCGTTAAGTTCCGTAACTTGGATATTTCCCCCACCGATGGAAATTCCTGTCACACTGATGGATTTGTGTTCATTCTTCACAGTAATTTTAGTGGTATTAGGATGAGGAGCGTTGCTATCTTTCTGAATGGTCCAGACAATCTTGATACCACGTTTATGGGCAATCTCTAGGCTATTTGGAATATCAGGATCGTCCGTATCCATACCTAATATACCAGCGACGAGAGCAAGGTCAGTTCCATGACCACGGTAGGTCTTGGCAAATGAATTAAATAATTGGAATTCGACTTCTGTCGGCGTATCGTCAAAGATGGAGGAGACGATTTTCCCAATACGAACAGCTCCAGCTGTGTGGCTACTTGATGGGCCAATCATGACTGGTCCGATAATATCAAAGACAGATTGAAAACGAAGTGATTGCATCTGTTTCCCCTTATAAAGATTCTTATAACTATTATATCAAAGAATGGACCTCTGCGCTTGTTTCCCTTATCAAAAGCTCAAAATGATTAAAGATGGTATAAAATAAGGCCTTTTGTGACAAAAGCCTCCTTAAAACGGTAAATATAAAACATTTTTGTAATATTTCTACATATAACCGTTAAACAACGGTAACATTTAAAAGGTATCATAGATATATTCAATGGAAGGAGAATTTTTAGATATGTCATTAACAACTAAAAAAATCAAAACAACTATCGCAGGAGTAGCAGCTTTGCTTGCTTTCTTTGCCCCAGCTCTTGCCTCTGCACAAGAAACTGTAACTTACACTGTTAAATCAGGTGATACTCTTTCAGAAATCGCTGAGAAGTACAACACGACTGCTGAAAAATTGGCAGCAAAAAATAACATCAAAGATATCCACCTTATCTATGTTGACCAAGTTTTGGTTATCGAAGGAACAGCTTCTACTACAGCTCCAGCAGCAACAACGGAAGAAACAGCTCCAGTAGCTACAGAAACAGTTGAAGAAGCTCCAGCTGCAACTACAACTTATGAAGCACCAGCAGCAGAAAGCAACACTGTAGCAACATCTACTGTAAGTGGTTCTGAAGCAGAAGCCAAAGAATGGATCGCTCAAAAAGAATCAGGTGGTAGTTACACAGCTACAAACGGCCAATACATCGGACGTTACCAATTGACAGATTCATACTTGAACGGTGACTACTCAGCTGAAAACCAAGAACGTGTAGCAGATGCCTACGTTGCAGGACGTTACGGTTCATGGACAGCTGCCAAGAACTTCTGGCTTAACAACGGTTGGTATTAAGAATACAAGAGTCCTTTAGGGCTCTTTTTTTGTTTTTCAAGAACAAAAAGTGTAACGATCTTCTCAGCAATGCTCTATTTGTATAATTCCAACGAAATTCTTTAAATTATTTTAAAACTCAAATAGTATAAATAAGCTTATTATGTGTAAAAATATATCATATAATAAGCCTTTTCTTGATTAAAATGAAATAAAATACAGTTTTTCTTGACAAACGAGAATAGGAAGAGTATTATTTATACAATAATAAAGTATAAAAATAAAAGGAGGCTCTTCTATGAATAAAGTGAAGAAGGTGTTGATGACGATGTTTGGTTTGCTTATGTTTCCCTTATTATTTGCTTGTAGTAACACTCAATCCCAAGGTGTTGAAGCCATTAAGGCTAAAGGAAAATTGGTGGTGGCTCTAAATCCAGAGTTTGCTCCATTTGAATACCAGAAATTGGTTGATGGGAAAAATCAGATTGTAGGTTCAGATGTTGAGCTAGCCAAAGCCATCGCAAAGGAACTAGGTGTAGAAGAGGAGTTCTCTCCAATGAGTTTTGATAATGTACTGGCTAGTCTTGATTCAGGCAAAGCCGATCTTGCCATATCAGGTGTTTCTAAAACGGAAGAGAGAAGTCAAGTTTACGATTTTTCAATTCCCTACTACACTTCGAAAAATAAGGTTATCGTAAGAAAAGCTGAATTAACGAATTACCAATCAGTCAAGGATTTGGCTCAGAAAAAGGTTGGAGCGCAGAAAGGTTCTATCCAGGAAACTCTGACCAAAGAAACCTTGCAGGATTCTTCTCTCGTTTCACTTCCTAAAAATGGAAATTTGATAACAGATTTGAAATCAGGGCAACTGGATGCGGTTATCTTTGAGGAACCAGTGGCGAAAGGATTTGTAGAGAATAATCCAGACCTAGCCATCGCTGAGTTTGATTTTGACAATGACAAAGAAGATTCCTACGCTGTTGCGATGAAAAAAGACAGTAAAGAATTAAAAGAGGCGGTTGATAAAACCATCCAGAAGTTGAAGGATTCTGGGGAGTTGGACAAATTGATTGACGATGCTTTTAAAGCCTCTATCGAAAAATAGAAAGAAGGAAGAGAAATGAGTAAGGAAAAAGTCATTTTGGCCTATTCAGGTGGATTGGATACATCAGTTGCTATTACATGGTTAAAAAAAGACTATGATGTGATCGCTGTTTGTATGGATGTGGGTGAAGGAAAAGATTTGGAGTTCATCCACGATAAAGCTCTCAAGGTTGGGGCTGTTGAGTCTTATGTCATTGATGTTAAGGAAGAATTTGCTAATGACTATGTTTTAGTGGGCCTTCAGGCTCATGCTTACTATGAACAGAAGTATCCCTTGGTATCTGCTCTGAGTCGCCCTCTTATTTCAAAAAAACTCGTTGAAATAGCTCATCAGACGGGGGCAACTACAATTGCTCATGGTTGTACAGGTAAGGGAAACGACCAAGTTCGGTTTGAAGTCTCTATTGCAGCTTTGGATCCCAATTTAAAAGTAGTTGCGCCTGTTCGTGAGTGGAAATGGTCTCGTGAAGAAGAAATCCAATATGCCAAAGAAAACGGTGTTCCAGTTCCTGCCGACCTTGACAATCCTTACTCTGTCGATCAAAATCTATGGGGACGTGCAAATGAATGTGGTGTTTTGGAAAACCCTTGGAACCAAGCACCAGAAGAAGCATTTGGAATCACATCTTCTCCAGAAGAGGCACCAGACAGTCCAGAATTTATTGACATTGAGTTTAGCTGCGGGGTGCCCATCTCCCTTAATGGTAAGAAGATGAAAGTGGCAGATTTGATTCAAAAGCTCAATGAAATTGCAGGCAAACATGGTGTCGGACGGATTGACCATGTGGAAAATCGCCTAGTTGGTATTAAGTCAAGAGAGATTTATGAGTGCCCAGGTGCTGTGACTTTATTGGCAGCTCATAAGGAGATTGAAGACTTGACTCTTGTGAGAGAAGTGGCTCATTTCAAACCCATTATCGAAAATGAGTTGTCCAATCTCATCTATAATGCCTTGTGGTTTAACCCAGCAACTCAGGCTTTGATTGCCTATATCAAGGAGACACAGAAAGTTGTCAATGGAACTGCAAAAGTTAAACTCTATAAGGGGAATGCTCAGGTAGTGGCTCGGAAATCTCCAAATTCTCTTTACGATGAAAATTTGGCGACTTATACTAGTGCGGATACCTTTGACCAAGATGCAGCCGTTGGATTTATCAAGCTTTGGGGGCTTCCGACTAAGGTTTATTCAGAAGTTCAGAAAAATGTTGAGTAGTGACGAGATAGAAAGGGACGACAGGATATGCCGAAAAATACAAAATTATGGGGTGGTCGATTTGAAGGCACTGTGGAAGATTGGGTAGAGCAGTTCGGTGCGAGTATTTCCTTTGACCACCAGCTGGCAAAATTTGATTTGATGGGTTCCCTAGCTCATGTTCAAATGCTAGGACAGACTGGCATTTTGAGTTTGGAAGAGGCAGAGCAGATCCAAGATGGTCTAAAAGCTTTGTTGCGAGATTTAGAGGCAGGAGAGCTTCGTTTTGATATTGCAAATGAAGATATTCATATGAATATGGAAGTGTTGCTGACAGAGAAAATCGGTCCTCTGGCTGGGAAACTACATACGGCTCGTTCTCGGAATGACCAGATCGCAACGGATATGCACTTATATCTAAAGGAGCGGCTTGGCCATGTCTTGGATAAGTTGGCGAATCTGAACAGTGTTTTGCTGGATTTGGCTGAAAAACATGTGGAAACCATCATGCCAGGCTATACCCATTTGCAGCACGCCCAACCGATTAGTTTTGCCCACCATCTCATGGCTTATTACAATATGTTTCAAAGGGATAGCGAGCGATTCGCATTTAACTTGAAACATACGGACCTATCTCCCCTGGGTGCAGCTGCCTTAGCGGGGACAACTTTTCCAATCGATCGTCAATTATCGAGTGATTTATTGGGTTTCCAACAACCCTATACCAATTCCTTGGACGCAGTGAGTGACCGTGATTTTATCTTAGAATTCCTGTCAAATGGCAGCATTTTGATGATGCATATGAGTCGTTTTTGTGAAGAAATCATCAATTGGTGCAGTTTTGAGTATCAGTACATTAGCTTGTCTGATAGCTTTTCAACAGGTTCGTCTATCATGCCCCAGAAGAAAAATCCTGATATGGCCGAATTGATTCGAGGGAAGACAGGACGGGTTTACGGGCACTTGCTTGGACTATTGACCGTCATGAAGTCTTTGCCTCTGGCTTACAATAAGGATTTGCAAGAGGACAAGGAAGGCATGTTTGATACAGTAGACACGATTTTGAATTCTCTAGATGTGTTGGCAGGTATGCTATCGAGCATGCAGGTTAATAAGGCTAAAATGCAGCAATCTACAGAGAATGATTTTTCGAATGCGACCGAACTGGCAGATTATTTGGCAGAAAAAGGCCTCCCCTTTAGAGAAGCGCATGAAATAGTAGGGAAATTGGTTCTAGATTCTATCAAGCATGGTACAAATATCCAAGATTGGGATTTGAAGGAGTTGCAAGCCTACCATCCCTTGATTGAAGAGGATATTTATATCTACTTGCGTCCAGAAACCGCTGTTCAGAGGCGGAATTCCTTAGGAGGAACTGGCTTTGAGCAAGTGAAATACCAGATAGAACAAGCGAAGAAAGAACTTAAAGGGGAAATTTGATTCGTCTATAAAGTAAGAAAGAGAGGCTGAGATGATTTATCAGCCTCTTTCTTGTCTTCTCCAACCAAGCGTGTTATAATGAATACTGCTCAAGCGACCTTCAATCGTTAAGCACACACGACCTTCAATCGTGAACTAGTCATTTCGTTTATCTTTTATTACGTCGTTAACTCGTCTTACCTAACTCGAGTTATGCCTGCGACTCGTTGCCTAGTACTAAAAGCAAACGAAATGACTATACTCAAATAAATTCTATTGAAAGTCTTAGTAAATAGAATTTTGAGGGGTATAAATAAACGAATAGATGGGAGACTTACCATGAGTGATAACTCTAAAACACGTGTTGTCGTGGGGATGAGTGGTGGTGTTGATTCGTCGGTGACGGCTCTCTTGCTCAAGGAGCAGGGCTACGATGTGATCGGTATCTTCATGAAGAACTGGGATGACACAGATGAAAACGGCGTCTGTACGGCGACCGAAGATTACAAGGATGTGGCTGCGGTGGCAGACCAGATCGGCATTCCTTACTACTCTGTCAATTTTGAAAAAGAGTACTGGGACCGCGTTTTTGAGTATTTCCTAGCAGAATACCGTGCAGGGCGCACGCCAAATCCAGATGTTATGTGCAACAAGGAAATCAAGTTTAAGGCCTTTTTGGACTATGCTATGACCTTGGGGGCAGACTATGTAGCAACTGGGCATTATGCTCGAGTGGCGCGTGATGAGGATGGCATCGTTCACATGCTTCGTGGCGTGGACAATGGCAAGGATCAGACCTATTTCCTCAGCCAACTTTCTCAAGAACAACTCCAAAAAACCATGTTCCCACTGGGGCATTTGGAAAAGCCTGAAGTCCGCAGACTAGCAGAAGAAGCAGGCCTTGCGACTGCCAAGAAGAAAGACTCGACAGGGATTTGCTTTATCGGAGAAAAGAACTTTAAAAACTTTCTCAGCAACTACCTACCAGCTCAGCCTGGTCGCATGATGACTGTGGATGGACGCGATATGGGTGAGCATGCAGGTCTGATGTATTATACGATTGGTCAGCGTGGCGGACTCGGTATCGGTGGGCAACACGGAGGAGACAATGCGCCGTGGTTCGTTGTCGGAAAAGACCTAAGCAAGAATATCCTCTATGTCGGACAAGGTTTCTACCATGATTCGCTTATGTCAACCAGTCTAGAGGCCAGTCAAGTTCACTTTACTCGTGACATGCCAGAGGAATTTACGCTCGAATGTACAGCTAAATTCCGCTACCGTCAGCCTGACTCTAAGGTGACAGTACATGTTAAAGGAGATAAGGCAGAAGTTATCTTTGCGGAACCGCAACGCGCGATCACACCAGGACAGGCAGTTGTCTTTTACGATGGTGAAGAGTGTCTAGGTGGCGGTTTGATTGACAATGCCTACCGCGATGGACAAGTTTGTCAGTACATTTAGATTGACAAATTTTCTCAATTTGCTACAATAATAAAAGCAATAGAAATGATGGTCAAAGCTCATGGATGTTGCAGGCTTTTTTGTCCTGCACTTCTTTGGAGTTTTGACTGTTTTTGTGTCGTTTAAGGGAAAGGATAAAAATGACTCAACAAGACTTTCGGACAAAAGTGGGAAATACAGTCTTTGGTGTTCGGGCGACAGCCTTGATTCTTCAAAATGGCAAGCTCCTAGTTACCAAAGATAAGGGCAAGTATTACACTATCGGCGGTGCGATTCAAGTCAATGAAAGTACGGAAGAAGCGGTAGTTCGTGAAGTGAGGGAAGAGCTGGGTGTCAAAGCTCAAGCTGGGCAGCTAGCTTTTGTAGTTGAAAATCGTTTTGAACAAGACGGTGTTTCCTATCACAACATCGAGTTTCATTATCTGGTAGACTTGCTTGAGGATGCACCATTGACCATGCAGGAAGATGAGAAAAGGCAGCCCTGTGAGTGGATTGACTTGGATCAGCTCCAGAATATCCAGCTAGTTCCAGCCTTTTTGAAAACAGCTCTACCGGATTGGGACGGCCAACTAAGACACATTCATCTTGAAGAATAGGAGAGAAAATGATGGTTAAGCTTATTGCCCATGTACTTGTTCATAGTGGTGGTGATTATTTGCTCATTCAGCGTTCGGAAATTAAAAGAGGAGAACCCAAGTTTATCCGACTTACTGGGATATTCCTGGTGGCGGAGTTGAAAAGGGTGAACTTCCGCAAGATGGTGCTCTTAGAGAATGCATTGAAGAAGCGGGAGTTAGACTAGATAGCAGTTCGCTCAAACTTCTTCACGAAGATAGTCAACTGGATACCTCTAAGGATACGGTATTTACTCGCTTAGTTTATAAAGCAGAGTGGGTTGGGGAGAAGTCAATTATCAGATTGGATCCTGAAGAGCATACACACTTTAAATGGGTTACTATGGATCAAGCTCTAGAGGAGGAGAAGTTAGTTCCTTATTTGCGAGAAATTTTTGAAAGGTTAAGAAATGACTTATAATTTTACGGAAGAATACGATATTATTGTAATCGGTGCGGGACATGCTGGGGTTGAGGCTTCCTTGGCTGCCAGCCGTATGGGCTGTAAGGTCTTGCTTGCGACCATCAACATCGAAATGTTGGCTTTCATGCCTTGTAACCCTTCGATCGGTGGTTCTGCCAAGGGGATTGTCGTGCGTGAAGTGGATGCCCTCGGTGGGGAAATGGCCAAGAATATTGACAAGACTTACATACAGATGAAGATGCTCAACACAGGGAAGGGGCCAGCTGTCCGTGCCCTTCGTGCGCAGGCTGACAAGGAACTTTACTCTAAGGAGATGCGCAAGACAGTTGAAAATCAAGAGAATCTGACCCTTCGTCAAACCATGATTGATGAGATTTTGGTGGAAGATGACAAGGTTGTCGGTGTGCGTACAGCTACCCATCAAGAGTATGCTACCAAGGCTGTTATCGTGACGACAGGGACTGCACTTCGTGGTGAAATCATCATTGGAGACCTCAAGTACTCATCAGGACCAAACCACAGCCTGGCTTCGATTAACCTAGCTGATAATCTCAAGGAACTGGGACTCGAAATTGGCCGTTTCAAGACAGGAACGCCTCCACGTGTTAAGGCTTCCTCTATCAATTATGACGTGACAGAGATTCAGCCAGGAGACGAGGCCCCTAATCACTTCTCATACACTTCACGTGATGAGGATTATGTCAAGGACCAAGTGCCATGCTGGTTGACTTATACCAACGGTACCAGTCATGAGATTATCCAAAACAACCTCCACCGTGCGCCTATGTTTACGGGTGTAGTTAAGGGTGTGGGACCTCGTTACTGTCCGTCGATTGAGGATAAGATTGTGCGCTTTGCAGACAAGGAACGTCACCAACTCTTCCTTGAGCCAGAAGGGCGCAATACAGAGGAAGTTTATGTTCAAGGTTTATCAACCAGTCTGCCTGAGGATGTACAGCGCGAGCTGGTTCATTCCATTAAAGGTCTGGAAAATGCTGAGATGATGCGAACTGGTTATGCCATTGAGTACGACATGGTCTTACCTCACCAGTTGCGTGCGACTCTGGAAACCAAGAAAATCTCAGGCCTCTTCACAGCTGGTCAGACAAATGGAACGTCAGGTTACGAAGAAGCTGCTGGTCAAGGGATTATCGCGGGTATCAATGCGGCTCTGAAAATCCAAGGCAAGCCTGAGTTGATTTTGAAGCGCAGTGACGGTTATATCGGGGTGATGATTGACGACTTGGTGACCAAGGGAACTATTGAACCCTATCGTCTCTTGACCAGTCGTGCTGAATACCGTCTCATCCTCCGTCATGACAATGCTGATATGCGTTTGACAGAGATGGGGCGCGAGATTGGCCTTGTTGACGATGAACGCTGGGCTCGTTTTGAAATCAAGCAAAATCAATTTGACAATGAGATGAAGCGACTAGATAGCATCAAACTCAAACCAGTCAAGGAAACCAATGCTAAGGTTGAGGAGATGGGCTTCAAGCCATTGACCGATGCGGTGACAGCCAAAGAATTTCTCCGTCGGCCAGAAGTTTCTTACCAAGATGTGGTGGCCTTCATCGGACCAGCTGCTGAGGACTTAGATGACAAGATTATCGAATTGATTGAAACAGAAATCAAGTACGAAGGCTATATTTCCAAAGCCATGGATCAGGTTGCCAAGATGAAACGCATGGAAGAAAAACGCATTCCAGCCAATATCGACTGGGATGATATTGATTCTATCGCGACAGAAGCTCGCCAGAAGTTCAAACTCATCAATCCAGAAACTATCGGCCAAGCTAGCCGTATTTCGGGAGTAAACCCAGCAGACATTTCTATTTTGATGGTGTATCTTGAAGGTAAAAATCGTAGTATTTCAAAAACTCTTCAAAAATCAAAATGATACGTCGTCGGCTTCTTACGAATGGGTTCAAAGCTTGGCTTTGATTCATCTACAGCCTCCCATAGTTCCCCGAACTATGGGAGCTAGCTTAAGTTATGCTTTCGCCTAGCCTTCTAGTCTGATTTCAATTTTTATTGAGTTTTAATATCAAAAGAAAGCATAGAGAAAAACAGCTCCGAAAAATCGGGGCTGTTTTGTTGACTTGTACTCAATGAAAATCAAAGAGCAAACTAGGAAGTTAGCCGTAGGTTGCTCAAAGCACTGCTTTGAGGTTGTAGATAGAACTGACGAAGTCAGTAACATATATACGGCAAGGCGAAGCTGACGTGGTTTGCAGAGATTTTCGAAGAGTATTATTCTTCATCTGGGGTGAGGATCATAGGGATGATGATCGGTTCACGTTCTGTATTTTCATAGAGGAAAGGACGAATGGCGTTGACAATGGCGCCATTGACAGATTGGACGCTGGCGTCCTTGTTTTTCAGTGCGATACGAATTGCATTGAATAGGATGCGCTGGCTTTGGCGAATCAAGTCACCAGACTCTCTCATGTAGACAAAGCCTCGGCTGAGGATGTCTGGGCCAGACAGAATCATCTGCGATTTAAAGTCAACAGTTGCGACTGCTAGAACGACACCGTCTTCAGATAAATCACGACGATCTTTGAGGACAGCCGCACCGATTTCACCGATACGATTTCCATCGACATAGATGTCTTGGGCATTGAAGTGACCTGCGATACGGGCTGAGTTAGCAGTAAGAGCAAGCACATCACCATTGCTCATGATAAAGATATTGTCCTTCTCGACACCCGTATCCACCGCTAGTCCAGCGTGGACTTTCTGCATACGATATTCACCGTGGACAGGCATGAAGTATTTCGGCTTAATCAAGCGGAGCATGAGTTTTTGCTCTTGCTGACCACCGTGTCCAGATGTATGGATATTGTTCACTTTACCGTGGATAACTTCGACACCAGCTTCAGAAATAGTGTTAATCAATTTGTTGACGCTAGTGGTATTTCCAGGGATTGGGCTAGAAGAGAAGATAACAGTATCGCCGGGTTGGAGTTGCACCTGACGGTGGGTTCCATTGGCGATACGAGAGAGGGCTGCCATCGGCTCACCCTGACTACCTGTACAGAGGATTAGAATCTCGCCTGCAGGGTAGTCTTTGATTTCATTTGGCTCGATAAAGGTTCCCTTAGGAGCTTTGATGTAGCCAAGCTCGATCCCGTTGACAATGGCCTTTTCCATAGAACGACCAAAGACCGCAATCTTGCGTCCAGTCTTAACAGCAGCATCTGTTGCTTGCTGGAGACGGAAGATATTTGAGGCAAAGGATGCAAAGATGATACGACCTTCGATGCCTTGGATAATCTTCATGATGGACTGGCCAACGACTTTTTCAGAGTTGGTAAAGGTTGGCACTTCTGCATTTGTCGAGTCAGAGAGGAGACAGAGAACACCCTCTTCACCAAGAGCTGCCATACGGTGCAAGTCTGCAGGTTCACCAACTGGAGTGAAGTCGAACTTGAAGTCACCCGTACAGACGATTTTTCCTTGAGGAGTATGGATGACAATCCCCAAAGGCTCTGGAATGGAGTGAGTGGTTCTAAAGAAAGTTGCCTTGAGATTTTTAAAGGTCAACTCAGTGTTGTGGTTGATTTCGTAAAGTTTGGCGTTGCGCAAGAGGCCGTGTTCTTCGAGTTTTCCACGGATCAAAGCCAGGGCAAGCGGTCCAGCGTAGATAGGGACATTTGCTTGTTTGAGCAGAAAAGGAATCCCACCAATGTGGTCCTCGTGTCCGTGTGTGATCAAAACAGCCTTGACGCGGTCAATATTGTCTACGATGTAAGAGTAGTCGGGGATAACGTAGTCGATACCGAGCAAGTCATCTTCTGGGAATTTAATCCCAGCATCGACGATGATAATCTCGTCTTGGTATTCAATTCCGTATGTATTT
Organism: Streptococcus oralis; assembly: GCF_018448765.2. Classification (GTDB taxonomy): domain Bacteria; phylum Bacillota; class Bacilli; order Lactobacillales; family Streptococcaceae; genus Streptococcus; species Streptococcus oralis_BM. The sequence continues at coordinate 140,786 of NZ_JAHCMC020000001.1, forward strand.
TTCCCGATTTCTCCCAGACCACCGATGGCAAAAACGCCAACTTCTTCAGGTTTAAGAGTGTAGGCCATATTAGAACTCCGTAATCTCGAAAGCGCCAGTTTCTTTTTCGTAATCTAGCAATTTGTCAGACAAGAGTTCGATGAATTCGATGTTGTACTCTGGGCGGTTTTCTTCGACAAGTTGGCGAGCAGCGATACGGCCCTCAAGTTCTGAGTTGGCATCGATGTCTAGGTAAAGTGAGCGTGTTGTTTCACGACGTGGGCTACGTTCTTTTGTTTCTTGATAAAAAACTTTGTAAATCATATAGTTCCTTTCTATTTACAGGTCAGCTTATTCCAAACTTTTAGCAGAGATTTGCTTGATTTCATTCCATTTTGTGTCTAGATTGACCTTGATTCGTTACAATTATTTCAATTATACCACAAAATGAAAAATTAGTAAAAGACGGAAATGGAGAAAGTCAGGAGGGGAAGAAGGAGTAAAAAGATAGGTAGGATTTGGTCGGAGAGCACTTAGGTGTTATAATGAAAGGGGAATCTAAAGAGATAGTAGATTTAAGGAAGAATACAGTTCTAGTTTCATTAATCGTTGGAGTGGATGGTTGGGACAGAATGATATCTTTGAAAAAAGAAAAAGCTCCTGAGTAATCTCAAGAGCAACCAAAAAGGCTGAGACAAAACTCGGGGATTTTCCTGGAGCAGTCCAGATGGCAGCACCTCTACCTGAAGCGAATGTATCGCAACCTTTGAATGACTTGTCACCAAATCAAACTTGATCTCAGCCTTTACTTAATTCTATCATCTATGAGGCTAAGAAGTCAATCTATAAGTATAACGATGTAGAAATAGCAAGATGGAGTGGAGTGATTACTAAACAGGCAAAGACAAGCCCTTAATTTAAGAGTAAGCAAAAAGAGAGGACCAATGGTAGTCAGGGGTCTTTACAGCTCAAAGCTGAGGGCAGTCCCACACCCGTACCAGAAGTTGGTACCTTTGAACGCTCTGTTACCAGTCGCCCTACGTTATCCTCTCAATATTTATATTTTACTATAACTTACTGAGGGAATCAACTTTAAAAGCACCAAAAAGCCCTTGACCGAAGTCAAGAGCCATCTAACACTGGGGGCGAACTATTTAATCGCAATTCCAGTTCTTTAGAAACCGAAGTTTCAGGGATAGCACCGCAACCCGAAGAGTCAAAGACTCAACCTGATTTTCCTACCAATGTTTGGTTCTATCTTAACATTGACATACCAACATTGTCAACAGTTTATATAAAAATAGGAATACCAAAAGGAGGATTAAGAATGTTTAGTTTGTTTGAATTTGCAGTAGGGGTTCGCCTCTTGATGTTTATAGTCTTTGTAGCCTGTGTCTATGGGGGGAATGCCCTGTTTGCGCATCTGGAACACCGCAAAACAAAGTTCCTTTGGAAGCTTGCTTTTGTGACGCTCTATTCAATTTTTCTCCTCCTGGTCACCTATGTTGTCTGGCTCGTTTTCTACTTTGGTTTAAATGCCTAAAGTCAATTATTCCTCTAGATATACAGAAAATCCACCTTGTCTTGATAGATGGGATGGACTTTTTCTATTTTTACGATGATGATCTCTTGCATCGAAAATCGCGTTGAAACATATATGACTTATCTAAACTTCCTATGAAGAATCTTCCAATTTCCTTGTTCACTTTTCTATTCAAAAAAGCTACAACTTTTTTGAATTTTTTGTGCAGAATTGCTTGTTTAAGTGGCAGGCACTTTTGTTTCAAAATAAAGAAAATTCCCATGCGCTGGCTTTTGTAGTATAATAGTAAACAGACAAAAAGATAGGAATGTGTTATGAAAGTATTAGCTTTTGATACGTCCAGCAAGGCTCTTTCTCTAGCCATTTTAGAGGACAAGCAGGTTCTTGCCGAGACGACGATTAATATCAAGAAAAATCACAGTATTACTCTCATGCCTGCCATTGATTTTTTGATGGCAAGTTTGGATTGGACACCCAAGGATTTGGACCGAATCGTGGTAGCGGAAGGGCCAGGTAGTTACACAGGTTTGCGAATTGCGGTAGCAACTGCCAAGACCTTGTCTCATACCCTGAACATTGAGTTAGTTGGCATATCCAGCCTCTTGGCTCTGGTACCACGCCAACAAGAAGGCTTATTTGTTCCCCTGATGGATGCACGTCGCAACAATGTTTATGCAGGGTTTTATGAAAATGCCAAACCTGTCATACCAGAAGCACACCTGTCCTTTGCGGGAGTGCTAGAAAAAGTCAAGGATGCTGACCAGGTGACCTTTGTCGGAGAAGTTGGAGCCTTTGTGGGACAAATACAAGAACAACTACCACAAGCCAGCTACCAAGAAACCTTGCCAAATGCAGCTAATCTAGCTCTTTGGGCTTGGGATAAGGAAGCAGACTCCTTGCACGACTTTGTGCCAAATTACCTCAAACGAGTTGAGGCTGAGGAAAACTGGCTCAAGAATCACACCGAGTCTGGCGAGTCCTACATTAAACGCCTATGATAAAGATCAAACGAATCCAACAGCAACCTGACTTGGCTCAAGCTATCTATGCTGTTATGGTAGATGTTTACCCAGTCAGTCCTTGGACGCTGGAACAAATCCAAGCAGACCTATCCCAAGATCAGACTTGGTATGCTCTGGCTTATGATGGGGCAGAAGTGATTGGCTTTCTAGCTGTGCAGGAGAATCTCTTTGAGGCAGAAGTCCTGCAAATCGCTGTCAAAGGAGCCTATCAGGGTCAGGGGATTGCGTCAGCCTTGTTTGCAACATTGCCGACAGCCAAGGAGATTTTCCTCGAAGTCAGAAAGTCAAACCAACGAGCGCAAGCATTTTACAAGAAAGAAAAGATGGCGATCATCGCTGAGCGAAAGGCTTACTATCATGACCCAGTTGAGGACGCCATTATCATGAAGAGAGAAATAGATGAAGGATAGATATATTTTAGCATTTGAGACATCCTGTGATGAGACCAGTGTCGCCGTCTTGAAAAACGACGATGAGCTCTTGTCCAATGTCATTGCGAGTCAAATTGAGAGTCACAAACGTTTTGGGGGCGTAGTGCCAGAAGTGGCTAGCCGTCACCATGTCGAGGTTATTACAGCCTGTATCGAGGAAGCACTGGCAGAAGCAGGAATTACCGAAGAGGACGTAACAGCCGTTGCCGTTACCTACGGACCAGGATTAGTTGGAGCCTTACTAGTTGGTTTGTCAGCTGCCAAGGCCTTTGCTTGGGCACATGGCCTGCCACTTATCCCCGTCAACCACATGGCTGGCCACCTCATGGCAGCTCAGAGTGTGGAGCCTTTGGAGTTTCCTTTGTTGGCACTTTTGGTCAGCGGAGGACACACAGAGTTGGTCTATGTGTCAGAGGCTGGCGATTACAAGATTGTTGGGGAGACACGAGACGATGCAGTTGGGGAGGCTTATGACAAGGTCGGTCGTGTCATGGGCTTGACTTATCCAGCAGGTCGTGAGATTGACGAGTTGGCCCATCAAGGTCAGGATGTTTATGACTTCCCTCGTGCCATGATCAAGGAAGACAATCTGGAGTTTTCATTCTCAGGTTTGAAGTCTGCCTTTATCAATCTTCACCACAATGCTGAGCAAAAGGGAGAAAGCCTGTCTACAGAGGACTTGTGTGCGTCCTTCCAAGCTGCTGTCATGGATATTCTCATGGCAAAAACCAAGAAGGCTTTGGAGAAATATCCTGTTAAAACTCTGGTAGTGGCAGGTGGTGTAGCAGCCAATAAAGGTCTTAGAGAACGCTTGGCAGTCGAAATCACTGATGTCAAGGTCATCATCCCACCCCTGCGTCTCTGCGGAGATAATGCAGGTATGATTGCTTATGCAAGCGTTAGCGAGTGGAACAAAGAAAACTTTGCAGGCTTGGACCTCAACGCCAAACCAAGCCTCGCCTTTGATACTATGGAATAAAGAGTCAGCTTAAGGCTGGCTTTTTTGCTCGCCGAAATGTCAGAAAATTTTGATAAAAATATAAAAATAATGATATAATATATAAAGAATAGGAGGCGGTCAGATGATTGAGAGAATGGAATTGGGAGAATTTTACAAGGAATTGCGGCTGGCGAGGAAACTCAAGCAGTCAGATGTGGCTTGTGAGGGTCTAACAGCTTCTCAGTTATCTAAGTTTGAACTGGGGCAGTCTATGTTGTCTGCGGATAAACTGATTCTAGCTATCCAAGGGATAAATGTAACCTTCGACGAGTTTGGACACAAGCTTAACAATTATCAAGAATCACCACATATGCGATTTGGACGAAAGGTTGTAGATCGCTTTGCCCATCAAGATATGGCTGGCTTAGAGCAACTATTAGAGGAAGTTGAGCAAGAACAGATGGCGAAGACTTATCGTCGTTTGAACGCTATTGTGATTAAAAACGCTATCCATTCTCTAGATAAAAACTATCTGCTAGAAGAGGAGGATAGCGAGTTTTTGACTAGCTATCTCTATGCTATCGAGTCTTGGACCTGGTTTGAACTCTATCTTTTTTGCAATACCATGCCTTTCTTAAGTAATCAAGATCTGATTTTTTTATCCACCTCTTTACTTGAAAAATCCAAGGAATTTAAAGAATTGGCACACAATAGACTGTATATGAAAAGTGGCTTTCTGAATATCATATCAGAGCTCATGGAGCGCAAACTTTTTTCTTATATCCCAATCTTTGAAGCCGAGTTGGAGAGTATGCTCCGACCATACGATGTTTTTGAGAAATTATTGTGGCAGTTTTTAAAGAAGATGAGCATTTTCCTTCAAACTAAGGGAAGCAATCAGAAAGAAATTGAACACTTTATCCAATCTCTGCAAATATTAGAAAATCCACAATTAACAGCCCTTTTTGAACTACGCTTGCAGCAATATAAAGAACTTATCAATTAGCTAAAGATGGGAAATGATAATAATATCAGCAACGATTGTCAATAATGCTATGATTTGTTTCTTCATTTCATGTCCTCCTATCTAATAGTAACCATATTATATCAGTGAAATAATCAAATCAATCAAAATCGCAAATGTGAAATTTCCATAAGAAAAAATATCAAATATGCGATTTTCTAAAATAGACTGATTTCCGTGCTATACTATTCTTGTAAAGCACTTGAAGTAAATCCTAGGTCGCAGAAGTGGTTTACGAATAAAATAATTGAAGGAGTGTAAATGATGTTGAATTTACAATTTGCAGAAACAATGGAACTAACAGCAGCGGAGTTAGAGCAGGTTTACGGTGGAAATTTCACTATGGCTTGTGTGGGTGAAAATATTGGTTGTGGTGGTAGTGCTTTGCCTGCTTGGGGAGGTAGAGGTATTAGTCCCAGACCTTATGGGGCATTTGATTGGTCGAGTGGGCTGATTGAAGGACTGTTTGGAAAACGTCGTAACTAACATTTAGGAGAAAAAACTATGAAAAGGGAAGAAACGAAATTTTACCTAGGGACCATTTTGGTACTTATGTCTTATTACTTGATTTTTAATTTAGTAGTGAGATTAGAGTTTATGGATCAATTATCAGATTTTGGATTTTATGGGGTTCAAATTTTATTGATAGTAATTGAAGGAATTGCTGCTACTGTGGTTCTTGTTAAGAGTCAACGTTGGAAAGAGTACGGTCGCTTCCAGTTTCGTTGGTCCTATCTGGGTCTCTTCTTTCTTTCCTTTATATTGATGTTTTTGTGGGTAAATATAACGACTCGAATCTTTCCCAACACGCAAAATGGTAGTGCTATAAAAGAAACCGTAGCCAATTTGACGGGAATTAGTTATTTTGTGACACGTATTCTCTACGGCAGTCTTATTGCTCCGATAGTTGAGGAATTAGTTTTCCGCGGACTTCTGATGACAGCCCTATCTAAATTTAAAAAATACTATATTGATGTTATCATTTCTTCCACACTCTTTAGTCTCATCCATGTTTTACAATATGGATGGGTGTTAACAGACTTCATCGTTTATGCAGGAGCAGGTCTGCTACTCTGCATGCTCTTTCGTTATACACGTTCAATTTATTGGTCAATGGCCCTTCACATCTTGTGGAATACCTTTTTAATCATCGTCAGTTTACTGGTGTTTGGGTATTAGAAAGATGAAATATGAAAAAGATAATCTCACGCTACTATTTTTTAATAGCTATTCTACTTGTCATTTCTGACCAGTTCTTCATTCGTTTGCTTTTACATAGCGACCTTGCTGCTGGTCTATCTGACTTTGCCTATTATTTGTCAGATATGCTGTTGAATTTTCTTGTGGTTCTGCTTGCTATTATTGTTATGATTCGGTCAGGGAAATGGCAGAAAATCAACAGTCGAAAATTTAGAGGTTCCTATCTTCTCTATTGCTTCCTATCTCTCCTAGCTTTTGTTATTTGGAACTTCGTCACATTTTTTATTTTTCCGCCTACCAAAAATGAAATTGCTTATCAACTGGATGTTCCTACTTTTACGGGAGCAACGGCATTTTTGATGTATTTTTTCTATCCTGTGATTGCAGGTCCTATTTTTGAAGAGATGATTTATCGTGGATTGGTGATGACAGCTCTGGAAAAAGGAAAGAAATGGGGACTGGATGTGCTCGGTTCGGCTGCTTTGTTTGGAATCTTGCACATTAGTAACCACGGTTGGGTCTTGACAGACTTTTTCGTATATATGGGTGGCGGTCTCATATTTGCAGTCTTATTTAGAGTGACAAAGTCCATTTATTGGCCTATTGGACTGCACATAGTCTACAATGGCATTGGTCAAATTTTACCGTTGCTGTAATTTTGGGTGCTCAGCAATATCGGTCTATCCTTGGGGAAAAGTTCCCATTTGAACTCAAAAAGGAGTTGCGATGAAAGTATTTATTCAAAATAGAGATTTTAGGCAACTAACCATCAACCAGTGGATTTCAATGGTTGGGGATACAATTTTTTATCTTGCTTTTTTGAATTATGTGGCAGATGCTTCGTTTGCCCCCTTGGCAATTTTACTCATTACGATTTCAGAGACTGTTCCTCAAGTTCTGCAAATTTTTATGGGAGTTTTGGCTGACTTTCAACACCATCGTGTTCTAAAGTATACGGTTATTAGTTTTGTCAAATTTGTACTTTATTCTATAGTGGCGCTTTCGCTTTCAGGGCAGCCCTTTTCCTTATGGCTTGTATTCTTTATTTGTTTAATGAACCTTTTGTCGGATACATTGAGTTACTTTTCAGGAGCCATGCTTACTCCTATTTTTATAAGAATCATTGGGAAAGAACATCTGACAGAAGCTATTGGCTTTAAACAATCAACAGTTAGTTTAGTTCGGACAATCAGTAATATTCTAGGAGGGGTTTTACTAGGAATTCTTTCCATTCAGTTCATTTCCTTGCTAAACGCTCTGACGTTTCTGATAGCATTTGTAGGTATTCTTCTCATAAAAAATGATCTTTTGAAAGTTGAAAAAACAATTAGCTATCAAGAAGGTCTTTCTATAAAATCGTTTTGCCAGCATTTGTTCCAATCATCAAAATTGATCTGGAATATGGATAGAGTGATCTTCATTTTATTTATCGTCTCTATCAGCCAAGCGGTGATTAATGTTACTGTTCCTATTTCAACTCTTTTTTTAAGAAACCAACCGTTTTTGGATTTACAAACTGGTCAATCACTCGCTTTGTTATCAACACTAGAATTGTTAGCACTTATTGTCGGAAGCCTTGTAAGTGGCTATCTGAAAAATACGATTTCTATAAAAACAGCTCTATACGCTTCGGTCGTCATCCAGTTACTCCTTCTAGTAGGATTTGCCACAGTTCATTTTGGTTTGATTCTGCTTTTCAGCTCCTTGGATGCCTTCATCGCAGGGTTACTCTCTCCTAGATTGCAAGAACTCGTCTTTAAACAAATACCTGAGGAGTCAATGGGAGCGGTTCAATCCTCTATTGGTGCTATTACGGTTGTCTTACCAAGTCTATTCACAATCGTTTTCGTAACGATTGCTACAAGTTTTGGGGTCCTAGCGGTCAGCTTTATTCTATTGCTATTACTCCTAACCGCATTTGTCATGCTCTTGAATATTCGTGAGAGCATTTAGAGGAGAATTTGTATAATAGGTGTTTGAGACTGGATCGCCAGTCTTTTTATGACGGCCAAAATCAGCAGACTTTTTTCTCTTCTTTGAATATGTTATAATAGTCCGTGCTGTGGCTGTGATGATGAACAGCCTCAACTGGAGAAAATATGAGGAGAAGGATGAAAGAAAAAGGATTTTGGGAAGGTGTACATGCGGCCATGCCGACTGCCCTCGGCTATGTTAGTATCGGTCTGGCTTGTGGGATTATCGGTGCGCCCTATGTGACACCTGTTGAGATGGGCTTGATGAGCCTCTTTGTTTATGCCGGGAGCGCCCAGTTTGCCATGTTGGCACTGATTGCGGTACAAGCGCCTGTGGCAGCTATTGCTATGACGGTCTTTTTGATCAACTTGCGACTCTTTTTGCTGAGCTTGCATGCATCGACCTATTTCCGTCATACTAGTCTCTGGCAAAATATCGGCATGTCTAGTCTCCTGACAGATGAGACCTATGGCGTTTTGATGGGAGAATTAGCCCATACAGATAAAGTCCATCCTATGTGGATGCACGGGAACAATCTCAATAGTTATGTAGCCTGGTTTATTGGGACAGTGGCGGGGACGGCTTTAGGTGGCCTTCTTCCAAATCCTGAAGTCTTTGGCTTAGACTTTGCCCTTGTTGGGATGTTTATCGGGATTTTTACTTCACAATTTCAGATTATGCAAAGACGGGTTCCTGTACGGAATCTGCTACTAATCCTAGCCGTTGTTGCGGTGTCCTTCTTTTTGCTCTTGACAGTAGTGTCTCAGTCGCTAGCTGTTTTGTTTGCGACCTTGCTAGGTTGTACCATGGGGGTGGTCTTAGATGGTCAGTAAATATCTTTTGTTAGCCGTTATCTTTTCAGGCCTAGTGACTTGGATTCCCCGTATGATTCCCTTCATCTTGGTTAAGTACAAGGGCTTGCCAGCTATCGTCGAGCGGTTTTTGAAGTTTTTGCCTGTTTCCATTATCTTTGCCTTGATCCTTTCAAGCGTAGTGACTGGCAAAGTTGGCAGTCTCCCTCAAATCAAATGGCTGGACTTTTTAGCAGTCTTTCCAACGGCTTGGGTAGCCTTTCGCTACCGCAATCTAGTAGGTACGGTTCTTTTTGGGGTAGTCTTGATTGCAGTCTTGCGTCTGGTCTTTTAAATCAGCCATAAAAAAAACCTATCACCGAGATAGATATCATATAATGGCAAAAAAAAATATTTTCTGTTAAGATAGTAAAGTATTCTATTTTGGAGGAAATGACATGAAAAAAATCGTTAAATACTCATCTCTTGCTGCTCTAGGACTTGTGGCTGTAGGTGTGTTAGCAGCTTGCTCAGGTGGTGCGAAAAAAGAGGGAGAAGCAGCTAGCAAGAAAGAAATTATCGTTGCAACTAATGCTACACCAAAACCATTCAACTATGAAGAAAATGGCGAATTGACTGGTTACGAAATTGAAGTGGTTCGCGCTATCTTTAAAGACTCTGACAAGTATGATGTCAAGTTTGAGAAGACAGAGTGGTCAGGAGTCTTTGCAGGACTTGATGCTGACCGTTACAATATGGCTGTTAGCAACATCAGCTACACTAAAGAACGTGCTGAAAAATACCTTTATGCAGCTCCAACTGCTAAAAACCCTAACGTTCTTGTAGTGAAAAAAGATGACCCTAGCATCAAATCGCTTGATGATATCGGTGGAAAATCAACAGAAGTTGTTCAAGGGACAACTTCTGCTAAACAGCTAGAAGACTACAACAAACAACATTCAGATAATCCAACTGTCCTAAAGTATACTAAAGCGGACTTCCAACAAATCATGGGACGCTTGAGCGATGGCCAGTTTGACTACAAGATTTTTGATAAAATCGGTGTTGAAACAGTCATCAAGGACCAAGGTTTGGACAACTTGAAAGTCATTGAACTTCCAAGCGACCAACAACCTTACGTTTACCCACTTCTTGCTAAAGGTCAAGATGAGTTGAAAACATTTGTAGACAAACGTATCCAAGAACTCTACAAAGACGGAACTCTTGAAAAGTTGTCTAAACAGTTCTTCGGAGACACTTATCTCCCAGCAGAAGCTGATATTAAATAGTGGTATGAAATCATCCAGTCTGAGAAAGGCGGATGATTTCTCAATTTTTAGGTATATAGTTTCAAACTATATGTCTGCCTATCTAATAACAATTTGCTAAATCAAATAAAGTATGAGATACTATTACGGTATTATTTTTAAAGGAGATAGAATCATGAAAATTAAAAAATGGCTCGGTGTAGCGGCTCTTGCTACAGTCGCAGGTTTGGCTCTTGCAGCTTGCGGAAATTCAGAAAAGAAAGCAGACAACGAAACAGTTGTCAAAATTGCAACAGTTAACCGTAGCGGTTCTGAAGAAGCGCGTTGGGATAAAATCCAAGAATTGGTTGAAAAAGATGGAATTAAATTGGAATTCACAGAGTTCACAGACTATTCACAACCAAACAAGGCAACTGCTGATGGCGAAGTAGACTTGAATGCTTTCCAACACTACAACTTCTTGAACAACTGGAACAAAGAAAACGGGAAAGACCTTGTAGCGATTGCAGATACATATATCTCACCAATCCGCCTTTACTCAGGTAAAAATGGGGAAGAAAACAAGTATACCAAAGTGGAAGAAATCCCAGATAACGGTGAAATCGCCGTACCAAACGATGCAACAAACGAAAGCCGTGCGCTTTACTTGCTTCAATCAGCTGGTTTGATCAAATTGGATGTTTCTGGAACTGCACTTGCAACAGTTGCGAACATTACAGAAAATCCAAAGAACTTGAAGATTACTGAATTGGATGCTAGCCAAACAGCACGTTCATTGTCATCAGTTGATGCTGCTGTTGTAAACAATACCTTCGTTACAGAAGCAAAATTGGACTACAAGAAAGCGCTCTTCAAAGAACAAGCTGATGAAAACTCAAAACAATGGTACAACATCATCGTTGCGAAAAAAGATTGGGAATCATCACCTAAGGCTGATGCCATCAAGAAAGTGATCGCAGCTTACTACACTGATGAAGTGAAAAAAGTTATCGAAGAAACATCAGACGGTTTGGACCAACCAGTTTGGTAATAAGACACAGGGAGGTGGGAGAGAGTTTCCACCTCTTGCTTTTGTATAGAGCATGGATTGTAAAGAAGACTATAGGTTCATAGAAAGGTAGAGAGAATATGGTTTTTCCTAGCGAACAAGAACAGATTGAAAAATTTGAAAGGGATCATATAGCCCAGCATTATTTTGAGGTTTTGCGTACCTTGATTTCCAAGAAATCAGTCTTTGCCCAACAGGTTGGACTCAAGGAGGTTGCAAACTATCTGGGTGAGATTTGCAAGCGTGTAGGGGCTGAAGTGGAGATTGATGAGACTTATACGGCTCCCTTTGTCATGGCGCATTTCAAGAGTTCGCGTCCAGATGCCAAAACCTTGATTTTCTATAACCACTATGACACTGTGCCAGCGGATGGGGATCAGGTCTGGACAGAGGATCCCTTTACGCTTTCGGTCCGCAATGGTTTTATGTATGGGCGTGGTGTTGATGATGATAAGGGTCATATCACAGCTCGTTTGAGTGCTTTGAGAAAATATATGCAGCATCATGATGACCTGCCTGTCAATATCAGTTTTATCATGGAAGGGGCAGAGGAGTCTGCTTCGACAGACCTAGATAAGTATTTAGAGAAACACGCAGACAAACTTCGTGGGGCGGACTTGCTAGTCTGGGAGCAAGGGACCAAGAACGCCTTGGAACAACTGGAAATCTCTGGCGGAAATAAGGGCATTGTGACCTTTGATGCTAAGGTGAAAAGTGCGGATGTGGACATTCACTCGAGTTATGGTGGTGTCGTAGAATCAGCTCCCTGGTACCTGATCCAAGCCTTGACTAGTTTGCGTGCTGCAGATGGTCGTATCTTGGTAGAGGGCTTGTACGAGGATGTCCAAGAGCCGAATGAACGAGAACTAGCCTTGATAGATACCTACGCCCAACGCAATCCTGAGGAAATTAGTCGCATTTATGGTTTGGAATTGCCTCTCTTACAAGAGGATCGTGTAGCCTTCCTAAAACGTTTCTTTTTTGAGCCAGCTCTTAATATCGAAGGGATTCAGTCAGGTTATCAAGGGCAAGGGGTTAAAACGATTTTGCCAGCAGAAGCTAATGCCAAGTTAGAAGTTCGTTTGGTTCCTGGCCTAGAACCGCACAATGTCCTGGAAAAAATTCGGAAACAGCTAGACAAAAATGGCTTTGATAAGGTAGAATTATACTATACCTTGGGAGAGATGAGCTATCGAAGCGATATGAGCGCACCAGCCATTCTCAATGTGATTGAGTTGGCCAAGAAATTCTATCCGCAGGGCGTATCGGTCTTACCGACAACAGCGGGAACAGGACCTATGCATACGGTCTTTGATGCCCTAGAGGTACCAATGGTGGCCTTCGGTCTAGGAAATGCGAATAGCCGAGACCATGGTGGAGATGAAAACGTGCGAATCGCCGATTACTACACCCATATTGAATTAGTAGAGGAGCTGATTAGAAGCTATGAGTAGAGATATTATCAAGTTAGATCAGATCGATGTGACTTTTCACCAAAAGAAAAGAACCATCACAGCGGTCAAAGATGTGACTATTCACATCCAAGAAGGGGATATCTACGGAATCGTTGGATATTCTGGAGCAGGGAAATCAACCCTTGTACGGGTGATTAACCTCTTGCAAAAGCCATCTGCAGGAAAAATTACCATTGATAACGACGTCATTTTTGATGGCAAGGTGACCTTGACGGCAGAGCAGCTGCGTCGTAAACGTCAGGATATCGGGATGATTTTCCAGCATTTTAACCTGATGAGTCAAAAGACAGCAGAGGAGAATGTAGCCTTTGCACTCAAACACTCTGGACTCAGCAAGGAAGAAAAGAAGGCTAAAGTTGCTAAGTTGTTGGACTTAGTTGGCTTGGCGGATCGTGCTGAAAACTACCCTTCACAACTATCTGGAGGGCAAAAACAGCGCGTGGCCATTGCGCGTGCCTTGGCCAATGATCCGAAAATCTTGATTTCAGACGAGTCAACGTCTGCCCTCGATCCTAAGACAACTAAGCAGATTTTGGCTTTGTTGCAAGATTTGAACCAAAAATTAGGCTTGACGGTTGTTTTGATTACGCATGAAATGCAGATTGTCAAAGACATTGCCAACCGTGTGGCAGTTATGCAGGATGGGCATTTGATTGAAGAAGGCAGTGTCCTTGAAATCTTCTCAGACCCTAAACAACCTTTGACCCAGGACTTTATCTCAACTGCCACAGGTATTGATGAAGCCATGGTCAAGATTGAGAAGCAAGAAATCGTAGAGCATTTATCTGAGAACAGTATCTTAGTGCAACTCAAATACGCTGGGGCTTCGACAGACGAGCCACTTTTGAATGAATTGTACAAGCGTTACCAAGTAACGGCTAATATCCTTTATGGAAATATCGAAATTCTCGATGGCACTCCTGTTGGAGAATTGGTTGTGGTCTTGTCAGGTGAAAAAGCAGCGCTAGCAGGTGCTCAAGAAGCTATTCGTCAGGCTGGCGTACAGCTAAAAGTATTGAAGGGAGGACAGTAATATGACAGAGTTTATTCAAACTTATTTACCAAATGTCTATAAGATGGGCTGGGCTGGTCAAGCAGGCTGGGGAACAGCCATCTACCTAACCCTCTATATGACAGTTCTTTCCTTTATCATTGGAGGTTTCTTAGGACTAGTGGCAGGTCTTTTCCTCGTCTTGACAGCGCCAGGTGGTGTCTTGGAAAATAAGGTTATCTTCTGGATTTTAGACAAGATCACCTCTATTTTCCGCGCGGTTCCTTTCATCATCCTCTTGGCAATCATGTCGCCACTCTCTCACTTGATTGTGAAGACTAGTATCGGGCCAAATGCAGCCCTTGTGCCACTCTCTTTTGCGGTCTTTGCCTTCTTTGCCCGTCAGGTGCAGGTGGTCTTGGCTGAGCTAGATGGTGGTGTCATTGAGGCGGCCCAAGCAAGCGGAGCGACATTCTGGGACATCGTGGGTGTTTACCTATCAGAAGGTCTGCCAGATTTGATTCGTGTGACGACTGTGACCTTGATTTCCCTTGTTGGGGAAACAGCTATGGCCGGTGCGGTCGGAGCTGGTGGTATTGGTAACGTGGCCATTGCCTATGGGTTTAACCGCTACAATCACGATGTGACTATCTTGGCAACTATCATCATTATCTTGATTATCTTTACAATTCAGTTCTTGGGAGATTTCTTGACCAAGAAACTAAGTCATAAATAATGGAAGGAGTTCGAAGGGACTCCTTTTTGTTTTCTCACCGAAATGCAAGAAGAGTAAAGCTTCTTTTTAGAAATATGCTATAATAAAGAAAGGTCCCTCAATTAGCAAATCAGAAAGTTTGCTGTCGAAGGGATGATAATGTAAAGGAGTTTGTCTGGTATGAATTATTTCGAGGGGAATGAGTTTTTCCTTCTCTTATTTGTAGTTTTACTGATTGGTTTTGTGGTAAACTTTTTTGAAAAACGTAAAGACTACTATATTTTGGCGCTCTCCCTCTTATTTGCAGGAGCTATCTATGGTAAGAGTCGAGCGATGATGGTCTATTTGTTTGCCTTTGTCGTTTACCAGTATTTTCTGGTTTTTCTAGCACAGCGGATAGAGGCAAAGTGGCTGAAACCACTGGTTTTCATTTCCATTCTTCCTTTGGTGATCAATAAAGTCTTTGCTCTAACTTCTCTGCATTTGTTGGCCTTTATTGGAATTTCTTACATGTCCTTTAAGACCATTCAGATCATGCTAGAGATATCGGATGGCTTAATCAAAGAAAATATCAGTGTAAAAGATTATCTACAGTTTTTGCTCTTTTTCCCAACAGTTAGTGCTGGTCCAATTGATCGGAGTAGGAGATTTTTAAAAGAGATAAACGAGGTCATGCCACGAAAAGAGTATCTAGAGTTAGCAGGGGACGGTGTGTATCGTATCGTTCTAGGCCTCCTTTACAAGATTGTTTTATCAACCTATGTTTACCAGATGTTACTCGCTCTAAATAATACTGGCACAGTCGTTTATTCAATCAAGTATATGTACCTCTATACCTTGTATCTGTTCTTTGACTTTGCAGGCTATAGTCTAATGGCCGTTGGAAGTAGTAATATTCTAGGTATTCAGACACCGCTGAACTTTAACAAACCTTTCTTGAGTGTTGATATCAAGGATTTCTGGACCAGATGGCATATCACCTTGTCGACCTGGCTGAGAGATTTTGTATTTTCAAGAGTATTGATGCAGGTTATCAGGAAAAAATGGTTTAAAAATAGACTACACAATGCAACCTATGCCTATATGGTCAATATGTTGGTCATGGGTTTTTGGCATGGTCTTAGTGTTAGCTACATTGTTTATGGTTTTTACCATGGTGTCTTGATGGCTGGATTTGAAGTGTATCAAAAGAAAAGCAATTTTTATAAGAAAAATAAAAACAAAAACTGGTATAAGCTACTAAGTTGGTTTGTGACCATGCATTTGGTTATGATTGGTTTCTTTATCTTTTCAGGTGAACCCTATAAAATCTTACTGACGATTTTAAAGAGATAAGAGATTGAAAAGAAGTCTTCCAGACCGAAGGGATAGGATAAAACGAGATGATTAAATTAAAAGCATTTTTACTATCGCTTGTGCTCGTAATTGCGACGCTTGCCCTTTTAAATGTGACGTATGTCAAGAAGATTGATGATTATTATAAAGTCAAGGATAACAGTATTCGTTATAGCACCTCGTATGAAAAGTATAAAAGTAGAGATATTTTAACAAGCAATATTACTCCCAATACACTGGTTTTATTGGGGTCATCCGAGTTGGTTGCGACGATAAATGAAGACTATCATCCAAATAAAATTTTTAACTACAACGATTTTAATATCATGCAGATTGGGACAAGTTATTCTCAAAACATCATTCAGGCTACGACCTTGGGCTCTATTGAAGGATCTATGAGTAAGCGAAAAGTAGCTATAGTAGAGTCTGTTCAGTGGTTTGAAAAAGATGGGACTCATCAAGATGCCTTTTTGAACAAGGCTTCTCAGGAACATATTTTCCACATGCTAGATAATGACAAGATTAGTAAGGAAACGAAAGAAAAACTGATCAATCGCATTATCGAGATTACCAAGGGGAACAAGCAACAAAATGACATCTACAAAAAATACAAAAGTTATTTCATAGATGGAAAAGGAACCATTGTCGATAAAAAACTACTAGAGTTTGAGAACGCGATGTATTCCTTTAAGCTCAAACGAAAATTTTATGAAAATCATGAGAAATCAGATTATCCCTCATCAGGAGACAAAACCCCAGACTATGATTGGGAAAAGATGACGGATCAGTTTGTGGAAGAGGTCAAAAAGAAAACAGACAATAATGACTATGCTGTTGATAATAACTACTACAATACTTACTTAAAAGATCGCTATGCATCGCTAAAAGATTCCAATAAAGATTTGAGCTACCTAGAGTCACCTGAATATTCAGATATGGAACTTTTCTTGACGGTTGCTAAAGAATTGGGCATTGAAGTTGAGGTTATTATTTTCCCAGTAAACGGGAAATGGAATGACTACACTGGTGTCTCAAGAGAGATGCGAGAAAAAACTTATAAAAAAATAGAAGATGTCGCAAAAAATCATGGTGCAACCGTATTAAACTATGGAAACAGAGAGTATGATGATTACTTTTTATTTGACGTGATGCACGTTGGAGTGAAAGGATGGATGGAAGTTGAAAAAGAACTTTACAAATTTGCAAACCAAGCTAACTAACACACATCGTTTAATCTTGTGGACACTATTTTTTTATACGGTTATCTTGAGCATCGTAATTTACTGTTTTGTGACCGATTTTTCGAATATTCAAGAATTTATCTATAGTGAATTTTAAGACTGTATACAAAAAGGCCCTGGGACTAGGCATAGCTAGTCTTCAGGGCTTTTACATTATAGTTTATCAGCTATTTTTTGACTTAGAAATTGCCCAACCACAGCCCCAATCAAGGCACCTAGAAGGATGCTCGAAACAAAGAGAAGGATTTTGTCCAACTCTGGAGCGACCATGATACGGTCGATGTATTCTTGGGATTTCCCACGCGCAAGTAAGGTGGCCACGTAAGCTTTGGGACGGATCCACATGAGGAAGATAGGGCCACTTGTGCTAAAAGCAAAGACGAGGAAGGAGAGGGTGTTTTTGATTCGGTCTTTGTAGTTTCCGAGACGAGCGATGGCATCTGCTGCAAGACCACAGGCGAGTCCTGGGAGAAAGGCACCAGCGCCATGCTTGCTAGCTAGGAAGAAAAGTGCCATAAAAAGTCCTAGACTGGTGATAGCACCAAAACGAGGGACCTTCGCCAAAAGAAGCATGTAGACACTGCCACCGACAAGGGCAGAAAAGGCAGGCGCGTAGAACATATTGCCTGTTTGATCGACCAGGTGTCCTAGGAAGACTCCAATCCCTACACAGAGAAAGTAGAGGACGGTGGCCAAGAGGGTGGTTAAGATATTTTTCTTCATGAGAATCTCCTTAATGCGAATTAACAAAACCAATTGTATCACGCTTTTTAAGGATTGTAAATGAGAACTCTATGTTTTTGAAAACGCTTGAAATATGATATAATGGTTACATTGTTAGTTTAAGGAGAGTAACATGGGAAAATTTCTAGAATTCGTCTTTAATCGTATCTTTTTGGGAATGATTGCGACAGCTTATTTCTGGCTATTAACACTAGCAGGAGGAGTGGTCTTTGGTTTGGCACCAGCTAGTGCAACTCTTATGAGTTTGTATGCGGAGCACGGTTATACCTATCGAGCATACCATTTGAAGGAAGCTTGGGAATTGTATAAGAGCAATTTTGTCAAGAGCAATCTGGCTTTCTATAGTTTTATGTTTGTGGATCTTGTCCTAGTTTATGGTTTGTATCTTCTAGTTCAATTGCCCCACCAGACGATTTTCCACCTCTTGGCGACTTTTCTCAATGTCCTTGTAGTTGCTCTTGTCTTTCTGGCCTATACTGTTTCCTTGAAACTTCAGGTGTACTTTGATTTATCCTACCAAAATACTTTGAAACTGTCCCTTATCGGGATTTTCATGAGCCTACCTGCGATTGCTAAGGTTTTACTCGGGTCAGCTCTCCTTGTAGGAGTTGGTTATTATATGCCTGCCTTGCTCTTTTTTGTAGGAATTGGAATGTGGCATTTCTTTATCAGTGATATGTTGGAACCTATTTATGAAAGTATCCATGAAAAATTGGCGACAAAATAGAATGAAGCAGTTCTGGCTTCACTCTCTTTTACGGATTTATAGTTTGGTTATGATTGTGATCATTGCCAGTTTTGCGATTATGCTCTCGTATGCTGACTGGGATTCACGTGAGAAAGAGGCCCAACGGGTTGCAGAACGTGTGACTACTCGGACAGTGAGTGAAGTGGAATATTATCACAGAGAGTCAACCCAACTCGCTCAGTCTTTGGTTGAAAATCAAGCCCGCATTGAAGGGATTTACAAGTATTTCAGTCTTAGCACCCCAGACTATTTCTACTGGCAATTAGAGCGTAAAACTTCGCCTTATATTTCTGTTTCCCTGTATGAAAATATTGATAATATCTATGTTCGGAATGATTTTGTGACTGGAGTGGCTATTGTCCTTCAGGACTATAAGGAAGTGTATGTTTCGACTAGAGAAAAACGCAGCGGAGAGAAAGTCCCTGCGGAGGATTTTAAGCCGACAGCCAACAGTTTTGCCATTCCCGTTTCTGATCCTGTGTCTGACAAGGATTTAGGAGTGATTTATATCTCCTTATCGCCAGATGTTCTCCATGGCGCTATTGACAATACAAGGGGACATATCCCAATGGCTGTAACAGTGACCTCTCCTTTTGAGACCGAGATGTTCCATATTGGGGAGAAGGTGTCAGCCGAGCGAGAAAACTGGTTTGTAGGTGTCACCTCTCACGGTTATCAGGTTCGAGCTGCTGTTCCTAAAAATTTTGTTCTTACAGGATCTTTGACGAGTTCAGCTATCATTATTGGGCTAAGTATCCTCTTTATCATCATTTTGTACGTGACCCTTAGACAGACTTTCTCAAATTACCAAAAACAAGTCGTAGACCTAGTAGATTCGATCGAGGTGATTGCTCAAGGAGAAGAAGGCCTTCGAATCGATACCTCTGAAAAAGACCAAGAGTTGCTTCTCATTGCAGAAACAACCAATGATATGTTGGATCGCCTGGAAAAAAATATCCACGATATCTATCAGCTAGAGCTCAGTCAAAAAGATGCCAATATGCGAGCCCTACAGGCTCAAATCAATCCTCACTTTATGTACAATACTCTGGAGTTTTTACGGATGTATGCCGTCATGCAAAGTCAGGATGAACTGGCAGATATTATCTATGAATTTAGTAGCTTGTTACGCAACAATATCTCTGACGAGCGGGAAACCACGCTGAAGCAAGAGTTGGAATTTTGCAGAAAGTATAGCTATCTCTGCATGGTGCGTTATCCTAAATCCATTGCCTATGGTTTCAAGATTGCACCAGAATTGGAAGAAATGAGAATTCCAAAATTTACACTCCAACCATTAGTAGAAAACTACTTTGCTCATGGTGTTGACCATCGCAGAACAGATAATGTCATCAGTATCAAAGCCTTGAAGGGCCAAGGATTCGTTGAAATCCTAGTAGTAGATAATGGTCGGGGAATGTCCGCTGAGAAACTAGCTGCCTTGCAAGAAAAATTAACTCAGCGAAGTTTTGAACACGAAGCAAGCTATAGTGGGGAGCGGCAATCAATTGGAATAGTAAATGTACACGAACGCTTTGTTCTCTACTTTGGGGATCGCTACCAAATCAGTGTAGAGTCAGCTGAGCAAGAAGGTGTTCGTTACCATATCACTATCCAGGATGAATAGAAAGGGTAGAAATGTATAAAGTTTTATTAGTAGACGATGAGTACATGGTGACAGAGGGGCTCAAGCGATTAATCCTCTTTGAAAAATGGGATATGAAAGTCGTCGCGACAGCTAATCACGCAGATGATGCTTTGGACTACGTCAAGGAAAATCCAGTAGATGTGGTCATTTCCGATGTCAATATGCCAGATAAGACCGGACTTGAGATGATTAGGGAAATGAAAGAGCTACTTCCAGATACCTATTATATCTTGCTATCTGGTTATCAGGAGTTTGACTACGTCAAAAAAGCCATGAACCTTAGTGTCGTGGATTATCTGGTCAAGCCAGTAGACAAGGTGGAGTTGGGCAATCTATTAGAAAAGATTGCGCGACAGCTTCAAGAAAAGGTGGAACAAAATCAGACCCTCAGTCAAGAATTGGATGAAGAAGGCTTTATCAGTTTCTTAGCAGGTAAAGACAGCTGGTGGATAGGACTTTCAAAGGAAAAGCAAGGCTCTTTTACCATTCCTTACTATGTTTTGGGACAAGATTGGCAGATTTTCATCTCTGATCAACCACTAGATGGCATCGTCGTAACCCCATTTGAAGCACCCTACCAGCAGTCCTTTGAAAAATGGAAGATCAACGCAGAAAAAGCCCTCTTTTACGGTTCTGTCAATCTAGAAAAATCCGAGAGTCTATTTGCTTATTACGAACCGATTTATCGGGTGATTATCCAAGGAAATATCAATCAAATCATCGAAGAATTAACCCTGCTAGAGAAGGTCGTCTTGGAGAACACTCCGCGCGTAGCCATCACGAAGCAACTTTTCACCCAGTTTGTCATGGATGTCTTTCATTTGTTTGAACACCTAAAAGCAGATGATATGACCGAGATTATCAAAGCTATCCATGCCATTAACTCCTTTGAAGAATTGGTTGCCTATATCAAAGAAACCTTGACCAAGTTCTTTGGCCAGTACCGCATGAATGAAAATGTGGTGAGCGTTCTGGAGGTGATTGGGCGTGATTATCAGAAAGAGCTCTCGCTTGGGGATATCAGCAAGGATCTCTTTATCAATCCTGTCTATCTCGGTCAGCTAATCAAGAGAGAAACCAATTCAACCTTTGCGGAATTGCTCAATAAACAGCGAATTAAGGCGGCGCAGCAACTCTTACTTTCGACCAGTGATAGCATCGAAGATATTTGCTATGCAGTTGGCTACAGTAATGTTGGATATTTCTACAAGGTTTTCCGTAAATTGTGCGGAAAATCACCGAAAGCTTATCGAAAACAAGTTGAAACCAGCTTGTAAAAGTTGTATTCCTGTACAAAAAATGCTATAATGTTCAAAATATCTTATGGAGGAAAACATGAAAAAGAATCCTATTTATCTTTGGGTTTTGTTAGTCCTATCAGCCCTCATTTCATCTATGTCACTATTTGGAATCTTGAGTCCATTGCCAAGTAAAGATGCTCTTCGTGCTAGCCTGGCAAATAGCGGGACGCTCACTGCCCAGCAATTAGAAGACACGGTCAACTATACTTACAAAGTGTCAGAATCCTCTCACTCTATTTTTAATATGTCGTTGATTGTTTTATCTGCAATTTTAGTTGTAGTAGCCATTGTATTTCTCGTACGTAAAAACGTGCAACTTGCAAACTATACTTATATTGGCTATGTTTTACTAGCTATTGTTGGTTTGGTTTATAGCTATATGAACGTTCAAGATGCAGTTCAATTAATCAAAGATAGTGCCCTTGGCTTAGGAATGGGAGCATTAGCAAAAGGGACGAATATTTTGTTCATCATCATCAATATTCTCTTTTTAGCCTTAGTCTTTTACAAGATGTGGCGCCAACAAAAGGACTTGGCTGAGGAAGTTGAAGCAGAAGAAGCTGCCTAAGTATTGACAAAAAAGAACTATCAAGTTACAATTTTGGTAGTTCTTTTTATATCGTAAACATAAAAATCGAGGTCAACATGAAAAAAATATCCTTAGTGTATATCAGTCTGAGTGGGAATACAGAGAGTTTTGTAACCCGACTCAAGGACTATCTCTTGTCCCAGTACGAAGGGATTGAGGTCCAAAAAATCCATATCAAGGACCTAGTCAAGGAAGGTCAAGAATTTTTTGAAATGGAACATCCCTATATCGCTTTCTTGCCGACCTATCTAGAAGGTGGAAATGGTGTCGATAACGGCGATGTTGAGATTTTAACAACTCCACTGGGCGACTTTATCGCCCATGGGGACAATGCTAGTAAGTGTTTTGGAGTAGTTGGATCTGGTAATCGCAATTTTAACAATCAATACTGCCTGACAGCCAAGCAGTATAGTCAGCGCTTTGGTTTTCCAGTTTTGGCTGACTTTGAAATGCGTGGTATGCTGGGAGATATTAAAAAAGTCGCAGCGATTATCGCGGACTTGTATGAGTTAGAGACAGAAAAATAAAGTAGTACTGAGGGGCAGTTGAGATTTTCAACTGCTTTTTGTGTATACAAAAAGCACCCCGTAAGGGTGCCATTTATAAACTATCCTGCTTTGCCGATAGCAAGTGCATAGATAAAGAAGATAGCGAAGCCAAAGAGGAAAATCAATCCTGCGATAGCGAGGAGTTTTAGCCAAGAAGGAAGATTTTTATTTTCACGTGTCACCAATACATAGTTCAAAAGCGCGAAGAATGGTGTTGTCAGGAAAGAACCAATCATGGCGAAGCGAAGCATGGTTGAAACTTGACCAGCAAAGAACTTGATGATGATAATACCGATAATAGCTGTGAGGGTCATCCAGATGTTCAAAGATTTGCTATCATCCTCTTTTTGACTTAGCAAGAGTCGTAGTGAAACCTGATTAACGCGAGAATAGCCATCGATAACAGTAATGACTGTTCCAAAGATACAGAGAAAGGCGATGAAGGTGATCAAATAACGGGACCATTCTCCAAGAACAGAGGCATACATACCCACGAATTGAGAGATGTATTTGGCTGAAGCGGCTTCAACTGCTTGTCCTGTAGGATACTGAATGAGTGCTCCGAGTGCTACAAAGAATACAGCCAGGATAGCAGTTCCAATGTAACCAACGTTAAAGTCGAAAAGGGCGTCCTCTGTATTAAAGTTGACGGTCTTTTTCTTTTCAGCAGACCAGAGTGAATTGATGGCTGAAATTTCAATAGGAGCAGGCATCCATCCTAAGAGGGAAACGATAAAAGGGAGGGCCGCCATTTGCCAAGGTGTCTTTTCGACAAAATCAGAGCTATATTCTGGATGCTTAATTGCTGCAATGATAACTGCAAGAACTGTTGCAATGGTCAAAGCAGACATGATCCATTTTGCCATACCGTCCAATAGTTTGTAGCCACCAAAGAGTAACATAGCCCAAATGATTGCAACAAGGATGAGGGACCATTGAGTGATGCTAAGACCGATCATTGGAAAAGCGCTAGCGATGATGGCTGAACACAGGATAGCGACCCCGGCTGTGTTGACCATAGCAGAAAAGACATTGAGGATAAAGAAAATCCAGAGATAGAACTTGCCTTTTTCGGCGTAGCCTTCGACCAAGGTTTTACCAGTATCAGCAGTATATTCTGCACCAAAACGGAAAAATGGATATTTAAAAACATTGGCCAAGATAACTAAGAGGAGTAGCGACCAACCATAAGAACCACCAGCTTGAGTAGAGGATACAATGTGAGAACCTCCAACGGCGGCAGAAGCCATTAGGATACCTGGCCCCATTGCCTTTAGTTTGCTTGTCCAGGTCGACTGGTTTGATAAAGTAACTTGTGACATAATAGATGCTCCCATTTTTGAATTTTCAGAATAATCTGAATAGATAGCTTCTATTCTACAAAAAACTTAAAAGAAATGCAAGGATATTTTGAAAAAATATAGAAAATTACAGAAAAACTTACATAAAACAATGAAATTACCCTAAGGAGAATATGGTTAAGCCTAAAAAATCCGAGAAGAAAGCTTCTCGGATTTTGATTATTTCAATTGATCTGTGACGTCTTTTGAGAGCAACATTCCCAGATGGTAAGTTTTATTGATATGTGCAATGACATCATTGATATTTTCAGTCGTGTGAATTTTTTCTTTGATGTCAGACCTAAATGTCTCGTCCTTCAAGAGTTGCTCTTGGTAGAGTCTTTGAAGTCTTTCCTTCTCGTACTTATTGAGCAGAAAAAGGAAAACCAAGCTAAGTATAACGAGAATATAAGCATATTGGCTCATAAGGAATCTCCCAGTGTGATAAATAGTAAAAGTGAATAAATTGTTTCATTGAAATACTACAATGCCGAGCAAAATATAAATGTTATTTTGCTCAATTGTTCGGATTGCTTTCAAGTAATCTAAAAGATTAGAACCTAAACTAAATTGATATTATTTGGTTTGGTAAATTAGTGAAGCGTTTAGGCAATTATCTCTGGTTACGACGTAAAGAAACATAAATCGACAATATTTATGTTTCTTTACTAGTGAAGCGCCTAGCCAAAGTCCGAATAGGATTTGGCGTTAGTTACTTAGATTGCTCCGCAATCAAGTAACTTTGGCGATTTACATCTTCTCCGGCGCTTCTACTCCGAGCAAACGAAGAGCTTCTTTGAGGACGACTGCGGTTGCGTAGCTGAGGGCTAGACGACTGTCGCGCTCAGGACTTTCATCTAGGATACGTGTATGTGCATAATATTTGTTAAAGGCTTGAGCCAAACTAATCGCAAATTTCGCAATGATAGATGGTTCAAAATTATCTGCTGCACGATTGATAATACGTGGGAAGTCTTGGAGTAGTTTAATGATTTCCCAGCTTTCAGCATCGTTCAAGCTGTAGTTGCCAGCTGCATCTGGTTTAAAATCGGCTTTGCGCAAGATAGATTGGATACGAGCGTAGGCGTATTGAACGTAAGGTCCAGTTTCTCCTTCAAAGGATACCATTGCTTCAAGGTCGAAGTCATATCCATTTGTACGGTCGGTCTTAAGATCATAGAACTTGATAGCCCCAACTCCAACAGCATGGGCAACTTGGTCTTTATTTTCTAACTCAGGATTTTTCGCCTCGATTTGGGCCTTGGCACGACTAACAGCCTCTGCAATAGTCGGTTCTAGCAAGATGACATTTCCTTTACGAGTAGAGAGTTTTTTACCTTCTTTTGTTACTAATCCAAACGGAACATGGACAATGTCTTGGCTCCAATCGTAGCCCATCTCTTGTAATACTGCCTTGAGTTGTTTAAAGTGAGCAGATTGCTCTTGGCCAACAACATAGATGGATTTAGCAAATTGGTATTCGTTTTTACGGTAAAGGGCTGCAGCCAAGTCACGTGTGATATAGAGAGTTGCACCATCAGATTTCTTGATAAGGGCTGGATGTTCAATTCCATATTTCTCAAGATTGACAACTTGGGCTCCTTCTGACTCAA
This sequence comes from Streptococcus oralis, assembly GCF_018448765.2. Lineage (GTDB taxonomy): Bacteria > Bacillota > Bacilli > Lactobacillales > Streptococcaceae > Streptococcus > Streptococcus oralis_BM. The sequence continues at coordinate 166,294 of NZ_JAHCMC020000001.1, forward strand.
CAAGAAGTCCTTTTTCAGCGAGAATGTCTACAACGGCATCCATCTTATCATTGTAGAAGGCTTCTCCGTTGTAGCTGTCAAAATCAACTTGCAATTCATTGTAAAGGCGGTTGAATTCCACTAAACTTTCATCACGGAACCATTGCCAGAGAGCGAGGGCTTCCTCATCTCCATTTTCCAGTTTGCGGAACCATTCGCGTGCTTCTTCATCCAAGCTAGGATCTTTTTCAGCTTCAGCATTGATGCGAACGTAGAGTTTAAGAAGTTCATCGATTGGATGCGCTTTAACGGCTTCCTCATTTCCCCATTTCTTGTAGGCAACGATCAACATTCCAAACTGTTTGCCCCAGTCTCCTAGGTGGTTGACCTTGACTGTTTGATAGCCGATCTTTTGGAAAATATGTGACAAGCTATCTCCGATAACCGTTGAACGCAAGTGCCCAATAGAGAATGGTTTTGCGATATTGGGACTAGACATATCGATAACGACATTTTCTTGCTTGCCAATGGTTTGGTCGGCATAGTGTTCTTTTTCAGTGATAACATCCTGTAATACCTGAGCCGAAATAGCACTTTTATCAAGGAAAAAGTTAACGTAAGGTCCTGTAGCAACAACCTTTTCAAAGGCCTGACTATTAATTTTTTCAGCAATATCTGCTGCAATCATTTGCGGAGCTTTACGCTCGACCTTTGCTAGAGAAAAGGCAGGGAAAGCGATGTCTCCCATTTCTGAGTTTTTAGGTGTTTCCAGTAAATTTAAAATAGCCTCTTGATCCAGGCTATCAATGACGCTAGCCAACTCGCTAGCAATCAATTCTTTTGTATTCATAAGGGCTCCTTTTTGGACTTTTCTACTATTTTATCACAATTTACTACATTTTTTGAGAAAGAAAAGAATTTTTTTGAATTATCTATTTTTTTTGGTATAATATAGTTATAAAATAAATGTAAAATTTGTTATAAATATTCACTTAAGAGGATGATATGAGAAAAAGAGAACGGCATCAATTGATTAAAAAGATGATCACCGAAGAAAAACTTGGGACACAAAAAGAGATTCAAGATCGTTTAGAAGCTCGTAATGTTTATGTGACACAAACGACTTTGTCGCGTGATTTGCGTGAAATCGGCTTGACCAAGGTTAAGAAAAATGATATGGTGTATTATGTACTAGCAAATGAGACAGATAAGATTGATTTAGTTGAGTTTTTGTCTCATCATTTAGAAGGTGTTGCAAGAGCAGAGTTCACCTTGGTACTTCATACCAAACTTGGGGAAGCTGCAGTCTTAGCAAACATTGTAGATGCAAACAAGGATGAATGGATTTTAGGAACGGTTGCTGGTGCTAATACCTTATTGGTTATTTGTCGAGACCAGCACGTTGCCAAGCTGATGGAAGATCGTTTGCTAGATTTGATGAAAGATAAATAAGGTCTTGGGAGTTGCTCTCAAGACTTATTTTTAGCAAGGAGAGACGAAAAATGGCAACAGAAAAGCTATCACCCGGCATGCAACAGTATGTGGATATTAAGAAACAATACCCAGATGCTTTTTTGCTTTTTCGAATGGGTGATTTTTACGAGTTGTTCTATGAAGATGCAATTAATGCAGCGCAAATTTTAGAAATTTCCTTAACAAGTCGGAATAAAAATGCAGAAAATCCGATACCCATGGCAGGTGTCCCCTATCATTCTGCCCAGCAGTATATCGACGTATTGATCGAGCAGGGCTATAAGGTGGCCATAGCCGAGCAGATGGAAGATCCCAAACAAGCAGTGGGGGTTGTCAAGCGAGAGGTGGTTCAGGTCATCACACCTGGTACAGTAGTCGATAGCAGTAAGCCCGATAGTCAGAATAATTTCTTGGTTGCCTTAGATCGTGATGGCAATCAATTTGGCCTGGCTTATATGGATCTAGTGACAGGTGATTTTTATGTGACAGGTTTATTGGATTTTACTCTCGTTTGTGGGGAAATTCGTAACCTCAAGGCTCGAGAAGTGGTGCTGGGTTATGACTTGTCTGAGGAAGAAGAACAAATCCTCAGTCGTCAGATGAATCTTGTGCTTTCCTATGAGAAGGAAGGCTTTGAGGATATTCATTTACTGGATCCACGCCTGGCAGCTGTGGAGCAAGCGGCAGCTAGTAAGCTTCTACAGTATGTTCACCGGACCCAGATGCGGGAATTGAACCATCTCAAACCAGTTATCCGCTATGAAATCAAAGATTTCTTACAGATGGATTATGCGACCAAGGCCAGTCTGGATTTGGTTGAAAATGCCCGTTCAGGCAAGAAGCAAGGGAGTCTTTTCTGGCTTTTGGACGAAACCAAAACGGCTATGGGTATGCGGCTCTTACGGTCTTGGATTCATCGTCCCTTGATTGATAAGGAACGAATTGTCCAACGTCAAGAAGTGGTGCAGGTCTTTCTTGACCACTTCTTTGAGCGCAGTGATTTAACGGACAGTCTCAAGGGTGTTTATGATATCGAACGCTTGGCTAGTCGGGTTTCTTTTGGCAAGACCAATCCCAAGGATCTCTTGCAGTTGGCGACTACCTTATCTAGTGTGCCAAGGATTCGAGCGATTTTAGAGGGAATGGAGCAGCCTGCTTTAGTTTATCTCATCGCACAGTTGGATGCCATTCCAGAGTTGGAGAGCTTGATTAGCGCAGCGATTGCTCCTGAAGCCCCTCATGTTATTACGGAAGGTGGCATTATCCGTACGGGATTTGATGAGACCTTAGACAAGTACCGTCGTGTCCTCAGAGAAGGGACTAGCTGGATTGCTGAGATTGAGGCTAAGGAGCGAGAAAACTCTGGCATCAGTACGCTCAAGATTGATTACAATAAAAAAGATGGCTACTATTTCCATGTGACCAATTCACAACTGGGGAATGTGCCTGCCCACTTTTTCCGCAAGGCAACGCTGAAAAACTCAGAACGCTTTGGTACCGAGGAATTAGCTCGTATCGAGGGGGATATGTTGGAGGCGCGTGAGAAGTCAGCCAATCTAGAATACGAAATCTTTATGCGTATCCGTGAGGAAGTCAGCAAGTACATCCAGCGTTTGCAGGCTCTAGCTCAAGGAATTGCAACGGTTGATGTCTTGCAAAGTCTCGCAGTTGTGGCTGAAACCCAGCATTTGATCCGACCTGAGTTTGGGGATGATTCACAAATCGATATCAAAAAGGGACGCCATGCTGTCGTTGAAAAGGTCATGGGAGCTCAGACCTATATTCCTAATACCATTCAGATGGCAGAAGATACCAGTATTCAGCTAATTACAGGGCCCAACATGAGCGGGAAGTCTACCTACATGCGCCAGTTAGCTATGACAGCGGTTATGGCCCAGCTGGGTTCTTATGTGCCGGCAGAAAGCGCCTATTTGCCTATTTTCGATGCTATCTTTACCCGTATTGGAGCAGCAGATGATTTGGTTTCAGGCCAATCAACCTTTATGGTGGAGATGATGGAGGCCAACAATGCCATTTCGCATGCGACCAAGAATTCCTTGATTCTCTTTGATGAGTTAGGTCGAGGAACGGCAACTTATGATGGCATGGCTTTAGCCCAGTCCATCATCGAATACATCCATGAGCATATCGGAGCCAAGACCCTCTTTGCCACCCATTACCATGAGTTGACTAGTTTGGAGTCCAGTTTGGAGCACTTGGTCAATGTTCACGTGGCAACCTTGGAGCAGGGTGGGCAGGTGACCTTCCTTCACAAGATTGAACTAGGTCCAGCTGACAAATCCTACGGTATCCATGTTGCTAAGATCGCTGGCTTACCGGGAGAACTTTTAGCAAGAGCGGATAAGATTTTAACGCAACTGGAAAGTCAGGGACAAGAAAGCCCAGCTCCGATGAGGCAAACTAGCGCCGTCACGGAACAGATTTCTCTCTTTGATACGCCAGCAGAACATCCTATCCTAGCAGAATTAGCTAAACTGGATGTGTACAATATGACACCTATGCAGGCTATGAACATCTTGGTCGAGCTCAAACAAAAGTTATAAAAAGAGCCCACTCACATTTTTGTGAGTGGGTTTTTCTCTATTACTTTTTATGGGCCAAGAGTTGATTGATGTGGTCTACTTTTTTAGCTTCTCTTTTATAGAGAATAACCCAGATGATAAGGTAGACGATCGCAAACTCTGGAATGAGCTGGAGATAGAAGGTCCAGTGGAAGGGGAACCAACCAGCCAGAGTCGCTAGTGGGACAAAGCCAGCCAGCATGAGGAAGAAATGGGAAAGTGTTGCACGGAGTAAGCTCCAGTCACGGCTGAATAAGCGACTGCCAAAGCTAAAGAGAACGCCGATAGCTGACCAGATAATCATGCAGTAGAGCAAGACCAGAGCACCGTGAATCTGATGTTGAGCCATCGCTTGGCCGATAAGAGACTCGGGGCTTAGTGGGGTATAGATATTTGGTACATAAATGAGTGAAAAGAGGATAGAGAGGATGAGGCCGATAAGTACACCAGCAGCTGCATCGTGAAAGATTTGTTTTTTCATAGTTCTAATTTCTCCTTGATAGTTTTCAGGTAACGGCGAGATGAGTAGGTAAAGCTTTCGTTTTTGAGAAAGATTTCGACTAGGCCGTTGGGCGTGAGTTTGAGATGAGAGATAGCGTCAATATTAACGATTTCAGATTGGGAAATTTGGATAAAAGTGGTCGGCAGAATGTCAAGAACTTGATAGAGTCGCAAATCAATGCTGTAGGTCTGAGATGCAGTTTCTGCTAGAACCTTGCGATTCTCGATATAGAAGCGTTGTATCTTACAAATCTTAACTAGATAGACCTGATCATCAATCTTTCCTTTGATTGTTTCTTTTTGGTCAAGATTTTCTGCGAACTCGATGACTTTCTGGACTTTTTCGGTCGGCTGAGGAGTTTGGACAATCAGCTTTTCTTCCTTGTATGTCTCTTTAATCTGTAGTTCTACTTTCATAAACTTCCCTCCTTTTCAGTTATACAAGGTTAATCTCACTTCTTGTACACCTTTATTAATACTCTTCAAAAATCAAATTCAAACCACGTCAGCGTCGTCTTGCCGTACTAAAGTACTGTCTGCGCCTAGCTTTCTAGTTTGCTCTTTGATTTTTATTGAGTATACCACTATTTTACGACCCATGGCAAGAGCTTTTGCCTATGTGGACAGATTTAGCGTCTATGTGGCATTTGCTTTTTCTGGTAACATCTGAAATATGGTATAATAGCACTAATCAATTTCTAGGAAAATAGATACAGAAAGGGGCTGAAAGATGTCTCATATTATTGAATTGCCAGAGGTACTGGCAAACCAGATAGCGGCAGGAGAGGTCATTGAACGTCCTGCTAGCGTGGTCAAAGAGTTGGTAGAAAATGCCATTGACGCGGGTTCTAGCCAGATTATCATTGAGATTGAGGAAGCTGGTCTTAAGAAAATCCAAATCACTGATAATGGTCACGGAATTGCCCACGATGAGGTGGAGTTGGCCTTGCGTCGCCATGCGACCAGTAAGATAAAAAATCAGGCAGACCTCTTTCGGATTCGGACGCTTGGTTTTCGTGGTGAAGCCCTGCCTTCTATCGCTTCTGTCAGTGTCTTGACTTTGTTGACGGCGGTGGATGGTGCGAGTCATGGGACCAAGCTCGTTGCGCGTGGGGGAGAAGTTGAGGAAGTCATCCCAGCGACTAGTCCTGTGGGGACCAAAGTTTGTGTGGAGGACCTCTTTTTCAACACACCTGCCCGTCTCAAGTATATGAAGAGCCAGCAAGCGGAGTTGTCTCATATCATTGATATTGTTAACCGTCTGGGCTTGGCCCATCCTGAGATTTCCTTCAGTTTGATTAGTGATGGCAAGGAAATGACGCGGACAGCAGGGACTGGCCAACTGCGACAAGCCATCGCAGGGATTTACGGTTTGGCGAGTGCCAAGAAGATGATTGAAATTGAGAACTCTGACTTAGATTTTGAAATTACAGGTTTTGTGTCTTTACCTGAATTAACCCGAGCAAATCGTAACTATATCAGCCTCTTCATCAATGGCCGTTATATCAAGAACTTCTTGCTCAATCGTGCTATTCTTGACGGTTACGGAAGCAAACTCATGGTAGGTCGTTTTCCACTGGCTGTCATTCACATCCATATTGACCCCTATCTAGCTGATGTCAATGTGCATCCAACCAAACAAGAAGTGCGGATTTCTAAGGAAAGAGAACTGATGGCGCTGGTTTCAGAAGCTATTTCACATAGTCTCAAGGAACAAGCCTTGATTCCTGATGCTTTAGAAAATCTTGCCAAGTCGACCGTGCGTAATCGTCAAAAGGTGGAGCAGACCATTCTCCCACTCAAAGAAAATACGCTTTACTATGAAAAAACAGAACTCTCAAAACCTAGTCAAGCTGAGGTGGCTGATCATCAGGTTGAATTAACTGAGGAAGGTAGGGACCTAACCCTGTTTGCCAAGGAAACCTTGGAGCAACTGACCAAGCAGACCAAACTCCATTTCGCAGAGAGAAAACCTGTCAGCTATGACCAACTAGATCATCCAGAGTTAGACCTTGCTAGTCTCGATAAGGCTTATGACAAGCTGGAACGAGAGGAGTCATCTAGTTTCCCAGAACTAGAATTTTTCGGGCAAATGCACGGGACCTATCTTTTTGCCCAAGGGCGAGATGGACTCTACATCATAGATCAGCACGCTGCTCAGGAACGGGTCAAGTACGAGGAGTATCGTGAAAGCATTGGCAATGTTGACCAGAGTCAACAGCAACTCTTAGTGCCCTACATCTTTGAATTCCCAGCAGATGATGCCCTTCGTCTTAAGGAAAGAATGCCTCTCTTAGAGGAAGTGGGCGTCTTTCTAGCAGAGTATGGAGAAAATCAATTTATCCTACGTGAACATCCTATTTGGATGGCAGAGGAAGAAATCGAGTCTGGTATCTATGAAATGTGTGACATGCTGCTCTTGACCAAGGAAGTTTCGATCAAGAAATACCGAGCAGAGCTAGCCATCATGATGTCCTGCAAGCGGTCTATCAAGGCCAACCATCGTATCGATGACCATTCAGCCAGACAGCTACTTTATCAGCTTTCTCAATGTGACAATCCCTATAATTGTCCACACGGACGTCCCGTTTTGGTGCATTTTACCAAGTCAGATATGGAAAAAATGTTTCGACGTATTCAGGAAAATCATACGAGTCTTCGTGAGTTGGGGAAATATTAAGAACACAAAAAGCCTTTGTTTTTTCCAAACAAGTCTTTTTAGCTTTTCTAAGGTGGAAACTTTGATTGAGCATGGCTTACTTGACACGAGGTTTACACTTGCTTAACAAGATCAGTCCTATAAAAAGTGTTGTGAAAACTGAACTAGGTGATTCAAGATTTTGTAGAGTCGTCTTGGTTTGAAGGATTCTCAAGACCAATCACTTTATCAAGATAACGTTGTTTGGTTTTGAGAACCTTGTTGATAGCAATCGCTGAAGCAATCAAGAGAACGAAGGTCAGCCAAATCCAGACGGTGAATTCAGCTGGGAAACTAGAACCAGCTAAAAAGAGATAGATAGCAAGAGCCAAGACGAAAATATAAATCACTTGCCAGAGGCCATAGGATTTAACCTCTTTATAGTATTTGTCCTTGTCTTCCTCCAAGATTACTTCTGAGGAACCTTTTTTCAGAGTTTTCATCCAGTAGTAGATAGTCCGTTGTCACTTGAAAAATCTTACTTAATTCAATGATTTTTTCGATTTCTGGAAGGACTTGTCCAGACTCCCATTTGGAGATGCTTTGCCGAGAAACATTGATTTGTTCAGCTAGCTTTTCCTGGGACCAACCTTTTTCCTTTCTGAGCTCAAATAGTTTTTCTGCGAGTTTCATCATTCTATCCTCCTTTTTCTACCTCTATCCTAACAATTTTTACTTATAATGAGAATACAATCTCCTGTACTATTTGTCAACCAGAGGTTGCACCTTTTGTTGCAGTCTGTCTTGGGGAAATATGGTATACTAGATAGGCAAAATAAGGGAGAAAAAATTATGTACGAATATTTAAAAGGAATCATTACCAAAATCACTGCTAAATATATTGTCCTAGAGGCGAATGGTATCGGTTATATCTTGCATGTAGCCAATCCCTATGCCTACTCAGGTCAGGTCAATCAAGAAACTCAAATTTATGTGCACCAAGTTGTTCGTGAGGATGCCCATCTGCTTTATGGTTTTCGATCAGAAGACGAGAAGAAGCTCTTTCTCAGTCTGATTTCAGTATCTGGGATTGGTCCTGTATCAGCTCTTGCTATTATTGCTGCCGATGACAATGCTGGCTTGGTTCAAGCCATCGAGACTAAGAATATCACCTACTTGACTAAGTTTCCCAAAATTGGCAAGAAAACAGCCCAACAGATGGTGCTGGACTTGGAAGGCAAGGTAGTCGTGGCTAGTGATGACCTTCCTGCCAAAGTCGCTGTGCAAGCGAGTAATGAAAACCAAGAACTGGAAGAAGCTATGGAAGCCATGCTGGCGCTAGGCTACAAGGCAACAGAGCTCAAGAAAATCAAGAAATTCTTTGAAGGAACGACGGATACAGCTGAGAACTATATCAAATCTGCACTTAAAATGTTGGTGAAATAGGAGAATAATATGCCAAAACGTTGTTCGTGGGTAAAAATGAATAACCCTTTATATGTGGCCTACCATGATGAAGAGTGGGGACAGGCTCTTCATGATGACCGCGCCCTTTTTGAGTTGCTTTGTTTGGAGACCTATCAGGCTGGTCTGTCTTGGGAAACGGTGCTAAACAAGCGCCAAGCTTTCAGAGAAGCATTTCATGACTATCAAATTCAAGTGGTCGCAGAGATGACGGATGCAGAGTTGGAGGCCTTGTTAGACAATCCAGCCATCATTCGAAATCGAGCCAAGATTTTTGCTACGCGTGCCAATGCCCAAGCATTTTTACAGGTCCAGAAAACCTACGGTTCCTTTGATGCCTATCTCTGGTCTTTTGTCAATGGGCAAACCATCATCAATGATGTCCCTGACTATCACCTAGCACCTGCTAAAACAGCCCTGTCTGAAAAGTTATCTCAAGATCTCAAAAAACGAGGCTTCAAGTTTACAGGTCCAGTCGCTATTTTATCTTTTCTACAGGCTGCAGGTCTGATAGATGATCATGAGAATGATTGTGAGTGGAAAAACGGAAATTAGTGAGTGCAGGCGTCTAATTATCTGAGAATATAGAAAAAAGCTGAGAGATTTATCTCAGCTTTTTGATTATATGCTAGTAATTTTTATAGTGCAGTAAGAAATGTCAGTCCACCTAAGACAACGCCAGCTGAGTTTGGAATAATTAGTATCCAATCCTTCTTAGGTTCTTTTGTCCATCCGTAAATAACCCAAATTAAACAAGATACTGCTGCGGATAAAGGCTGGAATGGTTGAGCTTTGTTGCCTTGTAAATTGGCAAAAATTTGTGGGATGTAGGCGATAAATACAATAATTCCGATAAAGGCCCCGATTGAACCGACAATTTGATTTATTTTTTGTTTAGTCATATATACCTCCTTCAAAAATATATCATAGAAATTAGCGAAATGCAATAAATTCAGACACAAATTGTAACGAAAATCAATACAAAAGCACAAAAATGGAGAAATTGTTTATTTTTTGTTATAGTCAAAGCGAATGACTTGGTCCTGTGCATCCACATAAGCATGAACGCCAAAGGGCACAATGGCTCTTGGTGTTGCGTGGCCAACATTTAGATTATAGACAATCGGGATATTGTTATCAATGATATCCAATAGTGCCTCTTTATAGTCGTCATAGAAAGTTTCATCCATAGGTTTTCCGACCAAGAGTCCACTAATGATCTCAAATACCCCAGTTTCTTTCAAAGCCTGTACCATCTTTTTGAAGTTTTCCGGCTCAGGCTTTTCTTCGCTTGTTTCTAACAAGAGAATCTTTCCTTCCCAGTCGGATAAGTCAGGGAAAAGTTTGTACTTTTGGCAGAGCTCCGTGCTGTCTGCGTATCGAGAGTTGTCAAAGATATCATAGAGAGATTCAAGGCAACCTCCGAGAATTTCTCCCTCAAACTGGGCATTTCCTTGTAACAAGTCAAAACCTGTATTTACATGACTGACTCGAGCTGTTCCCAGAGCCTTGGGACTAAAATCAGTCCGTTCCTCATACCAAAGGTCGCTAGGGCGGATTTCTGAGATTCTCCCAGTCTCGATCAGTTCTTTAAAGTAGTGGAGGCTATAGGGCAACATTTCTTTGTCTAACTCACAAATGTCCGCTAGAAAGGATTGGCCGTAAAAAGTCTTGATTCCTAGTTTATGCAACATGAGATGGTTCATGGTCGTATCCGAGAAACCGAGAAAAATCTTTGGTTTGATAACCTTTTGTAGTTGGTCATTTTCAAAAAGATAAGGTAGCAAGCGATAGGTATCATCCCCACCGATGGCGCATAGGATCATGTCGATGCTATCGTCCGAAAAGGCCTGCATCAAATCCTCTGCACGCGTCTCGGGATGATCCTTGATAAAGTCCAAGCCCTTTAGCGAATGGGGCAAGAAGACAGAATTGAGTCCCAGATCCTTGAGACGCTGGACACCTAGCTCCACTTCGTGTTTGACAAAGTCTTCTCCAATAATGCCACTAGACAAGCTCACGATACCAATAGTAGAAACCATATCTCATCCTCCTAGAAATTGATTGAGCCTATTTTATCACAAAAGGTGAGAGAAAACTACAATAATGAGACTCAGAAGTGCTATTGAATCTCAAGAAAGCAGGAAAAAAAGCAACCGCCTTTGCAGTTGCTTTTCGTTTTTCTAATCTCTAATCTCACTAGATATGAGTTACTTGGTCAACTCTTGATTATAGGAGAGAGCTAAATCAATCCAGTAAGGAAGTTCTTTTTGACCTTCTATATCTAGGTCTATATAGCCATGATAACGTCGCCCTCTCATCAATGTAGTATGAGCTCCTATTCGGGGTAGAACTTGCTTTTCCATTTCTTTGCCAATTCTCACCATAACCAGTTCGTCCTTTCTGGAACTGACTGTAAGGACCATTTTCCCACGAATCATAAAGGCCAGGCCACCAAACAGTTTCTTTTCTTCTAACTCTTCTTCGAAAATTTGGGGAGGAAGTTTGAGTGCTAGAATTTTTCGAATCTGCTGAGCTAAAGATTGACTATATGCCATAGCTTTTCACTTTTCTTAATAGCGTGATGGACCCGCACTTGCACTTCGGATATTGAAACGTTTCTTGAGATAGAAGCGAAGAGCGAGAAGGGCAGCTCCCAGGATAGCCAAAGGCAATGGAGCAAGGACTGGATTGAGGCTGGCTGGTAGGAAGCTAGTTCCAAAGAAAACGGCTAACCAAAGGACCATCGAAGCTAGGATAACGAGCACAGATTTCCAGAAAGGAGGTCGCTGGCTACGCTCCATATCGGGTCCATAATAGCGGTAGACAAAGTAGTACATCAAGTAGAAGGCAAGTCCTCCTACAAGTCCAACCAACAAGAGGGTAATCACCCCATAGCCAATAGCCTGATCTGTAGAGAAGAAGGTAGTTAGAGCGCTAATCAATGCAAAGAGGCTGGTGATGAAAAGGGCTGAGTCCATAATCATGAGTTTTGGATCGTCATTTTCTTTTGGATGCTCTTTTTCGTATTGCTCCTTGACAGTGAAACTATGAGCCCAGTGGGTTGGGGCCCCGTAGAGGGAACGAGCTGTCGTTCCTTTGGCTTGCTCTTCAAGGATTTGGGGAATGACTTCCTCAAAGACAGCCTTGATTTCAGCGTCTGTTTTACCATCTTTGATGAATTGTTGGGTAGCGATGTGGATAAACTCTTGGTTTTTCTTGGTTAATTTTTGTAAATCAATCTGAGACATAGGGATTCCTCTTAGAACCATTTTTTATGGATGAGATAGAGAGTGAGCGAGACACTCATAGCAAAGGCGATAAAGACGATTAACCAGAAGGCGTGGGGCTCGCCATTAAGTGGGATTTCATTATCCTTAAAGTTCATCCCATAGGCAGAGAAGATCATAGTTGGGATAGACATGACGATGGTCACGAGAGCCAGGGTCTTCATGATGTTGTTCTGGTTGTTGGAAATGATAGAGGCAAAGGTCTCTGTCATAGAGTGAAGGACGTTTCCATAGATATCTGCCATCTCGATGGCCTGTTGGGTTTCAATCAGGGTGTCTTCGAGCAGATCTTGGTCCTCTAGGTATTTCTTGATATTGCTAGTTGCGCTAGTCAATTTCTTAATCACGCGCTCGTTCGTCTTAAGTGAGGCCTTGAAATAGACGATGGTCTTTTCCAATTCCATGAGCTCGATCAGTTCTTCGTTTCGAGTGGATTTGTGAAGTTGACTTTCGATTTGTTCGCTCTTACGGTCAATCGAACGAAGGGCAGTCAGGTAAAGCTCTGCGTTGCGATAGAGAATCTGGAAGATAAAACGTGAACGCATGAAGGTGTAAAAGTTACGCAGTCTACGGTTGATAAAGACATCGAGAACTGGGAGGGCTTCCAAGCAGGTAGTGATAATGGTTTCCTCGGTGATGATAATCCCTAGCGGAATCGTTACGTAGTAGGTGCGATTGTTTCTTTCCTCTGTGATGGGAACGTCCACGATGATCAAAGTGTACTCATCTTCGATGGTAATACGGGACATTTCTTCCGCATCGAGCGGTGCTCGGAGGTCGGTGATGTCGATATCGAAGGCGTTGGCGATTTCCAATGATTCATTTTGTGTAGGATTGACGAGGTTGATCCAAGTACCCGGTTCAAGCGTGTCGATCTCTTTAAATTCAGTTGGTGTTGAGAGAAAAACTTGTTTCATATCCCCTATCCTTTCCTACTATTCAGTGATTCATTTTTTGCACCGTACTATTATACTATAAAAACAGCTTTTTGGGTAATAGAATTTCACATTTTTTGGTATAATGGAAAGCAATAATGGACTAGAAAGAACAAAGATGCAAGATAAAATTGTGATTCATGGGGCACGTGCCCATAATTTAAAAAATATTGATGTGGAGATTCCGCGAGACAAGCTGGTTGTTGTGACTGGTTTGTCAGGGTCTGGGAAATCCAGTCTGGCCTTTGATACCCTCTATGCTGAGGGCCAACGTCGCTATGTAGAGAGTCTATCAGCTTATGCTCGCCAGTTTTTGGGCAATATGGAAAAACCAGATGTGGATGCCATTGATGGCCTTAGCCCGGCTATTTCCATTGACCAAAAAACAACTAGCAAAAATCCTCGTTCGACCGTGGGAACGACGACTGAAATCAATGATTATCTGCGTCTCCTCTACGCACGTGTGGGGACGCCTTACTGTATCAACGGGCACGGGGCCATCAAGGCCTCTTCTGTAGAGCAAATCGTGGATAAGGTCTTGGAGTTGCCTGAACGTCAGCGTTTGCAAATTTTAGCTCCTATCATTCGTAAGAAAAAAGGGCAACACAAGAGCGTCATTGAAAAGGTTCAGAAAGACGGCTATGTCCGCGTCCGAGTAGATGGGGAGGTCTATGATGTGACTGAAGTGCCAGAGCTGTCTAAGAGCAAGCAACACAATATCGATGTTGTGGTCGACCGTATTGTTATCAAGGAGGGTATCCGTAGCCGTCTCTTTGACTCCATTGAGGCTGCCCTTCGTATCGCAGAAGGCTATGTGATTATCGACACCATGGACGATTCTGAATTGCTCTTCTCTGAGCATTATGCTTGCCCAGTTTGTGGTTTTACTGTACCAGAGTTAGAGCCTCGACTCTTCTCCTTCAATGCTCCTTTTGGCTCTTGTAGCGAGTGTGACGGTTTGGGCATCAAGCTGGAGGTGGATACTGATTTGGTGGTTCCTGATGCCAGCAAAACCTTGCGTGAGGGTGCCCTAGCACCTTGGAATCCTATCTCATCCAACTACTATCCAAACATGCTAGAGCAGGCCATGACAGCCTTTGGAGTGGACATGGATAAGCCTTTTGAGGACTTGTCAGAAGAAGATAAAAACTTGATTCTTTACGGCTCAGATGGCAAGGAATTCCATTTCCACTATGAGAATGAATTTGGTGGTGTGCGCGATATCGATATTCCTTTTGAGGGAGTTGTCAATAATATCAAGCGTCGTTACCATGAAACCAATAGTGACTACACGCGCACCCAGATGCGCCTCTACATGAATGAGCTGACCTGTGGAACTTGTCACGGCTACCGTCTCAATGACCAGGCCTTGTCTGTCCGTGTGGGTGGTGAGCAAGGGCCACATATCGGTGAAATCTCAGATTTGTCTATCGCAGACCACTTGGAATTAGTGAGTCAGTTGACCTTGTCTGAAAATGAAGCCATCATCGCCCGTCCTATTCTCAAGGAAATCAAGGATCGATTGACCTTCCTCAATAACGTGGGGCTCAACTATCTGACGCTGTCGCGTTCGGCAGGTACCCTTTCAGGTGGGGAGAGTCAGCGTATTCGCTTGGCAACCCAGATTGGGTCTAACCTATCAGGTGTCCTTTATATCCTGGATGAGCCGTCGATTGGTCTTCACCAGAGGGATAATGACCGCCTGATTGCCAGCTTGAAAAAGATGCGTGACTTGGGCAATACTCTCATCGTGGTGGAACACGATGAGGACACCATGCGCGAGGCGGATTATCTGATTGACGTTGGTCCGGGTGCTGGTGTTTTTGGTGGGGAGATTGTCGCTGCAGGAACTCCCAAACAGGTGGCTCGCAACAGCAAGTCCATAACAGGTCAGTATTTGTCAGGGAAACGTGCCATTCCAGTGCCAGAAGAGCGCCGTTCCGGAAATGGTCGTTTTATCGAGGTGACAGGAGCGCGTGAGAACAACTTGCAAAATGTCACGGCTCGCTTCCCATTAGGAAAATTCATCGCGGTGACAGGTGTATCGGGTTCAGGAAAATCGACCTTAATCAACAGCATCCTCAAAAAAGCTATTGCCCAGAAGCTCAACCGCAATTCAGACAAGCCTGGTAAGTTTAAGACGATTACAGGGATTGAGCATGTAGACCGCTTGATTGACATTGATCAGAGCCCTATCGGACGAACGCCAAGGTCTAACCCTGCTACCTATACGGGAGTTTTTGACGATATACGTGACCTTTTTGCCCAGACAAATGAGGCCAAGATTCGAGGCTACAAGAAGGGCCGTTTCAGTTTCAACGTCAAGGGTGGTCGTTGCGAAGCCTGCTCAGGTGACGGGATTATCAAGATCGAGATGCACTTCTTGCCAGATGTTTACGTGGCTTGTGAGGTCTGCCACGGGACCCGCTACAATAGTGAAACCCTTGAAGTCCATTACAAGGAAAAAAATATCTCGCAGGTCTTGGACATGACCGTCAACGATGCGGTGGAATTCTTCCAACACATTCCCAAGATTCAGCGCAAACTTCAGACCATCAAGGATGTGGGGCTAGGATATGTGACCTTGGGACAGCCAGCTACCACCCTTTCTGGGGGAGAAGCCCAGCGTATGAAGTTGGCTAGCGAACTCCACAAACGCTCGACAGGAAAATCTTTCTACATTCTGGATGAGCCAACGACAGGGCTTCATACAGAGGACATCGCTCGCTTGCTCAAGGTCTTGGCTCGCTTTGTCGACGATGGTAATACAGTCCTCGTCATCGAGCACAATCTAGACGTTATCAAGACAGCAGACCATATTATCGACCTGGGTCCTGAGGGCGGTGTCGGTGGTGGTACGATTATTGCTACTGGTACACCAGAGGAAGTTGCTGCCAATGAAGCCAGCTACACAGGACACTATTTGAAAGGAAAGTTACATCATGAATAAACGTGTACAAGCATTTCTAGCTAAAATGCAAGAAAAAGAACTAGATGGAATCATTATCAACAACCTTAAAAATGTCTACTATTTGACAGGATTTTGGGGCTCAAATGGAACAGTCTTCATCAGTCGTGACCGTCAGGTCTTGGTGACAGATTCTCGTTATATTATTGCAGCTAAGCAAGAAGTAACGGGTTTTGAGATTGTGGCTGACCGTGATGAATTGGCTGTCATTGCAGGAATTGTCAAGGACATGGGTTTGTCTCGCATCGGTTTTGAGGATGAGATTTCGGTGTCTTATTATCACCGTATGCAGGCAGCATTTGAAGGTTTGGAATTGCTTCCTCAAACGCAGTTTGTTGAGGGTATTCGTATGATCAAGGATGAAAAGGAGATTGCGACTATTCGCAAGGCTTGTTCTATCTCAGACCAAGCTTTCCGCGATGCACTTGACTTTATCAAACCTGGAAAAACTGAGATCGAAATTGCCAACTTCCTTGATTTCCGTATGCGGGAGCTAGGAGCATTTGGCTTATCCTTTGATACAATCCTAGCAAGTGGTATCAACTCTTCCAAACCCCATGCCCATCCAATGCACAAACCAGTAGAGCTGGGAGAAGCAATTACCATGGACTTCGGCTGTCTCTACGATCACTATGTCAGCGATATGACACGTACCATCTATCTAGGCCATGTCAGTGACGAGCAAGCAGAAATCTACAACACAGTTTTGAAAGCCAACCAAGCTCTGATTGACCAAGCCAAGGCAGGTCTAGGTTTCCGTGACTTTGACAAAATCCCTCGTGATATCATTGTGGAAGCAGGCTATGGAGAATACTTTACACATGGTATCGGACACGGTATCGGACTGGACATCCACGAAGAACCCTACTTTAGCCAAACTTCGAAAGAAGTCATTAAATCTGGTATGGTCTTGACTGATGAACCGGGTATCTATATTGAAGGTAAATACGGGGTTCGTATTGAAGATGATATCCTGATTACAGATAGCGGTTGCGAGTTATTGACACTTGCTCCAAAAGAATTGATTGTTATCTAAAAAATGAGATAAATCGTTGACTTTTATATTTTAAAGGTTTATACTGATAGACGAAAACGGTAGGTGAGGCTACCATAGGGATACGGATGACTACCGCAAAGCAGTGGAGACACTACTCGTTGGTCAACAGTCCTGGTCGCGAAGGTCAAGACTAAGCTCATTACATTGCCCTATGGAGTTAAAGCTTGAACGAAAACAGATAATGAGTTTTTAGTCCTACCATTTTATGGTGGGATTTTCTACTGTTTTAGAACAAGGAAAGGAGACAGACGATGCAAATTGACGATCATCCAGAACCGCACATACACAGCCAATCGCTGATTTGTGTCGTTCTGCCCTCATAAAGTGATTGGTCTCTGTGTATGAAACACATCATTCATACAGATAGGAGAAACCAATGAAAATTACAAAAGAAAGATTAGCAGCAGCTATTCATACACCTTTAAACGAAACTCTATCTTTTTACAAGACAAGTCTAACAGGCTTAACTGAGGAACAGATAGAAAAGAATCGTGATTTATATGGCGAAAACACCATCACAAAGGGTCAAGAAGACAGTATCCTTAAAAAGATTTACGAATCTATTATCAATCCATTTACAATCATCCTCCTGGTCATCGCTATGATCTCCATGGTGACCAATGTCTGGTTGGCGAAGCCTGGACAAGAAGATCCGACGACCTCTATCATCATCGTTGTCCTAGTCCTCATTTCTGGTGGCATTCGATTTGTCCAAGAATTGCGAAGTGACAAAGCTGCGACCAATCTTTCAAAAATGATTGTGAATACAGCTACGGTTATTCGCGAAGGCCAGAGTTTAGAGGTCGCGATTGAGGATTTGGTCGTTGGAGATATAGTCAAATTGAGTGCTGGAGATATGATTCCGGCAGACCTCCTTTTGATTGAATCACGTGATTTCTTTGTTCAACAGTCTGGCTTGACAGGTGAAAGTGATTCGGTTGAAAAATTGGCTTTGTCAAAAATGAGTCAGTCAAATTTTGATAGTCTGCTAGAAGCAGAAGCGCTCGCCTTTATGGGAACCAACGTGATATCAGGAAGTGCCAAGGCTTTGATTCTAGCAGTTGGTGATGACACCATGATGGGGGAAATAGAGCAGACTCTCAATACTTATGACGAGCCTACCTCTTTCGAACGGGATATGAATAGTATCTCCTGGCTTTTAATCCGCTTGATGTTGGTCATGGTTCCCATCGTATTTCTTTCCAATGGTTTGACGGATGGAGATTGGTTAGAGGCTGGCGTATTTGCTTTGAGCGTGGGTGTCGGGCTTACACCTGAGATGCTTCCCATGATCATCACGGCCAGTCTAGCAAAAGGCTCCATTATCATGGCCAAGGAAAAAGTCGTCATCAAAAAACTCAATGCCATACAAGATCTAGGTGCTATTGATATCCTGTGTACGGATAAAACTGGAACCCTTACCCAAGACGAAATTGTCCTTGAATATCCTTTGGATATACATGGAGATTTGGATTTATCTGTGTTGAGACGTGCCTATCTCAATTCCTATTTTCAAACCGGTTTGAAAAACTTGATGGATCGTGCCATTATCAGTAGAACTGAAAAAGAAGCTAAAGAACACGCTATTCTACAAAATTTGGATACTAGCTTTCAAAAAATAGATGAATTGCCCTTTGATTTTGAACGCAGACGGATGAGTGTCATCGTCAAGGATGAGAACGAAGTTGTTAGTTTGGTAACCAAGGGTGCCCTAGAGGAAATGCTTGCGATTTCAACCCATGTGGAATATCAAGATCAGATTAGCCCTCTGACGGATGATATCCGAGTGGAAATCTTAAAAGAAGTGGACCAACTCAATCAACAGGGCTTACGAGTCTTGGGAGTCGCTTATAAAACAGGTTTAAAGGAAGGTTTTGCTTACTCTGTTGAAGATGAAAAGGAGATGATTCTAACAGGATATCTTGCCTTCCTAGATCCACCAAAACCATCTGCAGCCCCTGCTATCCAAGCTTTATTAGAGTATGGTGTTCAAACCAAGATCTTGACTGGGGATAATGAGAAGGTAACCCAAGCAGTATGCGAAAAAGTTGGTTTAGACGTTGATCAAATCTTGTTGGGTTCTGATATTGATGCCATGACGGACGAAGAGTTGTCCCAAGCAGTTGAGAAGGTGACGGTCTTTGCCAAACTCTCTCCGGATCAAAAAGCACGAATCATTTTACAAATCAAATTGAATGGACACTGTGTCGGCTATATGGGAGATGGGATCAATGATGCCCCTTCTATGAAAGTAGCAGATGTGGGGATTTCTGTTGATACAGCAGTAGATATTGCCAAAGAGACAGCTGATGTCATTTTGCTGGATAAGGATTTGATGGTGCTTGAAAAAGGTCTGGTTGAAGGACGCAAAGTCTATGCCAATATGACCAAATATATCAAGATGACGGTTAGCTCTAATTTCGGGAATATTCTTTCACTCTTAGTGTCTGGTATCTTTTTACCTTTCCTCCCTATGGCTCCGATTCACTTGATTGTGTTAAACCTAGTCTATGACCTTTCTTGCATCGCCTTGCCATTTGATAATGTGGATGAAGACTTTTTGAAGCATCCTCATAAGTGGGAAGCCAAGTCCATTACTCGCTTTATGATTTGGATGGGTCCGATTTCTTCTGCCTTTGATATTTTGACCTTTATCTTGCTCTATTTTGTCATTGTCCCAATGACGACAGGTCATGCTTATGTTCACGGAGCAGAGTCTGCAACGGGCTTTATCATCCTGTTCCAGACAGGTTGGTTCATTGAATCCATGTGGTCCCAAACCATGGTCATCCATATGCTTCGTTCAGCAAAACTCCCTTTCTTACAAAGCCGTCCGTCATGGTTGGTTCTTGGGACAACCTTGCTAGCAGCTAGTTTTGTGACCTTCCTTCCCTATTCTGCAATTGCTAACCTCCTTCGTTTAACCCCTTTGAAACCAATTTATTTCCTCTTTTTGCTTTTGATAATTACTCTTTATATGATAAGTGTTACAATTGTGAAACGAATCTATATCAAAAAATTTAGAAGTTGGTTATAAATTGAATTTGTCAAGAAAAAAGTACGAAAATCGCGAAAAAAGTTAAATTTTTTTAAAAATAGGTCGCAAGTCGGATGCTTTTTATGGTATAATAGACTAAACTGATAGTAACATGTAGCGAAAGGGGTAGGTACATGATCAAAATTTATACAGTCTCAAGTTGTACTAGCTGTAAAAAAGCGAAAACCTGGCTCAATGCCCACCAGTTAAGTTATAAAGAACAAAATCTCGGTAAAGAAGGAATTACAAGAGAAGAGTTATTAGATATTCTCACGAAAACAGATAATGGAATTGCCAGTATCGTTTCGTCAAAAAACCGCTACGCTAAGGCACTTGGAGTTGACATCGAGGATTTGAGTGTCAATGAAGTGCTCAACTTAATCATGGAAACACCACGGATCTTAAAGAGTCCGATTCTCGTTGACGAGAAGCGCCTGCAAGTCGGCTATAAAGAAGATGATATCCGTGCCTTCTTGCCACGCTCTGTCCGTAATGTAGAAAATGCAGAAGCACGTCTACGTGCAGCTCTATAAAACATCAAGGCTGGGAGTGACTCCTGGCCTTGTTTGCTCTTTTGTTTTGAAATCATGTGAGGAATTATGAAAAAGTTACTAATTGCTAGTTTTGCTATTCTCTTTTTGCTTGCGGGATGTGGGCAAAAAAAGGAAACCCCTGCTGCTTCCACAACAGCATCTGACCCCATCCAATCAAACCTTCCCGTTTTGGACAATGCCGAAAAGAATACGGTTGTCACCAAGACCTTGTTGATGCCGAAGTCAGAAAATGGAACGCAGCAGATTCAGACCATTACCTATAAAGGCAATCAATTTTTGACCTTGACCATCCAGCAAAAACGACCTGTCGGGGATGAACTCAAGAACTTTATCTCTGAAAATGGCCTAGAGGAGACGCAAAAAGCGCTTCAAGAAGCTGAAGAGAAGGATGAGACCATCCAAGAGGCACGCAAACTAGCAGGATTTACACTGGAAACCAAGCTACTCAGCGAGACCGAAATCCAGACAACAACGACTTATGATTTTCAAGTATTGGATGTCAAAAAGGCATCTCAGATCGAATATTTAAAAAATATCGGTCTTGAAAATCTCTTAAAAAACGAACCTAGCCAATATATTGCAGACAGAGTGGCAAATGGGGCGACAGAACAATAGAAAATCCAAATTAATAGACTGACTTATTTGTAGAACGTCAGGGAATGTGCTATAATAGTACTATTCTAAGGAAAGAGGGTGTTAGAATGGGATTTACTGAAGAAACTGTACGGTTTAAATTGGATGATTCCAATAAGAAAGAAATTAGCGAAACATTGACAGATGTTTATGCTTCTTTGAATGAAAAGGGTTATAATCCGATAAATCAAATCGTCGGTTATGTATTGAGTGGAGACCCTGCCTATGTTCCTCGTTACAACAATGCACGAAATCAAATCCGTAAGTATGAGCGCGATGAAATTGTTGAAGAATTGGTACGCTACTACCTTAAAGGACAAGGAGTCGATCTATAATCTATGAGAATTATGGGATTGGACGTTGGTTCAAAAACAGTGGGTGTTGCCATTAGCGATCCCCTAGGCTTCACTGCTCAAGGCCTTGAAATCATCCAGATTAATGAGGATCAGGGCCAGTTTGGTTTTGACCGTATCAAGGAATTGGTTGACAGCTATAAGGTGGAGCGCTTTGTAGTGGGTCTGCCCAAAAACATGAACAATACCAGCGGTCCGCGAGTAGAAGCCAGTCAAGCCTATGGTGCCAAGCTAAAAGAACTCTTTGGTTTGCCAGTAGACTATCAGGATGAGCGTTTGACAACGGTCGCTGCGGAGCGTATGTTGATTGAACAAGCAGATATCAGCCGTAACAAACGCAAGAAAGTTATTGATAAGTTGGCTGCTCAGCTGATTTTGCAAAATTATTTAGATAGAAAATTTTAAGACAGAGGAGAAACTATGTCACACGATCACAACCATGACCACGAAGAACGTGAATTGATTACACTAGTAGATGAGCAAGGAAATGAAACCTTGTTTGAAATTCTTTTGACCATCGACGGGAAAGAAGAATTTGGTAAAAACTATGTTCTTCTAGTGCCAGTTAACGCAGAAGAAGATGAAAATGGTGAAGTTGAAATCCAAGCCTACTCATTCATCGAAAATGAAGATGGAACAGAAGGCGAATTACAACCAATCCCAGAAGACTCAGAAGACGAATGGAACATGATTGAAGAAGTCTTCAACAGCTTTATGGAGGAGTAAAAACATCCAGTGGATGTTTTTAGCCCTGCGCCAGAAATTAGAAACGCAGGAACGTCCGGGGGATATTTTTTACCCCAGTTCCTTTAAATAAGAGAGAACTGGTAAGTCCGGGGGACGTTTTTACCCCACGTTGAAATTCATAGTAGCTAGTGATTAGCTAACCAGGTAAGAGGTTGGGATTTTAGTCCCGACCTCGCTTTTTATTTGTAATCATACTTTGATACGGTAGTTGATTGGACTTTTGTTAAGGAGACATGTATGTTTGAAGTAGAAGAATGGCTTCATAGTCGGATTGGTTTAAACTTTAGATCTGGTCTTGGACGAATGCAGCGAGCTGTGGATTTGTTGGGGAATCCTGAGAAGACTTATCCCATTATCCACGTAACAGGGACTAACGGTAAAGGGTCAACTATTGCCTTTATGAGGGAGTTGTTTGTCGTCCATGGTAAAAAAGTTGGTACTTTTACCTCTCCTCATATCATTAGTATCCATGATCGAATCTGTATCAATGGACAACCGATCGCAGATGAAGACTTTATCCGTATAGCTAACCAAGTCAAGGAGATGGAGAAAACTCTTTTAGAAACACATGACCACTTGTCTTTCTTTGAGTTGTTGACCCTGATTGCCTTGCTTTACTTTAAAGAGCAGGAAGTGGATCTGGTTCTTCTAGAAGTGGGGATTGGTGGTTTGCTTGACACGACTAATGTCGTAACAGGCGAGATTGCAGTTATTACTTCGATTGGTCTAGATCATCAGGAGACCTTGGGCGATAGTCTGGAGGAAATAGCAGATCAGAAAGCTGGTATTTTCAAGTCTGGCAAGAAGGCGGTCATTGCTAAGCTTTCTCCAGAAGCAGAGCTTGTCTGCCAAAGTAAAGCGAGAGAGTTAGACGTAGACCTTTATCAAACCGGGCAAGACTTCACCTTAAATGCGGGGGATTTTTCAAGTAAGCTAGCAAGTTTTTCACGGCTTGAAATCGGGTTGGAAGGTGCCTATCAGCAAGAAAATGCCTCCTTGGCTTTACAAACTTTCCTTCTGTTTATGGCGTCAAGAGGTGAACGGGGCGAAGAAGAGCTTGTCAGACAGGCCTTGAAAGAGACCCACTGGGCCGGTCGATTGGAACGGATTCGTCCGCATATCTACCTAGATGGGGCTCACAATCTTCCAGCCTTGACTCGTCTGGTCGAGTTTATCCAAGGGAAAATTCAGCAAGGATACCAGGTTCATGTCCTTTTTGGTGCTCTTAAACGCAAGGATTATCAGGGGATGCTAGGCTATCTAACGGAGCAGTTGCCTCAGGTGGAACTTAAGGTAACAGGCTTTGACTACCAAGGCTCTTTAGAAGAAAGCGATGTTTCTGGTTATAAACTGGTTGACTCTTATCGTGATTTTATCAGCGAATTTGAAGAAAATGCCAATGATCAGGACCTGCTTTTCGTAACGGGCTCCCTCTACTTTATCTCGGAAGTGCGAGCAAGTTTGGTAGGAAGCGATGAGATTAGTTGACCTTCTAGGTTTAGGTTGCTATACTCTAGCTAGGAGGTATATCTGGAAACGATTTCAGCAAAACATTGGCACAAAAGAAAGAAAATCGCTATGAAAACGAGAACATTCACACTTTCTATTGCTTCTTTAGCAATTCTTAGTCTTTTAGCAGCTTGTGGATCTAAGGCACAAGCCCCTACCCAGCAAACGGCTCAGCAATCATCTACTCAACAAGAATCATCTTCTAGCACTGCTACAAGTGCTAGTCAACCACAGGCATCCTCAAGTCAGGACACTACTGTAGCTCAACCTACGAACATCGATGGTACCTATACTGGAAAAGATGAGAATGACCAAATCACTCTTGTTGTAACAGGTAAAACTGGTAGATGGACTGAGGTCGAGCCAGATGGATATAAGGAAATCCAGCAAGTCACCTTTGAGCCAGAAAATCAACGTGTCATTATCGGTGATGATGTCAAAATTTACACGGTTAATGGTAATCAATTGATTATCGATGATATGGACCGAGAGCCATCTGACCGAGTGGTATTAACTAAGCAATAATCATTCAGTAAAAGTTCCAATGAGATGAAATCCATCTTTTTGGAGCTTTTTTGTTTAAAAACGTGACCAGTAGTTCTTTACTATTTTTTATTTAAAGCGCTTACAAATATTTGTAAAATGAAGGGTAAGGTCGTATACTTAAGGTAAATAATCAAATAGCGCAAAGGCGCAGGAGGAAAAACATATGGCTACATTTTACGTTCCGGCAGTTAACCTTATTGGTAAAGGTGTTGTAAATGAAGTAGGTCCGTATATCAAGGAACTGGGGTATAAAAAGGCTCTTTTGGTGACAGACAAGTTCATCGAAGGTAGTGATATTTTACCCAAAGTCCTAAAACCGTTAGATGCTGAAGGGATCGAATATGTGATCTTTAGCGATGTGGAGCCAAATCCGACTTGCAAGAACGTCACAGACGGAGTGGCTGCCCTGAAAGAGCATGGATGTGAATTTATCATCAGTCTTGGTGGTGGGTCTCCACAGGATGCGGCTAGTTGTATCTCTATCATCGCTACAAATGGTGGCAAACCACAGGACTACGAAGGACTTCACAAGTCTGCTGAAAAAGGGTTGCCAGTGGTTGCTATCAATACAACAGCTGGAACTTCAGCAGAAATCACCATCAACTATGTCATTACTGACGAAGAACGCAAGGTCAAGATGGTAATGGTTGATAAGAACAGCCTCGCCCTCATCTCTGTCAATGATCCAGAACTCATGCTTTCAAAACCTCAAGCGCTTACAGCAGCGACAGGTATGGATGCTCTTACCCACGCTGTCGAAGCCTTGGTAACACCGGGTGCTTATGATGTGACCAAGAAACTCTCTATCGGAGCGATTGAACTCATCAAGGAGTATCTTCCTCGTGCTGTGGCAAATGGCCATGATATTGAAGCGCGTGAGGGTATGGTCAATGCTATCTTCCTCGGTGGTATGAGCTTTAACAATGCTGGTTTGGGCTACGTTCACTCTATGGCTCACCAACTCGGTGCAGTATATAACTTGCCACATGGTGTCTGCTGTGCCATGCTTCTCCCAGTTGTAGAACGTGAAAATGCCAAGCGTGTACCAGAAGCTTTCCGCAATGTAGCCAAGGCCTTGGGACTTCATGTGGAAGGGAAAACAGACCAAGAATGTGCTGACTATGCTATCACTGAGATTGAGAAACTTTCTGAAACTGTTGGTATTCCTAAGAAACTCACTGAACTCGGTATCCAAGAAAAAGACTTTGACTTTGACTACCTTTCTAAGAATGCTTTGATTGATGCATGTGCGCCAGGCAATCCATTTATGCCAACTTTAGAAGAAACCATTGCTCTCTACAAAGAACTCTTCTAATTTTTAAAGTGAAAAAGAAACTAAATAATGCTGGAAAGAACTATCATTTTGGTAGTTCTTTTTAAGTCTCTTAATATCCTAGTTAAAAATATAAAAAGGGATAGCGCATTATATATTGAAGGTGTAGTTTAAGAATCTTGCAGCTCTTGGAATAGTTTGCATAGAAAAAGGTAAAAGGTTGCCATCTACCCCTGAACTGAGGTATACTAGTAGAAACATTAGTTTATCAAGCAGTTAAGGAGAATGTTAGAAAAGGAAGGGGATGTATGACGGCTAGAAAAATGCAGCTACTCATGTCCAAATATGGTTTTAGTATTACCGTTATGTTGGCAGAGTTGTTTATCGTCTTTGGTTTATTTCTCTATCTAGGGCGGATGGCTCCGATTGTCTGGATTATCCTAGTCATTTTAGTGAGCTTAGCGACCATTGTATCGATTGTGAATAGATCTATGAATCCTGAGAGTAAGGTAACATGGTTGTTAGTAGCCTTTGTGCCAGTTTTTGGCCCTTTGCTCTATATCATGTTTGGAGAGCGCCGTTTATCTAAAAAAGAAATGAAGCAACTAAAGCAGCTCCAATCAATGGTTCACCGAGAGGACAATAGCAGGGCTCTCCGTTTGGAGTTAAAGGAACAAGACAAGTCGGCTTACGGCGTTATCAAATCTCTCCTCAGCATGGACACGAATGCCGATGTCTATAATCGAACGGATACCCATTTTTTTCCTTCAGGGGAAAGAATGTGGCGCCAGATGCTAGAGGATCTCAAAAAAGCCGAGAAATTTATCTTTCTTGAATACTATATCATCGAAGAAGGTTTGATGTGGAATAGTATTTTGAAAATTTTGGAAGAAAAGGCGGCTCAAGGGGTAGAAGTGAAGCTCCTTTATGATGATATTGGTTGTATGGCAACCTTGCTTGGGGATTATACTATCCAGCTTCGTAGCCGAGGGATTGAAGCCCATAAATTTAACAAGGTGATTCCGCGCTTAACCGTCGCCTATAACAACCGTGACCACCGTAAAATCATGGTTATTGATGGTCAAATTGCCTATACAGGTGGTGTCAATCTGGCAGATGAGTATATCAACCATATCGAACGCTTTGGTTATTGGAAAGATAGCGGTATTCGCCTAGATGGATCAGCGGTCAAGGCTTTTACTAGACTCTTTTTATCAACCTGGTATATCAATCGTGGAGAAATTAGTGACTTTGACCAATACCATCTCGAAAATCAACCAAAAGATGGGATGGGGCTCTGTATCCCCTATAGTAGCGGGCCAAAACCCATCTACCGAGCCCAGGTTGGAAAAACAGTCTATCAAAACCTTATCAATCAATCCACAGACTATGTTTATATCACGACTCCCTATCTGATCGCTGACTATGATCTAACTGAAAGTATCAAAAATGCAGCTCTGAGAGGGGTAGATGTGCGAATTGTGACTCCTTGTATCCCAGATAAGAAGGTTATTCAGTTAGTTACTCGGGGAGCCTATCCAGATTTGTTATCTGCAGGAGTTCGTATTTATGAGTACAGCCCGGGATTCCTTCATAGCAAGCAAATGCTTGTCGATGGAGAGGCAGCTACTGTGGGAACGATCAATTTTGACTATCGGAGTTTGCTTCACCACTATGAAAATGCCGTCTTGCTTTATAGAACGCAGTCCATCATCGATATTGAAAGGGACTTCGAAGAGATTTTTAAAGTTTCTCAAGAAATTTATCCCCACACCATCAAAACAAGCTGGTATCAAAGCCTGATCAAGGAAATTGTCCAGTTGTTTGCACCTATGCTCTAGCTATCCATCAAGATCTAGCCCAAGGCTGGATCTTTTTTGTCTTCTTACGAATAGATAGGTAAAGGAGAAAACCATGCTTGATCTAGAAGATGACGATTTCATTAGAGAGTATAGAGATAGTCGATTCCACCGTTTTCGTGAAATCGAACGCTTTGCGATATTGGATAAGAAATTCAGCAAATATCAATCCCAAGCTGACATTCCTGTAAGATTTTGATATACTAAAACAGATAAACTTAGAGGAGAAATTGAATGAATGTATACGGGAAAATAGATGAGAAACAAGAAGAATCTCATTACCAAGACTGGTCCGTTCCAGAAAAACGAGAAGGAGCTCCGATTCCCTTTTTTAGTATTTTGCTTTGGAGTTTAGTGGCCACAGCTATTTCTGTGGTTATCCCCCTTATTTTTGGTTTAGTAAGCCCGCAACAAAGTCAGGATCTTTATACTGGTTGGGCCTTGCATCAAAATGGTCAAATGTATACCGATTATTTTGGGACGGAGGGATTGCTCTATTACCTGCTTGCCTATCTTTCACAAGGCAGTATTCTGATTGCTTTGGTTGAGTGGTTGGCCTTGTTTGGAGCAGGTGTTTTTCTTTTTAAATCTGCGGATACTCTTACAGGCCGTGTAGAAGAAGCCAAGCAGCTTGTGTTTGTGTTTAATTTGTTGGTAGCAGGTCTCGCTTTTGGTGGTGGCTATGCTCTCTTGCTAGCCTTGCCTTTCCTATTTTATTCACTTAGCATTGTCACGAACTACCTAGCTTATCCAAACGATGACAAAGGGTTTTTACGTGTTGGTATGAGCCTTGCACTTGCTTTCTTCCTTGCGCCAATCCCAACAGCCTTATTTGCAGCTACACTAGCCTTGGGAATTATCGGTTTTAACTTAGGCAAAGGTCACTTTGTTCATGGCTTATATCAATTTTTTGCGTCAGCCTTAGGGTTCTCACTCTTATTCTATCCTTTGGGCTACTATACAGTATTAACAGGTAGTTTTGGGGATGCCATTAGCCAGACCTTGTATCCAGTAAATACTCTTAGCCTCTTTTCAAATGCACATTTGCTTGAAAATGCAGCCTTCTACGGCTTACTTGCCATTGGGCTAGGTTCCCTTACTTTGCTCTTTTCTGGTTTGTTCCAGTCAAAACCAGCTAAGCAGTATTCCCTATCAATTGCTGCTAGTTTGGGCTTATTACTTTCTTTGGGGCTCTTGATTTTCTCAAAAGAACCTGTCAACGGTACTCATCTCGTTGCTCTCCTTCCTTTCTTGACTTTGCTCCTTCTGACAGGGATCAAAGAGAATGTTTCTGATGGAGGCAGTCGTCGTAGAAGAAGACGTGAGAAAAAAGCCTCTTTCCTCAAAAGAAATTTCTATCTACCACTGATTGCCCTTGTCTACCTCATCGTTCTCCCTATCGCGAGTCGCTACCTTTCGCACCCGGTGACTTATCAGGAGAGAGAGCGACTTGCTAGCGTAGTCAAACAACAAACGAGTTCTGAAGATCGTGTCTATGCATGGGATGATCGTCCTGATTTCTACCGTGCAAGTGAACGCTTGGCGCCGACTTCTCTATCAACTCCAACACTCTATACTGCAAGCGACGAAAATAAAACCAAACTGATGAATGATCTGAAAGAGAATCAACCGAAGATGATTGTGGTCAATCAAAAAGTTGCCTTGTGGTCAGATTTAGAGAGCTGGCTCAGTGAAAACTATGAGCTTGTTCAGACAGATACTAGCGAGTTTAAGCTTTATAAATTCAAATAACAAAAATCAATATCTTGTGGAATTTTAAAAATTTTAGGATTTTTAACACAAGATATTGATTTTTATTTTTAGAGTGGTATAATACTGAATGTAAACAATTCAACAACATTTTAGAAAAGAGCATGGATATGATTGTATTAGAAGAAAAGCTTGCAACCGTTCCCACCTTGTTCGTTGAAAAACGAGATGGTAGACGTGTAGTATTTGATGTAGACAAGATTGACAAGGCTCTCCATAAGGCGGCGGAAAAGGTTATGGACGTTACGCCTCTAGTAGAAAAACGCCTAAATGGTCTAGTTGAAAGAATCGTTACCGAAATTCACAGTCGTTTCCCTAAAGGTGTGAAGATTTATGAGATTCAGAATATCGTAGAACATGAACTTCTCGAAGCCAAAGAATATGCCTTGGCTGAAGAGTATATCACCTATCGGACACAAAGGGATTTTGAGCGCTCAAAAGCGACAGATATCAACTTTAGCATTCATAAACTTCTCAATAAAGATCAGGCGGTTGTCAATGAAAATGCCAATAAAGACAGCGATGTCTTTAACACTCAACGTGATTTGACAGCAGGGATTGTAGGGAAATCAATCGGATTGCAAATGCTTCCTAAGCACGTAGCCAATGCTCACCAAAAAGGGGATATCCACTATCATGACTTGGACTACAGCCCCTACACTCCTATGACCAACTGCTGTTTGATTGATTTTAAAGGCATGTTGGAAAATGGTTTTAAAATTGGGAATGCAGAGGTAGAGAGTCCCAAGTCTATCCAGACTGCGACAGCTCAGATTTCTCAGATCATCGCCAACGTTGCTTCTAGCCAGTACGGGGGCTGTTCAGCTGACCGTATTGATGAAGTCTTGGCACCTTATGCAGAGAAGAATTACCAAAAGCACCTCAAGGATGCGGAAGAGTGGGTCTTGCCTGAAAAACGGGATGATTATGCTTGGAAGAAAACCCAAAAAGATATCTATGATGCCATGCAATCTCTTGAGTATGAAATCAACACCCTCTTCACTTCAAATGGACAAACACCTTTTACTTCACTAGGTTTTGGTCTAGGAACTAGTCGTTTTGAACGGGAAATTCAAAAAGCTATCTTGACCATTCGTATCAAGGGTCTTGGCTCAGAACACCGCACAGCCATCTTCCCTAAACTCATTTTTACGCTTAAAAGAGGCCTTAATTTGGAAGAAGGGACTCCAAACTATGACATCAAACAGTTGGCCCTTGAGTGTGCAACCAAACGGATGTACCCGGATGTCTTATCCTATGATAAGATTATCGAGTTGACTGGTTCTTTCAAGGTACCTATGGGCTGCCGTTCTTTCCTTCAAGGATGGAAGGATGAGAATGGCGTAGAAGTCAATTCTGGTCGGATGAATCTGGGTGTTGTGACGGTCAACCTTCCTCGCATTGCCCTTGAGTCTGATGGCGACATGAATAAGTTCTGGGAAATCTTCAACGAGCGGATGAATATCGCAGAAGATGCTCTAGTTTACCGTGTTGAACGGACCAAGGAAGCAACACCAGCAAACGCCCCTATTCTCTATCAGTACGGGGCCTTCGGACGCCGTCTTGGAAAAGACGAGAGCGTTGATCAGCTCTTTAATAATCGCCGTGCGACAGTTTCGCTGGGCTACATCGGTTTGTACGAAGTGGCTACAGTCTTCTTTGGAAACAGCTGGGAAAGCAATCCTGAAGCCAAGGAATTCACACTGGATATCATTCGCGATATGAAACGTCGTGTGGAAGAGTGGTCTGACCAATATGGTTACCATTTCTCTATCTACTCCACACCGTCTGAAAGTCTGACAGACCGCTTCTGTCGCTTGGATACAGAGAAGTTCGGCTCTATTCCGGATATCACAGATAAGGAATACTACACCAACTCTTTCCACTACGATGTTCGTAAAAATCCAACACCGTTTGAAAAATTGGACTTTGAGAAGGCTTATCCAGAGGCAGGTGCAACAGGTGGTTTCATCCACTACTGTGAGTATCCAGTTCTTCAACAAAATCCTAAAGCCCTGGAAGCTGTTTGGGACTATGCCTATGACCGTGTCGGTTATCTAGGGACCAATACTCCGATTGATCGTTGCTACAAGTGTGACTTTGAAGGGGATTTTGAACCAACTGAGAGAGGATTTGCTTGTCCCAACTGTGGCAATAGCGACCCTAAAACAGTAGACGTGGTCAAACGTACGTGTGGTTATCTGGGGAATCCTCAAGCGCGTCCGATGGTTAATGGACGCCACAAGGAAATCGCTGCGCGTGTCAAACACATGAATGGTTCAACCATTAAAACAGCCGGACATGAAGTAACAAATTAGAAGGAAATGGAATGGGGAAATACCAATTAGACGATAAGGGACGTGCACAAGTGACCCGTTATCACGAGAAACATTCGAAAGGTGGAACAGGTAAAAAAGAACGCTTGCTCAATCTTAGAGAACAGTTTTTAAACAAGAACAAGAAAAAATAAAAGTGAGAGTCCGCTCTCGCTTTTCTCTTAGCAGGAGGTAAGGATGGAACTACGTAGACCAAGTTTGGAAGATAAAGAAGCTGTTTTAGAGATGATGGCAGAGTTTGAAAAGAGCCAATCAGCCCACGATGGCGGATTTTGGGATACTGAGAATTTTGTTTATGAAGAGTGGTTGGAAAGTAATCAGAACCATGAAATGGGGATTAATTTGCCTGAAGGGTGGGTGCCTGATATTCAGTTAGTTGCTTTTTCGAGAGATGGACAAGCCGTAGGGTTTCTCAATCTTCGCTTACGTCTCAGTGATTTTCTATTAGAAGAGGGTGGACACATTGGATACTCAGTGCGCCCCTCTGAAAGAGGCAAAGGCTATGCCAAAGAAGCTCTCCGACAAGGCTTGCAAGTCGCCAAGCAAAAAAATATTAAAAAAGCGCTCGTGACCTGTAGTATAGAAAATCCTGTTAGTAGAGCGGTGATTGTGGCAAATGGTGGGGCGTTTGAGGATGTTCGTAATGGCGTAGAACGTTACTGGATTGATGTCGATTAAGGAGGAAGCATGGAGCTAAGACGACCAACTTTGGAAGATAAAGAAGCGATATTAGAGATGATTGCGGAGTTCGATGTAGCAAAATCCTATATGCACGGTGGCATGGGCTCCGCTTGGAAGCGAGCAAAGAATTATGAGGATTGTTTAAAGATTGTAGAGCAGCAGGAGGATGCTGCCAACCTGCCAGTAGGCTGGGTTCCTGCAATCAAATTTTTATCCTTTGATGAGACTGGCTTGCCTTTGGGATTTTTAGCCCTTCGCTTGTCCTTGAATGACAAATTATTTGTGGAAGGCGGTCATATTGGCTATTCTATCCGTCCCAGTCAACGAGGCAAAGGATATGGGAAGGAGCAGTTGAGATTAGGACTAGCAGAGGCTCGAAAGCAAGGATTGGAACGAGTGCTGATTACCTGCGATGAAGACAACGAAGCCAGTCGCCGCACGATTCTCTCCGCTGGCGGTGTTTACGAAAATACAATCGATAGAAGTCAGCGCTACTGGATAGACTTGGAGTAGACAGCATGACATGGAATACACCAAAACCAGGTGAATGGAAAAGTGAGGAGCTTAGTAAAGGGCGGATCATTGATTACAAGGCCTTTAACTTTGTCGATGGAGAAGGTGTGCGCAATTCTCTCTATGTATCAGGTTGCATGTTTCACTGCGAAGGGTGCTATAATGTTGCGACTTGGTCTTTCAACGCAGGCATTCCCTATACGCCAGAGTTAGAAGAACAGATCATGGAAGATCTTGCCCAACCTTATGTTCAAGGCTTGACCTTGCTAGGAGGAGAGCCCTTTCTTAATACGGGTATTCTCTTACCACTCGTTAAACGCATTCGAAAGGAATTGCCAGACAAAGACATCTGGTCCTGGACGGGCTACACGTGGGAAGAAATGATGCTGGAGACTCCAGATAAACTGGAACTCTTATCGCTGATTGACATCCTTGTCGATGGACGGTATGATAAAAGCAAGCGCAATCTCATGCTCCAGTTTCGAGGTTCCTCTAATCAACGGATTATCGATGTGCAAAAATCTCTCAAAAGTGGGCAAGTGGTGATTTGGGACAAGCTTAATGACGGAAAAGAAAGCTATGAACAGGTGAAGAGAGAATGAAGAAAAAAGACCTGATAGAACAACTGGTTTCAGAGATTGAAACGGGAAGGGTTAGGACGCTGGGGATTTACGGTCATGGAGCTTCAGGCAAGTCAACCTTCGCTCAGGAATTATATCAGGCCCTAGATTCTACTACAGTAAATTTACTAGAAACAGATCCCTATATCACTTCAGAACGTCACCTGGTAATACCAAAGCAAGCACCTGATCAAAAGGTAACAGCTTGTCTGCCAGCGGCGCATGAACTGGCAAGTTTGCAGAGAGATATTCTCGCCTTGCAGGCAGGTATGGATGTCTTAACAATCGATGAACCGTGGAAGGCTAGCGAGATCTTATCTGGAGCCAAACCGATTCTGATTGTTGAAGGGATGTCTGTGGGTTTTCTACCTAAGGAACTCTTTGACAAAACTATCTGTTTCTACACGGATGAGGAGACCGAATTAAAGAGGCGCTTAGCTCGAGATACAACTATGAGAAATCGCGATGCATCTTTTGTATTAGCTAGCCATCAGATGAGACGGGAGCAGTATCTGTGTTACTATAGAGAAGCCGAGTCTAAAGCAGATATCTTAGTAGATCAATCAGAAGATAAATTCAAGGTCAAAATGACTCGTATTGTATAGAAGAAAAGACAGTTTTTTATAGATATAAATCCGTAATCTCGGAAAGATAAAAATAGAAAACAGTTTCATCCCAAAAAAACGAAAAAAACCTAACAAATCCCTTGCAATCGCAGGGGCTTTGTGTTATTCTATTATGGTGCTGCAAAATACAGCCTTAGCTTTGATGCAAGAGGTTGCGACACGCTCGGTTGCATTGCCACGCAACGCGCGTCGGTTTTCTTGTGGAGCTAGCCTATTATCTTAAATAGACGAAAAGGAGAAAAAGATGGCAAACAAAAAAATCCGTATCCGTTTGAAAGCTTACGAACACCGTACGCTTGACACAGCGGCTGCAAAAATCGTAGAATCAGCTACTCGTACAGGTGCACAAGTTGCGGGTCCAATCCCACTTCCGACTGAACGTAGCCTCTACACAATCATTCGTGCGACTCACAAATACAAAGACTCTCGCGAACAATTTGAAATGCGTACACACAAACGTTTGATCGATATCGTTAACCCAACTCAAAAAACAGTTGATGCGTTGATGAAATTGGATCTTCCAAGTGGTGTAAACGTAGAAATCAAACTGTAATCTAAAATATAAAAGAGCAAAAGCTAGTGTTTCAATTTAATTGAACACGGGCTAAACTCGGTGTGAAAAAGATAAACTTTCTAGCGTCTGTTAGACGCTGTGTCAGTTTCCTATTTTCACTTTGAGTTTGACGCCCTTTGTATCTTAAGCTTGAGCATAAAAAACGCTCGTTAAAAACTTTTTGAATAAAAAATATAGAAAAGGAACTATTTTCTCATGACAAAAGGAATCTTAGGGAAAAAAGTGGGAATGACTCAAATCTTCACTGAAGCTGGCGAATTGATCCCTGTAACAGTTATTGAAGCAACTCCAAACGTTGTTCTTCAAGTTAAAACTGTTGAAACAGACGGATACAACGCTATCCAAGTTGGTTTCGATGACAAACGCGAAGTATTGAGCAACAAACCTGCTAAAGGACATGTAGCGAAAGCTAACACGGCTCCTAAGCGCTTCATTCGTGAATTCAAAAACGTTGAAGGCTTGGAAGTTGGTGCTGAAATCACAGTTGAAACATTCGCAGCTGGAGACGTTGTTGACGTAACTGGTACTTCTAAAGGTAAAGGTTTCCAAGGTGTTATCAAACGCCATGGACAATCACGTGGACCAATGGCTCACGGTTCTCGTTACCACCGTCGTCCAGGTTCTATGGGACCTGTTGCACCTAACCGCGTGTTCAAAGGTAAAAACCTTGCAGGACGTATGGGTGGCGATCGCGTAACAATTCAAAACCTTGAAGTTGTACAAGTTGTTCCAGAAAAGAACGTTATCCTTATCAAAGGTAACGTACCAGGTGCTAAGAAATCTCTTATCACTATCAAGTCAGCAGTTAAAGCTGGTAAATAATAAGGAAAGGGGAATACAGTCAAAATGGCAAATGTAACATTATTCGACCAAACTGGTAAACAAGCTGGCGAAGTTGTTCTTAACGATGCAATCTTTGGTATCGAACCAAACCAATCTGTTGTGTTTGATGTGATCATCAGCCAACGTGCTAGCCTTCGTCAAGGAACTCACGCAGTCAAAAATCGCTCAGCTGTTTCAGGTGGCGGACGCAAACCATGGCGTCAAAAAGGAACTGGACGTGCTCGTCAAGGTTCTATCCGCTCTCCACAATGGCGTGGTGGTGGAACTGTCTTCGGACCAACTCCACGTAGCTATGCGTACAAACTTCCTCAAAAAGTTCGTCGCCTTGCGCTTAAATCTGTTTACTCAGAAAAAGTTGCTGAAAACAAATTTGTAGCCGTTGATTCTCTTGAATTTACAGCTCCAAAAACTGCTGAATTTGCAAAAGTTCTTGCAGCTTTGAGCATCGATTCTAAAGTCCTTGTTATTCTTGAAGAAGGAAACGAATTCGCAGCTCTTTCAGCTCGTAACCTTCCAAACGTGAAAGTTGCGACCGCTACAACTGCAAGTGTTCTTGACATCGCAAATAGTGACAAACTTCTTGTTACTCAAGCAGCTATCTCTAAAATCGAGGAGGTTCTTGCATAATGAATTTGTATGATGTTATCAAAAAACCTGTTATCACTGAAAGCTCAATGGCTCAACTTGAAGCAGGAAAGTATGTATTTGAAGTTGACACTCGTGCACACAAACTTTTGATTAAGCAAGCTGTTGAAGCTGCTTTTGAAGGTGTTAAAGTTGCAAATGTCAACACAATCAACGTAAAACCTAAAGCTAAACGTGTTGGACGTTACACTGGTTTTACTAACAAAACTAAAAAAGCTATCATCACTCTTACAGCTGATTCAAAAGCAATCGAGTTGTTTGCTGCTGAAGCTGAATAATCTAAGGAGGAAATATCGTGGGAATTCGTGTTTATAAACCAACAACAAACGGTCGCCGTAATATGACTTCTTTGGATTTCGCTGAAATCACAACAAGCACTCCTGAAAAATCATTGCTTGTTGCTTTGAAGAACAAGGCTGGTCGTAACAACAACGGTCGTATCACTGTTCGTCACCAAGGTGGTGGGCACAAACGTTTCTACCGTTTGGTTGACTTCAAACGTAACAAAGACAACGTTGAAGCAGTTGTTAAAACTATCGAGTACGATCCAAACCGTTCTGCAAACATCGCTCTTGTACACTACACGGACGGTGTGAAAGCATACATCATCGCTCCAAAAGGTCTTGAAGTTGGTCAACGTATCGTTTCAGGTCCTGAAGCAGATATCAAAGTCGGAAACGCTCTTCCACTTGCTAACATCCCAGTTGGTACTTTGATCCACAACATCGAGTTGAAACCAGGTCGTGGTGGAGAATTGGTCCGTGCAGCTGGAGCTTCTGCTCAAGTATTGGGTCAAGAAGGTAAATACGTTCTTGTTCGTCTTCAATCTGGCGAAGTTCGTATGATTCTTGGAACTTGTCGTGCTACAGTTGGTGTTGTCGGAAACGAACAACATGGACTTGTAAACCTTGGTAAAGCAGGACGTAGCCGTTGGAAAGGTATCCGCCCAACAGTTCGTGGTTCTGTAATGAACCCTAACGATCACCCACACGGTGGTGGTGAAGGTAAAGCACCAGTTGGTCGTAAAGCGCCATCTACTCCATGGGGCAAACCTGCTCTTGGTCTTAAAACTCGTAACAAGAAAGCGAAATCTGACAAACTTATCGTTCGTCGTCGCAACGAGAAATAATAGTAAACTAGTCGCTTAAGCAACTAGGAAATCCGCCAGCTCGGTAGCGCTCCATGTGAGCGCAAGCCGCTGTGGTACAATATTTAAAGGAGAAAACATAAAAATGGGACGCAGTCTTAAAAAAGGACCTTTCGTCGATGAGCATTTGATGAAAAAAGTTGAAGCTCAAGCTAACGATGAAAAGAAAAAAGTTATCAAAACTTGGTCACGTCGCTCAACGATCTTCCCAAGTTTCATTGGTTACACTATTGCAGTTTATGACGGACGTAAACACGTACCTGTTTACATCCAAGAAGACATGGTAGGTCACAAACTTGGTGAATTTGCACCAACTCGTACTTACAAAGGTCACGCTGCAGACGACAAGAAAACACGTAGAAAATAAGGAGAACATAAATGGCAGAAATTACTTCAGCTAAAGCAATGGCTCGTACAGTACGTGTTTCACCTCGTAAATCACGTCTTGTTCTTGACAATATTCGTGGTAAAAGCGTAGCCGACGCTATTGCAATCTTGACATTCACTCCAAACAAAGCTGCTGAAATCATCTTGAAAGTTTTGAATTCAGCTGTAGCTAACGCTGAAAACAACTTTGGTTTGGACAAAGCTAACTTGGTAGTATCTGAGGCATTCGCAAACGAAGGACCAACTATGAAACGTTTCCGTCCACGTGCGAAAGGTTCAGCTTCACCAATCAACAAACGTACAGCTCACATCACTGTAGCTGTTGCAGAAAAATAAGGAGGTAACATCGTGGGTCAAAAAGTACATCCAATTGGTATGCGTGTCGGCATCATCCGTGATTGGGATGCCAAATGGTATGCTGAAAAAGAATACGCGGATTACCTTCATGAAGATCTTGCAATCCGTAAATTCGTTCAAAAAGAACTTGCTGACGCAGCAGTTTCAACTATCGAAATCGAACGCGCAGTGAACAAAGTTAACGTTTCACTTCACACTGCTAAACCAGGTATGGTTATCGGTAAAGGTGGCGCTAACGTTGATGCACTCCGTGCAAAACTTAACAAATTGACTGGAAAACAAGTACACATCAACATCATCGAAATCAAACAACCTGATTTGGATGCTCACCTTGTAGGTGAAGGAATTGCTCGTCAATTGGAGCAACGTGTTGCTTTCCGTCGTGCACAAAAACAAGCAATCCAACGCGCAATGCGTGCTGGAGCTAAAGGAATCAAAACTCAAGTATCAGGTCGTTTGAACGGTGCAGATATTGCCCGTGCTGAAGGATACTCAGAAGGAACTGTTCCACTCCACACACTTCGTGCAGATATCGATTACGCTTGGGAAGAAGCAGATACTACATACGGTAAACTTGGTGTTAAAGTATGGATCTACCGTGGTGAAGTTCTTCCAGCTCGTAAAAACACTAAAGGAGGTAAATAACCAATGTTAGTACCTAAACGTGTTAAACACCGTCGTGAATTCCGTGGAAAAATGCGCGGTGAAGCAAAAGGTGGAAAAGAAGTAGCATTCGGTGAATACGGTCTTCAAGCTACAACTAGCCACTGGATCACTAACCGCCAAATCGAAGCTGCTCGTATCGCCATGACTCGTTACATGAAACGTGGTGGTAAAGTTTGGATTAAAATCTTCCCACACAAATCATACACTGCTAAAGCTATCGGTGTGCGTATGGGATCTGGTAAAGGGGCACCTGAAGGTTGGGTAGCACCAGTTAAACGTGGTAAAGTGATGTTCGAAATTGCTGGTGTATCTGAAGAGATTGCACGTGAAGCGCTTCGTCTTGCTAGCCACAAATTGCCAGTTAAAACTAAATTCGTAAAACGTGAAGCAGAATAAGGAGAAGGCATGAAACTTAATGAAGTAAAAGAATTTGTTAAAGAACTTCGTGGTCTTTCTCAAGAAGAACTCGCGAAGCGCGAAAACGAATTGAAAAAAGAATTGTTTGAACTTCGTTTCCAAGCTGCTACTGGTCAATTGGAACAAACAGCTCGCTTGAAAGAAGTTAAAAAACAAATCGCTCGTATCAAAACAGTTCAATCTGAAGCGAAATAATAGACTAGGGAAGGAGAAATTTCAATGGAACGCAATAATCGTAAAGTTCTTGTTGGACGTGTTGTATCTGACAAAATGGACAAGACAATCACAGTTGTAGTTGAAACAAAACGTAACCACCCAGTCTATGGTAAACGTATTAACTACTCTAAAAAATACAAAGCACATGATGAAAACAATGTTGCCAAAGAAGGCGATATCGTACGTATCATGGAAACTCGCCCGCTTTCAGCTACAAAACGTTTCCGTCTTGTAGAAGTTGTTGAAGAAGCGGTTATCATCTAATCAAGCCTGAAAGGAGAA
The DNA here is from genome assembly GCF_018448765.2 of Streptococcus oralis. Classification (GTDB taxonomy): domain Bacteria; phylum Bacillota; class Bacilli; order Lactobacillales; family Streptococcaceae; genus Streptococcus; species Streptococcus oralis_BM. The sequence continues at coordinate 205,772 of NZ_JAHCMC020000001.1, forward strand.
AACTGAAATGATTCAAACAGAAACTCGTTTGAAAGTCGCAGACAACAGCGGTGCACGCGAAATCTTGACTATCAAAGTTCTTGGTGGTTCTAAACGTAAATTTGCGAACATCGGTGATGTCATTGTGGCATCTGTAAAACAAGCTACTCCTGGTGGTGCGGTTAAAAAAGGTGACGTTGTAAAAGCTGTTATCGTTCGTACTAAATCAGGTGCTCGTCGCGCTGATGGTTCATACATCAAGTTTGACGAAAATGCAGCTGTTATCATCCGTGATGACAAAACTCCTCGCGGAACACGTATCTTTGGCCCAGTTGCACGTGAATTGCGTGAAGGTGGCTTCATGAAGATCGTGTCACTTGCTCCAGAAGTACTTTAATTTTTAGAAACAAACTAGTCCCCTAGCTTCAAGCTAGGGTGCCCTTGTGGGCGTAAGAAAAATTAAGGAGAAACCTAATGTTTGTAAAAAAAGGCGACAAAGTTCGCGTAATCGCTGGTAAAGATAAGGGAACAGAAGCTGTTGTCCTTACTGCCCTTCCAAAAGTAAACAAAGTTATCGTTGAAGGTGTTAACATCGTTAAGAAACACCAACGTCCAACTAACGAGCTTCCTCAAGGTGGTATCATCGAGAAAGAAGCAGCTATCCACGTATCAAACGTCCAAGTTTTGGACAAAAATGGTGTAGCTGGTCGTGTTGGTTACAAATTTGTAGACGGTAAAAAAGTTCGCTACAACAAAAAATCAGGCGAAGTGCTTGATTAATCACGAAGGAAAGGAGAAGTATAATGGCAAATCGTTTAAAAGAAAAATATCTTAATGAAGTAGTTCCTGCTTTGACAGAACAATTCAACTACTCATCAGTGATGGCTGTGCCTAAAGTAGATAAGATCGTTTTGAACATGGGTGTTGGTGAAGCTGTATCAAACGCTAAAAGCCTTGAAAAAGCTGCTGAAGAATTGGCGCTTATCTCAGGTCAAAAACCACTTATCACTAAAGCTAAAAAATCAATCGCCGGCTTCCGTCTTCGTGAAGGTGTAGCGATCGGTGCAAAAGTTACCCTTCGTGGGGAACGTATGTACGAATTCTTGGATAAATTGGTTTCAGTTTCACTTCCACGTGTGCGTGACTTCCACGGTGTTCCAACAAAATCATTTGATGGACGCGGAAACTACACACTTGGTGTGAAAGAACAATTGATCTTCCCAGAAATCAACTTTGATGACGTTGACAAAACTCGTGGTCTTGACATCGTTATCGTAACAACTGCTAACACTGACGAAGAGTCACGTGCATTGCTTACAGGCCTTGGAATGCCTTTTGCAAAATAATATAGGAGGTAAATCTAATGGCTAAAAAATCAATGATTGCTAAGAACAAACGTCCAGCGAAGTTCTCTACTCAAGCTTATACTCGTTGTGAAAAATGTGGTCGTCCACATTCAGTTTACCGCAAATTTAAACTTTGCCGTGTTTGCTTCCGTGAATTAGCTTACAAAGGACAAATTCCTGGTGTAACAAAAGCATCTTGGTAATATCATGATACAAAGAGCGTAACAACCACAGCGAAAATAGGAAATTTGGTGAGGGAGCGATGCTCCAAAACAAATTTATCTTTTTTGCACAGGTTGTAGCTCGTGTTCAAATAAGAGTTCTCTCATTTGAATGTGTCAATACTATCTGAGCCCAGCTCAATCATTAACTAGCAAGTGCAACTTGCAAACTACTAGTAAGAGGAGAAAAACAAAATGGTTATGACTGACCCAATCGCAGACTTCCTAACTCGTATTCGTAACGCTAACCAAGCGAAACACGAAGTACTTGAAGTACCTGCATCAAACATCAAAAAAGGGATTGCTGAAATCCTTAAACGCGAAGGTTTTGTAAAAAACGTTGAAATCATCGAAGATGACAAACAAGGCATCATCCGTGTATTCCTTAAATACGGACCAAACGGTGAAAAAGTTATCACTAACTTGAAACGTGTTTCTAAACCAGGACTTCGTGTCTACAAAAAACGTGAAGATCTTCCAAAAGTTCTTAACGGACTTGGAATTGCTATCCTTTCAACTTCTGAAGGTTTGCTTACTGATAAAGAAGCTCGTCAAAAGAACGTTGGTGGGGAAGTTATCGCTTACGTTTGGTAATATTTAGCTCCCAATTTCTTTGTGACTCTTCGTTATCGTCTCTTGCCTAACCCAAAGTTATGCCTGCAAGACGATGCCTAGATTCACTTTGAAATTGAAACCTAAATGTTCCTTTAAATCGAGAAATCGATTTAACCCCGTGAAAACTGGCCGTCAAGGCCTGACAATTTAACAGGAGAAAATAAACATGTCACGTATTGGTAATAAAGTTATCGTGTTGCCTGCTGGTGTTGAAGTCACTAACAATGACAACGTAGTAACTGTAAAAGGACCTAAAGGAGAACTTACTCGTAAGTTCTCAAAAGATATTGAAATTCGCGTGGAAGGTACTGAAGTAACTCTTCACCGTCCAAACGATTCAAAAGAAATGAAAACTATCCACGGAACTACTCGTGCCCTTTTGAACAACATGGTAATTGGTGTATCAGAAGGATTCAAGAAAGAACTTGAAATGCGTGGGGTTGGTTACCGTGCACAACTTCAAGGATCAAAACTTGTTTTGGCTGTTGGTAAATCTCATCCAGATGAAGTTGAAGCTCCAGAAGGGATTACTTTTGAACTTCCAAACCCAACAACAATTGTTGTTAGCGGAATTTCAAAAGAAGTGGTTGGGCAAACAGCTGCTTACGTACGTAGCCTTCGTTCACCAGAACCTTACAAAGGTAAAGGTATTCGTTACGTTGGAGAGTACGTTCGTCTTAAAGAAGGTAAAACAGGTAAATAATGTTGAGTGGTTGATTTTCAACCACCAACCTATTTTCCAACTTTGTGCATAGCACGCGATTTAAAACTAAAGAGGTGAAAACTGTGATTTCTAAACCAGATAAAAACAAACTCCGTCAAAAACGCCACCGTCGCGTTCGCGGAAAACTCTCTGGAACTGCTGATCGCCCACGTTTGAACGTATTCCGTTCTAATACAGGCATCTACGCTCAAGTGATTGATGACGTAGCGGGTGTAACGCTCGCAAGTGCTTCAACTCTTGACAAAGAAGTTTCAAAAGGAACTAAAACTGAACAAGCCGTTGCTGTCGGTAAACTCGTTGCAGAACGTGCAAACGCTAAAGGTATTTCAGAAGTGGTGTTCGACCGCGGTGGATATCTATATCACGGACGTGTGAAAGCTTTGGCTGATGCAGCTCGTGAAAACGGATTGAAATTCTAATAGGAGGACACTAGAAAATGGCATTTAAAGACAATGCAGTTGAATTAGAAGAACGCGTAGTTGCTGTCAACCGTGTTACAAAAGTTGTTAAAGGTGGACGTCGTCTTCGTTTCGCAGCTCTTGTTGTTGTCGGTGACCACAACGGTCGTGTAGGATTTGGTACTGGTAAAGCTCAAGAAGTTCCAGAAGCAATCCGCAAAGCAGTAGAAGATGCTAAGAAAAACTTGATTGAAGTTCCTATGGTTGGAACAACAATCCCACACGAAGTTCTTTCAGAATTCGGTGGAGCTAAAGTATTGTTGAAACCTGCTGTAGAAGGTTCTGGAGTTGCCGCTGGTGGTGCAGTTCGTGCCGTTGTGGAATTGGCAGGTGTGGCAGATATTACATCTAAATCACTTGGTTCTAACACTCCAATCAACATTGTTCGCGCAACTGTTGAAGGTTTGAAACAATTGAAACGCGCTGAAGAAGTTGCTGCCCTTCGTGGTATTTCAGTTTCTGATTTGGCATAAGAAAGGGGATAAAATGGCTCAAATTAAAATTACTTTGACTAAGTCTCCAATCGGACGCATTCCATCACAACGTAAAACTGTTGTAGCACTTGGACTTGGCAAATTGAACAGCTCTGTTATTAAAGAAGACAATGCTGCTATCCGTGGTATGATCACTGCAGTATCTCACTTGGTAACAGTTGAAGAAGTAAACTAATGATTTTTAGGGGATGTGGCAATACTCATCCCCTAAAACTAGATATAGTCATCTAAGATGACGATGTATAGGCGAGTTGATAAGGGAGACAACCTTTTCTCTCTTATCGGCGCTAGCATTTTACAAAAGAGGAGAAAATAATAATGAAACTTCATGAATTGAAACCTGCAGAAGGTTCTCGTAAAGTACGTAACCGTGTTGGTCGTGGTACTTCATCAGGTAACGGTAAAACATCTGGTCGCGGTCAAAAAGGTCAAAAAGCTCGTAGCGGTGGCGGAGTTCGCCTTGGTTTTGAGGGTGGACAAACTCCATTGTTCCGTCGTCTTCCAAAACGTGGATTCACTAACATCAACGCTAAAGAATACGCAATTGTAAACCTTGACCAATTGAACGTCTTTGAAGATGGTGCTGAAGTGACTCCAGTTGTGCTTATCGAAGCAGGAATTGTGAAAGCTGAAAAATCAGGCGTTAAAATTCTTGGTAACGGTGAATTGACTAAGAAATTGACTGTTAAAGCGGCTAAATTCTCTAAATCAGCTGAGGAAGCTATCACTGCTAAAGGTGGTTCTGTAGAAGTCATCTAAGAGAGGTGACCCATGTTTTTTAAATTATTAAAAGAAGCTCTCAAGGTTAAACAAGTTCGATCAAAAATTCTCTTTACAATTTTTATCATTCTTGTTTTCCGTATTGGGACAAGTATTACTGTTCCAGGGGTGAATGCAAAAAGTTTAGAAGCTCTCAGTGGTTTATCTTTCTTAAACATGCTTAGTCTTGTTTCAGGGAATGCCATGAAGAACTTCTCCGTTTTTGCACTTGGTGTAAGTCCGTACATCACTGCTTCTATCGTTGTTCAATTGCTACAAATGGATATTTTACCGAAGTTTGTAGAATGGGGCAAACAAGGGGAAGTAGGACGGAGAAAACTAAACCAGGCTACTCGTTATATTGCACTGGTGCTTGCATTTGTTCAATCTATCGGGATTACAGCAGGGTTTAATACTCTATCTGGAGCGAAATTATTAACGACAGATTTAACTCCACAAGTCTTTGTGACCATTGGGATCATCCTAACAGCAGGTAGTATGATTGTAACTTGGCTTGGGGAACAAATTACAGATAAAGGATATGGTAACGGTGTTTCTATGATCATCTTTGCAGGTATTGTCGCTTCAATTCCTGAGATGATTAAGGGTATCTATGTTGACTACTTTGTCAATATCCCAAGTAGCCGATTGACTTCATCTATTATCTTTGTTGTTATTTTGATTATCGCTGTCTTGTTGATTGTTTACTTTACAACATATGTTCAACAGGCAGAATATAAAATCCCAATCCAATATACAAAAGTTGCTCAAGGAGCCCCATCAAGTTCATACCTCCCTTTGAAGGTAAACCCAGCAGGGGTTATCCCAGTTATCTTTGCAAGTTCCATTACAGCAGCACCTGCAGCCATTCTTCAATTTTTGAGTGCTACAGGTCATGATTGGGCTTGGGTACGTACAGCACAGGAAATGTTATCTACAACGTCTCCGACAGGTGTTGCTATGTATGCCTTGTTGATCATTCTCTTTACATTCTTCTATACGTTTGTACAGATCAATCCAGAGAAGGCAGCAGAAAACTTGCAAAAGAGTGGAGCCTACATTCATGGGGTCCGTCCTGGTAAAGGGACAGAAGAATACATGTCGAAACTTCTTCGTCGTCTTGCTACTGTCGGCTCTCTCTTCCTAGGTGTTATTTCTATCTTACCTATCGTAGCTAAAGATGTATTTGGCCTTTCAGAAGTTGTTGCTTTTGGGGGAACAAGTCTACTAATCATTATCTCGACAGGTATTGAAGGAATTAAACAATTGGAAGGGTATCTATTGAAACGTAAGTATGTTGGTTTCTTAGACACAACAGAATAGTTGTAATAGGAAATAAAATTGACTATTGCTCAGAGAGTGGAGTGTAAAAATCGAAGACGTTGTCAGATTTTTATCTCCTCTCTTCTATTTTGTTTTTAAATAGGGGTTGAAATAGATTTCTGCTTCTATTTAAATACAAAATAAGGAGATCCTATCATGAATCTTTTGATTATGGGCTTACCTGGAGCAGGTAAGGGAACGCAAGCAGCTAAAATTGTGGAGAAATTCCATGTTGCACATATCTCAACAGGCGATATGTTCCGTGCTGCAATGGCTAATCAAACTGAAATGGGTGTACTCGCAAAGTCATATATTGACAAAGGTGAGTTGGTCCCAGACGAAGTTACAAATGGTATTGTTAAAGAACGCCTTTCACAGGACGATATCAAAGAAACAGGTTTCTTGTTAGATGGTTACCCACGTACGATTGAACAAGCTCATGCCTTGGATGAAACATTGGCTGAACTTGGTATTGAACTTGAAGGAGTAATCAACATCGAAGTGAATCCAGACTGTCTCTTGGAACGCTTGAGTGGCCGTATCATTCACCGCAAAACAGGTGAAACTTTCCACAAAGTTTTCAATCCACCAGTTGACTACAAAGAAGAGGATTACTACCAACGCGAAGATGATAAACCTGAGACAGTGAAGCGTCGTTTGGATGTCAATATTGCACAAGGTGAACCAATCATTGCTCACTATCGTGCTAAAGGTTTAGTTCATGATATCGAAGGAAATCAAGATATCAATGATGTGTTCAAAGACATCGAAAAAGTATTGACAAATTTGAAATAAAGCGTTTTTCATACTTGCAAAAAATCGCGACAAATGTTATACTGAGATAGTCTGACTTATAATTGTTGCCTCTGTGTCTTGAGGCATCGAATCGAAATTTATGGAGGTGCTTTTGCGTGGCAAAAGACGATGTGATTGAAGTTGAAGGCAAAGTAGTCGATACAATGCCGAACGCAATGTTTACGGTTGAACTTGAAAATGGACATCAGATTTTAGCAACAGTTTCTGGTAAAATTCGTAAAAACTATATTCGTATTTTAGCGGGAGATCGTGTTACTGTCGAGATGAGTCCATATGACTTGACACGTGGACGTATCACTTACCGCTTTAAATAATCGAAAAACTTGGAGGGATAAGAAATGAAAGTAAGACCATCGGTCAAACCAATTTGCGAATACTGTAAAGTAATTCGTCGTAATGGTCGTGTTATGGTAATTTGCCCAGCAAATCCAAAACACAAACAACGTCAAGGATAAGATAGAAAGGAGAAAACATGGCTCGTATTGCTGGAGTTGACATTCCAAATGACAAACGCGTAGTAATCTCATTGACTTACGTTTATGGTATCGGACTTTCAACATCTAAGAAAATTTTGGCTGCTGCTGGAATCTCAGAAGATGTTCGTGTACGTGACCTTACATCAGATCAAGAAGATGCTATCCGTCGTGAAGTGGATGCAATCAAAGTTGAAGGTGACCTTCGTCGTGAAGTAAACTTGAACATTAAACGTTTGATGGAAATCGGTTCATACCGTGGTATTCGTCACCGTCGTGGACTTCCTGTCCGTGGACAAAACACTAAAAATAACGCTCGCACTCGTAAAGGTAAAGCTGTTGCGATTGCTGGTAAGAAAAAATAATATAGGAGGTAAAAGTCTTGGCTAAACCAACACGTAAACGTCGTGTGAAAAAGAATATCGAATCTGGTATTGCTCATATTCACGCTACATTTAATAACACTATTGTTATGATTACTGATGTGCATGGTAATGCAATTGCTTGGTCATCAGCTGGTGCTCTTGGTTTCAAAGGTTCTCGTAAATCTACACCATTCGCTGCTCAAATGGCTTCTGAAGCTGCTGCTAAATCTGCACAAGAACACGGTCTTAAATCAGTTGAAGTTACTGTAAAAGGTCCAGGTTCTGGTCGTGAGTCAGCTATTCGTGCGCTTGCTGCCGCTGGTCTTGAAGTAACAGCAATTCGTGATGTGACTCCAGTGCCACACAATGGTGCTCGTCCTCCAAAACGTCGCCGTGTATAATCATCGCATTACACTGCTTTTCGTTTAAGAGGGAGTAACTAAATGATTGAGTTTGAAAAACCAAATATAACAAAAATTGATGAAAATAAAGATTATGGCAAGTTTGTAATCGAACCACTTGAACGTGGCTACGGTACAACTCTTGGTAACTCTCTTCGTCGTGTACTACTAGCTTCTCTACCAGGGGCAGCTGTGACATCTATCAACATTGATGGTGTGTTACATGAGTTTGACACAGTTCCAGGTGTTCGTGAAGACGTGATGCAAATCATTCTGAACATTAAAGGGATTGCAGTGAAATCATACGTTGAAGACGAAAAAATCATTGAGCTTGACGTTGAAGGTCCTGCTGAAATTACAGCTGGAGATATTTTGACTGACAGTGATATTGAGATTGTAAATCCAGATCATTATCTCTTTACAATCGGTGAAGGTTCTTCTCTAAAGGCGACAATGACTGTTAACAGTGGTCGTGGATATGTGCCTGCTGATGAAAACAAAAAAGATAATGCGCCAGTTGGAACACTTGCTGTAGATTCTATTTATACACCAGTTACAAAAGTCAACTATCAAGTTGAACCTGCTCGTGTAGGTAGTAACGATGGTTTTGACAAATTAACCCTTGAAATCTTGACAAATGGAACAATTATTCCAGAAGATGCTTTAGGGCTTTCAGCACGTATCTTGACAGAACATCTTGATTTGTTTACAAATCTTACAGAGATTGCTAAATCTGCAGAAGTGATGAAAGAAGCTGATACTGAATCGGACGACCGTATTTTGGATCGTACGATTGAGGAACTGGACTTGTCTGTGCGTTCATATAACTGTTTGAAACGTGCCGGTATCAATACTGTGCATGATTTGACAGAAAAATCTGAAGCAGAGATGATGAAAGTACGAAATCTTGGACGTAAGAGTTTGGAAGAAGTGAAACTCAAACTCATTGACTTGGGTCTTGGATTAAAAGATAAATAAAGGAGGAATACATGGCTTACCGTAAACTAGGACGCACTAGCTCACAACGTAAAGCAATGCTTCGCGATTTGACAACTGACCTTTTGATCAACGAATCAATCGTGACAACTGAAGCTCGTGCTAAAGAAATCCGTAAAACTGTTGAAAAAATGATTACTCTAGGTAAACGTGGTGATTTGCATGCACGTCGTCAAGCAGCTGCTTTCGTACGTAATGAAATCGCATCTGAAAACTATGATGAAGCAACTGATAAGTACACTTCTACTACAGCACTTCAAAAATTGTTCTCAGAAATCGCACCTCGTTATGCTGAACGTAACGGTGGATACACTCGTATCCTTAAAACTGAACCACGTCGTGGTGATGCTGCGCCAATGGCGATCATCGAATTAGTATAAAATCATCAATTTTGTTGAGTGTTATGATGATGGAGTCTTGTGCTCTTAGTCTAGCTCTGGTCTACCGCTGGGACTTCGGTCCTAGCGGGAACACTCATCATCATTTGATAGGGTAGACGCTTGTTTACGAAATTGTTTTTTTCTTAAGAACAACTTCGTAAGCAGGCGTTTTTTAGTGTTTTTTACGGAAATATGCTATACTAGGGAAAAAGAAAATCAAAAACGTTCAGTTTTTCTAAAAATCGTAGAAATGGGGTATAAGGATGAAGGCTATTATTACAGTGGTTGGTAAGGACAAGGCTGGGATTGTTGCAGGCGTGTCTACTAAGATTGCAGAGTTGGGGTTGAATATTGACGATATTTCTCAGACGGTGTTGGATGAATACTTTACCATGATGGCGGTCGTTTCTAGTGACGAAAAACAAGATTTTACCTCTCTCAGAAATGAGTTTGAAACATTCGGTCAGACCTTGAATGTCAAAATCAATATTCAAAGTGCAGCGATTTTTGATGCTATGTACAATATCTAGGAGGTTATCATGGATATTAGACAAGTTACGGAAACCATTGCCATGATCGAAGAGCAGAACTTCGATATCAGAACCATCACCATGGGGATTTCCCTTTTGGACTGTATTGATCCAGATATCAATCGTGCTGCTGAAAAGATTTACCAAAAAATCACCACTAAAGCTGCAAATCTAGTGGCTGTGGGAGATGAAATTGCTGCAGAACTTGGGATTCCTATTGTTAATAAACGGGTATCGGTGACTCCGATTTCTTTAATTGGTGCTGCGACTGATGCGACAGACTATGTTGTTTTGGCAAAGGCACTTGACAAGGCTGCCAAGGAGATTGGTGTTGACTTTATCGGTGGATTCTCATCTTTGGTACAAAAAGGCTACCAAAAAGGAGATGAAATTCTCATCAATTCTATCCCACGCGCTCTAGCTGAGACAGACAAGGTTTGTTCGTCTGTTAACATTGGCTCAACTAAGTCAGGTATCAACATGACTGCAGTTGCAGACATGGGACGTATCATCAAGGAGACAGCTGCGCTATCAGATATGGGTGCGGCCAAGTTGGTCGTATTTGCTAATGCTGTTGAGGACAATCCTTTTATGGCAGGGGCTTTCCATGGTGTTGGCGAAGCAGATGTTATCATCAATGTCGGAGTTTCGGGTCCTGGTGTGGTCAAGCGCGCCTTGGAAAAGGTTCGTGGACAGAGCTTTGATGTAGTAGCCGAGACGGTCAAGAAAACGGCCTTTAAGATTACTCGTATCGGTCAATTAGTTGGTCAGATGGCCAGCGAGAGACTGGGTGTTGACTTTGGAATTGTCGACCTAAGTTTGGCGCCAACTCCTGCGGTTGGTGATTCTGTGGCTCGTGTCCTTGAGGAAATGGGCCTAGAAACAGTTGGTACGCATGGGACGACGGCTGCCCTCGCCCTTTTGAATGACCAAGTTAAGAAGGGCGGAGTGATGGCTTGTAACCAAGTCGGTGGCTTGTCAGGTGCTTTTATCCCCGTTTCTGAAGATGAGGGGATGATTGCTGCGGTGCAAGATGGCTCTCTAAATTTAGAGAAACTAGAAGCCATGACTGCTATCTGTTCAGTTGGACTGGATATGATTGCCATTCCGGAAGATACGCCTGCTGAAACCATTGCGGCTATGATTGCGGATGAGGCGGCAATCGGTGTTATTAACATGAAAACGACAGCTGTTCGTATTATTCCAAAGGGCAAAGAAGGCGATATGATTGAGTTTGGTGGATTGCTAGGGACAGCTCCAGTGATGAAAGTCAACAGGGCTTCGTCTGTTGATTTCATTTATCGCGGTGGGCAAATCCCAGCTCCAATCCATAGTTTTAAAAATTAATAAAAAAGCGAGAAGATTTAAGTTGAGTTTAAGGATGACTGTGTATACTATAATCATTAAATAAAGACCTCCTAACTTTATTTAATAGAAATCCTAAACTTTTTCATAATAATCTCCTAGGGAAGCTACCATGAGGGTAGCTTTTCTTTTGGATAATTTACAAATGTTGGCTTTGCTTTTGAAAGCCGAATATTTCTTTGATCCATGATATAATAGAAGAAAATGGAGGATAGAAAATGTCTAAAGTAAGATTGTACTTGGTCCGTCATGGAAAAACGATGTTTAACACGATTGGACGTGCACAAGGATGGAGTGATACGCCTCTGACCGCAGAAGGTGAGTTGGGAATCCATGAACTGGGAATTGGCTTGAGAGAGTCTGGTTTACAATTTGACCGCGCTTATTCCAGTGATTCAGGGCGCACCATTCAAACTATGGGAATTATCCTAGAAGAACTTGGCTTGCAGGGAAAAATCCCTTACCGCATGGACAAGCGCATCAGAGAGTGGTGCTTTGGTAGTTTTGATGGAGCCTATGATGGGGACCTCTTTATGGGATTGATTCCGAGAATTTTCAATGTAGACCATGTTCACCAATTGTCTTATGCTGAACTGGCTGAGGGTTTGGTAGAGGTTGATACTGCAGGCTGGGCTGAAGGTTGGAAAAAACTCAGTAGTCGAATCAAGGAAGGCTTTGAAGCGATTGCCAAAGAAATGGAAGAACAAGGTGGGGGCAATGCTCTCGTCGTGAGCCATGGAATGACGATTGGGACCATTGTTTACCTGATCAACGGCATGCATCCGCATGGTTTAGATAATGGTAGCGTGACGATTCTTGAATATGAGGACGGTCAGTTTAGCGTAGAAGTTGTTGGTGACCGTAGCTATCGAGAGCTCGGACGTGAGAAGATGTTAGAGACAAATAGTTAATAGAAGTTAGCTCCGATTAGGAGCTAATTTTGAGTTAAAGGATATGATTTAAATCAATAGTTCCGAAAAAGTAAAAATTTTTGGGGGATGTGATGTTATGAAAGGAAGGCTAGAATCATTTTGGAGAATGATACCATAAAGGAGATATAGACAGAATGAAATTAAACTAAAAGGATTGAATCTTGCATAACGCAAAACTCAATCCTTCATTAAAAAAATATTTATCATGTTTAGCAATCAGTCAAACCTAGTTGAAAGATATGTTATATTTGAGTGAAATTACCAAATATAAGGGAAAATTCGATAGCGAACCTTTTGACAGTATGTTTCATATGCTTTTCCAAAATGATTGTATAAGGCTTTTTCTTCTACTTTTAATCGAATACTGTAACCAACTACCAATAGAATGAGACAAATAATAATTGTGAGAGGATTTAATGAAACAATTGACAAGCCAAGTATGGATACGATGCTACCAGTATAGGCAGGATTTCTTACTATAGAATAGGGCCCTGCTTCTACCAACTGCTGACTATCTGTTGTTTGAACCGCAAGTGTAAAATTCTTCCCAAGATAATTAACTGCATAGATACGTAATACAAAGCCGGCTAGAGAAAGGAGAATTCCAATATAGATCAAAAAATGTGGCAATTGAGCTATAGAAGGTAGAAGTTGTTCATTCATTAATAGAAGACAACAAACAACACTACCAATAATGATGTAACGACTTCCTTTGTCTTCAGAGTTATTTTCATTGTTTGATTTTGTTTTCCTTTTAATCCACGTTTCTGTGATGATGAAAATGAGAATGAACCCATATGCAAAAATAGTTTGTAAATCCATGATTATTTCCTCCAGCTAGCATTATACAACTTTCAATTTTGGTGGTCAATTAAAAGGAAATAGTTAGAGTATGTTTTGTAATAGGTATCAATGGAAACTTCATGATTTCATCTGTAAAAATCTCTTGAAAATGGTATAATAGTAACATCATAAAATTGGAGAGAGACCATGAGTTTTTACAATCATAAAGAAATTGAGCCTAAGTGGCAGGGCTACTGGGCAGAACATCATACATTTAAGACAGGAACAGATGCATCAAAACCGAAGTTTTATGCTCTTGATATGTTTCCTTATCCATCTGGAGCAGGTCTGCACGTAGGACACCCAGAAGGCTACACAGCAACCGATATTCTCAGCCGATACAAACGTGCGCAAGGCTACAATGTCCTTCACCCAATGGGTTGGGATGCCTTTGGTTTGCCTGCTGAGCAATATGCCATGGACACAGGAAATGACCCAGCAGAATTTACAGCTGAAAATATTGCCAACTTCAAACGCCAAATCAATGCGCTTGGCTTCTCTTATGACTGGGATCGTGAAGTCAACACAACAGATCCAAACTACTACAAGTGGACGCAATGGATCTTCACCAAGCTTTACGAAAAAGGCTTGGCCTATGAAGCCGAAGTACCAGTAAACTGGGTTGAGGAATTGGGAACAGCCATTGCAAACGAAGAAGTCCTTCCGGACGGAACTTCTGAACGTGGAGGCTATCCAGTTGTCCGCAAACCGATGCGCCAATGGATGCTTAAAATCACGGCCTATGCAGAGCGCTTGCTTAATGACTTGGATGAGTTGGATTGGCCAGAGTCTATCAAGGACATGCAACGTAACTGGATTGGGAAATCAACTGGTGCCAATGTAACCTTCAAAGTGAAGGGGACTGACAAGGAATTTACCGTCTTTACTACTCGTCCTGATACGCTTTTCGGAGCGACTTTCACAGTCTTGGCTCCTGAGCATGAACTAGTAGATGCCATTACAAGCTCAGAGCAAGCTGATGCAGTTGCGGACTACAAACACCAAGCTAGTCTCAAGTCTGACTTGGCTCGTACCGACCTTGCTAAGGAAAAAACAGGTGTATGGACTGGTGCTTATGCCATCAACCCTGTCAATGGCAAGGAAATTCCAATCTGGATTGCCGACTATGTTCTTGCGAGCTATGGGACAGGTGCGGTAATGGCTGTTCCAGCCCATGACCAACGTGACTGGGAATTTGCCAAACAATTTGACCTTCCAATCGTAGAAGTGCTTGAAGGTGGAAATGTAGCAGAAGCTGCCTATACTGAAGATGGTCTTCATGTCAATTCAGACTTCCTAGATGGCCTTAACAAAGAAGACGCTATTGCTAAGATTGTGGCTTGGTTGGAAGAAAAAGGCTACGGTCAAGAAAAAGTCACCTACCGTCTCCGTGACTGGCTCTTTAGTCGTCAACGTTACTGGGGTGAGCCAATCCCAATCATTCATTGGGAAGATGGAACTTCAACAGCCGTCCCTGAAAATGAATTGCCACTTGTCTTGCCTGTAACTAAGGACATCCGTCCTTCAGGTACTGGTGAAAGTCCACTAGCTAACTTGACCGACTGGCTTGAAGTGACTCGTGAAGATGGTGTCAAAGGTCGTCGTGAAACCAACACCATGCCACAGTGGGCTGGTTCAAGCTGGTACTACCTCCGTTATATTGACCCACACAATACTGAGAAATTGGCTGACGAGGATCTCCTCAAACAATGGTTGCCAGTAGATATCTATGTAGGTGGTGCGGAGCATGCCGTTCTTCACTTACTTTATGCTCGTTTCTGGCACAAATTCCTCTATGACCTCGGTGTTGTTCCGACTAAGGAACCATTCCAAAAACTCTTTAACCAAGGAATGATTTTGGGAACAAGCTACCGTGACCACCGTGGAGCTCTTGTAGCGACTGACAAGGTTGAAAAACGTGCCGGATCCTTCTTCCATGTGGAAACAGGGGAAGAGTTGGAGCAAGCACCAGCCAAAATGTCTAAATCCCTCAAGAATGTTGTTAACCCAGACGACGTAGTGGAACAATACGGTGCTGACACCCTTCGTATCTATGAAATGTTTATGGGACCACTTGACGCTTCCATCGCTTGGTCAGAAGAAGGTCTTGAAGGAAGTCGTAAATTCCTAGACCGTGTTTACCGTTTGATTACAAGTAAAGAAATCGTTACGGAAAACAATGGTGCTCTTGACAAGGTTTACAATGAAACAGTCAAAGCTGTCACTGAGCAAATCGAATCCATGAAATTCAACACAGCCATTGCCCAACTCATGGTCTTTGTCAACGCTGCCAACAAGGAAGACAAACTCTATGTAGACTATGCCAAAGGCTTTATCCAATTGATTGCCCCATTTGCACCTCACTTAGCAGAAGAACTCTGGCAAACAGTTGCAGCAACAGGTGAATCCATCTCTTACGTGGCTTGGCCAGCATGGGACGAGAGTAAATTGGTTGAAGACGAAATCGAAATCGTCGTCCAAATCAAAGGTAAAGTCCGTGCCAAATTGATGGTTGCTAAAGACCTATCACGCGAAGAATTGCAAGAAATCGCTCTAGCAGATGAAAAAGTTAAAGCAGAAATTGACGGCAAGGAAATCGTGAAGGTGATTGCAGTACCGAATAAACTGGTGAATATTGTAACGAAGTAATCAGTTGATTTGCTGATTTCAAACCTCGGACAGTTTCTTAAACTGTTTGAGTCAACTAAACTCGTCAATATCGTTGTGAAATAAGATAGGAATCCTTCAGAGTAGAATCTGGAGGATTTTTATTTGACAAGAAGTTTCTATTTTGTTAATATAATTAACAAAGAAAAGAGAGATTATGGATAAAAAAGAATTTATTACATTTAATAATCGTTTCAATAGATTTATTTTAGCATTTGAACAGCTAAAAAAAAATCAACATAAAATTAGTATTGACAAATCCATTACGTTGAATGAGGTACATTTGATTGTTGTGATTGGGAAAAATCAGCCCTTAAATCTAGTGAAATTATCTGAATTATTAAAAGTTTCGAGAAGTGCAATAACTCAAAGTGTCAAGAGATTAATTCAAAAAAATTTAGTTGTTTTTGATTTTACTCCGAATAATGGGAAAAATAAATATTTGAGATTATCTGAAAAAGGCATCGAAGTTTTTAAAATCCATAAGGAGCAACAAGCATATATTGAAGAATCGGTCTTTTCAGTTTTAAACAACTATAGCGAGGAGGAGCTTCAAACAGTTGTGAAATTGATGGATGATATTGAAAATGTATGGGGAGGATTACCGTGGTGAAAGTCACGGTAAATTTTAAATTTGGTTGTTAAGTATATTAACAAAAGGAGAAGATATGAGTGTAAACATTGAACTGATTTCACAAACTGACTTAGCAGATGAATCTTTTTATATTACTATCAATGGTTTAGAACCAAGGACAAGGTATTGTGTAGAAATGTACCTGTCTGATTATTACTGTATAAATGCTCCCTTACTTTTAGATCATGGTGTCGTGTGGAAATCAACCGCAATTTTTTTATCTGATCAGGACGGTATGATTGACACCTCTCAAACAGCAGCCATTTCAGGATCTTATAAAGGGGTTTCAGAAATGGGCTTGTTCTTTAATGCGAAACCGTTGAAGAATAGGAAAAGGAGATTACCCAGTTCTCTTGATAGAATTCCATTGCGAGATTGTTTTGGTGTTGAAATTAAAATCAGGCTGGGGAAAGATGTGGTCGCGGAGCAAAGTTTTGTAAGGCGTTATATGAATCTGGGAATAAGGTATCAAGATATTTATGATAAGCATTTTCAAGGTCGATTATTTTATGATGAAAAGTTAAGAAAGGCGCCAGCCGTGATTATTGTTAGCGGTAGTGAGGGAAGAATTGAAAAAGCTCAGAACATTGCCCAACTTTTATCTTCTAGAGGCTATATTTGCCTTGCGATAGCTTATTTTGGTTTAGAGGGATTACCTCAAAACTTAGAACGAATTCCGATAGAATGTCTGGAGGAAGCGAAAGATTTTCTATATCATCATCCTCAAGTTGATAATACAAAAATAGGAATATATGGTCGTTCTAAAGGAGCAGAGCTTGTTCTAGCTGGACAAAGTATTTTGGATGATGTGCAATGTTTGGTACTCAATTCCCCCTCAAATGTAATATTTGAAGGAATAAAGGGAAAACTCAACTCTCATTCATCTTCTTGGACATATTTGCAAAAAGAACTTCCGTATCAAAAATTTCAACTAGGAAATTATTTGTTAAACAAGTTTTTTGGAAAACATATTCCTGAAGATAGTAGGGCTCAGATTGATGTGAGTAAAATTGCCTCTCCTTTATTATTGCTAGGAAGTGATGTTGATGAAATATGGAATGCGTCATCCGCGATAGATGATATTATTTCACATTATAAAGGGAAATCCATTTTGTTTAAAAAATACCATGAAACGGGGCATATGTTGACGGTTGCTTATCAACCGAATCATCGTTATCGAAAAGATTGGCGCTTATTAATGAAAGAAAGTGTAGACTCTTGGTTTGCCACGATAAATTTTTTTGATACACATCTGAAAAATTTGTAGATAGTGCTGAACCGTGCTATAATAGTCCCAACTAAGATAAAAACACAGTTCTGGTTGGTGGTCCAGACGTAGGCAAGCCTATCAGTAACCTTCCTCCTTGGTTGTCCATTCTTAGGGATAGATTTAAGGAGGTGCTGTCATGGAAATCGTTTCAATTGGCTTGACAGTTTATTTTGAAGATGGATTTTGGCATGGTTTGTTCGAACAGGTGTATCGAGAATCTTATCAAGTTTGTCGTGTGACATTTGGTCAGGAACCAAAAGAGGATGAAATTTTGAGGCTTATACAGACTCAGTTTGTTCGATTATCTTTTAGTCCAGAGGCAACAGTTAAACAGCATGTGAAGATTAAGAATCCGAAGCGTCTGCAGCGAGCTGTAAAGAAACAGGTGAAGCAGAAAGTTTCTTCTAAGTCACAAGAGCTCTTGCAGTTGCAGTACGAGGAACGAAAAAAGCATTCAAAACATCAATCTAGTCTCCAAAAGCAATTGCTCAAACAAGAGAAATTTGAGCGCAAACAGCAAAAACGTAGAGAGAAGCACAAGGGTCACTAGTGACTTTCTCTTTCATAAAATAGAACAGCTCTTCTTGGATAACAAGAGCTGTTTTTGCTTGTATTGAAGATTTCTTTCCTAATAGATAGACTTATCGTTAATGGCAGTTTCAAATTCAGGACCATACTTGCTTGCTTCAAATTCAATCCTGTCCTATTCAGCAATTTCATTTTTCTAGAAAGGAGAGTGTGTCATGATTTCTGATTCATTTTTTATTGTTTGCTTTGGTGAGAACAATACTACCGACTCTTGGCTTTTTCTGCTAGATGTGGTAAAACACCTCTTTTATAGCGCATGTTTTAAAAAATAATGTTTGGTTGTAAGTGATTTTAAACTTCCTCTAGTGATTCGATAGAAGAAAAACGGTTGCAGCCTGCACCACTTTAACTTAGCCACCATTATTTTACCACTTGTCCTTTCATTTTAACTGCTTATCTCAAAAGTCGATTTTTCTTTCATTCTTTTTGTTAAACTAGTGTGGTAAAGAGGAGGGGAAAATATGATTTTACAAGCTAAACATTTGACTAAACGGTACGGCAATCATATGGCTGTCGATGATATTCAGTTAGAGTTTGAAAGAGGAAGTTTCAATGCTATTTTGGGACCCAATGGTGCAGGGAAATCAACCACCATTTCCATGTTAATCGGTTTGAAAAATCCGACACAAGGTCAGATTCGATATGCGCCAAATACGAAAATCGGAGTGGTTTTTCAAGCTAGTGTACTGGATGAGATGTTGACGGTTAGGGAAAATCTCACGATTCGTGCTCAACAGTATAAGGAGATTGCGGCAAGTCGTGTGGATGATTTGATTCATCAACTGGGTTTGACTGCTTTCCAGAAACAACTATATGGAACTTTGTCAGGTGGGCAAAAACGTCGGGTTGATATTGCGCGTGCTCTTCTTTCGCGACCAGATATTCTTTTCTTGGATGAACCAACGACAGGTCTTGATATTCAGACGCGCAAATCCATCTGGGATCTACTGTATCGACTACAAAAGGATGAAGGGATGACTATTATCTTAACGACTCATTATCTGGATGAAGCGGATGAAGCGGATCAGATCTATATCGTTGATCATGGGAAAGTGATTGCGCAAGGTTCTGCGACTGCTATTAAAAGTCAGTATGCATCTAATATCCTAAAAATTCGTTTTAAAGAAATGAAGGATTTAGAAAAGCTGCTACAGTCTGGAATGACAGTAGAGGAAGAAAATGAGTTGGAATATCTTTTTTATCCAAGGACGTCACAGGAAGCCATTGAATATTTGGCAAAAGTTCGAGAAGAAATTGATTCTTTTGAGTTTCGTCCGGGTACTATGGATGATGCCTTTATTGCACTTACAGGAAGAGAGGTTCGCTAATGCTAGCTTTATTGAAACGGAATTTTATCTTATATTTTCGTAATCGTTCGGGAGTATTTTTCTCATTATTGGGGGCATTGATTTCCTTCCTCCTTTATATCATTTTTTTGCAGAAGAATTTGACGGACTCTTGGTCCCAACTCCCTAATAGTACGAACCTTTTAAATAACTGGCTGATGGGTGGGACCTTGGCTGTGACTGGGATGACAACCAGTTTTACGGCTCTTAAACAAATGGTACAGGATCGCGAAAATCAAGTGGATCAAGATCTTTTCTTGACAGATTTAGGTAACTGGGGCCTACAGGCGTCCTATCTAATCAGTAGTATTGTCATTTCTTTTGTCATGCAGGTGTTTATGTATGCTGTTATGAGTTTTTATTTTAAAGAGAGCCCAGTTATCAGCCATTTACCGGAAATCGCTTTGATTATGTTGTTAAGTAGTCTGCTTTCAAGTTTGGTAAATGTTCTCTTGATTTACCGTTTTCAATCTGTAGATAGCCTTGGTAAACTGGCAACGATAGTGGGAACTGCTTCTGGATTTTTAGTAGGAACTTATATCCCCATTGGAGTACTACCTGATTCTGCGCAGCTTTTCATGAAATGTACCCCTGCAACTTATATTGCTTCTCTCTATCGACAAGTCTTGATGAAAGAGCGGTTAGAGACCGCATTTTCAGGAAATAACAGTCTGTTACAGGAATTTCAAGAAAAAATGGGAATCCAAATCAACTGGCAAGAACTATTGACAAAGGAAGAAACATACTTTATAGTGGTTATTATCAGTCTCGTCGCTATTCTTCTTTGGATGTTATTTGTTAAAGTGTTTAGCAAGAGAAAATAAAGATATATTGGAGAGAAAATGAAGATTCGTTTTGAAATGAAGACAGAGTTTTCAGAAAAAGACCCACACATTTTAATTCAGGCAGCTCAGTTAACCGACCAAGCAAGAGAGGTCATGGAGTATTTAGAACAATTTTCAACGACTAATCAGGTGGTCATTCCTATTCGAACGGATGATCATCTGGTCATGGTGAAAATTGAGGATCTTATTCTAGCGGATATCGATAAAAATTTATTGACAATTTATACAGTAGACGGGATTTATAAAACTAAGGAAACATTGACAAACTTTCAGAATCGAATTAATCGACGTAACTTTATACAGATATCACGTCATTCAGTTATAAACATTGACCATTTAGAGTCATTATCGGATAGCTTTTCAGGGAACATGATGGCTAAGATGACTCGGGGTATCAAATCTAGTGTGAGTCGGAAATACGTTAAGTCCTTAATGGATTATCTAGGTTTATAGGAGAAAATCATGAAGCGATTGATTGCTTATTTTGTATCGGGAATGCGTACGGCCTCCTTTGTTTATTTGAGTTTGGTGTTATTGGCTCAGTTTTATTCAGGTATTACCTATCCTGTACCAACGACAAAAAATATTCTAGCTTTGTTTTTGATGAGCGGAATTATGGGGGTATTGACTTTAATCCTTGAAAGACTAGAGTTTCTTGCTTATAGTATGCGTGTAGGAGTTCATTTGTTAGCGACAGCTACTATTTTAGTATTAACCTACTTATTTTTTGGCTGGGGTTCAGCATTGTTGAGTCCCTTACTTTGGTTCTTTTTCTTGTTAATTTATGGACTGATATGGTTGTACCAGATCTGGCAAACTCACAAACTAACCCAACGAATTAATCAAGCCTTAGAAGATAAAAGAAAGAAAACGAATCACTAATGTAGTGTTGAGGATGAGGTTTGAGGAGAGTGCTAGTTTCCATATAGGGCAAATTATGATATAGTATTTTTAGCGTAAAACAAGGAGAAAAACGATGCCAGTAAATGAATATGGTCAGATAATTGGTGAGTCAATGGAAGATTATACTCCAGGAGAATTGCCTTTCATTGATTTCTTAGAAGGGCGCTACGCTCGGATAGAGGCTCTTTCGGTGGAAAAGCATGCGGAGGATTTATTAGCTGTTTATGGTCCGGGTACTCCTCGGGAGATGTGGACCTACCTCTTTCAGGAACCAGTGGCAGATATGGAGGAACTGGTTACCGTCTTAAATCAGATGTTGGCTCGTAAGGACCGTTTTTACTATGCGATTATAGATAAGGCAACTGGTAAGGCCTTGGGGACTTTTTCTCTCATGCGCATTGACCAGAATAACCGAGTAATAGAAGTGGGTGCTGTCACTTTTTCTCCAGAACTCAGGGGAACACGTATAGGGACAGAAGCCCAGTATCTCCTGGCACGGTATGTTTTTGAGGAGATTAACTATCGTCGCTATGAGTGGAAATGCGATGCTCTCAATCTCCCATCCAGACGAGCTGCGGAGCGTTTGGGCTTTGTCTATGAAGGAACCTTCCGCCAGGCAGTCGTTTATAAGGGACGTACACGGGATACGGATTGGCTCTCTATGATTGATAAGGACTGGCCTCAAGTTAAAGCTCGTTTGGAAGCATGGCTGGCTCCTGAAAATTTTGATAAAAATGGACGGCAGTACAAGAACTTAAGGGAATTATGAGAGGTATTGAGATGGTGACTATTAGAAGGCAAGAAATCGTCAAGCTAGAGGATGTTTTGCATCTCTATCAGGCAGTTGGATGGACAAATTATACCCATCAACCTCAGATGTTGGAGAAAGCCTTGTCTCACTCATTAGCGATTTATCTGGCACTTGATGGCGATGCCGTGGTGGGCTTGGTCCGTTTGGTCGGAGATGGTTTCTCATCGATTTTTGTCCAGGATTTGATCGTTTTGCCTAGCTATCAGCGCCAAGGGATTGGTAGCGACTTGATGAAAGAGGCTTTAGGTGATTACAAAGATGCCTATCAAGTCCAACTAGTGACCGAACAGACAGAAAAAACCTTGGGATTCTATCGATCTCTGGGATTGGAAACCTTATCTACTTATGATTGTACAGGAATGATTTGGGTGGATCGAAAAAGATAAAAAAATTATTTTTTCTTAAGTAAAGTTTAAGCCTCCTCTTGTATCATATAGTTATTAAATAAAGACCTCCTAATACTTTTCGAAAATCTCATCAACCTTCGTTAGAGTCGACTTAGCTAACTATAGTTATGCTTGCGCCTATCTGCCTAGTCTGATTTCGATTTTCATTGAGTACCCTTTATTTAATGAAATCCTAAACTTTTCTTTTTCATCATAATCTCCTAAAGAAGTCACCCGATCAGGTGGCTTTTTTATGACTTGGGGAGGAAAAATCCATTTGAAAAAAATTTTTTAAAAAATGATAAATCAGAGAAAAAGTTAAGTTAGCTTTAAGATTCATCTTGTATTATATAATCATTAAATAAAGACCTCCTAACTTTATTTAATGAAATCCTAAACTTTTCTTTTTCATAATAATCTCCCTAATGAAGCCACCAAATTCGGTGGTTTTTTTTGTTTGTGGCTTGGATTTTTGATATAATAGAGCCATGAGTAGAATTTTAGACAATGAGATAATGGGGGATGAGGAGTTAGTAGAACGTACGCTCCGTCCTCAGTATTTACGTGAATATATTGGGCAGGATAAGGTCAAGGATCAGCTGCAAATCTTTATCGAAGCTGCCAAAATGCGGGATGAAGCACTGGATCATGTACTCTTATTTGGGCCTCCAGGTTTGGGGAAAACGACCATGGCCTTTGTTATTGCCAACGAACTGGGAGTCAATCTCAAGCAGACCTCTGGGCCTGTCATTGAAAAGGCGGGTGACTTGGTAGCGATTTTGAATGATTTGGAACCTGGAGATGTCCTCTTTATTGACGAGATTCATCGCCTGCCCATGTCGGTGGAAGAGGTGCTCTATAGTGCCATGGAGGACTTCTACATTGATATCATGATTGGGGCTGGAGAAGGTAGTCGCAGTGTTCATCTGGACTTGCCACCTTTTACCTTGATTGGTGCAACGACACGTGCGGGGATGCTCTCAAATCCTCTACGGGCACGTTTTGGGATTACAGGTCATATGGAATACTATGCCCACGATGATTTGACGGAAATTGTTGAGCGGACAGCAGATATTTTTGAGATGGAAATCACTCATGAAGCTGCAGCTGAGTTGGCCTTACGTAGTCGAGGAACCCCTCGTATCGCCAATCGTCTCCTTAAGCGCGTGCGCGACTTTGCCCAGATTATGGGGAATGGGGTTATCGATGATGTTATTACCGATAAGGCTTTGACCATGCTAGATGTTGACCATGAAGGCTTGGACTATGTGGATCAGAAAATCCTTCGTACCATGATTGAGATGTACGGTGGTGGTCCTGTAGGACTGGGAACCCTTTCGGTTAATATTGCCGAGGAGCGTGAGACGGTCGAAGATATGTACGAACCTTACCTGATTCAAAAAGGTTTTATCATGCGGACAAGGTCTGGACGGGTGGCGACAGCTAAGGCATATGAGCATTTAGGGTATGAATACAATGAAAAATGAGCAAGAAATTCTAGATGCTTTCAGAGAAAATCCGGATATGATGACCATTCTGACCATCATTCGTGACCTTGGTCTGAAAGACTCTTGGTTGGCGGCTGGTTCGGTTCGAAATTTTATCTGGAATCTCTTGTCAGACAAATCAGCCTTTGACCATGAAACGGATGTGGATGTGATTTTCTTTGATCCAGATGTTTCTTATGAGGAAACAGTATCCCTAGAGAACAAGCTGAGAGAAGATTTCCCTCAGTATCAGTGGGAGTTGAAAAATCAGGTCTATATGCATCTGCACAGTCCTCACACTGCGCCCTACACGAGTTCCCGTGATGCTATGAGTAAGTATCCCGAGAGCTGCACGGCGGTAGGCCTTCGCTTGAATGAAGATTCCACTTTAGAGATCTTTACCCCCTATGGTTTAGAGGATATTATGAACTTCCAAGTTTCCCCAACTCCTCATTTCTTAGAGAATGAGGACCGAATGAAACTCTATCAAGAACGCCTGTCCAAGAAAAATTGGCAAGAAAAATGGAAAAATCTCACTTTTTCAAAAAACTTAAGAAAAATTTAAGTTAGGGGCGGTATACTAAGTCCATAAGTTAAGAGAAACTTAACTTAAACTCCTAAAACTTTTTCATAATAATCTCCCTATAAAATAAAGTCGCCCAATCAGGCGGCTTATTTTTTGTTACTTACAAGTAATGATAGTAACTTAGCAATAGAAGAAAATAGGGAAGTATGGTATAATAAAACGATAGATTTTTGAATAGGAATAAGATCATGTTTGGATTTTTTAAGAAAGATAAAGCTGCAGAAGTAGAGGTTCCAATACAGGTTCCTAATCATATTGGCATCATCATGGATGGGAATGGTCGCTGGGCTAAAAGACGCATGCAACCACGGGTTTTCGGACACAAGGCAGGGATGGAATCCCTTCAAAAGGTGACTAAGGCGGCCAACAAACTGGGCGTTAAGGTTATTACGGTCTATGCTTTTTCTACGGAAAATTGGACACGCCCAGATCAAGAAGTCAAGTTTATCATGAACTTGCCAGTCGAGTTTTATGATAACTATGTCCCTGAATTGCACGCAAATAACGTTAAGATTCAGATGATTGGTGAGACGGATCGTCTGCCTAAGCCGACTTTTGAAGCTTTGACAAAAGCAGAGGAATTGACTAAGAACAATACGGGTTTGATTCTCAATTTTGCGCTTAACTATGGTGGACGTGCTGAGATTACACAGGCTGTTAAGCTAATTTCTCAGGATGTTTTAGATGCGAAAATCAATCCGGGTGATATCACAGAGGAATTGATTGGCAACTATCTCTTCACTCAACATTTGCCTAAGGATGTGCGAGATCCGGACTTGATTATTCGTACCAGTGGAGAATTACGCTTGAGCAATTTCCTTCCATGGCAGGGAGCCTATAGTGAGCTCTATTTTACGGATACCCTGTGGCCTGATTTTGACGAGGCAGCCTTGCAGGAAGCAATTCTTTCCTACAATCGTCGACAACGCCGATTTGGAGGAGTTTAGGAGAAAATATGACCAAGGATTTACAAGAGAGAACACTGTTTGCTGGACTGGCTCTGCTTATCTTCCTTCCCGTCTTGTTTGTTGGAGGGCTCTTGTTGCAGATAGGAATTGGCTTGATAGCTATGCTGGCTGTTCATGAACTCCTGCACATGAAGGGACTAAAGACCATGACCATTGAGGGCACCTTGACCCTCCTTGCAACCTTTGCACTCACAATCCCCTTAGAAAATTACCTAACTTTTTTGCCGGTTGATGGGAATGTAGTTGCCTACAGTGTTTTGATTACAATTATGTTAGGGACGACCGTTTTCAGTAAAAGCTATACGATTGAAGATGCGGCCTTTCCGATTGCTGTGAGTTTTTATGTTGGTTTTGGCTTCAATGCCTTATTAGATGCTCGTATAGCTGGATTTGATAAGGTTCTTCTGGCTCTCTTTATCGTTTGGGCGACAGATAGTGCAGCTTATCTGACGGGGGTGAATTTTGGCAAGCATAAGTTAGCCCCGAGAGTTTCTCCTAATAAGAGTATTGAGGGCTTTGTTGGGGGTATTCTAGGTGCGGTACTGATAACAGTACTCTTCATGCTAGTGGACAGTACAGTTGCTCTTCCCTATGGAATTTATAGGATGAGTCTTTTTGCCGCCTTCTTCAGTGTAGCAGGCCAGTTTGGTGACTTGATTGAGAGTGCCATGAAACGCCATTTTGGTGTCAAGGATTCTGGAAAATTTATCCCTGGACATGGCGGTGTGTTGGATCGCTTTGACAGCATGTTGGTTGTGTTTCCAATGATGCACTTATTTGGCCTGTTTTAAAGAAAGGAAGATTGAATGATTGGATTGCTAACCTTTATCCTCGTTTTTGGGATTATAGTGGTGGTGCATGAGTTTGGACATTTTTACTTTGCCAAGAAATCAGGCATTCTAGTTCGTGAATTTGCCATTGGTATGGGGCCCAAGATTTTTTCCCATATCGGTAAGGATGGCACTGCTTATACCATTCGGATCCTTCCTCTAGGAGGCTATGTTCGTATGGCAGGCTGGGGTGATGATGCGACAGAGATCAAGACAGGAACTCCAGTCAGTTTAACACTTGCCGACGATGGCAAGGTCAAACGGATCAACCTCTCAGGGAAGAAACTGGATCAAACGGCCCTTCCTATGCAGGTAACCCAGTTTGACTTTGAAGACAAGCTCTTTATCAAGGGTTTGGTCTTGGAAGAAGAAAAGACTTTTGCAGTGGATCATGATGCAACGGTTGTTGAAGAAGACGGAACCGAAGTACGCATCGCTCCTCTGGATGTACAGTATCAAAATGCTTCTATCTGGGGCAAGCTCATCACCAACTTTGCAGGTCCTATGAATAACTTTATCTTAGGTGTTGTTGTTTTTTGGATCCTGATCTTTTTACAAGGCGGTGTTAGAGATACTCAAACCAATCTCTTTCATGTCATGCCTGAGGGAGCCTTGGCTAAGGTAGGGATAGCTGAGACAGCTCAAATCACCAAGGTCGGCTCCCACGAAGTTAAGAATTGGCAAGATTTGACCCAGGCTGTGGAAGCAGATACCAAGGATAAGACTGCCCCGACCTTAGATGTGACTATTTCTGAAAATGGTAGCGAAAAGCAAGTCACGGTAACGCCAGAAGAAAATCAAGGACGTTATATTCTTGGGGTTCAACCGAGAGTCAAATCAGACTTTCTATCCATGTTTGTTGGTGGATTTACAACCGCTGCTGACTCTGGGCTCCGTATCCTTTCGGCTCTGAAAAACTTGATTTTCCATCCAGATTTGAACAAACTCGGTGGTCCCGTTGCCATCTTTAAGGCAAGTAGCGATGCTGCTAAAAATGGAATTGAGAATGTCCTTTACTTCTTAGCTATGATTTCCATCAATATCGGGATTTTTAACTTGATCCCTATCCCAGCTTTGGATGGTGGAAAGATTGTGCTCAATATCCTAGAGGCTATCCGCCGGAAACCCCTTAAACAAGAAATTGAAACCTATGTCACCATGGCTGGTGTAGTTATCATGGTTGCCTTGATGCTAGCTGTGACCTGGAATGACATTATGCGACTCTTCTTTTAGATAATCGAGGAATATTATGAAACAAAGTAAAATGCTAATCCCAACGCTTCGCGAAATGCCAAGCGATGCTCAAGTTATCAGCCACGCCCTTATGTTGCGTGCTGGTTATGTTCGTCAAGTTTCTGCTGGTGTTTATTCTTACCTACCACTCGCTAACCGTGTGATTGAAAAGGCTAAGAATATCATGCGCCAAGAGTTTGATAAGATTGGTGCAGTGGAGATGTTGGCTCCTGCCCTCCTCAGTGCCGATCTTTGGCGTGAATCAGGCCGTTATGAAACCTATGGTGAAGACCTTTATAAACTGAAAAATCGTGAAAAGTCAGACTTTATCCTAGGTCCGACACACGAAGAAACTTTTACAGCTATTGTTCGTAATTCTGTGAAATCTTACAAGCAATTGCCACTCAACCTTTACCAAATCCAACCTAAATACCGTGATGAAAAACGTCCACGTAACGGACTTCTCCGTACGCGTGAATTTATCATGAAAGACGGATATAGTTTCCATGCTAATTACGATAGTTTGGATGTGACTTATGACGAGTACAAGGCAGCCTACGAACGTATTTTCACTCGCAGTGGCTTGGATTTCAAGGCCATCATCGGTGACGGTGGTGCTATGGGTGGTAAGGATAGCCAAGAATTTATGGCCATCACTCCTGCTCGTACAGACATTGACCGCTGGGTTGTCTTGGACAAGTCAGTTGCCTCATTTGATGAAATTCCTGCAGAAGTGCAAGAAGAAATCAAGGCAGAATTGCTCAAATGGATGGTTTCTGGTGAAGACACCATTGCCTACTCGAGTGAGTCTAGCTATGCAGCTAACTTAGAAATGGCAACAAACGAGTACAAACCAAGCAACCGTGTCGTTGCGGAAGAAGAAGTGACTCGAGTGGAAACTCCAGGTGTTAAATCCATCGATGAAGTCGCAGCCTTCCTTAACGTGCCAGAAGAACAAACGATCAAAACCCTCTTCTACATGGCAGATGGTGAACTTGTTGCAGCCCTTCTAGTTGGAAATGACCAACTTAATGAAGTCAAGTTGAAAAACCATTTGGGTGCAGATTTCTTTGATGTGGCTAGCGAAGAAGAAGTAGCAAGTGTTATCCCAGCAGGTTTTGGTTCGCTTGGTCCAGTTGCTTTGCCAGAGAATGTGAAAATCATTGCAGACCGTAAGGTGCAAGATGTTCGCAATGCTGTTGTGGGGGCTAATGAAGATGGCTATCACTTGACGGGCGTGAACCCAGGTCGTGACTTCACTGCAGAATATGTGGATATCCGTGAAGTTCGTGAGGGTGAAATTTCACCAGACGGACAAGGTGTTCTAAACTTCGCGCGTGGTATCGAGATCGGTCATATTTTCAAACTCGGAACTCGCTACTCAGCAAGTATGGGTGCAGATGTTTTGGATGAAAATGGTCGTGCTGTGCCAATCATCATGGGCTGTTACGGTATCGGTGTTAGCCGCCTCCTCTCAGCCGTTATAGAGCAACACGCTCGCCTCTTTGTTAACAAAACGCCAAAAGGTGAATACCGTTATGCTTGGGGAGTTAACTTCCCTAAAGAATTGGCACCATTTGATGTGCATTTGATTACTGTCAATGTTAAAGATGAAGAAGCGCAAGCCTTGACAGAAAAACTGGAAGTCAACTTGATGGACGCTGGTTACGAAGTCTTGACAGATGACCGTAACGAACGTGTCGGAGTCAAATTCAGCGATAGCGACTTGATTGGTCTGCCAATCCGAATCACTGTTGGGAAAAAAGCTGCTGATGGCATCGTAGAAGTTAAGATTAAGGCAACTGGTGACACCATCGAAGTTCATGCAGACAACTTGCTTGAAACGCTTGAAATCCTCAGCAAGAAATAAAACTATAATCAGAAGAAAAACAAGGCAAAAATGTAACTAGTTTTTACCTTGTTTTTTCTATATAATGGGGAAAATGAGTAAATGAAGAGGTAAAGCTATGCTAAAATTTCCAAAGGATTTTGTCTGGGGTTCCTCCACTTCTGGACCACAGACAGAAGGACGAGTGCCAGGTGATGGTAAAGGAGATAATCTCTGGGATTATTGGTATCAGGTGGAGCCAAACCGTTATTACAATGGGATTGGACCTGACAAAACATCGACTTTCTATGAAAACTGGGAAAAGGATGTTGAGCTTTTGGTAGAGACTGGTCATACAGCCTTCCGAACTTCTATCCAGTGGTCTCGTATTTTCCCACAGGGCCGTGGAGAGGTCAATCCGAAAGGGGTGGCTTTCTACCGTCAGGTCTTTGAAGCTATTAAAGCCAAGGGGATTCGTCTCTTAGTCAATCTCTATCACTTCGATCTGCCATTTGCCCTGCAAGAAGATGGGGATGGATGGGAAAATAAGGCAACCGTCAGGGCCTATGAAGACTATGCTCGTTTTTGTTTTGAGACTTACGGTGACTTGGTAGACCAATGGATTACTTTTAACGAGCCCATCGTCCCCGTAGAATTTGGTTATTTTTATGATGCCCATTATCCTCACAAGGTAGATGCTAAGGCGGCGGTTAAGGTTGCTTATCATACGCAATTGGCTAGTAGTCTTGCGGTTAAGGCCTGTCATGAGATTTTGCCTGATTCTAAGATTGGGATTGTCCTTAACTTGACACCAGCTTACCCACGTAGCCAGCATCCCGCGGATGTCAAGGCTGCTCGCATTGCGGATCTCTTCCAAGCTCAATCTTTCCTAGATCCATCTGTCTTGGGAGCTTATCCAGAAGAGTTAGTAGAGATTTTAGCGGAGCAAGATTTGCTGCCGGATTCTACAGCTGAAGAGTTGGAGCTCATTCGCGATCATACTGTGGACTTCCTTGGGGTCAACTACTACCAACCTTTGCGTGTCATGGCGCCACGTTTTGCTAAACATCCTGATAGCCCGCTTTTGCCAGAGCATTTCTACGAACCTTACGTCATGCCGGGCCGTAAAATCAATCCTCACCGCGGTTGGGAAATCTACGAGCAGGGGATTTATGATATCGCTCAAAACATCAAGGAAAACTATGGTAATATTGAGTGGATGTTGACAGAGAATGGCATGGGTGTTGAAGGGGAAGACAAGTTCCGTGAGAATGGCATGATTCAAGACGACTATCGTATTGACTTTGTCAAAGGGCATCTTCGTGAACTTCACCGTGCCATTGAAGATGGAGCAAACTGTAAAGGATACTTAATCTGGACCTTTATTGACTGTTGGTCATGGCTCAACAGCTATAAAAATCGCTACGGTCTGGTTGAGCTTGACTTGGAAACACAGGAACGTCGCTTGAAGAAATCAGGGCACTGGTTCAAGGAACTCAGTGACCATAATGGATTTTAAGAATAAAAAGAGTGAGATAGCGTTCATCTCACTTTTTATTACAATATCATCACCAAGGTACCAATCGTAATCAGGATACAGCCAATAATTGTTTTAAACGTCAGGACATCCTGTAGGAAGAAAAAGGCTAGAACGAGGGTAAGGACGAGACTGAATTTATCGACAGCAGATACCTCAGTCGCATTGCCCATCTGTAGTGCCTTGTAGTAGCAGAGCCAGGAGGCGCCGGTGGCCAAGCCTGATAAGATGAGAAAGAGCCAACTTTTTCTACTGATGTTGACAATTTCGGTCTGACTATTGGTCAAGAAAACCATGGCCCAGGCCATAAGAATGACGACGACCGTACGAATAGCAGTTGCTAGATTGGATGGAACTCCCTCAATCCCAATCTTGGCTAAAATTGACGTTAAGGCTGCAAAGACAGCTGATAAAAGTGCGAAGAAAAACCACATGGCAAATACCTCCTCTTTTTATTATAAGTAATTGATGCTGACTTGTCAGGTATCAAGTGAAATCTTGATAAAATACCAGGTAGAAAAACTATACCAATTTTTATCCTTGACAAGTGAGAAAAACAAGTATATACTGTTTTTGCTGATTCTGTAAAAGGGAAATCAGACTATACCAATTTAAGGAGAAAGCACAGTTGATCTGTGTCGTATATACTATGTGTGGAATTGTTGGTGTTGTTGGAAACACAAATGCAACTGATATTTTGATTCAAGGGCTTGAAAAGCTCGAATACCGTGGTTATGATTCTGCGGGGATTTTTGTCCTAGGTGGTGCTGAAAATCATCTAGTCAAGACTGTTGGTCGTATCGCAGAATTGTCTGCTAAGACAGCTGGTGTTGAGGGAATAACTGGTATCGGTCATACGCGTTGGGCGACTCACGGAAAACCAACGGAGGACAATGCTCACCCACATCGCTCTGAGACTGGACGTTTTGTCTTGGTGCACAATGGAGTGATTGAAAACTATCTTGAAATCAAGGAAGAATACCTTGCAGGTCACCACTTCAAGGGGCAAACAGATACGGAAATTGCTGTTCACTTGATTGGGAAATTTGTTGAAGAAGATGGCTTGTCAGTTCTTGAAGCCTTCAAAAAAGCCCTTCACATCATCCGTGGGTCTTATGCCTTTGCCTTGGTTGATTCACAAGATCCTGAAGTCATCTACGTGGCTAAGAATAAATCACCACTTTTGATTGGTCTTGGAGATGGCTATAACATGGTCTGCTCAGATGCCATGGCTATGATTCGTGAAACCAACCAATACATGGAAATCCATGACCAAGAGTTGGTAATTGTCAAGGCGGATAGCGTCGAAGTGCAAGACTATGATGGTAACAGTCGTGAGCGTTCTAGCTATACTGCGGAGCTTGACTTGTCAGATATCGGTAAGGGAACTTACCCTTACTACATGCTCAAGGAAATTGATGAGCAACCAACGGTTATGCGTAAACTCATCCAAGCCTACACAGATGAGGCAGGTCAAGTAGTGGTTGACCCAGCTATCATCAAGGCTGTTCAAGATGCAGACCGCATCTACATCCTTGCGGCTGGAACATCTTACCATGCAGGATTTGCTTCTAAGAAGATGCTGGAAGAGTTGACAGATACACCTGTTGAACTTGGAATTTCATCTGAGTGGGGCTACGGTATGCCACTTCTCAGCAAGAAACCACTCTTCATCTTTATCAGCCAGTCTGGTGAAACAGCTGACAGCCGTCAAGTTTTGGTCAAAGCCAATGAAATGGGAATCCCAAGTTTGACAGTGACAAACGTTCCTGGTTCAACTCTTTCACGTGAAGCCAACCATACTATGTTGCTTCATGCAGGTCCTGAAATTGCCGTGGCATCAACCAAGGCTTACACAGCACAAATCGCAGCCCTTGCCTTCCTTGCAAAAGCAGTCGGTGAAGCAAACGGCAATGCCAAAGCGCAAGCCTTTGACCTTGTTCATGAGTTGTCAATCGTAGCTCAGTCTATCGAATCAACCCTTTCAGAAAAAGAAACGATCGATGCTAAAGTTCGTGACCTTCTTGAAACAACTCGCAACGCCTTTTACATCGGACGTGGTCAAGATTACTATGTAGCCATGGAAGCGAGTCTTAAGCTCAAAGAGATTTCTTACATCCAGTGTGAAGGTTTTGCGGCAGGGGAGCTCAAGCACGGAACCATTGCCTTGATTGAAGAGGGGACACCTGTCTTGGCCCTATTGTCAGACCCAGTTCTTGCCAACCATACTCGTGGAAATATCCAAGAGGTCGCAGCCCGTGGCGCCAAGGTTCTCACTATCGCAGAGGAAAATGTTGCCAAAGATACAGACGATATCGTCCTTACGACCGTCCACCCATACCTCTCACCAATCTCAATGGTCGTACCAACACAATTGGTCGCTTACTTTGCGACCCTGCACCGTGGCCTTGATGTGGACAAACCACGTAACCTTGCTAAGTCAGTAACAGTAGAATAAGCAAAGAAAGTGGCTCTTTGTCAACTGTAGTAGGTTGAAGAAAAGCTAAGCTCGAGAAAGGACGAAATTCGTCCTTTCTTTTTTGATGTTCAGAGCGATAAAAACGTTTATCGCTGAGTTTACGGCTATCCTGTTGAATGAGCTTCCAGTAACGTTTGATGGCCTTATTCATGGGACTTTCGCTCAAACTGATTCATGATTTGGACACGCAAACGACTTATAGCACGGCTTAAGTGTTGGAGTAAAACAGTCCAGTGGACTGTTTCAGCCTGAGTTCAGAAATATAATAACGAAGGGTAAAAACGATCGAGAACGATTTTAGCACACGGAAAAGCTGTTTAGCTAAGTCATAATAAGGACTAAACATACCCATAGTAATGATTTTCACCTGACAACGAACAGCTCGATTGTAGCGAAGAAAGTGATTTCGGATGACAGCTTGTGTTCTTTCCTCAGGGACAGTGATGATATCGAGCTTGTCAAAATCTTGCGCAATGAAACTCATCTTCAACATCCCAGGATATAATCTCAGGAAGATGCGAAAAATCATGCTTAAAGTGGAAGTTATTGAGTTTTCGAATGACAGTTGAAAATGTAATTGTTCCATGTGATTCTTTCTAATGAGTTGTTTAGTCACTTTTCATTATAGATTTTATGGAACTTTTATATCTAATAAATTGTAAAATATAGTGTCACAAAAAAACTCATAGCGTTTCATTGGTGTAAACTGTAAGTAACCACACAAACAGAATCCCGAGGAAAAACTATGAGCTACTTCCATTTTACCATAACCGACCGAATAAAGAGAGAAACCTACTTGGAATTAGGTTTGAAACCTTGCCAAATTGCAAGTAAACTTGGCGTCCATAAGTCTACCATTTCAAGAGAGTTAAGACGATGCCAAAATGGTTACTCCGCAGCCCTAGCACAGGAAGAGTACGACCACAGGACTAAGCAAAAAGGTCGGAAGTCTCGTTTGACACCAACGTTGAAAAAGGAAATTGAGGACGGTTTAAAATACCACGGTCTGTTAGTTGATAGAGAGTTCTCATAGAACAAGAAACCCCCTATTTAGATAAGTTCCTTTAATGACATCAAGGCTCCAATTTTGTTCTAAATGGGTTTGGATGATTGCGAAAGGCTTGTTTTTTTCATGCTACAGCGTTTCTTATTGACTTTATATCGGTTATGTAATCATAAGCAGAGTACCCCTCTTTCAGATAGTTGGTGACAGTGTAGATTGTCTGTTTTGATCTTTCTAGTGCGTTCGCAATATCTGAAACTTTTATGTTTTCTTGATAGTGAGCCTCTATCATTACAAGTTCGTTTGTGGTAAGATGAGTATAGGTCATTTATGTTAGTTCCTTTCAGACAAATGTGGTAGTTTATCTGAGCCTAACATAGATGGCTTTTTCTGTCTAGCTTAATTTTATAAATGGGGAGTCTTAAAACTCGACTTTAAATTCATAAGGTGGAGTGGGATTTTCTTGAGTAGTCCAATTTTTGATAATGACCATCGTTTGTTCAACGATTAATTGGGTTAAGATATCGTCGGGTAAGTGAAATTCTTTACTTTGAGGGTGCACATTTTCCATCCCCTGTTTGATATAGGTGGAGACATAAATTGTTCAAAAGAAGGAGCAATTGCAGAAGTATATAGACAAGCAATCTACCTTATTCCCTCATAAATAGCAGAAAGAACATTATCGACTACGTAATCAAAGGGATTAGCATCTTTAACCATATCATAATTACTATAAACTTGGTGAATTTGCTCATCAATCATAGCATGTATATGGTCAATAATTTTTTGAAAATTTCTAAAATGTTTTCGATAAATGGCTTGATGCGTGAGTCCAGCTTGGCGGGCAATTTCTGATACAATAAAGGTTGTTTTATCAGGATGTTCTAAGGCTAATTCAAAAAAGTATTAATGATTTTTTGACGAGTATCTTCTAACATTATAAATCCCTCTTATTTATCGTATACAAAAGTGGGAAGAGCGTTAGAGTTAAGTGCTTTAACCAGTGGCTGGACTGGGCTTCCTTTCGCTTCGGAAGGTCGCTTCTTTTCGATTTTTGTAGCAAGAAGTAGACAGGTCATTTTTGGATAAATGAAAATTATGCATTTAGAAGTTTGCAACACAATGTTACATTTTTGTTACATCCGGAAATGAAATGGTAAAAAATCTTGACAAAATGGAGAAAAAAGGATATTATAGCCATGATATGGTGTTGAAAGTTTAACATTATAATCAACAACTGCATATTGCATATGTTTTAAATATCGAATAGTTAGAATATTGCAAATAGCTAGTTGACTCATATTTTTAAAAAAGGAGAAATATTTATGGATAAAAATGCACGACGCAGATTACGCAGAGCAAGCGCTGAAAAGCGACTGCGATATTCAGTGCGTAAGTTTAGTGCAGGTGTGGCTTCTGTAGCAGTCGCAGCTTTCATGTTCTTTGGGGGGAATGTTGTCTCAGCCGATACGCTAGCTACGGCAGATTCTTCAAGTACCTCTACGGAGAAAACGACCTCTGTGCCAGATTCAGGGAAAAATTCGAGAATGGATGATTCTGAGTCGGCCGTAGGTAAGGATTCAACCGTAACAACTGTTGCTGAAAGCAATGCAGTTTCAAGTGCTACATCTACAGTATCTTCTACCTCTGCAGAAGATTCATCTAGCAAAGTAGAAGACAAGAATGTTAAATCAGAAGCTACTTCGGAAGTATCTAAAGCTTCAGTAGCGACTAGCCAATCAACTGCTGCAACTCAGTCTGAGGCTCGAGTTAGCCCAGCTACTTCAGCTACTGCGGAGTCAACTGCAGTTTCATCTGAAGCAGCTGCAGATGAAACTGCTGCTGTAGAACCTAAGGTATCAGTTGAAAAAGCAGCTAGCCAAGCAGCTAGTTTGGCAACAGCTAGCAAAACACCAAATGAAATAGCACGAAGCAAAGCAAATTCCACATTGGCTGCTGCCCAACGCGAAGTGGATAAAGGTTATTCTGGTTTCCGTAAAGCAGGAGAAAGTGGCTTCCGTTCGTCTACCTCACAAACAGGGAAGGTAACTGTAACAAAAGAAAACTTCCTTGACTACTTCAAATTGAATGGCTCAGCTACCTATAACCAACATGATGGTATTGTAACCCTTACTCCAGATGAAAACTCTAGGTTAGGTAACTTCAGTCTGAAGAGTAAGATCAATATGAACCAAAGCTTTAAGCTGAAGGGCCAGGTAAACCTTGGTGATAAGACCCAAGAGCGCGGTGGTGCCGATGGTATCGGTTTTGCCTTCCATACAGGGAATATAACAGATCTAGGTGCCTCCGGTGGTAACCTTGGTATCGGTGGTTTGCGTAACGCAACTGGTTTCAAATTGGATACTTACCGGAATCTCTACGTGCCACCAAAAGGAGGACGTTTTGATACTAACGACGCGACTTTCTTCGAATATGGTTGGGCTGAAGACCCTAATCTAGGACAGTTCGGTTCCTGGGTAAATACCACTTTTAAAAAAATTAAAGGACAAAATGGCGAATATGATCGTTGGTGGGCTGAGACAGACGCTGGTAGCGCCCAACCTTTGGACTCAAGTGACATAGACGGTAAATTCCATGACTTTACTATCCAGTATGATGGTGCAACCAAGGAATTGACAGTTACTTATAGAAGTAATCTCGGTGAAAAACAATGGAAGAAGACGGTCAACTCTCCAGAAGAACTGATGTCTATGGTGGTTACAGCTTCGACTGGTGGCAACAAGAACTTGCAACAGTTTAAGATTGAAAGTTTTGATTTCTACCAAGGTGCTTCTGTTGGCGTACGTTATGAAGATGAGCAAGGTCGAGAAATTGCTGAGGGCTCAGTAAGCTATCCACAAGGTGCCTTCAAAGGTAAAACTTATACCACTGAACAAAAATCCATCCCAAACTATGACTTTGTTGGGTTGAAAAAGGGTAGTTTGCCACCTTCAGGAAGTCTGGATGACTGGGGTAACAACGGTACAGTAACCTACGTTTACCGTCAAGGTACAGAGAAGATTACAGACCCAGCTAAATTGAATAGCAAGGTTACTCGTACCATCAAGTACGAATACGCAGATGGTGAGACAGCCGGTCGTCCAGCTCTGAAAGCTCCTGTGACTCAAGAAGCAACCTTCACACGTACAGGTGAACGCAATCGTGTAACTGGCGTTGAAACCTTCGGCGCATGGACACCAGCTACGAAAGAATTGGCCCAAGAAGACACACCAGTCGTAACTGGATTCGTGGCAGATAAGGCGAATGTAGCAGCGAAGACAGTGACTCCTGATGATAAGGATAGCGAAGAAGTTGTACAATACAAGAAGCTCGGTTCATACGTACCAAATGTACCAGACGGACTTCCAAAAGTACCAAACCTTCCATATCCAAACGATCCAACAGATCCAACGAAACCAGGTACGGATCTTCCATTGATTCCACATGTACCAGGAACTACACCAGTAGGCCCAGATGGCACAACCCCATTGACACCGAAAGATCCGAGCGATCCAAGCAAGGGATACAACCCACCACCAATTCCAAACGATCCAACTCAGGATACACCAATCAGTTATGTGAAAGATGGTCAAAAAGCGATTATCACCTTCGTAGACCAAGATGATAACAACAAGGAAGTTGGTAAGGTCGTTGAAAGCGGTAAGTCAGGTGAGCCAATCGGTACAACTAACTACGCAGCCCGTCTGAAAGAATTGACAGACAAGGGTTACGAAGTGGTGAACGATGAGTTCGCAGGACCTAAGAACTTTGACAACGATAATAAGAAAGACCAACAATTTGTGGTTACTCTTCGTCAAGGTACAGAGAAGATTACAGACCCAGCTAAATTGAATAGCAAGGTTACTCGTACCATCAAGTACGAATACGCAGATGGTGAGACAGCCGGTCGTCCAGCTCTGAAAGCTCCTGTGACTCAAGAAGCAACCTTCACACGTACAGGTGAACGCAATCGTGTAACTGGCGTTGAAACCTTCGGCGCATGGACACCAGCTACGAAAGAATTGGCCCAAGAAGACACACCAGTCGTAACTGGATTCGTGGCAGATAAGGCGAATGTAGCAGCGAAGACAGTGACTCCTGATGATAAGGATAGCGAAGAAGTTGTACAATACAAGAAGCTCGGTTCATACGTACCAAATGTACCAGACGGACTTCCAAAAGTACCAAACCTTCCATATCCAAACGATCCAACAGATCCAACGAAACCAGGTACGGATCTTCCATTGATTCCACATGTACCAGGAACTACACCAGTAGGCCCAGATGGCACAACCCCATTGACACCGAAAGATCCGAGCGATCCAAGCAAGGGATACAACCCACCACCAATTCCAAACGATCCAACTCAGGATACACCAATCAGTTATGTGAAAGATGGTCAAAAAGCGATTATCACCTTCGTAGACCAAGATGATAACAACAAGGAAGTTGGTAAGGTCGTTGAAAGCGGTAAGTCAGGTGAGCCAATCGGTACAACTAACTACGCAGCCCGTCTGAAAGAATTGACAGACAAGGGTTACGAAGTGGTGAACGATGAGTTCGCAGGACCTAAGAACTTTGACAACGATAATAAGAAAGACCAACAATTTGTGGTTACTCTTCGTCAAGGTACAGAGAAGATTACAGACCCAGCTAAATTGAATAGCAAGGTTACTCGTACCATCAAGTACGAATACGCAGATGGTGAGACAGCCGGTCGTCCAGCTCTGAAAGCTCCTGTGACTCAAGAAGCAACCTTCACACGTACAGGTGAACGCAATCGTGTAACTGGCGTTGAAACCTTCGGCGCATGGACACCAGCTACGAAAGAATTGGCCCAAGAAGACACACCAGTCGTAACTGGATTCGTGGCAGATAAGGCGAATGTAGCAGCGAAGACAGTGACTCCTGATGATAAGGATAGCGAAGAAGTTGTACAATACAAGAAGCTCGGTTCATACGTACCAAATGTACCAGACGGACTTCCAAAAGTACCAAACCTTCCATATCCAAACGATCCAACAGATCCAACGAAACCAGGTACGGATCTTCCATTGATTCCACATGTACCAGGAACTACACCAGTAGGCCCAGATGGCACAAC
This sequence comes from Streptococcus oralis, assembly GCF_018448765.2. GTDB lineage: Bacteria > Bacillota > Bacilli > Lactobacillales > Streptococcaceae > Streptococcus > Streptococcus oralis_BM. Next base: position 245,297 of record NZ_JAHCMC020000001.1, read on the forward strand.
CCCATTGACACCGAAAGATCCGAGCGATCCAAGCAAGGGATACAACCCACCACCAATTCCAAACGATCCAACTCAGGATACACCAATCAGTTATGTGAAAGATGGTCAAAAAGCGATTATCACCTTCGTAGACCAAGATGATAACAACAAGGAAGTTGGTAAGGTCGTTGAAAGCGGTAAGTCAGGTGAGCCAATCGGTACAACTAACTACGCAGCCCGTCTGAAAGAATTGACAGACAAGGGTTACGAAGTGGTGAACGATGAGTTCGCAGGACCTAAGAACTTTGACAACGATAATAAGAAAGACCAACAATTTGTGGTTACTCTTCGTCAAGGTACAGAGAAGATTACAGACCCAGCTAAATTGAATAGCAAGGTTACTCGTACCATCAAGTACGAATACGCAGATGGTGAGACAGCCGGTCGTCCAGCTCTGAAAGCTCCTGTGACTCAAGAAGCAACCTTCACACGTACAGGTGAACGCAATCGTGTAACTGGCGTTGAAACCTTCGGCGCATGGACACCAGCTACGAAAGAATTGGCCCAAGAAGACACACCAGTCGTAACTGGATTCGTGGCAGATAAGGCGAATGTAGCAGCGAAGACAGTGACTCCTGATGATAAGGATAGCGAAGAAGTTGTACAATACAAGAAGCTCGGTTCATACGTACCAAATGTACCAGACGGACTTCCAAAAGTACCAAACCTTCCATATCCAAACGATCCAACAGATCCAACGAAACCAGGTACGGATCTTCCATTGATTCCACATGTACCAGGAACTACACCAGTAGGCCCAGATGGCACAACCCCATTGACACCGAAAGATCCGAGCGATCCAAGCAAGGGATACAACCCACCACCAATTCCAAACGATCCAACTCAGGATACACCAATCAGTTATGTGAAAGATGGTCAAAAAGCGATTATCACCTTCGTAGACCAAGATGATAACAACAAGGAAGTTGGTAAGGTCGTTGAAAGCGGTAAGTCAGGTGAGCCAATCGGTACAACTAACTACGCAGCCCGTCTGAAAGAATTGACAGACAAGGGTTACGAAGTGGTGAACGATGAGTTCGCAGGACCTAAGAACTTTGACAACGATAATAAGAAAGACCAACAATTTGTGGTTACTCTTCGTCAAGGTACAGAGAAGATTACAGACCCAGCTAAATTGAATAGCAAGGTTACTCGTACCATCAAGTACGAATACGCAGATGGTGAGACAGCCGGTCGTCCAGCTCTGAAAGCTCCTGTGACTCAAGAAGCAACCTTCACACGTACAGGTGAACGCAATCGTGTAACTGGCGTTGAAACCTTCGGCGCATGGACACCAGCTACGAAAGAATTGGCCCAAGAAGACACACCAGTCGTAACTGGATTCGTGGCAGATAAGGCGAATGTAGCAGCGAAGACAGTGACTCCTGATGATAAGGATAGCGAAGAAGTTGTACAATACAAGAAGCTCGGTTCATACGTACCAAATGTACCAGACGGACTTCCAAAAGTACCAAACCTTCCATATCCAAACGATCCAACAGATCCAACGAAACCAGGTACGGATCTTCCATTGATTCCACATGTACCAGGAACTACACCAGTAGGCCCAGATGGCACAACCCCATTGACACCGAAAGATCCGAGCGATCCAAGCAAGGGATACAACCCACCACCAATTCCAAACGATCCAACTCAGGATACACCAATCAGTTATGTAACTGATAAGCAAAAAGCTATCACAAACTTCGTAACTGAAAATGGTAAAGTAGTATCAACTCCAGTAGTAGATGAAGGTGATTCAGGAGCTAACTTCACTAAGTCTAAAGTTGATGAAGTAACTAAGACTATTGAAAAACTTGAAAAAGCTGGATATAGAGTAGTTAAGAACGACTTCCCATCTAAAGATACAGACAGAGTATTTGATAAAGATAAATCTGTAGATCAAATCTTCAATGTAACAGTAGCTGAAAGAATCATTCCAGTTACACCAGGTAAACCAGTAGATCCAAATGATCCAAACTTACCGAAAAACCCAGATGGAACTCCAGTAACGCCATCTACACCAGAACCAGGTAAACCAGTATTCCCTAACGATCCAAACAGCCCAGTATGGCCAAGTACTGTGAAAGATCTTGTAACTGAGAAATCAGCTACACGTACTATCAAGTATGTAGATCGTGACGGAAAAGAAGTATCTGAAACTCGTGTTGAAACAATTAAATTCACTCGTGATGCTAAAGTTAACTTAGTAACAGGAGAAATCACATATGTAGAATGGACAACAGATCGTAACGACGATATCTTCAACGGATACCCAGTACCAGTAGTTAAAGGATACATCGCTAAAGCTGGTGATTTAGAATCATCAACTAAAGATATTAAAGTAACACCGGATACAATCAAAGATATCAACGAAACAGTTGTTTACGATAAGTTAGGATCATGGGTACCAAATATCCCAGGAACACCAACAAATCCAATTCCATATCCAAACGATCCGAAAGATCCGACAAAACCAGGAAGTGATAAACCACACGTACCTTACGTCCCAGGATTCACTCCGGTAGATCCAAACGGAAACCCACTGAAACCAGTTGATCCAAATGATCCAACTAAAGGATACGAAGTACCAAACATACCAAGCGATCCAACTAAGGACACACCAATCAACTACGTTCCAGTACCACAACCAACCCCAACTCCAGTTCAACCAGCAGCACCTTCTACACCTCAATATATGGATGGCCAACATGAACTTCCAAATACAGGTACAGAAGACAATGCTAGCCTAGCAGCACTTGGACTTCTCGGAGTATTGAGTGGATTTGGTCTTGTGGCTCGTAAGAAGAAAGAAGACTAAGCTTTCTAATTGATATGATTTGTTTGCAATGAACATATCTTCCTTAAAAGGATCTTTTCTACCATTTGTCAAGTCTATTAAGGCTTTAAGTAAAAAAAGAGATAAGACAGTAGCTATTCTGAGGTTACTGTCTTATTTTTTAAGGTTCTTTGTCAACTGTAGTGGGTAGATGAAAAGCGAACATCTAGAGAGGACCAGTTTGGTTCTCTCTTTTTGTATGTTCAGAGTGATGAAAACTCGCTTTTTTAAGTTTTCAAAGTTCCTGAAACCAAAGGCATTTCGTTTGATAAGTTTGATGAGATTATTAGTTGCTTCCAACTTTGCGTTGGAATAGGGTAGTTGAAGGGCGTTGACAATCTTTTCTTTATCCTTGAGGAAGGTTTTAAAGACAGTCTGAAAAAGAGGATGAACCTGCCTTAGATTGTCCTCAATGAGTCCAAAAAATTTGTCAGAGTACTTGTTCTGAAAGTGAAAAAGTAAGAGCTGATTAGAGCTTATAGTGGTGTTTTAATTCTTCTGAATAGCTTAACAGCTTGTCTAGAATTTCTTTATTGGTTAAGTGCAACCGAAAAGTAGGGCGATAGAATCACTTATCGCTGAGTTTACGGCTATCCTGTTGAATGAGCTTCCAATAACGCTTGATGGCCTTGTGTTCATGGGATTTTCGCTCAAATTGATTCATGATTTGGACACATACACGACTCATATCATAGCACGGCTGAGATGTTGTACAATATGGAAGCGGTCGAGTACTATTTTTGCATTAGGGAGTGCAACAGTCTGGGAGACTGTTTCAGCCTGAGCCTAGAAATTAGAAAGCGAAGCTGTTTAGCCAATTTGTAGTAGGGGCTAAACATATCCATAGTAATGACTTTGACCTGTTTTCTAACCTGTCTAGGATAGCGTAGGAAGTGATTTCGGATGGTTGCTTGTGTCCTTCCGTCAAGGATGGCGATGACATTTAGGGAATTGGAATCTTGAGCTATAAAGCTCATTTTCCTATTCTTAAAAGCATACTCATCCCAGGACATGACATCTGGGAGCAATATGTGTCATTGCTTGGTTCTCGATAAGTAATTGGGCAATTTTCTGGTTAACTGCGACAGAGATTTGGTGGTTCTTCTTGACAAGAGGAGTTTCGGCGACAGCCATTTTCTCGCATTCTTTACACTTGAACCAGCGTTTTCGAAGACGGATAAGCAGTAGGAAACCAGCTGTTTCTACGTAGGGAATCTTAGAGGTTTTCTGGAAGTCGTATTTAGCCATTTCTCCCTTGCAGGAAGGACATTTAGGAGGTATGTAATCCAAGTAGCCATGGAGTTCTAAGTGAGTTCCTAGGCCATATTCATCAGTGATAACGATATTTTGGTCTTTCATTCTGAGTAAGTTTGTGATAAGATTTAGTTGTTCCATATAACTCTTTCTAATGATGGTTTGGTCGCTTTTCATTATAGATTATATGGGACCTTTTTTCTACAACAAAAGAGGCTCTATAATATCCATAGGGAATTTACCCACTACAAATATTATAGATCCAAAAAGTCTAGTCAGTCTAGGCTTTTTGGCTTTCTCTTGGTATCCTTGAGTAAGGAGCCGCTGTATTAATGACTAAGTTATTTATCCTGAAAGGAAATAAAGTATTATTGCTATGCTAGGCTGGATCAGTCCCAAACTCAGAGGGAATCAAAAGAACAGAAAGAACGATTTTTGATAGTGCAGATAGAACTTCCATTCAGATGAAAGACTATGACAGCTACACACCGATTAATGGGGACTACAGTTGGTACAAGGGATAGAGCATACTTTCTAGGGAATATATACCAGTTTATACCAACTACAAGATAAAATAGCAAAAAAGGCGATTATCCAAGCGGAAATCGTCTTTTTGATACTTAGAATAAGTCCAGCCTAATATTTCCACCAAAATGTGGTTTTTCAAGAGCTATCTGTGCTAATTGATTGAGTGTTTGTTTACTATTTTCTTGATTATAGAATTTAAGTCCTTTGATGATAACTCCATCAATTTCATCTTCGAAAATCAAGTCTTCTTGATGGTCGTTGATATATGAAAGAAGTTCCTCCTTCCATCTATCTTTTTCTGCCAATTGTTCACCTTTGGGTTCAATGAAGATTTGAAGATAGTAATCCTTATTTTGAAGAAGTAGGATAAAGTCTGGTTGAAATCCTGAAAAATTGATTTCCCGTGGATTCTCTTCAAATTGGTGCAATTTCAATCGTTCAACTTTATCTGTCCCCTTTAGCATGTTTTCGTCCATTCGAATGAGGAAAACATCACCGTATTGTTCTCTTAGTTCATCAATATGATTGGCGATAGCATTAACTAAATTTTCTTCATTTCTATTGATTATAGCAGATTGGTAAGCAAAAAAGTCAAATTTTTCAAAACTAATATTAGCTACTTTTTGTTCGATGAAGGAGCCACTCTGTTTAGCTGTATCATAATTAGGTATTCGTTTGCGATAATCAACGAGATATTCTGTAATTGGATATCCGATAAAGCGGTTCGTACCTCTTGCTTTGCGATAGCCTGCCTTTATTTGGGCAGCCAGTAGGTTAAAAAAGTTATCAACAATTTTCAGCTTTTCCATAGCGGAAAAATCTTTTACAATGGTTTCTTTTTCTGTTGTGACAGAGAGTGTAAGATTTTGCAAATCTAGCCAATTTTCTCTCCAAAAATCTTCCATAGACTTGAGATTTGGAAGATATCTTTTCAGATTTTCAAATCGGAAAAAGTTAGAGCGGTTAATTGATTTTTTAAAATAACGAATATCAATTCCCCTCAATGGGGACGTTTTTAACTCTATTGCTTCAGCTGAAAGGTAAGCTGTTTCATAGGTGGATTTAAAATAGGTTACATTGGCTAGCTTAGAAATTTCAATACCATATGCACGTAAATTCACATAGAGACTGTCAGGAATTTCCTCAGTTTCATTATAGTAAAGCTTACCTGTTTTAAAGATTTGGGTTTTCTTGAAAGAGGGTTTCAGTTTGATTTCAATTGGAGGATTTTTTTCATCAGTCCCAGTCGCAAGATTCATCTTATCAAGTGATGCCATCAAATTCTTGATGTATTGCGGTTCATTAAGGGTATGGTAGTGTAGTGTTTCCAACAAAAGACTTGCTGTTTCATCTGATTCATCAAATCGTCTTTGGTAAGAAATCTTTTGATTTAAGGAGAAAGGATTGTATCGCGCCCCACGTCCGATCAACTGAGCCTCGGAATTGGTTGATTTAGCATCTCTTTTATCATTCATTTTTCCCAAGTTGCTAATACGAACGATATCGTAAAGATTGAGGACATCCCAACCTTCTGTTAATTTTGCTACGGCAAAGACTACACGGTACAGATTATTGGGCGATTCAAGCGAATTGAGGGCTTGGTACTGTCCTGTTTCTAGCAACCCTTTTGAGCCACTATCTGAATCATTTGCATTTAGAATTCTAGCTGGTGAAAAACCACGCTTAATTTCTCGAACAACAGTTGAAAGATCATCCTTTTCGAGATAATACTGATAAGCTAGCTGTAGGGTATGGCTTTGCTCCTCTGATACACTTTTCAATTGTGAAATAAGGAACGACCTTAAACTTTCCACGGTCAGACTATCAATCATCTCATTGAATAGATTATTTGCTTCATAGGAAGCATCGATTTTATGCGATTTGAAAAGAATGACTGGTTTTATCTCAATCCCAAATTTTTCTAGAGCAAACTTGCGACGATATTCACTCAGAAGAACGGTACTAAGCATATTATCTTCATTGGAATTCCCCGTCTGAATGCGTCTTACATTTTTTGAATATCGCTCTTTGATGTATGAATCCAAGGTATAACGGTAAATAATCTTATCTCGATATTTTTGATAAATGGTCTCATCGTCAAAATCAAGTGTTGCGGTAAATTCTAGCAAGAGATTATCAGCATGTGCGTGAAGAAGAGAAAGTAGGCATTTTTCCCATGAGACTTTTTCCAATTCTGCTTTATTTTTCTTTTTCGTAGAAGCAGAATAGTGATGGGCTTCATCCGCCAGAATAACCATTTTTGTCTTCTGGTAATCTGTTAATGACATGATATTTTCTGCCTGTGTGAAGAGGTCATTTGTCAATGTTTGAATTGAAACAAACTTAATATTAATTACATTTTTATTAGGAAAATCTGGAAATCTTCCTGAAATCTGGGTGATAAAGATATGTTCCCCATCAATTTCTAAGTTGGAATTGAAAAGAAACTTAGTAGATTGAGCATTCGTTAGATTATCAATGGTCTTACTCAGAACACCATTTGTATTCACTGTAAACAGAAAATTTTGATACCCTTTTTCTTTATAGAGATAGAGGATTAAGCTAGCCATCAAATCAGTCTTTCCCGAACCAGTTGCCATATTGAACATGAGTTGTCTTGGCTTTCGAAACGTAAAAGTATCTGATGCTTGAGTGTAGTGAAAATAGCGAATAGCTTCACTCTGATAAGAACGTGGTTCATGCTTGAGATTTTCTACAATATACTGTGGTAATTCCCAACCATGCTGTTCGTTCAAAATATCCATATCCAGCTGTTTCAATTCATCGAAGAGTTCAAAGATCAGTTCTTTTTTCTTTGCTTTTCTAACCATCATTTCTCCCCATAAAAACTCTTATTAAAATCATAATCTGATTGGGATAATTGCGATTTAATGGTTTCATCATCAATTTCGGAGTAGTTGTGATAGAGCTGGTTTTTGTCAATAATCTTCACAAGAATTTTTTTCTGCATTTCAAAATCTTCATCCCAGATAGATTGGTCAACTTCTTGTAAATCCACTCTGAAATCAAAATCAAGTGTGGCTTTCATGTCGTCAAAGATAGCCTTTAATTCATCAGAATGTTTAGAGTTAAGAACAGCATCAATAAAGGTCGCATTTTTGTCCATTAACTCAGCATAAATGAATGAACCACCGCCAGACCAAGCAACATCTTGAGAAATGCCACCTTGTTCTCCATTGATAACTTTCTTTAATCTCTCGACAGCTACGGTTTCAATATAATCCATTTGTTCAATACCGATGTACTGACGATTCATCTTGTGAGCTACTGCTGCAGTAGTTCCCGAACCCATAAAGAAGTCAAGGACAATATCTCCTTCTTCACTACTAATTTTCATCAAATTATAAATAAGTCTTTCAGGTTTTGGAAAATCAAATAACCTATCACCCCTAAATAACTCTCTAATCTCCTCAGCTCCACGTTGATTCGTACCAAATGAGTTATCCCAAAAATCATTTGGTATTTGACCCTCCGAATCTTGTAAATATAGTTTACCATATGGTTGTTCTTGCCCACCTCGTGTCCAATATATCTTTCCTAAATTATCTAACCGTTCTATTTCTTCTTTCTCTTTCATCCAGGGGCCATAAAGTTTTTTTCCTGTAGGAGTTGTTAGTTCATAATTATATTTACCCCTAGTCTTATGCAATAAAATTTGTCGTCTGAAATAACCGTTCTCATCTGAATAACGATATTCTTTTCTAGCTTTGTCGGTTAGTGGTAACTTATTTAATTTCCCACTCGATTTCTTATAAATAAGTATATAATCTGTTACTTTTGCAAATTCTCCAATATTTGCTTGATTATCAGATTTTCTCCACGAAATCGTACCAATATATTTATCCTCTTCAAATATATTATCTGCTAATAATTTTAATTGAGCACATCCTTCTTCTCCAACTATAATTATGCATAATCCTTCATCAGATAGCAGCTCCTTGGCAACATCTAATCTATTTTTCATAAAAACTAACCAAGTAGATAATTTAAAATTTGAATTATAATTAAATGCATCACTACTCTTAGTTTTTTTAAAATAGTAAGGTGGATCAACAATTATACTTTTAATTTTTCCACTAAATCGTTTTTTCAAACTGTGGAGTGCTAACAGGTTGTTTCCCTTGATAATCAGGTTATTCGTATCCTTGATTTCTGATACAGGAGAAGAGCCATTTTTGTCATATTTCTTAGCATTTTTTAAAATCTTTTTATCTAGAAGGACATCAATCTCTTCTCTAGCAACTATCTCATTTAAAAAGGATTCTTCAGCATCTTCCCTTGAAACATCATCTTTAGTCATACCAGCTTTTAAGATACCATCTTTGTAGGGGAAATTTAGGACAACATCTGTTGTTTCATCTAGATAGCGATTATCTGCTGCTAATCCGATTTTGTTAGTGTAACGTGTGTAAGAGTTTGACCAATATTCATCAACTTCAAGCATTTGAATGATATCATTGATTTTCAAAATTGTCGCACCAGCAATATCCTCGGTAAATGCTTCATTTAGAATTGTATTTGTCAAAATCTTTTCAACCAACTCGGGTCTATAATTATCTAAATCGGTTATAATAGCGTCTTTTTTTAATAGTCCCTCAGCTACATACTGTTCATCAAAGCTTTCTACCACCTCTCGTAGGGCTTGTTGAATCGCTGTTTCGAATGCCTGACTCATACAAGTCCCTCACTTTCATACACAACAGAAAAGACCTTCTCACAAAAATGTGAAAAAGTCTGTTTTAGGGCTTGACAAAAAATACGCTTGATTACATAATCAGCGTGAGCTGTGAGCTGTGAGCTGTGAGCTGTGAGCTGTGAGCTGTGAGCTGTGAGCTGTGAGCTGTGAGCTGTGAGCTGTGATTGCTTTCATACCAATCATTCCTTTACTTTTTGATAGTTCTATTATATCAAAATTTCTAAATTTTGCATATTTGCTTTCCCTGACGGACAGTCATGTATAAACCACTTAGAAAATATGATTTATGGCTACACCTATACTAAATGAAGTACATTTTGAATTGGAGAAGTCTGTCCTTATTAAAAGACGATTTCCGCTTGGAAATCGTCTTTTTTCGCTATTCTCGCAAATACGATATCTTGTGGTTGGTGTAAACTGGTAGATAGCTCCCTTATTTTATTTATCAAAACCTTGTAAGTTTTTTTGACGCTCTTCAGTTTGACCCTTGGCATCCAATTTATTACCATTGTAAACAGTGCTTTCCCATGATCCGTACATTGGGTTAGGGAAAATGATGAATTTCTCACCAAACTCTTTTTGTAATTCCTCTAATTTTTGGTCGCGCTCAGTTTCAGAGGTCTTTGAAAACTCTGCAAAGTCCACAAGATTGTCTCCTAGTAGCATGACTAAGTTGGTTTTTTCTTGGACTGCTTGTCTACGACCTTCTTTAGATTTGACGCCTTTTTCTAAGAACATGAGATGATCGCGGCTTTGTACAGGAATTCCTTCGTTTTCTAGGTTTTTGATCGTATCATCTACCTGATCTATCGTGCGGTCAGATACATAGTAAATTTGGACACCGTTTTGGTCTGCAAATTGGAGAAAATCTTTAGCACCTGGTACAGCCTTGGCTGCGGCTTTTTTTACCCAGACATCCCAGTTTTCTGGGGTAAATGCTGTTCCATCTTTGACATTTTGCGCTTGATAAGGGCTATTGTCTAATACGGTTTCGTCTAAGTCCAAAACGATAGAGTAGGGTTTATCTGTCTGTGTTTTTAGTAGTTCTTTCAAACGATTAGTAGCGACATTGTAACCTTGTAGATAGAGTGCCTTGGTTTCAGCTGCTTTTTGATACCAAAGAGTTGACATAGTATTTTCTCTTGAACGCAACTGATCATAGGTCATGGTAACCTGATTATCAGATGTACTACTTTGTGCTGTCTGTGAATTTGCCGAATTTGTACCACAGCCAGTCAGTAAAATGACGGAAGTAAGTGTAGAAGCAATTGTAATGGTAACTTTGGATATTTTCATAATCCCATCCTCCTAATAATAGTCTATTAATATTGTAGCGTTTTCATGGGATTTGTGCAAGGAAATACCGAGAGAAAAGAAATTTTTCAGTAGTAATTTGGTATTAGGATAAAATTATGTACTTAATTTGGGAATGAAGATGGATATAAAAAAATTCAATCGGCTTGATAGAAAATCTATATCAGCTTCTTTTTGGAAAATAGATGAAAATAAAGTGAATCTTTGAAAGGCTAGTAACATCAAGCTTTTTAGGGATTTTTTTCTTTATAGATATAAAAATTTCCAATCGAGTTGATAGTCAATATATATTGGGAAAAGGGGAAAAGGAGTGGTAAGATGGTTTCAATCCAAATGGAAGGAGAAAGGTATGGCAAGTAAAAGAGAGCTAGTCTTTAGAGCGATTCGAGGCGATGAAGTGGAAAGAGTTCCTGTGGGATTTTGGTTTCATTTTGTAACACTCGAAGAAAAGGGGCAGGGATTAAATAATCCACGTATCTTTCAAAAAAGTGTTGATGGGCATCACAATTATGTGGAAAGGATTCGTCCTGATTTTGTCAAAATTATGAGCGACGGTTTTTTCCTTTATCCAAGTAATGTCTATCGTCCTAAGATTGCAAGCATTCAGGAGCTGACTTCTATTGAGTCGATTGGTGAGGAACACCCATGGATTCAGCAACAGGTGGAAGTGGTACAAGCGATTCGAGAGACCTTTACCGAAGAGATTGCTTCTTTCTACAATATCTTTTCGCCTATCTCCTACCTCAAGCGTTGGTTCCGTACAGAAACTTCTCGAGGAGATAGGGAAGTGGCTGACCTATTGCTTGAAAATCCTGAGCAACTCAGATCTATTCTAGATGTGATTGCAAGAGATATTGCTATCCTAACTCAGAAAATCATCCAGCAAGGTGGAGTTGATGGGATTTACCTCAGCACCCAGGAAATTCAAGATGAGCGCATCACACCAGAACTCTACCAAACCTATATAGAACCGAGCAATATAGCGATTTTGGAGGCAGCCAATCAGGTTGGTGGGACCAATATCCTCCATATCTGTGGTTTTGAAGGTGCGAGCAATGATGTGACGATATTTAAGGACTATCCAGCTCAAGTGGTCAACTGGGCGACCCACCATGAGGATGTTAGTTTGACACAGGGGCAAGAGTTGTTTCCAGGCAAGGCCGTTTTAGGTGGATTTGAAAACGGCAAGAAAAGCTTGCTTTATCAAGGTTCCAAGGCGGAATTGCAAGATGAAACAAGACGGTTGCTGGCTGAAGCTGGTAATAAAGGCGTTCTTCTGGGAGCTGACTGTACTGTTCCAGATGACTTTGACTTAGAGAGGTTGGACTGGATTCGGCAGGCAGCTGTTCTCTAAAAGGAGGAGCTATGAAAAGTAAAAGATGGGGAATCTTCATTGCAGTTGTCGGTTTGCTGGCTTTGGTTGCCATAAGCGTCGTAAAAAATGGGCACTGCAAAAATGGAGAGAGATGTCGTGGAGTTCAGGATTTTTCCAAGTCCAGTCTTCCCTTTCTACGCTCGAATGATATCGCAAGCAGTTTATTAGTTGAAAAAGTAAGAAATGGAGAATAAGAATGTCAGAAAAAAAAGAATGGGTTTTAAAAGCATTTAGAGGTGAAAAGGTTGATCGTGTGCCAGTTGGTTTTTGGCACCATTTCACATCCGAAGACGAATGGCTACACGGATTTTCAAATCCAGTCATTATCGAGAAGAATATTGAGGGCCATAAGCGCTTTATCCGAGAAGTTCAGCCGGACTTTATCAAGTTAATGAGTGATGGCTACTTTGCTTATCCAAATCCAGCGATTGCCAAAGGAAAATCACTTCAAGAATTGGCAACCATTCAACCACTCGGACCAGAGCACGCTTGGATAAAAGAGCAGGTGGACTTGGTTCAGAAAATCAAGCAAGAGTTTACAGAAGATATCGTTGCGATTTACAATATTTTTGCTCCTGTGACCTATCTCAAGTGGCTACTGGGGGAAGTATCTGGTGGGGATGACCTCATTGCGGACTTTCTGGTGGAAGACCCTGAAGCCCTCAAGAAGGTGTTGGATGTGATTGCAGAGGATATTGCGAGTCTCAGCCGAGCTGTTATCGAAGAGGCTGGTGCTGATGGAATCTACCTCAGCGTGCAGAGTATCCAAGATCAACGAGTGTCGGCAGCAGAGTATCAAGCCGTCATTGCACCTAGCGAGATAACGGTTCTGGAAGCAGCTAGTGCTGTTGGTGGTGTCACGGTTCTTCATATCTGTGGCTACGAGGGAGCACGAAATGATATTCACCTTTTTGCAGACTATCCAGCCCAAGTCTTTAACTGGGCTGTAGGACCAGAGGGAATCACTCTCAAGGAAGGTCGTGAGATTTTCAAGGGACATACGGTTCTTGGAGGATTTGAAAATGGTAAGACAGGCTTGCTGTATACTGGTAGCAAGGATGCCATTCAGGCTGAAGCAAAGAAACTAGTTGCAGAAGCTGGGGAACAGGGCTTGGTACTTGGGGCAGATTGTACCATTCCAAGTGATATCGCAGTTGAACGTATCCAGTGGGTGAGAGAAGCGCTTGAAAACTAAAGGAGAAAAAGATGAGTAAAAAAGCATGGATTATCGGTGGTGTAGCAGTGGTTGTAGTAATTGGGGCAACGATTATCGGGAGAAGTTTAGCTGGTGCTCCAGCCAAGGATGGAGAAACGGCTTCGTCTGCTGAAGTTATAACCTTGAAGGTTGCCCATACACAAAACTATGTACCTTATGACTTTGTCAATGAAAAAGGGGAATCAGATGGTTATGAGGTAGCTGTTTTGAAGGCTGTTGATGAGAAGTTGGCAAACTATCAATTTGAATATACGGGTACCAGTGATGATGACCTCTTGATTGGTCTGGAATCAGGTAAGTATGACATCGGAACCAAGGGAGCTTGGTACACAGATGAACGAGCTAAAAAGTTTGTCATTCCATCTGAACCAGTCGGAGCGAGCATCATCGGATTTACTGTCAGAAAAGAAGATGAACAGAAATACAAAACCATTGATGACTTTGCTAAGAATAAAGGGAAATTGGTTCCCATCTCTCCACAGAATGCTCAATGGAATGTCATCACCAGCTACAATGAAAAACATCAGGATGCACCGATTGAGCTAACAGCAGCTGAATCCTTTAAAGTGGCAGATGCCTATGCCTGGGTCTTGGAAGGACGTTATGACGCCTTCTTTGATATCAAACTGTCCTTTGAAAAAGCAGTTACCGCAGAAGATGGCCCTTACCACCAATATGCGGATAAACTCAGCTGGTTCCCATACAAGGGCATTCCAACTTATCCCTTGATTCACCGTGATGAAAAGGGTGAGAAATTCGCTAAAGAATATGAAAAAGCAATCAAAGAGTTGAAGGAAGATGGAACGCTTGCTAAGTTATCTCAGCAATACTTTAAAGAAGATGTCTTTAGTTATGTAGACAAAGACTAGACCAGAAATTCCAAGACTAGAAAGGGTTTTGCATGGTTTCTTATGATTTTTCCAAGGTCTTTCAGTTTTTGCCAACATTATGGCAGGCACTTCCTATGACCTTGTCCATTCTCTTTTTTACCACTCTTCTTGGGTCCCTTTTTGGAGGTCTCTTGGCATGGGCACAAGTAGGAGAAGACAAGAGTTTTGCAGCGATTTCCAAAGGCTATATCTTTACCCTACGTTGTACACCGCCGATTGTCTTGCTTTTTCTAGTCTTTTATGGCTTGCCAGAATTTCTGAAATGGTGGCTTGGTTTGGATATCAACAACTGGTCTAAAACTATTTTTGTTCTCCTGACGATGATTCTCTTGTTTGCGGCTATTGTTGCCGAGGTTTTCAAGGCGGCCTATCAAGCTATTCCAAAGGGGCAGACAGAGGCCGGGCTTAGTATTGGTTTGACTCCAAGTCAGACTTTTTGGAGAATCATTTTTCCCCAAGCTTTTCAAGTTGCTCTTCCCAATATAACGACCGCTATACTCAATCTCATGCGAGATGCTGCCTTGGCCTATACGATTGGTTTCGTTGATGTTATGGGGGCGGGGAATCTCTTGATCAGTCGCAATTTAGGGAACTACTCGCTGGAAACCTATACGGCAGTTGCGCTTCTTTACTGGGGGATTGCCCTGGTTATTTCTAGCTTGAGCCGTTTGCTTGAGAAGTCTTTGGAAACAAAAGGGAGGTAAGAAATGGATATAGACTATATTTTAAAGACCTTTCTGGAGACCTTGAAGGGTGTGCCAATCACCTTGATTATCATGATTGTGGCTATGGTCTTAAGCTTTTTACCGGCTCTATTTTTAGCCTTGGGTCAGATCTATAAGGTTCGAGGTGTGAGGAGTTTTTCTCTGGTCTATCTGGCCTTTATCCGAGCGACTCCTCCGATTTTATTGATTCTCTTCTTTTATAGTTTGTTTCCAAGTTTGCTGAATCAATTTCTCAAAAGCATAGGAAGTGACTTTGATATTTTCAAGCTTGATTCTCTCTATTATGCCTTTATCATTTATAGTTTGATGACAGTTGGGAGTTTATCGGAGATTTTGCGTTCAGCTATCTTGACGGTGGACAAGGGACAACTAGAGGCAGCGCATGCGATTGGGCTGACTACAACCCAGGCCTATCTAAGGATTGTTTTTCCTCAAGCCTTGCGCTCAGCCTTGCCTAACTTAGCCAATCTGGTGATCAATATCGTCAAAGGGACCTCCCTGGTCTTTGTTATGACCATCAAGGATATCACCGCTATTGCTCGTGTAGAAGCGTCCTACGGTTACCAGTATTTTGAGTCTTATTTTGTGATCTTTTTGCAGTATATTTTGATCTGTGGTTTGATTCAATGGGGCTTCTCCCTACTGGAGAAAGGCTATGTGAAAAAAGAAGAGAGAGCAAAAACATCTAGCGCGCGTTTCGTATAGGAGGACAGGATGTTACAAGTAGAACATATCGCAAAAACATTTGGTGAGAGGCAGGTCTTGGAGGATGTCAATCTCCAGGTCAACCAAGGGGATGTCGTCGTTATTTTAGGACCATCAGGTTCGGGGAAAACGACCTTTCTCCGTTGTCTCAACCACTTAGAAAAAGCTGACAGTGGCCGTTTGACCTTGGCAGGAAAAACTTATGACTTAGCCAAATTAAGCAAGAAAGACATTCTAGAAATTCGCCAAAAAACAGCCTTTGTTTTTCAACACTACAATCTTTTTGCAAATAAAACTGCTCTGGAAAATATTCTAGAAGGTCTAATCGTCGCTCGTAAAGTTCCCAAGGAAGAAGCGCTCAAACGTGCAGAATCTGCCTTGGAAAAAGTTGGTTTACTGGCCTACAAAGACTACTACCCTTCTCAGCTATCTGGAGGGCAACAACAACGAATAGGAATTGCGCGTGCTATTGCCGTCAAACCCGAGGTCATTTTGCTAGATGAACCAACATCAGCACTAGACCCTGAGTTGGTTGGAGATGTTTTGGATGTTCTGAAACAGTTGGCGGGAGAAGGTGTGACCATGGTGGTCGTCACGCATGAGATGGGATTTGCTAGAGATGTCGCTAACCACGTTATTTTCATGGATGGAGGCCGTATCGTAGAGGAGAACAATCCCCACGATTTCTTTAGTCGTCCACAAGAAGAACGAACCAAGCAGTTCCTGGCTCGTATCTTATCAGACGCTAGCTATAGTGTAGAATATATGATTTGATAGCTAAGTGTATCATAAAAACAACACCCCATGACTAGAAGATTCTTCTAATCATAGGGTGTTTTTCTATAGGAGGGCTAGGTTATACTCTTCGAAAATCTCTTTAAACCTCGTCAGCTTCGCCTTATCTACAACCTCAAACCAGTGTTTTGAGCAGCCTGCGGCTAGCTTCCTAGTTTACCCTTTGATTTTCATTGAGTGTTATTTCTTTTTCTTGTTCTTTATCAACCATCCAAGTCCGAGAAAGGCAAGGATGCTGAATCCAGCAAGGGCAAGGAGGGATTTGCTCTCAGTTCCTGTGTTTGGAAGGAGGTTCTGAGAGTGAGCCTCTGTAGCAGTTTCTTGAGTTTCAGGATTGGCTGCTAGGTTTTGAGCTTGACCTTGTTCTGGTTCGACTTCCAAGCTAGAAAGGTCAAATTCTGGTTTTTCTTCCACAGCTGGAGCGACAATGGCACCACCTTGAGACAAGCGGAGAACGACAGCAGTGAGAGCGTTCAATTTCAAGCCTTTTTCAGTCCATTCGAGACCTTGAGGGTTAGCAATTCCTACTGGTCCTGCTTGGTTTTCATCTGCGAGAACTTCGGCCTTTCTCAAGTGAGCAAAGGCAGTTCCTAGAGTAAATTCACGAGCCTTATCATCCGCATTGACAAAGACAGCGTAGACATCACCATTTGGAGCGGTGATTTGGTAGCCGATGGTCACATCTTCTTTTTCAACGCCATTTTGTCCTGGAACAGTAATGAGGTGGACGCGCTCTTTGATGTCTTGCAGACTCTTGAGTCGGAAGGCATCTGTCGATTGACGAAGGGCGATCAATCCTTTCATGTAGTTACGGCTCTTGACATTTTCAGGATATGCTTTGCCATCTGTTGCCTTGGTCCAATCAAACTTGTTGACAGCATCACTAGAGTCGTAAGAGTCATGGATAAAGTAAGGATAGACAAATGGCTTGCCGTCCTTGTCGCGCAACAAGTGAGACTTGTTTGGAACCTTATCCTCTGAGACAGGATTCTTATAGGCTGGATCAAGGAATTGTTTGGTACGTCCGTATTCCTGACCAGAGTGGATAAACGGAGTTCCTTGAGCGGTCAAGACCATGAGGTTTCCAAGTCGCAAACGACGATGGATCTCAGCGTAGTTTTCAGCCTTGCTTGGGTCTTTTTTGATAGACTGGGCAATGATGTCAAAGAGGGTCAAGTTATCATGGGCTGCGATATACTGGATAACATCTCCAGGACTGTCTGCTTCAAAGTTGGTTGGTTGGGCAATGAGATTTTTAAAGATGGTATTGATATCGCGTTTGCCACCTGTGATAAAGGCAGGTTGACCTTCGTTTGGATAGCCAGACTTGAGGTTGTTACGGATGTCGTCTGAAAAGACAGCAACAGTATCTGTTTTCTTCATCCAATCTTGGTCAGCAGCTTGTACAGGCGTATTTTCATCACCAGTATAGGTTCTCCAGCCTTCACCTAGCATGATAAGATTTGGATTGAGGGCGCGTGCAGCTTTGTACGCTTCTTCGATAGAAGCTGCATCGTGGTCACCCATCATATCGAAGCGGAAACCATCTACTTTGTAGGTTTCAACCAGATACTTGATGGAGTCTACCAAGACACGTTTAGACATGTAGTGGGTAGTTCCCAAACGGCCACCTCCAAAGCTGGTACGAGGAGTTCCGTCTGCATCCATAAAGTGGTAGTAGTTTGGCTCAATATCCTCAAAAATATCAACATTGGCAGTATGGTTGTAGACCACATCCAAGATAGCCCCCATGCCACGTTTGTGGATTTCGTTGATGAGGTTTTTGAATTCTGCGATACGTTTTTCTGGATCCTTAGGATCGCTTGAGTACATGCCAGTCAAGGAGAAGTAGTTTTGAGGGTCATATCCCCAGTTGTAGTTGCTGTTGCTTGAAGCGTAGGCAGACAAACGTTCATGGTTTTTCAATTCATTGACAAAGTAGTAAGACAAGACTGGAAGGAGCTGGATGTGGGTCACACCCAAGTCTTTGAGATAGTCCAGTTTTTCGATAAAGGCTTCAAAGGTACCAAATGGCTTGGTCAAGTCTTTTGCGATGGCAGGATCTGAGGTGAAGTCACGAACATGGGCTTCATAGATGACAGCATCTTCGCGCGATTTGAAATTGCGAATCTTACCGTAGGTCAAATCTTGTGGGCCTAGTTTAGATGGGTCCACAAAGGCAGCTTTAGCGACCTTATGAGCGGCATCTGTTTTTGCTAGGTCACTGTTCCAAGCCGCTAATGATTTGGCATAAGGGTCAAGAACGAGGACAGTTTTACCTTGGCGCTCGATCTGGTAGTGGTAGTAATAGCCAGTGTAGTTGCTGATACCGAGACCAGAGTTTGCATCCAGAGTTTGTTTCCAGGTTCCTTTTTCTCCTTTTTCAAGGGCGACAGTTCCAACTACTTTTTCAGGGTCTTTCTTGTCATAGACAACAACGGAAACCTTATCAGCACTTGGAGACCAGAGGGTGAGGTCAACACGCTTGCCATCTTCTTTTAGAGTTGCGCCGAGTGGACCATCGTAACTGTAGGATTCATCCTTGAGGCGCCAGCTTGAACGTGTGGTAAAGCGGTCTGAATTGTAGCTGACAGTGTAAGGGTGTTGAGTGTCAGAGAAGTCGCCGATGTAGGTCACTTTTTTACCTGCCTCATCCACTTCCACGTCTGTGATAGCTACTTTATTCCCTTGGTAATCAGTGATGCTGGAGTGTTTGAGGATATCATCTTTCTTAGCTCCAACGAGGGTAGAAAAACTGCTTTCGATACGAGATTTAGCCACGTGTTGGGCACCAGTCATACGGATATCGTGTATATAGTAAGGGTTGGTGTAGATGGTTTCGTCATCATCTTTGAGGAAAATTTGACTGTGATTTTTTAGATCAGTGAATTTATAATCCTCTTTTCTGATTTTCACATCATCGCCTTTCTTGCTTTCGTCTAGTAATAAAAATCCAAATTCTCTCGCAGCTTCATTGAGTGGGATATCAATGTAGCGACCATATTTTCCAGTTGCTGTAAAGTCAGTACCGTCAGGCCATTCTCCACTGCTTGGGTTTTTAACATCGCCCCAATACCAGAGAGATTTTTTGTCATAGTTTCCATCGGTGCGGTAGTAGTTGACACGGACAGTTCCTGCTGGTTGAGGACGGTAGTTGTATACCCTGTAGTTTTCATCTAGCCAAGCCTCATTCATTTTTGGAGAGAGGCGCTCTACCGAACGGTCTCCCGTCAGGTTATCCCCTTTGGTATTGTTGATGAGGAAGCTGACTTTCTTGGCTTGCTCATTTTTGAGTTTGACATCTAGATAATAACCGTAGTCATCTTTCTTGGCATCCTTAAAGGATTTGGCTCCATTGGGCCAGTTTTCAGACGGCTTTTCAACATCGTCCCAAGTCCAAAGACCTTGAGAATCTTTGTTTTCTTCAGGGAGTTTTTTTACATGGATACGGAAGTGGTTGTCTGCGATGGGTTCTTCAGAGGATGTGTCAGCTTGTGGTTTTTGATCTGAAGTTGGCGATGAAGTGCTGGCGTCTACTTTCTCTTCCTTGCTGTTCGCCTGGCTTGTAGTAGTATCTTCTGTTTTAGGTGTTTCTAGTGCTGTAGTAGTTTCCACAGCTGGAGCTTCTTTTTTAGAATCAAGGGAAGCGTTTGCATTCTTTTGTTCAGAAATAGGCGTTTCCTTTTGAGTTTGCCTCGTTTCAGTCTCAGTAGGGGCCTTGGTCACAGCACTGGTATTTTCCTGAGTTTGAGGAAGGTTTTCGTTGGCCGAAATAGTTGGCATTGTAGCAGAAAGCAAGACAATGCTGGCACCAATAAGGACAGAACCAGTTCCGTTCTTCAAGGAACGGATACCATAAATCATTTTTTTCTCAGTTTGAGATGGGATCTTTTTCATCACAATTCTCCTTGTGTAGTTGTTCCCTATCAGTATAGCACGAGGTAAACATTAGTGCAAGCGTTTTCCCAACTTTTAAGAGAAAATATAATGTTTCATTTTCTTGAAATTTTAAAATAATATATAGGAAAAGATTGTTTAAAAAATAGTAAAAAAAACTTGAAAAATCTAGCTAAATAAGGTATAATATGAATAATCATTTGTCGTAGGTTTTGTCTGAAATATTGTCCAGACAAGGCTCACAGCAGTTAAATCTTCTGAAAAAGTCAGATTTAGCTGCTCTTTTTGTGCTTTTTTTCAGGTTTTTGAATGCTTGTAACAAAGATTTAAAGATTCTGAAAATTCGTCAAAGGGACACGGTGATAGGGGTTTTTAAAACCATATGACGATTAGAAAAGCCTGATTGACAAGGCTTGGAATTTATTTACAAAGGAGAATCATCTTGGCAGGACATGACGTTCAATACGGGAAACATCGTACCCGTCGTAGTTTTTCAAGAATCAAAGAAGTTCTTGACTTACCAAATTTGATTGAAATTCAAACGGATTCATTCAAAGATTTCCTAGATCACGGTCTTAAGGAAGTATTTGAAGATGTATTGCCAATTTCAAACTTCACGGACACAATGGAGTTGGAATTTGTTGGCTATGAAATCAAGGAACCAAAATACACGCTCGAAGAAGCACGTATCCACGATGCTAGCTACTCAGCACCAATTTTTGTAACCTTCCGCTTGATTAATAAAGAAACAGGCGAAATCAAGACTCAAGAAGTCTTCTTTGGTGATTTCCCAATCATGACCGAAATGGGTACTTTCATCATCAATGGTGGTGAACGTATTATCGTTTCTCAGTTGGTCCGCTCACCAGGTGTTTACTTTAATGACAAAGTAGACAAGAACGGTAAAGTGGGTTACGGTTCTACTGTTATCCCTAACCGTGGAGCTTGGTTGGAACTTGAAAGCGACTCAAAAGACATCGCTTATACTCGTATCGACCGTACTCGTAAGATTCCATTTACGACCTTGGTTCGTGCGCTTGGTTTCTCAGGTGATGATGAAATCTTTGATATCTTTGGTGATAGCGAATTGGTTCGCAATACTGTTGAAAAAGATATCCACAAGAATCCAATGGACTCTCGTACAGACGAAGCCTTGAAAGAAATCTACGAACGCCTTCGTCCAGGTGAGCCTAAGACTGCTGAAAGTTCACGTAGCTTGCTTGTGGCTCGTTTCTTTGACCCACGCCGCTACGATTTGGCAGCAGTTGGTCGTTACAAGATCAATAAAAAACTCAATGTTAAAACACGCTTGCTCAACCAAACCATTGCTGAGCCATTGGTAGATCCCGAAACTGGTGAAATCTTGGTAGAAGCTGGTACCGTTATGACTCGTAGCGTGATTGAAAGCATCGAGAACCACTTGGATGGCGACTTGAACAAGATCGTTTACATTCCAAACGATGCGGCGGTTCTGACAGAACCAGTTGTCCTTCAAAAATTCAAGGTTGTTGCCCCAACGGACCCAGACCGTGTCGTAACTATCATCGGAAATGCCAATCCAGACGACAAGGTTCATGTTGTAACTCCTGCGGATATCCTTGCAGAGATGAGCTACTTCCTCAACTTGGCAGAAGGTATCGGACGTGTGGATGATATCGACCACCTTGGAAACCGTCGTATCCGTGCAGTTGGTGAATTGCTTGCTAACCAAGTACGTCTTGGACTTTCTCGTATGGAACGTAATGTCCGTGAACGTATGTCTGTTCAGGACAATGAAGTTTTAACACCACAACAAATTATCAACATCCGCCCTGTGACAGCTGCGATCAAAGAATTCTTTGGTTCTTCACAATTGTCCCAGTTCATGGACCAACACAACCCACTTTCTGAGTTGTCTCACAAACGTCGTTTGTCAGCCTTAGGGCCTGGTGGTTTGACTCGTGACCGTGCTGGATATGAAGTACGTGACGTGCACTACACTCACTATGGTCGTATGTGTCCAATTGAAACACCTGAAGGACCTAACATCGGTTTGATCAATAACTTGTCATCATACGGACACTTGAACAAGTATGGATTTGTTCAAACACCATACCGTAAGGTTGACCGTGAAACTGGTGTAGTCACAAACGAAATCGTTTGGTTGACAGCCGATGAAGAAGATGAATTTACTGTAGCACAGGCTAATTCAAAATTGAACGAAGATGGTACTTTTGCTGAGAAAGTTGTCATGGGACGTCACCAAGGGGTCAACCAAGAGTATCCAGCAGAAGTGGTTGACTACATGGACGTTTCACCAAAACAGGTAGTTGCCGTTGCGACAGCATGTATTCCTTTCTTGGAAAACGATGACTCCAACCGTGCCCTCATGGGTGCCAACATGCAACGTCAGGCTGTGCCATTGATTGATCCAAAAGCACCTTACGTTGGTACTGGTATGGAATACCAAGCAGCTCACGACTCTGGAGCTGCGGTTATTGCTCAGCATGGCGGTAAAGTTACCTACGCAGATGCGGACAAGGTAGAAGTTCGCCGTGAAGATGGTTCCCTAGATGTCTACCACGTTCAAAAATTCCGTCGTTCAAACTCAGGTACTGCCTACAACCAACGTACCCTCGTTAAAGTTGGGGATGTCGTTGAAAAAGGCGACTTTATCGCTGACGGACCTTCTATGGAAAATGGAGAAATGGCGCTGGGACAAAACCCAATCGTCGCCTACATGACTTGGGAAGGTTACAACTTCGAGGATGCCGTTATCATGAGCGAACGCTTGGTCAAAGACGATGTCTACACATCTGTCCACCTCGAAGAATACGAATCAGAAACACGTGATACAAAGCTTGGGCCTGAAGAAATTACTCGTGAAATTCCAAACGTTGGGGAAGATGCCCTTAAAAACCTTGACGAAATGGGTATTATCCGTATCGGTGCTGAGGTTAAAGAAGGAGATATCCTTGTAGGTAAAGTCACACCTAAGGGTGAGAAAGACCTTTCAGCTGAAGAACGTCTCTTGCACGCTATCTTCGGAGATAAGTCTCGTGAAGTGCGTGATACTTCTCTTCGTGTACCACACGGTGCCGATGGTGTCGTTCGTGATGTTAAGATCTTTACACGTGCAAATGGAGATGAGTTACAATCAGGCGTTAACATGCTGGTTCGCGTCTACATCGCTCAAAAACGTAAGATCAAGGTCGGAGATAAGATGGCCGGACGTCACGGAAACAAAGGGGTTGTCTCTCGTATCGTTCCTGTAGAAGACATGCCTTACCTTCCAGACGGAACTCCAGTCGATATCATGTTGAACCCACTTGGGGTGCCATCACGTATGAATATCGGTCAGGTTATGGAGCTCCACCTTGGTATGGCAGCACGTACTCTTGGTATCCACATCGCAACACCAGTCTTTGATGGAGCAAGTTCTGAAGACCTTTGGGACACTGTCAAAGAAGCAGGTATGGATAGCGATGCCAAGACGATCCTTTACGATGGCCGTACTGGTGAGCCATTTGACAACCGTGTATCAGTTGGTGTCATGTACATGATCAAACTCCACCACATGGTTGATGATAAATTGCATGCGCGTTCAGTCGGGCCTTACTCAACCGTTACTCAACAGCCACTCGGAGGTAAAGCTCAGTTTGGTGGACAACGTTTCGGTGAGATGGAGGTTTGGGCCCTTGAAGCCTACGGTGCGTCAAATGTCCTTCAAGAAATCTTGACTTACAAGTCTGACGATATTAACGGACGTTTGAGAGCTTATGAAGCTATTACAAAAGGAAAACCAATTCCAAAACCAGGTGTTCCAGAATCATTCCGAGTTCTTGTGAAAGAATTGCAATCTCTTGGTCTTGACATGCGTGTCCTTGACGAAGATGACCAAGAAGTGGAACTTCGCGACTTGGATGAAGGAATGGACGAAGATGTCATCCACGTAGATGATCTTGAAAAAGCCCGCGAAAAAGCAGCACAAGAGGCTAAAGCAGCCTTTGAAGCTGAAGAAGCAGAGAAAGCAACAAAAGCGGAAGCAACAGAAGAAACTGCTGAACAAGAATAAGCAGTTCACTTAGAATAGAAAGGGAAGAAATAGTGGTTGATGTAAATCGTTTTAAAAGTATGCAAATCACCCTAGCTTCTCCAAGCAAAGTCCGTTCATGGTCTTATGGAGAAGTCAAAAAACCTGAAACAATCAATTACCGTACGTTGAAACCAGAACGTGAAGGACTCTTTGACGAAGTCATCTTTGGTCCTACAAAAGACTGGGAATGTGCTTGTGGTAAGTACAAACGCATTCGTTACAGAGGGATTGTTTGTGACCGTTGTGGGGTTGAAGTAACGCGTACAAAAGTTCGTCGTGAGCGTATGGGGCACATCGAGTTGAAAGCTCCTGTATCTCACATCTGGTATTTCAAGGGGATTCCAAGCCGTATGGGCTTGACCCTTGATATGAGCCCTCGTGCCCTCGAGGAAGTTATCTACTTTGCGGCTTATGTGGTGATTGATCCTAAGGATACACCACTTGAGCACAAGTCTATCATGACAGAGCGCGAATACCGTGAGCGCTTGCGTGAGTATGGCTATGGATCATTCGTTGCCAAGATGGGTGCCGAAGCCATCCAAGACCTTTTGAAACAAGTAGATCTTGAAAAAGAAATTGCTGAACTCAAAGAAGAGTTGAAAACAGCTACTGGACAAAAACGTGTCAAAGCTATCCGTCGTTTGGATGTTTTGGATGCCTTTTACAAGTCTGGGAACAAACCTGAATGGATGGTTCTTAACATCCTCCCAGTTATTCCACCAGATCTCCGTCCAATGTTGCAGTTGGATGGTGGCCGTTTTGCCTCATCTGACTTGAACGACCTTTACCGCCGTGTTATCAACCGTAACAACCGTTTGGCTCGTTTGCTTGAGTTGAATGCACCTGGTATCATCGTTCAAAATGAGAAGCGTATGCTTCAAGAAGCGGTTGATGCTTTGATTGATAATGGCCGTCGTGGTCGTCCAATCACAGGACCAGGTAGCCGTCCACTTAAATCATTGAGCCACATGCTCAAAGGGAAACAAGGACGCTTCCGTCAAAACTTGCTCGGTAAACGTGTTGACTTCTCAGGACGTTCCGTTATCGCTGTTGGTCCAACTCTTAAGATGTACCAATGTGGTGTGCCACGCGAAATGGCGATCGAGCTCTTTAAACCATTTGTGATGCGTGAAATCGTTGCCCGTGACATCGTGCAAAATGTTAAAGCGGCTAAACGCTTGGTAGAACGTGGAGATGAACGTATCTGGGATATCCTCGAAGAAGTAATCAAAGAACACCCAGTCCTTTTGAACCGCGCACCGACCCTTCACCGTTTGGGTATCCAAGCCTTCGAGCCAGTCTTGATCGATGGTAAGGCCCTTCGTTTGCACCCGCTTGTCTGTGAAGCCTACAATGCCGACTTTGACGGAGACCAAATGGCCATCCACGTACCGCTTTCAGAAGAGGCTCAAGCAGAAGCTCGTATCCTCATGCTCGCTGCTGAGCACATCTTGAATCCGAAAGATGGTAAACCAGTTGTTACCCCATCTCAGGACATGGTTTTGGGTAACTACTACTTGACTATGGAAGAAGCTGGTCGTGAAGGTGAAGGAATGGTCTTCAAAGACCGTGACGAAGCTGTCATGGCTTACCGCAATGGCTATGTTCACCTCCACTCACGTGTTGGTATCGCGACAGACAGCCTCAACAAACCATGGACAGAAGAGCAAAAACACAAGGTCTTGCTTACAACAGTTGGTAAAATCCTCTTCAACGACATCATGCCAGAGGGTCTACCTTACTTACAAGAACCAAATAATGCGAACTTGACAGAAGGGCTTCCAGCTAAATACTTCTTACCACTAGGTGGCGATATCAAGGAAGCCATTCGCAACCTTGAACTCAATCCTCCATTCAAGAAGAAAAACCTTGGAAATATCATCGCTGAGATTTTCAAACGTTTCCGTACAACAGAAACCTCTGCATTCTTGGACCGATTGAAAGACTTAGGTTACCATCATTCAACACTTGCTGGATTGACAGTGGGGATTGCTGATATCCCAGTGGTTGAAGACAAGGCTGAAATCATCGAAGAATCTCATAAGCGTGTAGAACAAATCACAAAACAGTTCCGTCGTGGTTTGATCACTGATGATGAACGTTACAATGCCGTTACAGCTGAATGGCGTGCAGCTCGTGAGAAATTGGAAAAACGCTTGGTCGATAACCAAGATCCGAAGAACCCAATCGTTATGATGATGGACTCAGGAGCTCGTGGTAACATCTCGAACTTCTCACAACTTGCCGGTATGCGTGGTCTGATGGCCGCCCCGAACGGACGTATCATGGAATTGCCAATTCTTTCAAACTTCCGCGAAGGTTTGTCAGTACTTGAAATGTTCTTCTCAACTCACGGTGCCCGTAAAGGTATGACCGATACGGCCCTTAAGACAGCCGACTCAGGTTACTTGACTCGTCGTTTGGTTGACGTTGCCCAAGACGTTATCATCCGTGAGGACGACTGTGGAACAGACCGTGGTCTCTTGATCCGCTCTATCGCAGAAGGAAAAGAGATGATCGAGTCTCTCGAAGAACGTCTCAATGGTCGTTACACTAAGAAAACTGTTAAACACCCAGAAACTGGCGAAGTTATCATTGGTCCAAATGAATTAATCACAGAAGACAAGGCGCGCGAGATTGTCAATGCTGGTGTGGAAGAAGTGACTATCCGTTCCGTATTTACATGTAACACTCGTCATGGTGTTTGCCGTCACTGTTACGGTATCAACTTGGCGACTGGTGATGCGGTTGAAGTTGGTGAAGCAGTTGGTACAATCGCTGCCCAATCTATCGGGGAACCTGGTACACAGCTTACAATGCGTACCTTCCACACGGGTGGGGTTGCCTCAAATACCGATATCACTCAAGGTCTTCCTCGTGTCCAAGAAATCTTTGAAGCCCGCAATCCAAAAGGGGAAGCGGTTATTACAGAGGTCAAAGGACAAGTTACAGCTATCGAAGAAGATGCTTCAACTCGTACAAAGAAAGTCTTTGTTAAGGGTGAAACTGGCGAAGGAGAATACGTCGTTCCATTTACAGCACGTATGCGTGTTGAAGTTGGAGACCAAGTTTCTCGTGGTGCAGCATTGACAGAGGGTTCTATCCAACCAAAACATCTCCTTGCTGTTCGTGATGTCTTGTCAGTTGAAACTTACCTTCTCGGTGAAGTCCAAAAAGTTTACCGTAGCCAAGGGGTAGAAATCGGTGACAAACACATCGAGGTTATGGTTCGTCAAATGATCCGTAAAGTCCGTGTCATGGATCCAGGTGATACAGATCTTCTCATGGGTACTCTTTTAGACATTAACGATTTTACAGATGCTAATAAAGAAGTCCTTATCGCAGGTGGAGTTCCAGCGACTGGTCGCCCAGTTCTTATGGGAATCACCAAAGCCTCACTTGAAACAAATAGTTTCTTGTCAGCGGCTTCCTTCCAGGAAACAACTCGTGTCCTTACAGATGCAGCCATCCGCGGTAAGAAAGACCATCTCCTTGGACTCAAGGAAAATGTTATCATCGGTAAGATCATCCCAGCAGGTACTGGTATGGCTCGCTACCGTAACCTTGAACCACAGGCAATCAATGACGCAGAATATCTGGCTCCTGAACAAGAAGATACAGAACTTGCTCCAGTAGATGAAACTGTGGAAATCCAATCTGAAGAAACTGTAGAATAAAAGCAAATAAGAGAACCTTCGGGTTCTCTTTGCTTTGTTTCAGAAAATTTTCCCACTTTTCCATAAAGTGTGGTAGAATAGAAGAACTAAAATGACAAGGGGATTTATATGGAACAAACATTCTTTATCATTAAGCCAGATGGTGTGAAGAGAGGTCTAGTTGGCGAGATTTTGAAAAGAATTGAGCGACGTGGTTTCAAACTCGAAAAATTAGAGTTACGTTCAACAGTTTCAGAAGATTTGATTGACCAACACTATCGCGACTTAGTTGAAAAAAGTTTTTATCCTCCTATCCGTCAATTTATGACCTCAGGTCCAATAATTGTGGGAATCATTTCAGGATCAAAGGTAATTGAAAGCTGGCGTGACATGATGGGGGCCACTCGTCCAGAAGAGGCTCTACCAGGAACTATCCGGGGAGATTTTGCTAAGGCGGCAGGAGAAAATCAAGCCATTCAAAACGTCGTACATGGATCAGATTCAGAAG
This sequence comes from Streptococcus oralis, assembly GCF_018448765.2. GTDB lineage: Bacteria > Bacillota > Bacilli > Lactobacillales > Streptococcaceae > Streptococcus > Streptococcus oralis_BM. The sequence continues at coordinate 273,830 of NZ_JAHCMC020000001.1, forward strand.
AGTCAGCTAAACGAGAAATCGCTCTCTGGTTTAGGGATTAGATTAGAAGAGAACAGTTCTGTGAATGACGGAACTGTTTTTTGTACCGTTCAGCGTCCTAATGTGACATTTTGGAAGTCATTTATCATTTTCTAATCCTGTCAGAGTATAATTTCTTATACGGAGGAAGAAAAGGAAATGATGAAATCAATTCGTGTTTTATTATTATTAGCTGTCGCTCAAATTTTATTTGGAAGTTGTTTATTGTGGAAAGAATCATTTTTATCCTTAAGAGAAGGAAATGTCTATTTTTTAATTCTCATAGTGGGAGTTTCAGGCTTTTGTGCTGGGATTAATTACTTCCATACCTTGGGTCAGAAAAGTCATAGTATTTTGCGTGTTCAAAAGAAAGTAAGCCTTGTTTATAGCCTTCTTTTAGTAGTCAATCTTCTGGCAACCTGTCTGGTTCTCACAGAAAGCATCCAAACTACTAGCAAATTGCAGCAGGATCTGGTTGACCTCTTTCTGCCGTCATTCTTTTTCTTGCTGGGAGTAGATCTATGGATTTTCTTACCTTTTGATAAATATATTCGGGATGTGGACAACCATCTCAACAAGAAGAGAACGGTTGTGATTTCCGTTTTAGGCACGATTATTTTCTTGAGAAATCCCGTAACAATCTCCTCCATTCTCCTTTATATTGGTCTCGGTTTTTTATGTGCGCGTTTCCTCTTTCCCAAATCCGTGCAAAGGGAAATTTCATTTTACGGACATGTGATTCGCGATGTTTTATTTGTTATTTGTATTTTTACCTTTTTCTAAGAAAGGGAAGGAGAACTGTAAATTTAGCATAGTAAGTCTATAAAGAAAATTCACACAAAAGGAAACTTTTTGGTATAATAGTAACATGTACACAAAAAATGAAGAAGAGCTTCTAGCTCTCGGAGAAAGATTGGGTCATTTGCTTCAAAAAGACGATGTTCTGATCTTGACGGGAGAGTTGGGTGCGGGTAAAACAACCTTTACAAAAGGCCTTGCCAAGGGTTTGGATATCCGTCAGATGATTAAAAGTCCAACCTATACCATTGTTAGAGAGTATGAAGGGCGTTTGCCACTTTACCACTTGGATGTCTACCGTATCGAAGGTGATGCTGATTCTATTGACTTGGATGAGTTTCTCTTTGGTGGCGGTGTGACTGTTATTGAGTGGGGGCATCTTTTGGGTGAAGATTTACCAGATTCTTACTTGGAGTTGGAAATTTTGAAAGAAGCTGAGGGTCGTTGTCTTCATTTTACGGCTCATGGCCCTCGGGCTGAACAACTCATCAAGGAGCTTCAGGATGGAGTATGAGTTGTGCATTCGTGAGGCAGAGACTTCAGATGCTATAGCTTTGATTGCATTTTTAGATTGTGTCGGTCAAGAGACAGACTTCACTAGCCTAGATAAAAATGGTATCATGATGACAGCTTCTGAAATGGCTCTTTTTATCGAAAAGCAAGCTGCATCGGAGAATCAAATTACTCTCCTCGTCTTACTGAATGATGAGATTGCGGGTGTCTTAAATATCACAGCGGATCAACATTTAAGAGTTCGGCATATTGGAGATGTTTTTTTAGCGGTTCGCAAGAAATTTTGGAACCAAGGCTTGGCGACTATTCTTCTAGAAGAAGGCATCGAGTGGGCTAAAGCCAGTGGCGTCTTGCGCCGCTTGCAACTCAGTGTACAAAAACGAAATGAGGCTGCTATCCACCTCTATTCAAAAATGGGATTTATCACAGAAGGCTTGCAAGAAAGAGGAGCCTATTTAGCAGAAGGGATATTTTTAGATGTTTGTCTGATGGGCAAATTGATAGATGAATAACAAGATGATCAAAAAATTAATTGGAATGGTGCTAGGTTTCCTGGCCGTAACAGTTGTAGGTGTAGGAATTTATGCCTACACAATCTATCAGCAGGGGACTGCAACCCTGAGTCAAAAAACTTACAAAAAAATCGGGGAAGAAACCAACGTTATCGAAGCAACTGAGCCTTTAACGATTCTCCTGATGGGGGTAGATACGGGAAATTCGGAACGTACAGATCCGTGGGCAGGGAATAGTGATTCCATGATTCTCTTGACGGTTAATCCAAAAACAAAGAAAACCACTATGATGAGTTTGGAACGGGATATTCTGACCAAGATCGAGAGTGGAAATGGCCAAGTTCAGGAAGCCAAACTCAATGCGGCCTATGCCAATGGCGGTGCGGAGCTTGCAATTTCTACTATTCAAAAGATGATGAATATCCACATTGACCGCTATGTAATGGTCAATATGCAAGGTCTTCAACAATTGGTGGATGCAGTTGGTGGAATCACCGTCAACAATACACTTGGTTTTCCAATTTCCATCACTGACCAAGAAGAGTTTAATAAGATTTCCATTGGTGTTGGGGAACAAAACTTGAATGGTGAAGAAGCCTTGGTGTATTCACGGATGCGTTACCAAGATCCTGAAGGAGACTATGGACGTCAAAAACGTCAACGTGAAGTCATTCAAAAAATCGTAGAGAAGGTTTTGAGTCTAAATAGTGTGAGCCATTATCAAGGTATTCTCAAAGCTTTGAGTGATAACATGCAGACCAATGTGGACTTATCAGCTAAGAGCATTCCACAATTGCTCGGCTATCAAGATTCTTTCAAGAATATCGAAACGCATCAATTGCGTGGGGAAGATGCTGAGCTACAGGGAATTTCTTATCAGATTGTCACTTCAGAACATATGCTCGAAATGCAAAATCTCTTGCGTAGTTCACTAGGTAAAGAGCCGGTGACAGAATTGGAAACCAATGCGGTACTGTACGAAACAGCCTTTGGCCGGACAGCGCCTTCAACCAGTACTAGTATTTCAAACGAAGAGGTAGAATAAAACAAAGAATCAAATCGTGGGAAATTTCCTGCGATTTTTTCAAAAAAATTCGAATAGATAAGTAGGAGGAAACATGAAAGCAGAAATTATTGCTGTCGGAACAGAAATTTTAACAGGGCAGATTGTCAATACCAATGCTCAGTTTTTATCAGAGAAACTAGCCGAAATCGGGGTAGACGTCTACTTCCAAACAGCTGTCGGAGACAATGAAGCTCGTCTTTTGTCCTTGCTTGAGATTGCGAGTCAACGTAGTAATCTTGTGATTTTGACAGGGGGCTTGGGACCAACTGAGGATGATTTGACCAAACAAACCCTGGCAAAATTTTTAGGAAAAGATCTAGTGTTTGACCCTCAAGCGCAAGAGAAACTGGATATTTTCTTTGCTCATAGACCTGACTATGCTCGGACGCCGAATAATGAGCGCCAAGCCCAAATTGTAGAAGGGGCAACTCCGCTGCCAAATGAGACAGGTTTAGCAGTAGGAGGGGTGTCGGAAGTGGATGGCGTAACCTACGTGGTCCTTCCGGGACCACCTAGTGAATTGAAACCTATGGTCTTAAATCAACTCTTACCCAAGTTAATGACTGGGACCAAGTTATACTCACGAGTGCTCCGTTTCTTTGGAATTGGGGAGAGTCAGTTGGTGACCATTTTGGCGGATTTGATTGACCATCAAACCGATCCGACTTTGGCACCGTATGCCAAAACGGGAGAAGTGACCTTGCGCTTGTCTACAAAAGCAGTTAGTCAAGAAAAGGCTGATCAAGCACTGGACATCCTAGAAAATCAAATCTTGAGTCGCCAGACTTTTGAGGGAATTTCTCTACGAGACATCTGTTATGGATATGGGGAAGAAACCAGCCTCGCGAGTGTCGTTGTAGAAGAGCTAAAGAAGAGACAGAAAAGCATTACTGCGGCAGAAAGCTTGACGGCAGGTCTCTTTCAAGCTACTTTAGCAGACTTTTCAGGTGTTTCAGCAATCTTTAATGGCGGTTTTGTCACTTACAGCCTAGAAGAAAAGTCTAAGATGTTGGATATTTCCGAGCAAGAGCTAAAAGAACACGGGGTCGTTTCTGAGTTTACGGCTCGAAAAATGGCAGAGCAGGCACGGCTCAAGACTCAGTCTGATTATGGAGTCAGTCTGACAGGTGTGGCTGGGCCAGATAGCCTAGAGGGGCATCCAGCCGGCACAGTTTTTATTGGACTGGCACATGCAAAAGGGACAGAGGTGATCAAGGCTAATATCGCAGGACGGAGTCGAGCAGATGTACGTCACATCGCGGTTATGCATGCCTTTAACCTAGTTCGCAAGGCTTTATTAAGTGACTGAATTTTGATATAATAGTAGATAGGTCTAAGGACCAGTAGAATATAGGAGAACAGAATGGCGAAAAAACCCAAAAAATTAGATGAGATTTCAAAAAAGTTTGGAGCGGATCGTGAAAAAGCCTTGAACGATGCTCTTAAACTGATTGAAAAAGACTTCGGTAAAGGCTCAATCATGCGTTTAGGTGAACGCGCAGAACAAAAAGTGCAAGTGATGAGTTCAGGCTCATTGGCTCTTGACATTGCCCTTGGTTCAGGTGGTTATCCTAAAGGACGTATCATCGAAATCTATGGACCAGAGTCTTCTGGTAAGACAACGGTTGCCCTTCACGCTGTTGCGCAAGCACAGAAAGAAGGTGGTATTGCAGCCTTTATCGATGCGGAACATGCGCTTGACCCAGCCTATGCTGCAGCCCTTGGTGTGAACATTGACGAATTGCTCTTGTCACAACCAGACTCAGGAGAGCAAGGTCTTGAAATTGCTGGAAAATTGATTGACTCAGGTGCAGTTGACCTTGTCGTTATCGACTCAGTTGCGGCCCTTGTACCTCGTGCAGAAATTGATGGAGATATTGGAGACAGCCACGTTGGTTTGCAAGCTCGTATGATGAGCCAGGCCATGCGTAAACTTGGTGCTTCTATCAATAAAACCAAAACAATTGCCATCTTTATCAACCAGTTGCGTGAAAAAGTTGGGGTTATGTTTGGAAATCCAGAAACAACACCTGGTGGACGTGCTCTGAAATTCTACGCTTCAGTCCGTTTGGATGTTCGTGGAAGCACACAAATCAAAGGAACTGGTGACCAAAAAGATACCAATGTCGGTAAGGAAACCAAGATCAAGGTCGTGAAAAATAAGGTAGCTCCACCGTTTAAGGAAGCCTTCGTTGAAATCATGTACGGAGAAGGGATTTCTAAGACTGGTGAGCTCTTGAAGATTGCAAGTGATCTCGATATCATCCAAAAAGCAGGAGCATGGTACTCTTACAAGGGTGAAAAAATCGGACAAGGATCTGAAAATGCTAAGAAATACTTGGCGGATCACCCAGAGATTTTTGATGAGATCGACCATCAGGTTCGTGTTCAATACGGTTTGATTGAAGATGAAGAAGGAACCACTTCTACTTCTGTCGCTGAAGATTTGGCACCTAACCAAGAAGTGACGCTTGACCTAGGCGATGGACTTGAAATCGAAATTGAAGATTAAAGATAAAACTAGGGAAAGCTTTCAAAATCATAAAAACGCATAATATCAGGTATTTAGAACCTTGATATTATGCGTTTTATTGTGAGAAAGTTCGTTAGACTTCTCTTCCTTGAAACAACTAATGATCACTAAAGCGCCTGTATTTGATGTGAAAGTCAAAATAATGTTCATCTTGTAATTTTTGGAAGATGTCGCGATAGGCTTCCTCGTCGAAATGGTCACCGCGGTAGAGAATTTCAAAACTCAATCCATCATACTCTAGAAAAGCGTTAGCTGTTTTGAAGCCATTTTGTTGATAGAAGCTCATACGAGCTTTTCTTTGTTCCAAGTTATCGCATTCTTCATCCAATCGCTCTACTTCAAGCAACATGGTTCGCTGATAAAAATCAGTTAGTTTGTCGATAATTTCCTTCCCATATCCGTGACTTCTTAAGTGAGGCATGATGGCAAAAAAGCTAATATAGAAAGCCTTTTGGTTGGAGATGGCAAAAGCAAAGCCAACAAATTCTTCTTCGTTATAAAAAGCAAAAAAGTGGGCGTCATCTCGGTCCTGATAGCGCAAAAACTCAGAAAGAGGGACCCGTTCTTCCTCGGGGAAAGCTTCGTTATTTAGCTTTTCAACTTTATCAAGATCTGGAAACACATCGGTTATTAATTGACTGGTCAAACTCATAAATGACCTCCTTTTCTTGATTATAGCAAATTGTCTCTCTGGAAGCAATTGATTTCAGGATTCGTTAAAGAATCTTGTCGGTCCTCTGGAAAGCTGATATAATATCTTTATGAATAAAAAACGAACAGTGGACCTGATTCATGGCTCCATTCTCCCCTCACTTTTGAGTTTTGCCCTTCCAATTCTGTTGTCCAATATCTTCCAACAGCTGTATAATACAGCTGACGTCTTGATTGTAGGGCGGTTCCTTGGACAAGAATCCCTAGCAGCAGTAGGAGCAACGACGGCTATTTTTGATCTGATTATCGGCTTTGCCCTCGGAGTTGGAAATGGGATGGGAGTTGTCATCGCTCGTCTCTACGGTGCTCGTAATTTTGCTAAGATTAAAGAAGCTGTTGCAGCAACTTGGATTCTGGGTGCCATCCTGAGTGCTCTTGTCATGCTGATGGGTTTCTTCGGTCTTTATCCACTCTTGCAGTACCTAGAAACACCTGTAGAAATCCTTCCTCAATCCTACGAGTACATCTCCATGATTGTTACCTGTGTAGGGGTTAGTTTTGCTTACAATCTTTTTGCAGGCTTACTGCGCTCGATTGGTGATAGCCTTGCGGCTCTTGCTTTTCTTATCTTCTCAGCTATCGTTAATGTGATCTTGGATTTGTATTTTATTACGCAACTGCATCTGGGAGTTCAGTCTGCGGGTCTTGCGACTATTATCTCGCAAGGTCTGTCAGCTATTCTCTGTTATTTTTATATTCGTAAGAGTGTTCCAGAGCTTCTTCCGGGTCTCAAACATTTCAAATGGAATAAGTCTCTCTATGTTGATCTCTTGGAGCAGGGGCTAGCCATGGGTCTGATGGGGTCAATCGTCTCTATCGGAAGTGTCATTTTGCAATCCTCTGTCAATAGTTTTGGTGCAGTCATTATCAGTGCTCAAACGGCAGCGCGCAGAATCATGGCCTTTGCCTTGCTGCCAATGACGGCTATTTCAGCATCGATGACGACTTTTATCTCTCAAAACTTTGGGGCGAAACGTCCCGAACGTATTGTCCAAGGCCTTCGTTTAGGGAGCTATTTGAGTATGTCTTGGGCAGCCTTTGCCTGTATTTTCCTATTTTTTGCCAGTCCTAGCCTAGTCTCTTTCTTGGCGAGTTCGACAGACAGCTATTTGGTAGAAAACGGGACCTTGTACTTACGTATCAGTTCGGTATTCTATCCATTTTTAAGCCTTTTATTGATTTATAGAAATAGTTTGCAGGGACTAGGCCAAAAACTTTTGCCACTTATATCTAGCTTTATAGAATTGTTTGGGAAAATTATTTTCGTAGCTTGGATTATTCCTTGGACAGGCTATACAGGTGTTATTCTCTGTGAACCGCTACTCTGGGTTGTGATGACTGTCCAACTTTACTTCTCCCTTTCCCGACACCCTTGGATAAAAGAAGGCAAGAAAATCGTGGCAGTCGGAGGCAAAGCCTAGCTTGCTTTGCAAAAGAAAATCCATTTCCTCTAGTGAAAATCAGCTAGACTTGTGTTATAATAAGAAAGATTAAAATGTGAAAAAAGGAGATTCCTAATGGGACGTAAATGGGCCAATATCGTAGCCAAGAAAACGGCTAAAGATGGAGCTAACTCTAAAGTATATGCAAAATTTGGTGTAGAAATCTATGTAGCAGCTAAAAAAGGGGAACCAGATCCAGAATCAAATACTGCTTTGAAATTCGTTATCGATCGTGCTAAACAAGCGCAAGTGCCAAAACACGTTATTGATAAGGCTATCGATAAGGCAAAAGGAAACACAGACGAAACCTTTACAGAAGGACGTTACGAAGGATTTGGACCAAATGGTTCTATGCTGATTGTGGATACCTTGACTTCAAACGTCAACCGTACAGCTGCGAACGTTCGTGCTGCTTTTGGTAAAAATGGCGGTAACATGGGAGCTTCAGGTTCTGTTTCTTACCTCTTTGACAACAAGGGTGTGATCGTATTTGCTGGTGATGATGCGGATGCTATCTTTGAGCTTTTGCTTGAAGCAGACATTGATGTGGATGATGTAGAAGCAGAAGAAGGAACAATCACTGTTTACACAGCTCCAACTGACCTTCACAAGGCCATCGTTGCTTTGCGTGAGTCTGGTATCGAAGAATTCCAAGTAACTGAACTGGAAATGATTCCTCAATCAGAAGTTGAGTTGTCAGGTGAAGACCTTGAAACCTTTGAAAAACTTTACAGCGTTCTTGAAGATGATGAGGACGTCCAAAAGATCTACACAAACGTAGATGGATTCTAATAAAAAAGCGAACAGACTTGCTAGCTGTTCGCTTTTTATATTTGAGATTAGATTCTGGAACCAGAATCTCTTTGCTGTTGGCTTTCTCCTAGGCCCAAAGCCATTTTATGAATTAGTAAGAGCTGTCCATTGTCCTGTTTTGCAAAAGTTAAGGTAACAGTCTTGATATTGTCACCAATAGAGATATAGGTGATTTTTCTCGTATCATATCCCCCAATAGTGGAGTCAAACTCGGAGTCTGGTAGTCCGTGTTTTTTGATAATATCCTTGTAATTGGTACCACCTTTTCCTTTGTTATCAAGGTCACCTTCGATTAAAGCGTCGAACTGTTCTTGGGTCCAAGTGAAGGTATCGTCTTCTTCCTCCTCTTCAGGGAGTGAATCAATGGTATCATCTGTCAAGTCGCGTTCCATTGAGGAGCTAGCTTCTCTATAGGAACGGTTAAACTCTCTGACAAATTCTTTGTAGACATTAGCATACAACATCTGGGTCGTAAGGAAGAGTATAATAGAAGCAATTGACAAGGATGTTCCGATAATGGCCATTGTTTTCCGTTTTTTGAGATTGGCAATAAGTCCGATAATACCTAAGATCAACGCGACAATAGCGATGAAAAACGATAGATAGTTAATAAACGGGATCCAAGATCCTAAAAGTGCGATGGCTCCAAAAATGGTTGCTAAAATCCCTAAAACTTTTTGTTCTTCTGGTTTCATTTGAACGTTTTCTCCCTTCATCAAGTGAATGGATTCCTATCCACGGTAGCTAGTGCTTATTATAGAGAAAATATTCTCCAATGTCAATTCAGACTAAAATAGTTCTCTAGGAAACTTTTTTCTTGACATCTCTTCTGAAAGTGATAAAATAGTTCTCATGGAAACGTAATTAGTTCTCCAGAGAACTATATAAAATCATGAGAAGGGAGCAATCATGGACAAATCGTTGTTGATGTTTAAACGTTTTGGATACCAGGCTCATCTGATGATACAGAAAGAAGCCAAGCGATGTGGCCTTGAATTTATGGGTGGACCGCAGGGGCAGGTTCTGCGTTTTTTAGATTGCCAAGAACAGTCTGAAAATCTGGTCTTAATTAAGGATATCGAGCAGGAACTCAATATTACTAAATCTGTTGCGAGTAATCTAGTCAAGCGCATGGTACAAAATGGTTTGGTTGAACTAGAGGCCAGCCCGAGTGATAAGCGGGCAAAGTTTGTTCGCTTGACGGATAAATCGCGTTCGCAGATGCAAGAAGTTAAGGCCTTTTTTGATCGGATCAATCAGAGTCTGCTAGAGGGTGTTTCAAAGTCAGACTTGGCAATCTTTGAAAAGGTCCTCTGTCAGTTGCAAGAAAATGTTGAGAAGATAGGAGGAGAGAATGAAGAAACTCGCTAAACGTATTACAGGAAAAGAGTGGGGGATGATTGTCCTTGCGATTCTTTTCACTTGTTTCTCGGTCTATCTAGAGTTAGAGGTGCCGACTTATATTTCGCAAATTACAGAATTACTGGGAACTTCTGGAACGCAGTTGGGTGAACTCTGGTCACCAGCTGCGAAGATGATTGGTTTGTCTTTATTGGCTTTCTTTTCATCTGTTATGGTGGGTTTCTTTGCTGCTCGTGTTGCAGCATCCTATACAACCCATCTACGTAGAGACGTATTTCATCGCGTTTTAGATTTTTCGCAGACAGAAATCAAGCGCTTTTCAATCCCAAGTCTTTTGACTCGGACGACCAATGATATTACCCAGGTACAGATGCTCTTTACCATGGGCTTGCAGGTGGTTACTCGTGGGCCAATTATGGCTATCTGGGCCATTGGAAAAATCCTTGGGAAATCGGAATACTGGCTCTGGGCGGTCGTTGTGGCTGTTATTGTGAATGTCTTGATGACCACCGTTCTTATGACTCTGGCCTTTCCAAAACAATCGGTCATCCAAAAATTGACAGATAAACTCAATAGTATCACTCGTGAAAGTTTGACTGGGATTCGAGTTGTTCGTGCATACAATGCCGAGGATTACCAAGATAAGAAATTTGAGGAAGCTAATACTGAAGTCACCCGTCTCAATCTCTTTGTCACCCGTTTGATGGCGATTATAAATCCTATTATGATGGCGATTTCGAGTGGCTTGAGTCTAGCTATCTACTGGATTGGAGCCTATATCATCAATGACGCAAATTTGACAGACCGTCTACCACTCTTTAGTGATATGGTGGTCTTCATGTCTTATGCCATGCAGGTCGTGATGGGCTTCCTTCTCATGGGAGCACTCTTCATCGTTCTTCCTCGTACCTTGGTTTCGGCAGGACGTATCAATCAAGTATTGGATTTGCATTCTTCTATTGAAAATCCTAGTCAAGCACAGACAGCGGACCCTTCAGTTCAAGGGCAAGTGGAATTTCGTGATGTGACTTTCCGCTACTCTAAAAACTCTGAAGCAGTCGTGGAACATGTCACTTTCAAAGCAGAAGCGGGTCAAACCGTGGCCTTCATCGGATCGACTGGATCAGGTAAGTCCACCCTAGTCAACCTCTTGCCACGTTTTTACGACGTTTCAGATGGAGAAATCCTAGTGGACGGAGTTAATGTGCAAGATTATGACTTGGAAGATTTGCGCAATAAGGTCGGCTATATTCCACAAAAAGCTGTGCTCTTCTCTGGAGATGTCAAGGGGAACTTAGACTTTGGTAAGAGCAAAGAAACTCCTCTAAGCGAAGCTGCTATGTGGCAAGCTCTGGAATTAGCCCAGTCTAAAAACTTTATCGAGGATAAGGAAGCAGGTCTGGCCTCTGAAGTAGCCCAAGGCGGAACCAACTTCTCAGGAGGTCAAAGACAGCGTTTGGCCATTGCGCGTGCCTTGGCTCGTAAGCCAGAGATTCTTATCTTTGATGACTCTTTCTCAGCCTTGGACTACAAGACAGACCGGATCTTGCGCCAAGAGCTAGCAGAGAAAACAAAATCTATGACCAAGCTCATCGTAGCACAGCGGATTTCTACCATCATGGATGCCGACCTGATCTTAGTATTGGATCAAGGTAAAGTCGTGGGGCAAGGCACCCACAAGGAACTTCTAGCTACCAATGAAGTCTACCAAGAAATTGCCTACTCACAACTATCGAAGGAGGAATTGGAACATGGAAAATAAGAAAATGTCTTTTTGGAAATATTATAAACCTTTTCTAGCAGGTCTCCAACTTCCCCTACTAGTAGCGGTTGTAGCAGCTGTATGTTCAAGCATCATCACGGTTTATGGACCGACTAAGATAAAAGAAATCACCAACTTAATCTCAGATGGTTTGATGACGGGAATTGACCTAGAGGCTGTTTCAAGTATTGCTAGCTTTTTAGTGATTCTCTATGTACTTGGTGCTATCCTTAACTATACACAGGCCTATATCTTTTCAACAAGTATCCAACATTTTTCAAAACGCTTGCGGACGGCAATTGCTGAAAAAATCAATCGTTTGCCCCTTGGCTATTTTGATCGTCATTCTCAAGGAGATACCCTTTCGCGCGTGACCAATGACGTTGATACGGCCGCTCAATCTCTCAATCAAAGTTTGGGAACAGTACTCTCAGCTAGCTTCTTGTTGATTGCTGTTTTGGTGACCATGTTTAGCATGAACTGGATTTTAGCTCTGGTAACGGTTGTTTCTACGCTTGTTGGTTTTGCGGCAGTTTCCGTAATTATGGCTAAGTCACAAGGGTACTTTAGAGCTCAGCAAAACAACTTGGCGGCTGTCAATGGTTATGTAGAAGAAATGTATTCGGGACACAATGTTGTAACGAGCTACAACGCAGTAGACACCTCTAAAGCGAAATTTGCAGGTTTGAATCAGAACTTGCACGACAGCATCTGGAAATCTCAGTTTATCTCTGGTATCATGATGCCAGCCATGTTCTTTGTTGGGAATTTTAGCTATGTTTTGGTCATCATCGTTGGGGCCGCGCTTGCTCTAAAAGGGCATATCACTATCGGGGTTATTGTAGCCTTTATGGTCTATGTTCGTACCTTCTCACAACCCTTATCACAAATTGCTCAAGGGATTACCAGCTTGCAACAAGCCAGTGCAGCCATGGGACGTGTCTTTGAATTTCTAGGTGAAGCTGAGATGCAGGATGAATCCCATAAGGAAAGACAATTGACTGGCATGAGGGGAGAAGTGGTCTTTGATCGCGTATCCTTTGGCTATACACCAGAACGCACCATCATCCATGACTTTTCTGCGACAGCTCATGCAGGCCAAAAGGTCGCTATCGTTGGGCCAACTGGAGCTGGTAAGACAACCATTGTCAATCTTTTGATGAAGTTCTATGAGATTGATAAGGGAGGTATCCGTATCGATGGAGTCGATACCAAGAATATGAAGCGCTCAGAAGTACATGATGCCTTTTCAATGGTCTTACAAGATACTTGGCTCTTTGAAGGAACCATTCGGGAAAATCTCATCTACAATCAGACAGGTATCAGCGATGAGCGGATGATGGAAGCCAGCAAGGCTGTGGGAATTCACCACTTTATCATGACTTTGCCAGATGGCTACGATACTGTTTTGGATGACACTGTGACCTTGTCTGTTGGACAGAAACAGCTTTTGACTATCGCTCGTGCTTTGTTGAAAGATGCACCGCTCTTGATTTTGGATGAAGCGACATCCTCAGTTGACACACGTACAGAGGAATTGATTCAGAAAGCCATGGACCGTTTGATGGAAGGCAGAACTTCCTTTGTCATCGCCCATCGCTTGTCAACTATTCGTAATGCTGATTTGATTCTTGTTATGAAAGATGGTAATATTATTGAGCAAGGCAATCACGAGGAGCTGATGGCCCAAGGTGGCTTCTATGCGGATCTCTACAATAGCCAATTTACAGAAGATGATGCAGAAGAATAAATCAAAAGAAGGCTTGACGGCCTTCTTTTTCTGCACTATACTAGAAGACAAGCGCCTCACTTCTAGGCCAAAATAAAGTGTTAATGAGAAGAATACATGAAAAATTATCAAGAATGGTATAGAAACGTTAGCTCCAAACTAACTAGCCATCCAACCCTTTTATTTCTATTACGCAGTTTCAATCGCTTGATGACAGTCTCCATGCCCCTGGCATACCTAACCTTGCTAGTCACGACTTACCTGCAGCTAGGACTGGGTCAGCAAGTTGGGGTTTATGTGCTCATCCCTGCAACAGGCTTTGTGATCTTGTCCCTTTTTCGTAAGAAAATCAATCACCCGCGACCTTATGAAACTTGGGACATCGCACCCTTACTTGACAAGGATAGTTCGGGACAGTCGATGCCCAGTCGCCATGTCTTTTCGGCAACTATCATCTCCATGGCCTGTCTGCATGCTAGTCTACTTGTTGGTTTAGTATGTTTGCTCTTTTCAGCTTTGCTGAGCTTGGTGAGGGTTTTAGGTGGTGTGCATTATCCAAAGGATGTCTTGGTTGGCTATGCTTGTGGTCTGGTGTGGGGATTCCTTTTTTTCCTATTCTGATATGTAAGTTAAGCTAGTCCTACAACCACTTACTGCTTTAAATTGACCACTTGCTTTTTTGCCCTTGTATTCCTAACTTAGCTTTGATATAGTAGAGTCAGAAAGGAGATGTGATGAAGTTACGAATTGAGATTGACGGCAATTTAGAAGAAACTGAAATTGTCATCAAGGCCCCTGATTTGACAGATGAAATTGCGGACTTGCAACGGCTCTTACAAGAGTCAACAACTCCGAGGTTAACTTTTTACAAGGGAACAGGTGAATATTATCTAGACCTGTCAGAAATTCTCTTCTTTGAAACCGACGGTAGCAAAATCTACGCCCACACTCAGAAAGAAGCCTATGAAGTCCGTCTCAAACTCTATGAGTTGGAGACCATCTTGCCTCGCTATTTTAGCCGAGTGTCCAAGTCAACTATCGCAAACATCCGTCAGATTTACTCAGTGGACAAGTCCTTTTCAGGAACGGGCACCATTTCCTTTTATCAGACGCACAAGGAGGTTCATGTGTCACGACATTACCAGTCCCTCCTAAAAGAAAATCTAAGAAACATGAGGTAAAAGACATGAAAAAGAAAGCATTTGGTATTATTTTATTGGTTTTAGCAGCCTGGATCTTGCTGCAAGGAAATTTTGGCATTCCTTCTTTGGATGGTAAGATATGGCCTTTGCTAGGAATTGTTTTTTTTGCTTATAAGTCCATTGAGTCCATCCTTAGACGCCATCTAACTTCGGCAGTTTTTACAGGTTTACTGGCGCTCATCATTGCAAATTACGCTTATGAGTTGTTGCCAGTTACAAATCATTCTCTCATCTGGGCTAGCATCTTAGTAGTACTCGGTGTTGGTTATCTGACACATTCAAGTAAGTTCTGGCATGAGAAAAAATGGTGGTACAACGGTGAACGAACAGTCATCACAGATAAGGAAGTCACTTTTGGCAGTGGAACTTTCTATAAACAAGATCAAGATATTGTAGACGACCAAGTGGAAGTCGCTTTTGGGGACGCTAAAATCTACTATGACAATGCAGAGATGTTAGGTGATTTTGCGACTTTAAATATTGAAGTGGCCTTCGGAAATGCAACAGTCTATGTCCCACAACACTGGCGAGTCGATCTGAAAGTAGAAACATCCTTTGGTGCAGCTAAGGCAGATGCTCCTGTAGCACCAACAAACAAAACCTTGATTATTCGTGGGGAAGTTGCTTTTGGTAAACTTGGAGTTGTTTACGTTAAATAAAAAAAGTCTTCGAATTTCCTTGCCAAAATAGAGAAAGTGTGATAACATAGTACGGTATGTGGTGCTAGCACATCCGCTATATTAGATCTAATAGGAGGAAAACACAATGGCTAAAGTATGTTACTTTACAGGTCGTAAGACTGTATCTGGAAACAACCGTTCACACGCGATGAACCAAACAAAACGTGCCGTAAAACCAAACCTTCAAAAAGTTACTGTTCTTATCGATGGTAAACCTAAAAAAGTTTGGGCTTCAGCTCGTGCTTTGAAATCAGGTAAAGTTGAACGCGTTTAATAAAAATAAAAAGACCGCTTAGGTCTTTTTCTTTTGCTCTATAGATAAAATCATTTGAAAAATAGAGTAATACTCTTCGAAAATCAAATTCAAACTATGTCAGCTTCGCCTTGCCGTACTCAAGTACTGTCTGTGGCTAGCTTCCTAGTTTGCTTTTTGATTTTCATTGAGTATAAATATCCGCCGATACAGCATTCTGCTTTTACACTTGGGTTGAAATATGATAAAATAGAGTATCAACTAGTTGAGGTAAAAAAAATGACTGTAAAAATTAATACAAAAGATGGTCAAATCGAACTGACAGATGAAGTGATTGCAACCGTAGTAGGTGGTGCCGCAACTGAGATTTTTGGTGTGGTCGGTATGGCTAGTAAAAATGCCCTCAAAGATAATTTCCAAGCCCTCCTTGGTAAGGAAAATTATTCTAAGGGTGTTGTCGTGAAGGCAGCCGAAGATGGTAGCATCGCAGTTGATGTTTATACCGTGTTGAGCTACGGAATAAAGATAAGCGAAGTGTCAAAAAACATTCAAGAGCGTGTTCGTTTTAGTCTAGAAAATCAACTAGGAATTACTGCTCAGACTGTGAATGTCTACATTCAAAATATCAAAGTTGTAGGAGAATAATCGTGTCAAAAATTACTACCAGTTTATTCCAAGAGATGGTGCAGGCTGCATCAACTCGTTTGAATAAGCAAGCAGAATATGTCAATTCATTGAACGTCTTTCCAGTTCCAGATGGAGATACTGGGACAAACATGGGAATGACCATTGAAAATGGTGCGAAAGAAGTAGCAGACAAGCCTGCTTCTACAGTTGGAGAAGTAGCGAGCATTCTTGCTAAAGGTCTCTTGATGGGTGCGCGTGGGAACTCAGGGGTTATCACTTCTCAGCTCTTCCGTGGCTTCTCTCAGGCTATCAAGGAAAAAGATGAATTAACAGGTCAAGACTTGGCTCTTGCCTTCCAATCCGGTGTCGAAGTAGCTTATAAAGCGGTTATGAAACCAGTTGAAGGGACCATTTTGACTGTTTCTCGTGGAGCGGCTATTGGGGCTAAGAAAAAAGCCGAGGAGACAGATGATGCTGTTGAGGTCATGCGTGCAGCCTTGGAAGGTGCAAAAGCAGCTTTGGCTAAGACACCAGAAATGCTTCCAGTCCTTAAGGAAGTTGGTGTGGTAGACTCAGGTGGTCAAGGTTTGGTCTTCATCTACGAAGGATTCCTTTCAGCTCTTACTGGTGAATACAGTGCTTCTGAAGACTTTGTAGCGACTCCTGCTAACATGAGTGAAATGATCAATGCAGAGCACCATAAGTCTGTGGCTGGACATGTTGCAACTGAGGATATTACCTTTGGTTACTGTACAGAGATTATGGTAGCTCTCAAACAAGGTCCAACTTATTCTAAGGACTTTGACTACGATGAATTCCGTAACTACTTGAATGAACTCGGTGACTCGCTCCTTGTTGTCAATGATGATGAAATCGTCAAAGTTCACGTCCATACAGAAGATCCAGGTCTTGTCATGCAAGAAGGTCTCAAATATGGTAGCTTGATCAAAGTAAAAGTGGACAACATGCGTAATCAACACGAAGCGCAAGTTGAAAAAGAAGCAACTCAAGGCAACAAGCCTGTTGAAACAAAAGAGTATGCCCTTATCGCAGTAGTAGCTGGTCAAGGTTTAGCAGATATCTTCCGTGCCCAAGGTGTGGATTATGTCATCGAAGGTGGTCAGACAATGAACCCTTCAACAGAAGACTTTATCAAGGCTGTTGAACAGGTCAATGCTCGCAACATTATCTTCTTGCCAAACAACAAAAATATCTTTATGGCAGCTCAATCTGCGGCTGAAGTGCTTGAACAACCTGCTGTTGTGGTAGAAGCACGCACAATTCCTCAAGGGTTGACCAGTCTTCTTGCCTTTGATCCAAGCAAATCAATCGAAGAAAACAAAGAACGTATGACTGCAGCCCTTGGTGATGTTATCAGCGGTAGTGTAACAACAGCCGTTCGTGATACAACGATTGATGGCTTAGAGATTCATGAAAATGACAATCTTGGTATGGTCGATGGGAAAATCCTTGTGTCAAATCCTGACATGCACCAAACCTTGACAGAAACATTGAAACATATGTTGAACGAAGATAGTGAAATCGTGACTTTCTATGTCGGTGAAGACGGAAGCGAAGAACTTGCCAATGAAATTGCCCAAGAAATCGCAGAAGAATTTGAAGATGTTGAAGTAGAGATTCACCAAGGTCAACAACCTGTATATCCATATCTTTTCAGTGTGGAATAAAATTTAATAGATAAAAAAGAAAGTTGATTTTACAGCTTTCTTTTTTTATGACATTTGTCATATTTCCTAGTGACAGAAGCATCTAGCTCCGCTAACTTCAAAAGACTATAATTGAAGTATGAAATGGAGAAAGAAGAAATGAAAAATAAAATGATTGTCGCAGTGAGTTTAGTAGCAGCAGGAGTTATGACCTATCTCATGTTTTCAGGATTGGACGAGGGTTTCTATCATTTTCCTTGGGAGCTATTTGCTGGCTTTGGAATGATGTCTTGGCTTGTTAGAGAAGGTTTAAAATTAGTCTCAGATGTGAAAAAGGAGTTTGAGGAATGAAAAAGGCAATCATCTATCTCTTTATCGGCCTGTCACTCTTAGTATGGTTAGTGGAAATGTTTACTGGTTGGTTTGACCAAACCTTGCTTCGCCAATTCATTCGTGGTGCTTGGGGTTTTGGATTTATGATTTTCATTGTTTTCCCTATGGGAATGAAGTGGTTGAAAGGAGAATCTCATGACTGTGATTAAGGTTGAGAAATTGAGTAAGAAAATAAAAGACAAGGAAATCCTGCGGAACATCTCTTTTGAAATCAACGATGGTGAATGTGTCGCCTTGATTGGGCCTAACGGAGCAGGAAAAACAACCTTGATTGATTGCCTCTTGGGTGACAAGTTCATGAGCTCAGGTCGGGTCGCCATTCAAGGCTTTGCACCAACAGATCCTCGATTAAAGCAGCTTATTTCTGTCTTGCCTCAAGAAAATGCAGTCGTTCAAAGCTTGAAAGTGAAAGAACTTTTATCATTTTTTAAGTCACTTTATCCTGACAGTCTTTCAGACAAAGAAATTGATGACTTGCTGAGATTCTCAGACAAGCAGAAAAATCAGCTAGCGGGCAAGTTGTCTGGTGGGCAAAAACGTTTGTTCTCTTTCGTGTTGGCTTTAATAGGTCGTCCGAAAATTCTATTCTTAGATGAACCAACTGCTGCCATGGATACCTCAACACGTCAGCATTTTTGGGAGATTGTCGATCGGTTGAAGCAAAATGGTGTGACCATTGTCTATTCTTCTCACTATATCGAAGAGGTAGAGCATACGGCTGATCGCATCTTGGTCCTTCACAAGGGTCAATTGATTCGTGACACGACGCCTTATGCCATGCGTGGTGAAGAACAAGAAAAACACTTTACGGTGCCTCTAACCTATCAGGATTTTGTTAGTACCTTGACTATGGTTCAAGAGCTTGAAATCAAGCAAAATGCTCTTTCCTTCACCACCAAAGAAGCCAGTCAGGTATGGAAAGCCTTGCAAGAACAAGGTTGCACGATCGAAGAAATTGAAGTTCGCAATCGAACTCTCTTAGACAGTATCTTCGAAACGACTCAAGACTAAAGGAGATTGACGATGAAAAATATGACAAGTCTCATGAAAATGGAAATCATTCTGATGAAACGGCAGGCAGTCTACTACTTGCTATCCATCGGACTCCCAAGCGTGTTTTACCTTATATTTTCTGGTATGATGTCAGGGTCAGACATTCCAGAAATCGCTCTTCAAGCCTATCTCTTTGCCATGACGGTCTTTAGTATCATGTCAAGCGCCTTTTTCAGTATTCCTAGCACACTCGAATCTGACAAGACAAACAACTGGCAAAAATTGATTCAACATTCTCCGGTTTCTATGGTAGAATACTATGTATCAAAACTGTTCAGTACTCTGCTTACTTTCTTGTTATCAATTACAGTTGTCTTTTCAGTTGGTCATTTTGTCCGCGGAGTGACGCTACCTTGGCTTGACTGGTTGGTAATTGGTGCTATTTTGCTGGTCGGAAGTGTGGTCTTTATCAGTATGGGTGTCTTGGTGAGCTTGCTTCCCAGTGCTCAACTGATGACGGTTGTTGGAAATATTGCCTATATTGCTTTGGCTGTCCTAGGTGGACTCTGGTTCCCCTTGGATTCCTTCCCAGAATGGCTCCAATCTATTGGAAAGCTGACTCCAACCTATCAACTGATGCAGGTTGTCTCGACTTATTTGGAGCATCACGAGTTTAACATTCTTGCTGCCTTGGTTGTACTAGGTTATACAGTTTTCTTTGGTGTATTGGTCATTCAACTGAAAAAACGGATTGAGGTAAAATAAATCTATGTTGGAAAAATTTAAAAACATTCATTATATGTTTCATATTTCAATTGTGTTTATCATCTTTCCTATAGCGGGTGTCATCGTTGGAGATTACCCGCTTTTAACCTTGCTATGGACCCTACTATTTGTACTTGCCTTCTATTCGGTTTTAATCAGTCAGAATCGCACCGTGCAGTGGCTAGCATGGTGGTCCATGCTTGTCTACATTTTTTATACATCTGTTTGGCTAAGTTCAGGTTTCACATGGTTTATCTTTTATTTATCCAATCTCCTTATTTATGAGCTGGATGAGATTTCTTTTCACTCTTGGCGTTTTGTCAGTTTTATTGTCCTGCAACCATTTATTCTGACCGGAATCTATATGGTCAATCATGTTAGTCCCTGGCAGCTACTCTTTTTCTTGGTGACCTTTATCTTTTCCGATGCAATGACCTTTGGTCTTTATCGAATTCGATTGTCGGAGGACATAAAAGAAGAAAAGATGAAACAAAATGCCAAGCTCAATCTTTTCTTGGCTGAAAACGAACGCAGTCGTATCGGTCAGGATCTTCATGACAGTCTAGGCCATACCTTTGCCATGTTGAGTGTGAAGACGGACCTTGCCCTACAACTTCTTCAAATGCAGGCCTATCCACAGGTGGAAAAGGAATTAAGAGAAATACAGCAAATTAGCAAAGAATCAATGCGTGAAGTTCGTACAATTATCGAAAATCTTAAAACAAGAACCCTTGCTTCCGAATTTGCGACTGTTAAAAAAATGCTGGAAATTGCAGGAATTGAGACAGAAATCAATCACCAACTAGATACAGCTAGCCTAACTCAGGAATTAGAATCAACGGCCTCCATGATTTTACTTGAGTTAGTGACCAATATCATCAAACATGCCAAAGCATCCAAAGCTTACTTGAAATTAGAACGAACAGAGAAAGAACTCATTCTAACAGTGAGAGATGATGGCTGTGGCTTTGCTTCTCTAAAAGGGGATGAACTCCATACTGCTCGAGACCGTGTCCTTCCTTTTTCAGGAGAAGTAAAGGTGATCAGTCAGAAACATCCGACTGAAGTGCAGGTTCGGCTACCTTATAAGGAGAGAAACTAAGATGAAATTACTTGTTGCAGAAGATCAAAGTATGTTGCGAGATGCTATGTGCCAGTTGCTTGCCTTTCAACCAGATGTAGATTCTGTCCTACAAGCCAAGGATGGCCAAGAAGCAATCCAACTTTTAGAAAAAGAGTCTGTCGATATCGCCATTCTTGACGTAGAAATGCCTGTTAAGACAGGCCTCGAAGTCTTGGAGTGGATACGAGCAGAAAAGCTAGAAACAAAGGTGGTTGTGGTGACAACCTTCAAGCGCCCTGGCTATTTTGAACGCGCGATTAAGGCTGGAGTGGATGCCTATGTCTTGAAAGAAAGAAGCATTGCAGACCTCATGCAAACCTTGCACACTGTTCTCGAAGGACGCAAGGAATATTCGCCTGAATTGATGGAAGTGGTGATGACGCACCCCAATCCGTTGACAGAACAAGAGATTGCTGTCTTAAAGGGAATCGCTCAGGGCTTATCCAACCAAGAAATTGCAGACCAACTCTATCTATCAAACGGAACCGTCCGAAACTATGTCACCAATATTTTTTCCAAGTTAGATGCAGGCAATCGAACAGAGGCAGCCAACATCGCAAAAGAATCTGGTTGGCTTTGATAAGAAGGGTTAAAAAATTCCGAAATGACAACTTGAATCAAAGGAAAACCATACTAGAAAGGAGGAGGCAAATTGTCTCCTTTTCTGGTTTAGAAAAGCGGTGAAAGCTAGTGTCAAAGAGTTAAAAGATCAGAATAAAAATGAAAAATATCTTGACAATGAAGGAAAAATTGTGTTACAATAATAGACGGTACTTTTTACTTTTGGTCTCTCAAAAGTGTACAGGGACGTGCTGACAAATGTTGCAAAAGTACACACAGATGGTAGCTGTCACCAAGTGTATCATCACCAAAAATAAAAAAACACAGGAGAATGTAGATGCCTACAATTAACCAATTGGTTCGCAAACCGCGTAAATCAAAAGTAGAAAAATCTAAATCACCAGCTTTGAACGTTGGTTACAACAGTCACAAAAAAGTTCAAACAAACGTTTCTTCACCACAAAAACGTGGTGTTGCAACTCGTGTGGGAACAATGACACCTAAAAAACCTAACTCTGCCCTTCGTAAATTCGCTCGTGTACGTTTGAGCAACCTTATCGAAGTTACTGCCTACATCCCAGGTATCGGACACAACTTGCAAGAGCACAGCGTGGTGCTTCTTCGTGGTGGACGTGTAAAAGACCTTCCAGGGGTACGTTACCATATCGTCCGTGGTGCACTTGATACTGCAGGTGTTAACGATCGTAAACAAGGCCGTTCTAAATACGGTACTAAACGTCCAAAAGCATAAGGAAAGGGGATAAAGAGAAATGAGTCGTAAAAATAGAGCTCCAAAGCGTGACGTATTGCCAGATCCGCTTTACAATTCACAACTAGTTACTCGTCTTATCAACCGCGTTATGCTTGATGGTAAACGTGGTACAGCTGCTTCAATCGTTTACGGTGCTTTTGAGCAAATCAAAGAAGCTACTGGAAACGATGCACTTGAAGTATTTGAAACAGCTATGGAAAACATCATGCCTGTACTTGAAGTACGTGCACGTCGTGTTGGTGGATCTAACTACCAAGTCCCAGTTGAAGTTCGTCCAGAACGTCGTACAACACTTGGACTTCGTTGGTTGGTAACAATCGCTCGCCTTCGTGGTGAACACACAATGCAAGACCGTCTTGCAAAAGAAATCTTGGACGCTGCGAACAACACTGGTGCAGCTGTTAAGAAACGTGAAGACACTCACCGTATGGCTGAAGCTAACCGTGCCTTCGCACACTTCCGTTGGTAAGATAGGATACGAAAGCGTTAAGAAAGTCCCAGAGAAAATAGGGAATCAAAGCGGGTTGCGATTGCAACCAATGAGATTTATCTTTTTCTCCAGACTTTTAGCTTGAGTTCAACTAAATCATGATGCTAGGAACGGTAAGGATGCAAGGTGAAAATAGTAAACTGACGCAGTATTCGACGAATACAAGGAAGTTTATCTTTTTCACACAGCATCCCGTTCCGGCTCAAATCGGCTAGCTAACTTTAGCCCGAGTTCAATTCAACTTGTCTACAAGTTGAAACCAACAAAAACAAGATAAACATTGAGAACGGGTAGGTCCTGCCTATCCGTTTTTATTAAAATCGTGTTATAATAGAATAGAAATCAAAAATAAATAGGAGAAACAAACCTCATGGCACGCGAATTTTCACTTGAAAAAACTCGTAATATCGGTATCATGGCTCACGTCGATGCCGGTAAAACAACAACTACTGAGCGTATTCTTTACTACACTGGTAAAATCCACAAAATCGGTGAAACTCACGAAGGTGCGTCACAAATGGACTGGATGGAGCAAGAGCAAGAACGTGGTATCACTATCACTTCTGCTGCGACAACAGCTCAATGGAACAACCACCGTGTAAACATCATCGACACACCAGGACACGTGGACTTCACAATCGAAGTACAACGTTCTCTTCGTGTATTGGATGGTGCGGTTACTGTTCTTGACTCACAATCAGGTGTTGAGCCTCAAACTGAAACAGTTTGGCGTCAAGCAACTGAGTACGGAGTTCCACGTATCGTATTTGCCAACAAAATGGACAAAATCGGTGCTGACTTCCTTTACTCAGTAAGCACACTTCATGACCGTCTTCAAGCAAATGCACATCCAATCCAATTGCCAATCGGTGCTGAAGATGATTTCCGTGGTATCATCGACTTGATCAAGATGAAAGCTGAAATCTATACAAACGACCTTGGTACAGATATCCTTGAAGAGGATATTCCAGATGAATATCTTGAACAAGCACAAGAATACCGTGAAAAATTGATCGAAGCAGTTGCTGAAACTGATGAAGATTTGATGATGAAATACCTCGAAGGTGAAGAAATCACTAACGAAGAATTGAAAGCGGGTATCCGTAAAGCTACTATCAATGTTGAATTCTTCCCAGTATTGTGTGGTTCTGCCTTCAAAAACAAAGGTGTTCAATTGATGCTTGATGCGGTTATCGACTACCTTCCAAGCCCACTTGACATCCCAGCAATCAAAGGTGTTAACCCAGATACAGATGAAGAAGAAACTCGTCCAGCATCTGATGAAGAGCCATTTGCAGCTCTTGCCTTCAAGATCATGACAGACCCATTCGTAGGTCGTTTGACATTCTTCCGTGTTTACTCAGGTGTTCTTCAATCAGGTTCATACGTATTGAATACTTCTAAAGGTAAACGTGAACGTATCGGACGTATCCTTCAAATGCACGCTAACAGCCGTAAAGAAATCGACACTGTTTACTCAGGTGATATCGCTGCTGCCGTTGGTTTGAAAGATACGACAACTGGTGACTCATTGACTGATGAAAAAGCTAAAATCATCCTTGAATCAATCGACGTTCCAGAACCAGTTATCCAATTGATGGTTGAGCCAAAATCTAAAGCAGACCAAGACAAGATGGGTATCGCTCTTCAAAAATTGGCTGAAGAAGATCCAACATTCCGCGTTGAAACAAACGTTGAAACTGGTGAAACAGTTATCTCTGGTATGGGTGAGCTTCACCTTGATGTCCTTGTTGACCGTATGCGTCGTGAGTTCAAAGTTGAAGCGAACGTAGGTGCTCCTCAAGTATCTTACCGTGAAACATTCCGCGCTTCTACTCAAGCACGTGGATTCTTCAAACGTCAGTCTGGTGGTAAAGGTCAATTTGGTGATGTATGGATTGAATTTACTCCAAACGAAGAAGGTAAAGGATTCGAATTCGAAAACGCAATCGTCGGTGGTGTGGTTCCTCGTGAATTTATCCCAGCGGTTGAAAAAGGACTTGTAGAAGCAATGGCTAACGGTGTCCTTGCAGGTTATCCAATTGTTGACGTTAAAGCTAAACTTTACGATGGTTCATACCACGATGTCGACTCATCTGAAACTGCCTTCAAGATTGCTGCATCTCTTGCACTTAAAGAAGCTGCTAAGACTGCACAACCAGCTATCCTTGAACCAATGATGCTTGTAACCATCACTGTTCCAGAAGAAAACCTTGGTGATGTTATGGGTCACGTAACTGCTCGTCGTGGACGTGTAGATGGTATGGAAGCACACGGTAACAGCCAAATCGTTCGTGCTTACGTTCCACTTGCTGAAATGTTTGGTTACGCAACAGTTCTTCGTTCAGCATCTCAAGGACGTGGTACTTTCATGATGGTATTCGACCACTACGAAGATGTACCTAAGTCAGTACAAGAAGAAATCATTAAGAAAAACAAAGGTGAAGAATAATCTGTCTTCGCAATAGAAGGAAGTCACTTAGTGGCTTCCTTTTTTATTACCTTTATTGCACGCATATTTGCTGAATATATTATGGAAATTTAGAAATTAAATGAAAATCTTGCCAACTTCCATCCCATGTACGAAGAAATTAGACTGATTTAATAAATGAAAGCAAGGAAAAGTTCCTTATTTTGATGATATGTTAATAAAAATGATAAAAAAGTTCATAAATACACTTTTAGATAGAAAATTCAGAAAATTGCTTCTTTTGTCTTGAAAATTTTTGAAAAAATGGTATGATAGTAACAAGCTATTTTTAAGAGAAGAGAAAGGGGAACAATGGAGAAAATCAGTTTAGAATCTCCTAAGACGGGGTCGGATCTAGTTTTGGAAACACTTCGTGATTTAGGAATTGATACCATATTTGGCTATCCTGGTGGTGCAGTCTTACCTTTGTATGATGCGATATACAATTTTAAAGGCATTCGTCACATTTTAGGACGCCATGAGCAAGGTTGTTTGCACGAAGCTGAAGGATATGCCAAATCAACTGGAAAGTTGGGTGTTGCTGTCGTCACGAGTGGACCGGGAGCTACAAATGCCATTACAGGGATTGCAGATGCCATGAGCGATAGCGTTCCCCTTTTGGTCTTTACGGGTCAGGTGGCGCGAGCAGGGATTGGGAAAGATGCCTTTCAGGAGGCGGACATCGTGGGAATTACCATGCCAATCACTAAGTACAATTACCAAGTTCGTGAGACGGCAGATATTCCTCGCATCATTACAGAAGCTGTTCATATCGCAACGACAGGTCGTCCAGGGCCTGTCGTGATTGACCTACCAAAAGACGTATCTGCCTTAGAGACAGATTTCATCTATTCACCCGAAGTGAATTTGCCAAGCTATCAGCCGACTCTGGAGCCAAATGACATGCAAATCAAGAAAATCTTGAAGCAATTGTCAAAAGCCAAGAAACCTGTTTTATTAGCAGGTGGTGGAGTTAGTTATGCAGAAGCAGCTACAGAACTCAATGAGTTTGCAGAACGCTACCAAATTCCAGTCGTGACCAGTCTTTTAGGACAAGGTACGATTGCAACGAATCATCCGCTCTTTCTTGGAGTGGGAGGTATGCACGGGTCTTTCGCAGCTAATATTGCCATGACGGAAGCCGACTTTATGATTAGTATTGGTTGCCGTTTCGATGACCGCTTGACTGGAAATCCTAAGACCTTTGCGAAGAATGCTAAGGTTGCCCACATTGATATTGACCCAGCTGAGATTGGCAAGATTATCAGAGCAGATATTCCTGTGGTGGGCGATGCTAAGAAAGCCTTGCAGATGCTTCTGGCAGAACCAACTGTTCATAACAATACTGAGAAATGGATTGAAAAAGTCACCAAGGACAAGAATCGAGTTCGTTCTTATGATAAGAAAGAACGTGTGGTTCAACCGCAGGCCGTTATTGAACGCATCGGTGAGTTGACGAATGGAGATGCCATTGTTGTAACTGACGTTGGTCAACATCAAATGTGGACGGCTCAGTATTATCCTTACCAAAATGAGCGCCAGTTAGTCACTTCAGGTGGTTTGGGTACCATGGGATTCGGAGTTCCTGCAGCTATCGGAGCTAAGATTGCCAATCCGGAAAAAGAAGTTATCCTTTTTGTCGGTGATGGTGGTTTCCAAATGACCAACCAAGAGCTAGCAATCCTAAACATCTACAAGGTACCGATTAAGGTTGTCATGTTGAATAACCACTCCCTAGGAATGGTTCGTCAGTGGCAGGAATCCTTCTATGAGGGTAGAACTTCCGAGTCGGTCTTTGATACACTTCCTGACTTCCAGCTGATGGCACAGGCTTACGGCATCAAAAACTATAAATTTGATAATCCGGAGACGCTAGAGAAGGATCTAGAAGTCATTCTGGAGGATGTGCCCATGTTTATCGAGGTGGATATTTCTCGTAAGGAACAGGTTTTACCGATGGTACCAGCTGGTAAGAGCAATCATGAGATGTTGGGGGTGAAGTTCCATGCGTAGAATGTTAACAGCAAAACTACAAAATCGTTCAGGAGTCCTCAATCGTTTTACAGGTGTCCTTTCACGTCGCCAAGTCAATATTGAGAGTATCTCAGTTGGTGCGACAGAGAATCCTGATGTATCACGAATTACCATCATTATCGATGTAGCTTCACACGATGAAGTAGAGCAAATCATTAAACAGCTGAATCGTCAGATTGATGTGATTCGCATTCGAGATATCACAGATAAACCACACTTGGAAAGAGAAGTTATCTTGGTAAAAGTATCTGCTCCTGCTGAAAAGCGTGCAGAAATCTTGGCCATTATCCAACCTTTCCGTGCAACGGTAGTAGATGTGGCTCCAAGCTCCATCACTATTCAGATGACTGGAAATGCTGAAAAGAGTGAAGCTTTATTGCGAGTGATTCGACCATATGGTATCAAAAATATCGCTCGTACGGGTGCAACTGGATTTACCCGCGACTAATACTCTTTGATTTTTATTGAGTATAAAATCCAGCATAAATTTGTTAAACCAGCCTAAAAGGCAATAAATAATAGAAAAGAGAGAAAAACTATGGCAGTTCAAATGGAATACGAAAAAGATGTTAAAGTAGCAGCGCTTGACGGTAAAAAAATCGCCGTAATCGGTTATGGTTCACAAGGACATGCGCATGCGCAAAACTTGCGTGATTCAGGTCGTGATGTCATCATCGGTGTGCGCCCAGGTAAATCTTTTGACAAAGCAAAAGAAGATGGTTTTGACACTTACACAGTAGCAGAAGCAACTAAATTGGCTGACGTTATCATGATCTTGGCACCAGATGAAATCCAACAAGAATTGTACGAAGCAGAAATCGCTCCAAACTTGGAAGCAGGAAATGCAGTTGGATTTGCCCATGGTTTCAACATCCACTTTGAATTTATCAAAGTTCCTGCAGATGTAGATGTCTTCATGTGTGCTCCTAAAGGACCAGGACACTTGGTACGTCGTACTTACGAAAAAGGTTTTGGTGTTCCAGCTCTTTATGCAGTATACCAAGACGCTACAGGAAATGCGAAAAATATTGCTATGGACTGGTGTAAAGGTGTTGGAGCAGCTCGTGTTGGTTTGCTTGAAACAACTTACAAAGAAGAAACTGAAGAAGATTTGTTTGGTGAACAAGCTGTACTTTGTGGTGGTTTGACTGCCCTTATCGAAGCAGGTTTTGAAGTCTTGACAGAAGCAGGATACGCCCCAGAATTGGCTTACTTTGAAGTTCTTCATGAAATGAAATTGATCGTTGACTTGATCTATGAAGGTGGATTCAAGAAAATGCGTCAATCAATTTCTAACACTGCTGAATACGGTGACTATGTATCAGGTCCACGTGTGATTACTGAGCAAGTCAAAGAAAATATGAAAGCTGTTTTGGCAGATATCCAAAATGGTAAATTTGCAAATGACTTTGTAAATGACTACAAGGCTGGACGTCCAAAATTGACTGCTTACCGTGAACAAGCAGCTAACCTTGAAATTGAAAAAGTTGGTGCTGAATTGCGTAAAGCAATGCCTTTCGTTGGTAAAAACGACGACGACGCATTCAAAATCTACAACTAATTCTTGTGAAGAAAAACAGAAGGCGAGTTGGGGGTACCTAACTCGCTTTTTATCTTAAAAAGTATTTGAGGAGGAGACAATGCTAAGTGCAAAAGACGTGGTGAAAGCCCACAAAGTATTGAGTGGTGTAGTAGTCAATACTCCGCTTGATTATGATCATTATTTATCGGAGAAGTATGGTGCTAAGATTTATTTGAAGAAGGAGAATGCCCAGCGTGTTCGTTCCTTTAAGATTCGCGGAGCCTATTATGCCATCTCTCAACTATCAAAAGAAGAACGTGAGCGTGGTGTAGTCTGTGCCTCTGCAGGAAATCACGCCCAAGGTGTCGCCTATACTTGTAATGAGATGAAAATTCCTGCAACCATCTTTATGCCCATCACAACACCGCAACAAAAGATTGGACAGGTCCGCTTTTTTGGTGGTGATTTTGTGACAATTAAGTTAGTTGGGGATACCTTTGATGCTTCTGCTAAGGCAGCACAAGAATTTACAGTTTCTGAAAACCGCACCTTCATTGATCCTTTTGATGATGCGCATGTTCAGGCTGGTCAAGGGACTGTCGCTTATGAGATTCTTGAAGAAGCCCGTAAAGAGTCTATTGATTTTGATACAGTACTTGTACCAGTAGGCGGTGGTGGATTGATTGCCGGTGTTTCAACTTACATCAAGGAAACCAACCCGACTATTGAAGTGATTGGGGTAGAAGCCAATGGAGCCCGCTCTATGAAAGCTGCCTTTGAGGCTGGGGGACCAGTTAAACTCAAAGAAATTGATAAGTTTGCTGATGGGATAGCTGTACAGAAGGTTGGACAGTTGACCTATGAAGCGACCCGAAAGAATGTTGAAACGCTGATTGGGGTGGACGAGGGATTGATTTCTGAAACCTTGATTGATCTTTATTCCAAACAAGGTATTGTAGCAGAACCAGCCGGAGCTGCCAGCGTTGCAGCCTTGGAAGTTTTATCAGACTATATCAAAGGCAAGACGATTTGTTGTATTATTTCTGGAGGAAATAACGATATCAACCGCATGCCAGAGATGGAAGAACGTGCCTTGATTTACGATGGAATCAAGCATTACTTTGTAGTGAATTTCCCACAGCGTCCAGGAGCTCTCCGAGAGTTTGTAAATGACATTTTGGGGCCAAATGATGACATCACTCGTTTTGAATATATCAAACGAGCAAGCAAGGGGACAGGCCCTGTATTGATTGGGGTAGCCCTTGCCAATAAGCATGACTATGCTGGATTGATTCATCGTATGGAAAAGTTTGACCCGTCTTATATTAATTTGAATGGAAACGAAACATTGTATAACATGTTAGTTTAAACTAAAATAAAATTATTATCATATTATTTGCGTAATGATAACGATGGTGTTATAATGAGGGTGATGAAAGGGGGAGATTCCCATGGTTTTACAAATTTTACTTGTTTTATTGTTTTTAGTGGTGATTGCATCAGTGATTACGATTAGTTCTGTATATGTGGTTCGACAACAATCTGTCGCTATCATAGAACGCTTTGGTAAATACCAAAAGTTGAGCAATAGTGGTATTCATTTGCGGGCTCCCTTTGGGATTGATAGAATTGCAGCAAGAGTACAACTACGTTTGTTGCAGAGTGAAATCGTTGTAGAGACAAAGACGCAAGATAATGTATTTGTGACGATGAATGTAGCAACTCAGTATCGAGTAAATGAAAACAATGTCACAGATGCCTATTATAAATTGATGCGTCCAGAAGCCCAAATTAAATCCTATATTGAAGATGCTTTGCGTTCATCTGTACCAAAGCTAACCCTAGATGAGTTGTTTGAGAAGAAGGATGAAATCGCCTTAGAAGTTCAAAAACAAGTGGCTGAAGAAATGTCTACATATGGGTATATCATTGTCAAAACGCTGATTACTAAGGTTGAACCTGATGCCGAAGTAAAACAATCAATGAATGAAATTAACGCGGCTCAACGTAAGAGAGTTGCGGCGCAAGAGCTTGCTGAAGCAGATAAGATTAAGATCGTGACCGCAGCAGAAGCAGAAGCAGAAAAAGATCGCCTACATGGTGTAGGGATTGCAGAGCAGCGTAAAGCGATTGTTGACGGACTGGCTGATTCTATCAAAGAGTTAAAGGGAGCTAATGTTGAGCTAACTGAAGAACAAATCATGTCTATCCTATTAACGAACCAGTATTTAGACACATTGAATAATTTTGCAGAAAAAGAAGGAAATAATACAATCTTCCTACCAGCAAATCCTAATGGAGTTGAAGATATAAGAACTCATATATTATCGGCTTTAAAAGCCAAATAAAAATATGCAGAATAATATAGTTGTGACGAATATATGTTTTTTTATTGACAGATAAAATAAAAACGTATACAATTAGGAATTGTAAAGAATAATTCAGGAGAAGAACATGGTTAAGTCAAACTTTGAAAAGGTAGAAGCAGTTGTTGGCTGGGTTCGTGATAAGAAGATCACAGGTTACCGTATCTCTAAAGAAACGAATGCGCGTGAAATGTCTATCATTGCCCTAGCGCAAGGACGCGCAAAAGTTAAAAATATTTCATTTGAAACAGCTCTTAGTTTAATCGATTTCTATGAAAAAAATCATGAAAAATTTGAAGATTGAACTGTGGTTACAGGCAGATTCCTGAATCGAGTCTGCCTTTTATTTACAATTACAAACTAAAAAGACTGCATTCTGTATGCAGTCTTTATTTATTAATTGAGATAACGCTGAAGGAATTCTTTTGTCCGTTCTTCTTTAGGGTTCGTGAAGAGTTCTTCAGGTTTACCTTCTTCTGCAATGATTCCCTTGTCCATGAAGATGACACGATGGGAGACGTCGCGAGCAAATTCCATTTCGTGGGTTACAACAATCATGGTCAAGCCTTCTTGAGCTAGGTCCTGCATAATTTTGAGGACTTCTCCGACCATTTCGGGGTCAAGGGCAGATGTTGGTTCGTCGAAGAGAATGGCGTCAGGATTCATGGAGAGTGCACGAGCGATAGCTACACGTTGCTTTTGTCCACCTGAAAGTTGCTTCGGCTTGGCTTGCCAGTAACGTTCTCCCATACCAACTTTTTCAAGATTCTCTTTGGCAATTTTTTCAGCTTCAGAGTGGTCACGTTTGAGTACTGTCGTTTGGGCGACGATGGTATTTTCGAGGACATTCAGATTTTCAAAGAGATTGAAAGATTGGAAAACCATACCGAGCTTTTCACGATAATGGGTGAGGTTATAGCCTTTTTCCAGGACATTTTCTCCGCGATAGAGAATCTCTCCTCCTGTAGGTGTTTCGAGTAAATTGATTGAGCGAAGGAAGGTTGATTT
Organism: Streptococcus oralis; assembly: GCF_018448765.2. Classification (GTDB taxonomy): domain Bacteria; phylum Bacillota; class Bacilli; order Lactobacillales; family Streptococcaceae; genus Streptococcus; species Streptococcus oralis_BM. Next base: position 306,015 of record NZ_JAHCMC020000001.1, read on the forward strand.
TCCGCTTCCCGAGCTTCCAATGATGGAAATAACCTCTCCTTTATGGACGGTGAGAGAAATGTCTTTTAGCACTTCATTTTGTCCATAGGATTTTTTTAGGTGTTTGATTTCAAGGATTGGTTGTGTCATTTTTTCAAATCCCCCGTTTGCATTTGGTTAGCACCTGTAGTGTAAGTGTCCATGTCCATATAGCGTTCGATAAAACGTAGGATACGGGTCACAGTGAAGGTGAGGACAAAGTAAATCACTGCAATGATGGTAAAGGTCTGGAAGTATTGATAGGTTTGCGTCGCTACAGTATTTCCTGAGAAATAAAGCTCGACAACTGAAATAACGTTCAATACAGAGGTATCTTTGATATTGATGACAAACTCATTACCAGTAGCAGGTAGAATATTACGGACAACCTGAGGAAGGACAATCTTACGCATGGTTTGATTGTGTGTCATACCAAGAGCAGTTGCAGCTTCGAACTGTCCCTTGTCAACTGCTAGAATACCACCACGAACGATTTCTGTCATGTAGGCACCCGTGTTGATTGAGACGATAAAGATAGCAGCCAGTGTCCGGTCGAGATTGATACCGAAAGCTTGAGCAGTCCCATAGTAGATAACCATGGATTGAACAATCATCGGTGTACCACGGAAGATTTCAATATAGACATTGAGAATCCAACCGACTAGTTTTTGTAGGCCGTAAATGACTTTGTTTTCAGAGAGAGGAGCCGTACGGAAGACACCAATGGCAAGACCGATAATGAGACCTACGATAGTTCCGATGATTGAGATTAAAAGAGTGACACCTGCACCACGCAAGAGCTGTTGCCAGTTTTCAGAAAGAATTTTAGCAACTTGGTTGAAGAAATTACTGCTGCTTTCTTCAGTTGTTGTGGCTTCGGCAGGTTGCTCCTGAATCATACGATCCATCAGTGCAACTTGTTCATCTTTGGAGATGGTTTCAATACTCGCATTGATTTGGCTGATACGACTGTCATCTTTACGAAGTCCAATGGCGATAGCTGTATCTTCTTCTCCAGTTTTGAAACCGGGTTGGGGTTGGATCATTTTGAACTTAGCGTTGGCAGACTCAGCGGTCAGTGCTTCAGGTCGTTCAGAAACATAGGCATCAATGACACCGGCTTCCAGAGCTTGGCGCATCTGAGCGAAGTCGCCCATAGCAGTTTCTTTTTTGGCACCTGGAATTTGGGAAATCAGGTCATAAAGGTAAACACCTTGTTGAGAAGTGATTTTTGCTCCGCTAAAGTCCTCTAAAGATTTGGCATTCGCATAGGCAGAGTCCTTTTTGACCAATAGAACTGGCTCGCTAGTATAGTAACTGCTTGAAAAGGCAATTTCTTGTTTACGTTCAGCGGTTGGGCTCATACCAGCAATGATCATATCGATTTTGCCAGAAGTAAGGGCTGGAACAAGTCCTTCCCACTTTGTTTTTACGACCAAAGGTTCCTTACCTAGATCTTTGGCAATTTTTTTAGCAATTTGAACATCATAGCCGTTGGCATATTGATTGGTACCGTCGATTTTGACAGCACCATTACTATCATCGTCTTGGGTCCAGTTGAAGGGAGCGTAAGCTGCCTCCATTCCGATGCGTAAATATTCGTCGGCTTGGACTTGGCTAGCTAGTCCTAATGTAAGGGCTAGGCTAGCAAGAATAGATAAGCATAATTTTTTCATGTTTTCTCCTATTTCTAGTCTAAAAAATGACTTCTCTCTATTGTATCTAAAAATGGTGAGATTTTCAATACGAGTAAGCCTTTACTTATAAAAAATGATATAATGATAGCAAAGATAAAAAGGGGGATTGTGTTGTGAAAAAGACTTTTTTCGTGCTTTTATTTAGCTTGTTTTGTATTTTACCACTCTCTGTTTTTGCGGTTGATTTTAAGATTCGCTCTTATCAAGGTGATTTGTATATTCATGCAGATAATACGGCAGAATTTAGGGAGAAAGTAGTCTATTATTTTGATGAAGACTTTAATGGACAACTAGTAGGACTTGGCCGTTCTGGTAAGATGCCAAAGGGCTTTGAAATAGATCCCAGTCCGAAGGTTCAGGTATGGAAAAATGCTAGCGCCATTGAGAATGTCAATAGTGAAGTGATAGAAGAATCGGAAGGTTATACTGTAAAAGTGTATAATCCAGGCCAAGAAGGGGATACCGTTGAAGTGGTAATCACATGGCAACTAAAAAACCTCCTATTTCTATATGATGATATCGCGGAACTTAATTGGCAACCCTTGACAGATAGTTCAGAACCTATCGAAAATTTTGAGTTTCGGGTAACAGGCTTTAATGGAGCTGAAAAACTTTTCTTTCATACAGGGAAACTCTTTACAGAGGGCAAGGTAGAGAAGACAGGTGGTGATTATCGTGTTCATTTGCAGAACCTACCTCGTCAGCGTGGGGTTGAATTGCATGCCTATTGGCCTAGAAAAGATTTTGGAACTGATTTGGATCAGGGATTGAAGGGCAATCGTTTAGCAAAATTTGAAAAAATAGAGGAGTCCATTGCTGCTGAAAAAGCTCAGAGCAAAGCTCTGGTTACGTGGATTATCCCTTTTCTACTCTCGCTTTCTTTAGTCTTTAGTGTCATTTTCTATCGCATTTACCGAAGAAAAACCTCCCCATCGAAGAAACATGCTAAAAATCACCGTCTCTACGAACCGCCAATGGACTTAGAACCGATGGTTTTATCGGAATCTGTTTACTCCACTTCTTTAGAGGAAGTCAGCCCCTTGACCAAGGGAGGAGGGAAGTTCACCTTTGACCAACTCGTTCAGGCAACCTTGTTGGATGTGATTGACCGTGGAAATGTTTCGATCATCTCAAATGGAGATGAGGTTCGTTTAAAAGTCGTAAAAGAAAAAGGATTAGCCAGTTTTGAAAAGGATTGCCTTAATTTGGCCTTTTCAGGAAGAGAAGAAGTGCTTGTTTCAGATTTGTTTGCAGATTACCAAGTGTCAACTAGTCTTTATCAAGGTGCAAAAGCAGCTGATGAAAAACGAATTCAGAAAACAGGACGTAAGCTTAAGTCGTCTTTTGAGCAAGCTCTGAAGCAGATGCAGGATGGAGTGAGAAAGCGGGTTTCCTCTTTGCAACTTCCAGATTATTATCGTTCACTGAGTAATGGTGAAAAAATCCTGCGATTGACGATAGGTGTCTTTACGATTTTACCTGCTTTCGTTGGTTTTGGCTGGTTCTTGTATAGTTTGGATGCCCACGGGTATCTTTCTCTGCTACTTCTTATCCTTGGATTTGCAGGCTTGATGTTAGCTGCCGTCTATTATTGGACAACCCGATTTGATACTCGTGATGGTGTTTTAAATGAAGATGGACTAGAAGTGTACTATCTCTGGACTAGTTTTGAAAACATGCTTCGCGATATCGCCCATCTAGACAAGGCAGCATTAGAAAGTATTGTTGTTTGGAATCGTCTCCTTGTTTATGCTACTTTATTTGGTTATGCGGACAAGGTGTGCCATTTGATGAGATCTTATCAGATTCAGGTAGAGAACCCAGATATCAATCTTTATGTAGCTTATGGCTGGCACAGTATGTTTTATCATTCAACTGCTCAAATGAGCCACTATGCTAGTATTGCAAACACAGCAAGCAACTACTCCGTATCTTCTGGAAGTGGTTCTTCAGGTGGAGGATTCTCAGGAGGCGGAGGCGGTGGTAGCATCGGTGCCTTCTAAAAAACCTATCGCAGAATCTGAAATTATGCTATAATAGAGGACAGAAAAAGGAGTAATACATGTATCTTATTGAAATTTTGAAGTCGATCTTTTTTGGGATTGTTGAAGGAATTACAGAATGGTTGCCCATTTCAAGTACGGGTCACTTGATCTTGGTTGAAGAATTTGTACAATACAAGGACCAAAATGAAGCCTTCATGTCCATGTTTAATGTTGTCATTCAGCTCGGTGCTATCTTAGCGGTTATGGTGATTTACTTTAACAAGCTCAATCCCTTCAAACCTAGTAAAAATAAGGTGGAAGTCCGTCGAACTTGGCAATTGTGGTCAAAAGTCCTCGTTGCGACCTTGCCTTTATTGTTAGTCTTTAAGCTGGATGATTGGTTTGACACTCATTTTCATAATATGGTATCAGTTGCGATTATGTTGATTATCTATGGGGTTGCCTTTATCTATCTTGAAAAAAGAAATAAGGCGCAAGCTATTGAACCAACAGTCACAGAACTTGAAAAGCTTCCCTACAAGACAGCTCTCTATATCGGACTCTTCCAAGTCCTCGCCCTCTTCCCAGGAACGAGCCGTTCAGGTGCGACGATTGTCGGTGGTTTGTTAAATGGAACGAGTCGCTCTGTCGTAACAGAGTTTACCTTCTACCTCGGAATTCCTGTGATGTTTGGAGCCAGTGCTTTAAAGATTTTCAAATTTATAAAAGCAGGTCAACTTTTGAGTTTTGGACAACTATTCTTGCTTTTGGTTGCTATGGGAGTAGCCTTCGCGGTCAGCATGGTTGCTATTCGTTTCTTGACTAGCTATGTGAAAAAACACGACTTTACACTCTTTGGGAAATACCGTATTGTACTCGGTAGTGTCTTGTTGCTTTATAGTTTTGTGCGTTTATTTGTATAAGAAAAAGCTTGAAGGAATCTCACTTCAAGCTTTTTGAAATCCTGTCACTGTGATTCCTAGTAAACGGATGCCTTTTTCTTTTTCAGCTAGTTCTTCGTATAGTTGAAGGGCGGTTTGCGCAATTTGGCTAGCGTTCTGTGTAGCTTGTGGGAGGCTTTTTCGTCTAGTCAGGGTGGAGAAGTCAGTATAACGAATCTTTAGGATAATGATTTTTCCAGCTTTGTCCTGCTTGCTGAGATTGTGAGCTACCTTTTCTGAGAGAAGAGTCAGCTCCTTTTTGATGTCTTCTTCTACTTGCAGGATTTTTCCGTAGGTTTTTTCCTTGCCAATGGACTTACGAATACGATTGGATTTTACCGGTGAATTATGAATGCCCCTAGCCTTTCGATAAAGATCAAAACCGAGTCTGCCAAACCGATCGATTAAAGTGACTTCAGAAACGTCCAATAAGTCTTCACCAGTATAAATGCCCATTTCATGAAGCCGTTCAACTGTTTTTTTGCCCACGCCGTGGAATTTAGCAATGTCCATTTGTTTGAGAAAATCCTCAGCCTGATCTGGGAGGATGACTGTTAAACCATGTGGTTTTTGATAGTCACTAGCCATTTTAGCTAAGAATTTGTTATAAGAGACGCCTGCAGAAGCAGTCAGATGTAGCTCCTGCCAGATATCCTGTTGGATGAGGCGGGCTATTTTGACGGCTGACTTGATACCGAGTTTATTTTCTGTCACATCTAAGTAAGCCTCGTCAATACTCATAGGTTCAATCAAATCAGTGTAGCGTTTAAAAATAGCTCGGATCTCAAGTCCCACAGTTTTGTATTTTTCATAATTTCCTGAGATAAAGATAGCTTGGGGACAGCGCTCATAAGCTTCTTTAGAACTCATGGCTGAATGAACACCAAAAGCTCGTGCCTCATAGCTACAGGTAGAAACGACTCCTCGACCACCTGTTTGTCTGGGATCGCTCCCAATGATGACAGGTTTACCCTTTAACTTAGGATTATCTCTGATTTCCACCGAAGCAAAAAAGGCATCCATGTCGATATGGATGATTTTTCTGGACAAATCATTAATCAATGGAAATATGAGCATTTTTGTTCCTTTCTAGCGTCATTTTCTATTCATTATACCTTTTTTTCTGAAAAAATGGAAAAGAGTAGTCTGACTTTCAAATATATAATACAGATAGCATTAAAATATAGTCTGTATTATAAAAGAAAGCGCTAAAAAGGCTGTTTTCTTCTTGTTGAAATCGGTTACTGTGTGGTATACTTGATTTATGAATGTAACAGATAGTTGTTACTAGAAAGAAAAATGAGGACATTAACATGGTTGTTAAGACAGTTGTTGAAGCGCAAGATATTTTTGATAAAGCTTGGGAAGGCTTCAAAGGCGTAGATTGGAAAGAAAAAGCAAGTATTTCTCGCTTCGTTCAAGCTAACTACACACCTTACGATGGAGATGAAAGTTTCCTTGCTGGCCCAACAGAACGTTCGCTTCACATCAAAAAAATCGTAGAAGAAACAAAAGCACACTACGAAGAAACTCGTTTCCCAATGGACACTCGTCCAACATCTATTGCTGATATTCCTGCTGGATTTATCGACAAAGAAAACGAATTGATCTTCGGTATCCAAAACGATGAACTCTTCAAATTGAACTTCATGCCAAAAGGTGGTATCCGTATGGCTGAAACTACTTTGAAAGAAAATGGATACGAACCAGATCCAGCTGTTCATGAAATTTTCACAAAATACGTAACAACAGTTAACGACGGTATTTTCCGTGCTTACACTTCAAATATCCGTCGTGCTCGTCACGCTCACACTGTAACTGGTCTTCCAGATGCCTACTCACGTGGACGTATCATTGGTGTGTACGCACGTCTTGCTCTTTACGGTGCAGACTACTTGATGCAAGAAAAAGTAAACGACTGGAATGCAATTAAAGAAATTGATGAAGAAACAATCCGTCTTCGTGAAGAAGTAAACCTTCAATACCAAGCATTGCAACAAGTTGTTCGCTTGGGTGACCTTTACGGTGTTGATGTTCGCAAACCAGCGATGAATGTCAAAGAAGCTATCCAATGGGTGAACATCGCCTTTATGGCAGTCTGCCGTGTTATCAACGGTGCTGCAACATCTCTAGGACGTGTGCCAATCGTATTGGACATCTTTGCAGAACGTGACCTTGCTCGTGGTACATTTACTGAATCAGAAATCCAAGAATTCGTTGATGATTTCGTTATGAAACTTCGTACAGTTAAATTTGCTCGTACAAAAGCTTATGACCAATTGTACTCAGGTGACCCAACCTTCATCACAACTTCTATGGCTGGTATGGGTAACGACGGTCGTCATCGTGTTACTAAGATGGACTACCGTTTCTTGAACACTCTTGACAATATCGGTAACTCTCCAGAACCAAACTTGACAGTTCTTTGGACTGACAAATTACCTTATAGCTTCCGTCGCTACTGTATGCACATGAGCCACAAACACTCTTCTATCCAATACGAAGGTGTAACAACAATGGCTAAAGACGGATATGGTGAAATGAGCTGTATCTCATGCTGTGTGTCACCACTTGACCCAGAAAATGAAGAACAACGCCACAACATCCAGTACTTCGGTGCTCGTGTTAACGTATTGAAAGCCCTTCTTACTGGTTTGAACGGTGGTTACGACGATGTTCACAAAGACTACAAGGTATTTGACATCGAACCAATCCGTGACGAAGTTCTTGAATTTGAATCAGTTAAAGCCAACTTTGAAAAATCTCTTGACTGGTTGACTGACACTTACGTAGATGCTTTGAACATCATCCACTACATGACTGATAAGTACAACTACGAAGCGGTTCAAATGGCCTTCTTGCCAACTAAACAACGTGCAAATATGGGATTCGGTATCTGTGGATTTGCTAACACTGTTGATACATTGTCAGCGATTAAATACGCTACAGTTAAACCAATCCGTGACGAAAATGGCTACATCTACGATTACGAAACAATCGGTGAATACCCACGTTGGGGTGAAGATGACCCACGTTCAAACGAATTGGCAGAATGGTTGATCGAAGCTTACACAACTCGTCTACGTAGCCACAAACTCTACAAGAACGCAGAAGCTACAGTATCACTTTTGACCATCACATCTAACGTTGCTTACTCTAAACAAACTGGTAACTCACCAGTCCACAAAGGTGTATACCTCAACGAAGATGGTTCTGTGAACTTGTCTAAACTTGAATTCTTCTCACCAGGTGCTAACCCATCTAACAAAGCTAAAGGTGGATGGTTGCAAAACTTGAACTCACTTGCTAGCCTTGACTTTGGTTATGCAGCTGATGGTATCTCATTGACAACTCAAGTTTCACCTCGTGCTCTTGGTAAAACTCGTGACGAACAAGTGGATAACTTAGTAACAATCCTTGATGGTTACTTTGAAAACGGTGGACAACACTGTAACTTGAACGTTATGGACTTGAAAGATGTTTATGACAAGATTATGAATGGCGAAGATGTCATCGTTCGTATCTCAGGATACTGTGTAAACACTAAATACCTCACACCAGAACAAAAAACTGAATTGACACAACGTGTCTTCCACGAAGTTCTTTCAATGGATGATGCATTGAGCTAAGATTTTAAATTAAATAGAAAAGGCCAGTTGGAAACGACTGGCTTTTTGCGTTCTTGAAAAATTTTAAAAAAATAGTCAAATTTAGTCAAAAAGTTATTGACTTTTACTGACCAAAGTGGTATAGTAGAAACATAAGGAAAATGACTTCCTTAAAAAACCTCATTTTCAATGATTTTATTTCTTGAAAATGTACGATAGATACCCTAGAAAGGGGTGAGGCCTATGTTAAATCTAACAGACTATGAAAAGAAAATGATAAAAGGCTTGTTTAAAAAAGAAAAACCAGAAATTATACTTAGGGTAGCTAGTTAGCTAGTCTAAAATTTTAAAAACAAAGGTCAAAGATAGTCAATATCAGAGACCGCAAATAATTAAGAATAAACGAGGTAAAGAATATGAACAACAACTTTAATAACTTTAACAACATGGATGATTTATTTAACCAATTGATGGGTGGCATGCGAGGATACAGTTCTGAGAACCGTCGCTACTTGATTAATGGACGAGAAGTGACACCTGAGGAATTCGCTCACTATCGTGCAACTGGTCAATTACCAGGAAATGCAGAATCTGAGGTGCAAATGCAACAACACGCTTCAGGTATGAAACAAGACGGTGTCCTTGCTAAGCTAGGTCGTAACTTGACAGCAGAAGCTCGTGAGGGCAAGTTGGATCCTGTTATCGGACGAAACAAGGAAATTCAAGAAACAGCTGAAATCCTCTCACGTCGTACGAAAAATAATCCTGTTCTGGTCGGAGATGCAGGTGTTGGTAAGACAGCCGTTGTCGAAGGTCTAGCACAAGCCATTGTGAACGGAGATGTTCCAGCTGCTATTAAGAACAAGGAAATCATTTCTATTGATATCTCAGGTCTTGAGGCTGGTACTCAATACCGTGGTAGCTTTGAAGAAAATGTTCAAAACTTAGTCAATGAAGTAAAAGAAGCAGGAAATATTATCCTCTTCTTTGATGAAATTCACCAAATCCTTGGCGCTGGCTCAATCGGAGGTGAAAGTGGTTCTAAAGGTCTTGCGGATATTCTCAAACCAGCTCTCTCTCGAGGTGAGTTGACCGTTATTGGGGCAACGACTCAAGACGAATACCGTAACACCATCTTGAAAAATGCAGCTCTTGCTCGTCGTTTCAACGAAGTGAAGGTCAATGCTCCTTCAGCAGAGGATACCTTTAAAATCCTTCAAGGGATTCGTGATCTCTATCAACAACACCACAATGTCATTTTGCCAGACGAAGTCTTGAAAGCAGCAGTGGATTATTCTGTCCAATACATTCCTCAACGTAGCTTGCCAGATAAGGCTATTGACCTTGTTGATGTAACGGCAGCTCACTTGGCAGCTCAACATCCTGTAACAGATGTGCACGCTGTTGAACGGGAAATTGAGGCAGAAAAAGACAAGCAAGAAAAAGCAGTTGAGGCAGAAGACTTTGAAGCAGCTCTTAATGCCAAAACACGTATTGCAGAATTGGAAAAGAAAATCGAAAACCACACAGAAGATATGAAGGTGACTGCAAGTGTCAACGATGTGGCTGAATCTGTGGAACGTATGACTGGTATTCCAGTTTCACAAATGGGAGCATCAGACATCGAACGTTTGAAAGATATGGCTCATCGTTTGGAACACAAGGTAATCGGCCAAGATAAGGCGGTAGAAGCTGTAGCTCGTGCTATCCGTCGTAACCGTGCAGGTTTTGATGAAGGCAATCGCCCAATCGGTAGCTTCCTCTTTGTAGGGCCTACTGGGGTTGGTAAGACAGAACTTGCTAAGCAATTGGCGCTCGATATGTTTGGAACTAAGGATGCGATCATCCGCTTGGATATGTCTGAATACAGTGACCGCACAGCCGTTTCTAAGTTAATCGGTACAACAGCAGGTTATGTGGGTTATGATGACAATAGCAATACCTTGACAGAACGTGTTCGTCGCAATCCTTACTCTATCATTCTCTTGGACGAAATTGAAAAGGCTGATCCTCAAGTAATCACCCTTCTCCTCCAAGTCTTGGATGATGGTCGTTTGACAGATGGTCAAGGAAATACAGTGAACTTCAAGAACACTGTCATTATCGCGACATCAAATGCTGGATTTGGTTATGAAGCCAACTTGACAGAAGATGCGGATAAACCAGAATTGATGGATCGTTTGAAACCATACTTCCGTCCAGAATTCCTCAATCGCTTTAACGCAGTTATCGAGTTCTCACACTTGAATAAGGAAGACCTTTCTAAGATTGTGGACTTGATGTTGGCTGAAGTCAACCAAACCTTGGCTAAGAAAGGAATCGACCTTGAAGTTAGCCAAGCAGCTAAGGACTTTATCACAGAAGAAGGCTATGACGAAGTTATGGGTGTTCGTCCTCTCCGTCGCGTGGTTGAACAACAAATTCGTGATAAGGTGACAGACTTCCACTTGGATCATCTAGATGCCAAACATCTGGAAGCAGATATGGAAGATGGTGTTTTGGTCATTCGTGAAAAAGCCTAACACAAGATTTTGAGAATAAAAAAAGAAGGAACTAGCTAAAAAGCTGGTTCCTTTTGTGTTTAGATGACATGACGCTCAAAGGCATCATCTGAGATTCCTTGTTCCAGGATGAGCTTCGCCCATTCCTTAGCAGAAAAGAGGCTGTGGTCCTTGTAGTTTCCGCAAGATTCGATGGTTGTTCCAGGAACATCTTCCCAAGTAATGGTTTCAGCAATTTCTTTGAGAGAATCCTTGATAACAGCCGCGATTTCAGCACTGGTATGTTGACCCCACATAATCATGTGGAAGCCTGTACGGCAACCAAATGGTGAACAGTCAATCATGCCGTCAATACGGGTACGAATAAGTTTGGCCAAGAGGTGTTCGATAGTGTGAAGGCCAGCGGTAGGGATAGAGTCTTCATTTGGTTGCACCAAGCGGATATCAAAGTTGGAGATGACATCTCCCTTTGGTCCTGTTTCTTCCCCAATCAAGCGAACATAGGGTGCTTTAACAATGGTGTGGTCAAGTTCAAAACTTTCAACAATAACTTCTTTTGACATGGTAGTTCCTTTCAGTTTTCTTCTTTCATTATATCATAAAGACTGCTCTTGATGAAGTTTGATAAATGACTTTTTGAGACTAGCATTATAACAAAGTCTCCATACAAAACTCGCAGAATTATAAAGAAAAACTGAGTTCTTTCTAATGAAGCTATAGCGACTTTTGAAAGGTGGAGTCAACTTTTAGAATTTTTGCTTGATTTCTGAACTAATTCTGAACTAGATTGGGTATACTGGAGAAAATAAAGATAAAGGAGTTCAGTATGGAACATATGGTGAAAATAGAAGGCGTCTGCAAAAAGCATGGCAGCAAGCAGATTTTAGAAGATATTTCTTTTACAGCTAGAAGCGGGCGGATTACAGCTTTTCTGGGCCCGAATGGTGCAGGGAAAAGTTCGACCTTGAGGATTCTCTTGGGGTTAGATCGGGCGACAGCAGGAGCGGCGACTTTTGATGGGCAAACCTATCAGTCAATGATCTATCCGCTCAGAACGGTAGGTGCAGCCTTTGACGGCATTGGCGGTTTGCCAAATCGAAAGGTCTATGACCACTTGAGAATTATTGCGGCGAGTAATGCTATTCCCAAGTCTCGGATTGATGAGGTCTTGGAGATGACTGGAATCGCTCATAAGAGGAAGGACCTCTTGTCAAGCCTGTCTCTGGGGGAGGGTCAGCGGTTGGGTTTAGCAGCAGCTTTGCTGGGTGATCCTCAGTTTCTTATATTAGACGAGCCGACTAATGGGCTGGATCCAAGTGGGATTAAGTGGTTTAGAAAGTTTATCCGTCAGCAGGCTGATTTAGGGAAAACGGTACTTCTATCTTCCCATATCCTATCAGAGGTGCAAATGGTGACAGATGATGTAGTCTTGATTCATCATGGGCGAATTATTGAGCAGGGACGATTGGAAGAGGTGCTGCAAGATTCAGACAGTCTAGAAGATCTCTTCTTTGATTTGACAGAGGAGGTTTAAGATGAAAGAAACGATGTCTTTATTGCATTCAGAATGGTTGAAAATTCGCTCAATCAAGGCTTTCAAAGTGAGTGTGGCCTTCATGCTACTATTGGTGCCTGTCGTATCCTGGTTGGAGGGCCGACAGTATCTGTCTATCGGCTTGGATGCTACACCTGAGACGGTTCCTAATCTGATAAACGCCATTGATCCGCTAGAATATCTAGGTCTCAATGGAGCTTCTATGGCGGTCATGGTTTTGGTCATTTTAGCTGGAATTTTGGGAGCTATGGAATTTCAGTCTCATAGCTTGAGAACCAGTCTCTTGACCTGTAATAACCGCCTGAAGTTGCTTGTGGGGAAACTCATGACCTTTACTTGCTTTTCTCTTGCCACTAGCTTTTTATCAATCTACTTTAGTTATATGGTCATGCATCTCGCTTTAGGAAAGGAAGGACTTGATCCGATTCTGCTCAATCAGGCAGCTTGGAGTTTGATTTTGTGGAAAACCTTATCTCTGACCTTATTGGGAATCCTTTCGTTTTTGTTAGGTTTATTGGCTCGGACCATGCTAGTTCCTCTGCTTTTTCTCGTACCACAGATCTATAATCTGGGAAACTACCTGGCAGCTCACACGAGTTGGGGGACTTATTTGCCACAGCCAGCAGGAGAGTTGTTTGCTGCAACGCCAACTTCCCAATATGCTAACAATCCCTTGCAAGGGCTGTTGATACTTGGTGCATGGTTGCTAGTCATCGGTGGCATGGTCTCTCTGCGCTTTTTGAAGACGGATTTAGGAGGGCGATACTGATGATAAAAGCTCTGCTTAGAAGTGAATGGATTAAGTTCCGTTCTTATTATCTCGCTCTTGGTGCAGCCTTAGTGGCTATGGTAGCTGTTCCATTTTTTCTGATGAATCTTGACTACAGTCAGACAGCAGTTGGTCAGACGAAGGCTCTGAGCGAGGTTTTGCATGCCCTCTATCTGGCGCAGCCTGTCATCGTCATCTTTACTTCTCTCTATTTTGCCCAGGAGTTTGTCAAGTCTGGGATGCGAACGAATTTTCTAACCGTATCAAATAGAAAAGCTTGGCTGGCTGGGAAATTCCTTTTTCTGGACTTGCTGCTCTTGGTTCTCTACAGTGTCATGATAGGCAGTTGTTTCCTTGTTATGCTGGCTCGTTTTGACCTAAGCTTTAGCTGGTCCTTACTAGGGAAATTTCTTTATTACAGCTCTTTTGGTCTTCTCAGCAATATTTTTCTGGCTTTTTTAACTGCCGGCCTCGCTTTGCTCTTTCAATCTTGGGTTGTGCCGGTGTCGGTGCTCTTTCCTCTCTTGATTGGTATCAGCCGTTTATTGGCGACTTTCATCAAAGAAGCAAAATACCTGCCCGATCTGGCTACGCTAAATCTTTTTGAGTATGAAGGACTTCAGCATTCAATAAATCTCTCAGGGCTGGGAATACAGCTGTTATGGTTAGCTTTGGTTTGGAGCTCTGCTATATTCTTAACCTTGAAACGAGATGTTCGCTAGAGGTATGCTATAATGGAACTCATGAGACAGTATCGTATTTTGGTAGTTGATGACGACCGGAGCATTTTGAAGCTAGTAAAAAACGTCCTAGAGCTCGATGCTTATGATGTGACGACGCTTGATTGGATAGAAGAGCTAGATTTGACGCATTTTGTTGGATATGACTTGATTCTGCTGGATGTGATGATGGAGCCTGTTAACGGTTTTGAGCTGTGTTCCTACATTCGTCCTCATCTTTCGTGTCCAATCATCTTTCTGACTGCCAAGGAATTGGAGGCGGATAAAGTGGAAGGACTCTTTCGCGGAGCAGATGACTATATTGTCAAGCCTTTTGAAACCAAAGAATTGCTGGCGCGTGTCAGAGCTCATCTTCGGCGGGAGGAAAGACGTGAGGAGCGATATTCTGAAATTGCTTCTTGTCAATTTTATCCAGAGCGCTATGAAGTTGCCTGTTTTGGTAAAGTCTTGAAATTTTCAGAGCGAGAGTTTAAGTTGCTACATTTACTTGCTAGCAATCCCAAGCAGACCTTCTCAGCTGAACGCCTGCATACCTTGCTTTACCCAGAAAGCTCAGAAACACAGCTTCGCTCCATCTCAGAATACGTATATCAGATTCGCCAAAAATGCAAACAAGAAGGGCTGCAAGCAATCGCAACAGTGAGAGGAGTAGGCTATAGATGGCAATTAGAACCCGAAATTTCAAAAGCCTAGTCTGGACAACCAGTTTAAAGATCGTCTTTTTTCATGTTTTGATTTTTGTGCTTATAGGTTATGAATTTACGCAAGGAAGTAATCACGTTCTTTTCACCTTATTCTTTTGGGCAGGGAGCTTGCTGCTGATTACTTTTTATCATATTTTGAAATTGCTCCGAAAAATCGACAGGGAAATAAAAATGCTAACGAGCGAGAAGCTTCTAGAAGAAAATCAAAGCCAGCTTTTTCGGATTGAGGAAATGCTAGAAGTCTATAGCGATTTACGGAGCAGCCACCAAGAAAATGTTCGTCTTCTAGAAAAAGAGCAGCAGCATAATCAGGAGTTGATTTTACAGCTATCAGCGACGTCGCACGATTTGAAGACGCCCCTAACTGTGATTAAGGGGAATGCTGAGCTCTTGGAGTTGGCGCAGTTGGGCCAGCCTCAGGCAGACTATGCTGCTGAGATTTTGCAGGCTAGTCACAAGATGGAAGAGTATTGTGGCTCTTTGATTGATTACGCTAAGACTTTTCAGATTGATGCTAATCAGTTCAGTCAGCTTTCCTTAGAGGACTTTTTGGCTTATCTCCAGGACGATTGGGCACTGTTCAGCAAACAGGAAAGCTATCGTTTTTCTCTCCAAGAAGATTGTGACCTTAGTCTGATTTTGTCGATTCATTTGGACTATCTCAAGCGAGCTTTGCTCAATATTTTACTGAATGCGCTTGAACATGCTAATCAGGACCAAAAGGAAGTGAAGCTGACGGTATCAGTGCAGCAGGATCAGTTGGTTTTTGCTATCTGGAACAACGGTCCAGCATTTTCAGAGGAGATGCTGCTAGGAGCGGAACAGCTCTTTTACCAGAGTGACCAAAGCCGCAATTCAGCTAATCCCCATCATGGTATCGGCTTAGCCTTTTCTAAGCGGGTAGCTCTCTTGCATGGTGGCCGTCTGACCCTGCTCAATCCAGATCAAGGAGGAGCCTCTGTCGAGTTGACAATTTCATTAAAATAAATGAGGATGGAAGATTATAAAAACGCATAATACCAAGTGTCCAAAAGACTTGATATTATGCGTTTGATTTTTTTATTATGTAAAGATTTACTGGATTTTTCTCTCAAATTGAGTTTTTGTCCAGCCTTGTTTATTTACTTACGATACAGGCGATCGTATTGGTAGTATGGGTCAAAGGTTACGTTGATGCCTAGCTTGCGAAGGACATTCTTGTCTTCATCGGTCAAGATGATGGTTGAGTGAGCTTCGCTTCCTTTGAGGTTCCCAAGTTCTTCCATGGCACGCGCAGCATCTGGATTTTCCATAGCTGTGATGGCTAGCGCAATCAAAATTTCATTTGAGTGGAGGCGAGGATTGCGGCTGCCGAGATGATTGATTTTAAGGCCTTGAATTGGTTTGACGACTTCAGGCTCGATTAATTTTACTTCCTTAGCGATATCAGCTGATTTTTTGATGGCATTGATTAAGGCGGCAGCTGTAGGGCCAAAGAGTTCTGAGTTTTTACCAGTGACAATGTCACCAGATGGCAATTCGAGAGCAAGGGCAGGCCCGCCGGTTTCTTCAGCTTTTTGACGTGCTGCGACAGCAACCTTACGGTCTGTAGGTGTGATACCGAGGTCGTTCATGAGCAACTCGATTTTCTTGACAGCAGTTTCTCCGACTTTTTCAGCTTTAAAATCAAGTACAGTCTGATAGTAGCGACGGATGATTTCTTGTTTTGAAGCTTCGATAGCAGCCTCATTATCTGTAATAGCGAAGCCAACCATGTTGACGCCCATGTCTGTTGGTGAAGCGTATGGAGATTCGCCGAGGATGCGCTCTAACATGCGCTTGAGCACTGGGAAGATTTCGATATCACGGTTGTAGTTGACAGTGGTTTCTCCGTAGGTTTGGAGGTGGAATGGGTCAATCATGTTGACATCATCAAGGTCTGCGGTTGCAGCCTCGTAGGCCAAGTTGACTGGGTGATGAAGGGGCAGGTTCCAAACTGGGAAGGTTTCAAACTTAGCGTAGCCAGACTTGATACCATTGATTTGGTCATGGTACATATTGGACATACAAGTTGCCAATTTTCCTGATCCAGGTCCAGGAGCGGTTACGACGATCAAGTTGCGACTGGTTTTGATGTAGTCGTTTTTTCCCATGCCTTCCGGAGAGATGATGTGGTCCATATCCGTCGGATATCCTTTGATTGGATAATGAAGATAAGAATCAATTCCATTTTTCTCAAGCTGGTTGCGGAAGGTATCTGCAGCGGGCTGACCAGCGTATTGTGTAATGACAACGGAGCCGACAAAAATTCCCAATTCATTGAATTTATCAATCAAACGAAGAACTTCTTGGTCATAAGAAATGCCTAGGTCGCCACGTGCTTTGGAATGTTCGATGTTGCTAGCATTAATGGCAATCACAACCTCAACCTGCTCTTTCAATTCTTGCAAGAGCTTGATTTTATTGTCAGGCTCATAACCAGGAAGTACACGAGCAGCGTGGAAATCTTCTAACATTTTGCCGCCAAACTCCAAATAGAGCTTGCCATCAAATTGGTTAATGCGCTCCAAAATGTGGTCGCGCTGTAGATTCAGATATTGTTCAGAACTAAAAGCTTGTTTTTTCATTTTTTTACCTCTGACCTCTATTATAATAAAAAATTGGAAGTTAGGAAACTACGGAGCTAAAAAAGAAATTAAAAAGATTAAGCAAACGCTTGCACAAAATTTTAAAAAGCGCTATCATAGACTATAGATTATTAAAATAATGAGGTAAACAGATGCAAGAAAAATGGTGGCACAATGCCGTAGTCTATCAAGTCTATCCAAAGAGTTTCATGGACAGTAACGGAGATGGAATTGGCGATTTGCCAGGAATTACTAGTAAGTTAGACTACCTAGCTAAGTTAGGAATTACAGCGATTTGGCTTTCTCCCGTTTATGACAGTCCTATGGATGATAATGGCTATGATATTACTGATTATCAAGCGATTGCAGCTATTTTCGGGACTATGGAGGACATGGACCAACTCATTGCAGAAGCTAAGAAGCGTGATATTCGTATCATCATGGACTTGGTGGTCAATCATACCTCGGATGAGCATGCCTGGTTTGTAGAGGCCTGTGAAAATCCTGGCAGTCCTGAGCGAGACTACTATATCTGGCGAGATGAGCCCAATGATTTGGAGTCTATCTTTAGTGGGTCTGCTTGGGAATACGATGAAAAATCAGGTCAGTACTATCTCCACTTTTTCAGCAAGAAACAGCCTGATCTCAACTGGGAGAATGAAAAACTTCGCCAGAAAATTTATGAGATGATGAACTTCTGGATTGATAAAGGTATTGGTGGTTTCCGTATGGATGTCATTGATATGATTGGCAAGATTCCTGATGAGAAAGTAGTCAATAACGGTCCTATGCTCCATCCCTATCTCAAGGAAATGAATCAGGCGACCTTTGGAGATAAGGATCTCTTGACAGTAGGGGAGACCTGGGGAGCAACGCCAGAGATTGCTAAGCTCTACTCTGATCCAAAGGGACAAGAATTGTCTATGGTCTTCCAGTTTGAACACATCTGTCTTCAATATCAGGAAGGGCAACCTAAGTGGCATTACCAAAAAGAGTTAAATGTAGGGAAGTTAAAAGAAATCTTCAACAAATGGCAGACAGAGTTAGGAGTTGATGATGGTTGGAATTCCCTCTTCTGGAACAACCATGACCTTCCTCGTATCGTCTCTATCTGGGGAAATGACCAAGAATACCGTGAAAAATCCGCCAAAGCCTTTGCGATTTTGCTTCATCTGATGAGAGGGACTCCTTATATTTACCAAGGTGAGGAAATTGGGATGACAAATTATCCTTTTGAAACACTGGACCAAGTAGAAGATATTGAATCCCTCAACTATGCGCGTGAGGCTCTTGAAAAAGGCGTTCCGATAGAAGAAATCATGGACAGCATTCGTGTCATTGGTCGTGATAATGCCCGTACCCCAATGCAATGGGATGAGAGTAAAAACGCTGGCTTCTCAACAGGTCAACCTTGGTTGGCAGTTAATCCAAACTACGAAGAAATCAACGTTCAAGAAGCACTGGCAAATCCAGATTCTATTTTCTATACCTATCAAAAACTCGTTCAAATCCGTAAGGAGAACAGCTGGCTGATTCGAGCTGATTTTGAATTGCTTGATACAGCTGACAAGATCTTTGCTTATATCCGTAAGGACGGTGACCGTCGTTTCTTAGTTGTGGCTAACCTGTCCAATGAAAAACAAAACTTTTCAGTAGAAGGAAAAGTTAAATCTGTCTTGATTGAAAACACTACTGCTAAAAAAGCAGTTGAGAAACAGACCTTGGCTCCATGGGATGCCTTCTGTGTGGAAATGACTGACTAAAATGAGAGAACCTCAAGCTTCAAAAGCTTGAGGTTTTTTACTAAAAATTGTACAGAAAAATCTTTAAAAAATATTTGTTAGAATTTTCTAAAAAATCTGTCGAAAGTCCTTGCTTTTATGAAAAAATAGGGTATAATGGTGGAAATACTATCTTAAAGGAGATTACTTATGAGATCGAAAAAGTGGCTCTTAGGAGCAGGTGCCGTCCTGAGCACAGCCCTTCTTTTAACTGCTTGTGGGCAAAGTGAAAAGAAGGCTGAAGCGCCCAAGACATTCTCTTATGTCTATGCTATGGATCCATCGTCTTTGGACTACAGTGTGACGAGCAAGAGTTCAACTTCTGACGTTATAGCCAACGTTGTCGATGGCCTTTTGGAAAATGATAAGTATGGAAACTTAATTCCATCACTTGCAGAAGACTGGTCCGTTTCTAAAGATGGCTTGACTTATACCTACAAACTTCGTAAGGGAGTAAAATGGTATACTTCTGAGGGAGAAGAGTATGCTGAAGTCAAAGCTCAGGATTTTGTTACTGGTCTGAAACACGCGGCTGATGGCAAATCAGACGGTCTCTCTCTCCTTCAAGATTCTATCAAAGGTTTGGCTGCCTACATCAGTGGAGAAAGCAATGACTTTTCTACAGTAGGAGTCAAGGCTGTTGACGATTACACAGTAGAATATACGCTCAACAAGCCAGAAAGTTTCTGGAACTCTAAAGTCACAACTGCGACCATGCTTCCAGTAAATGAAGAGTTTTTGAATTCTAAAGGGAGCGACTACGGTGCGCCAACACCATCAAGTATTCTTTATAACGGTCCTTATTTCTTGAAATCATTGACTTCAAAATCAGTCATCGAATATGAAAAGAATCCAAACTATTGGGATAAGGACAACGTTAAGATTGACAATGTCAAACTAACTTTCTACGATGGATCAGACCAAGAATCTTTGATTCGTAGCTTTACACAGGGTGCTTATACAACAGCTCGTCTCTTCCCAACAAGCTCAAATTTTGAGTCAACTAAAAAAGAGTACAGCGATAAGATTGTCTACAGTCCACAAGAAGCGACAAGCTACTACCTCACTGTTAACGTAAATCGCCAGTCTTACAATAAAACAGCTAAAACAGACGAAGCTCAAAAAACATCAACAAAAGAAGCTCTTCTTAACAAGAACTTCCGTCAGGCGCTGAACTTTGCCCTTGACCGTCATTCTTACACTGCTCAGTTGAATGGTGAAGAAGGTGCGGACAAAATTATCCGTAACAGCCTAGTGCCTCATGACTACGTTCAAGTAGGTGAAAAGACCTTTGGAGAGTTGGCTCAGGCAGAGTTCGTTTCATATGGAGACCAGTGGAAAGATGTAGCTCTTACAGATGGCAAAGATACGATTTACAGTCCTGAAAAGGCTAAGGCAGCCTTTGATAAAGCTAAGACAGAATTGCAAGCCAAGGGTGTTACCTTCCCAATTCATTTGGATATTCCGGTTGAACAAACAGATGTAATCGCGGTTCAGCAAACCAATTCACTCAAGCAGTCAATCGAATCATCACTTGGTACAGAGAATGTCATTGTCGATGTCCTTCAAATGACCGATAATGAAAAAATGAGCATTACGTCTCAAGCCAAGGTGCCATCTCAAAAAGACTATGATTTGAACGGAACTGGTTGGGGACCAGACTATCAAGACCCAGCTACCTACCTAAACATTCTTGATGCCAAGAAGGGTTCTGCCCTTAAACACTTGGGAATCACTCGCGGAAAAGATCCAGAAGTGATGGCTCAAGTTGGACTGGACGAATACAAGAAACTCTTGGATGATGCTGCAGCTGAAACTAGCGACCTCAATAAGCGTTATGAAAAATACGCCAAAGCTCAAGCTTGGGTGTCTGATAGCTCGCTCTTGATTCCAGTTGCTTCTTCAGGTGGTTCTCCAACTGTTAGCCGAACTGTACCATTCACAAAAGCATACTCTCAAGTCGGAATCAAGGGAGACCCATTTGTGTTCAAAGGTTTGGAATTGCAAAATGACGTCGTGACTGCAAAAGAATACGAAGAAGCCTTCAAGAAATGGCAACAAGAAAAAATCGAAACAAATGCCAAATACCAAAAAGAACTTGAAAAACACGTCAAGTAATCTATAAACAGAAAAGGAAGTTGCAGAAAAACTGTACTTCCTTTTTGTTTTGAGACACCAGTTGTCATAAAAGCAGTAACTTTACATTTTTGAATAAATTTGATAAAATACGGCTATGTTATAAAAAGTGACATAAAGGAGTGAATGATGATCAAAATGAAAAAAAGACTAATCGGGACAGCTCTTGTCTTAGCGACAGGGATTTTGATCTCTGCATGTGGACAGTCCAACACAGGTACTAGCACTTATTCATCAACATTTAGTGCGAATCCAACAACTTTCAACTATCTTCTAGATTACTATGCGGATAACACTGCCGTTATTACCAATCTCGTAGATGGTTTGCTAGAAAATGACAGCTATGGGAACCTCATACCTGCTCTTGCGGAGGATTGGTCTGTTTCAGCTGATGGTTTGACCTATACCTACAAGCTTAGAAAAGATGCCAAGTGGTATACGGCTGATGGTGAGGAATATGCTTCAGTCAAGGCTCAGGATTTTGTCACTGGGATCAAATATGCCGCGGACAACAAGGGACAAGCCATGGATCTAATCCAAAATTCAATCAAGGGATTGAATGACTATGTGACGGGTGTGACCAATGACTTTTCAACTGTTGGTGTCAAAGCCTTGGATAATTACACAGTCGAGTATACTTTGACTCGACCAGAACCGTATTGGAATTCAAAGACAACCAATAGTATTCTTTTCCCAGTCAACGAAGAGTTCTTGAAATCAAAGGATAAAGATTTTGGTACCTTGACACCAGACAGTATCCTTTATAATGGTCCATATCTGTTAAAAGATTTCACATCAAAATCTTCGATTGAATATGTGAAGAATCCACACTATTATGACCATGATAAAGTAACCATTGAAAAAGTTAAGTTAGCCTACTTTGATGGGTCAGATCAGGAGATGACCATTCGAAACTTTGAAAATGGCGCCTACTCGATTGCGGGAGTCTATCCAAATAGTTCGAACTATGCCAAGACAAAAGAAAAATACCAAGACAATATCGTTTATAGCTTACAAGACAAGACATCTTGGTACTTTAACTTTAACGTCAACCGTAAGACCTATAATCATACTGCTAAAACAACGGACGAACAAAAGAAATCAACTCAAATAGCTATTTTAAATAAAAACTTCCGTCAGGCTATCAACTTTGGTATTGATCGAACAGCCTACTCTGCTCAATCTAACGGTGAAGAAGCAGCAAGCAAGACCCTTCGTAATACTCTAGTTCCACCAACATTTGTCCAGGTGGGAGATAAGACCTTTGGAGAAGTGACAGCTTCTAAGCTTGTGAACTACGGGACTGAGTGGTCAGGCATCAATTTGGTAGACGCTCAAGATGCCTACTTCAACAAGGAAAAGGCCCAAGCAAAATTTGCAGAAGCTAAAAAGGAATTGGAAGCCCAAGGCGTGGCTTTCCCAATCCATTTGGATGTCCCTGTTGATCAGACGAATAAAAATGCGGTTTCTGGTATGAACTCGATTAAACAAACCCTTGAAACAGTACTAGGTTCTGACAATATCGTCATTGATGTTCAACAGCTTTCTACGGATGACTTTGGAAATGTTGCCTTCCTAGCACCAAATCCAGCAGCTCGTGACTACGACCTAAACTTTGATGGTTGGGTTGGTGATTACCAGGATCCATCAACTTATCTAGACCCCTTCAATGCTGAAACTGGCTTCTATCTCAAAATTTTTGGTCTTGATGCCAAGGAAGACCAAGAGCTCATTAAGAGTCTAGGGTTAGATACCTATACACAACTCCTGAAAGAAGCAGATGCCGAGAACAAAGATGTCGCTAAGCGTTATGAAAAATACGCTGAAGCTCAAGCTTGGATGATTGACAATTCTCTAGTCATGTCTGCTATGTCAAATGGTGGTACAGCCTCTGTAACTAAAGTAACTCCGTTTACACGTGCCTACTCCCTAGTAGGTATCAAGGGTGACGGAAATAATTACAAGTACATGAGATTGCAAAAAGACCCTGTTACCAAGAAACAATTTGATGAAGCCAAGGCTAAGTGGGAAGCAGAAAGTAAAAAGGCTATCGAAAAGAGCCAGAAAGAGTTTGAAAATCATATCAAATAAAAACAGAAATGGGGCCCCATAATAAGGGGCCTTGTTTTTGTTTTATCAAGGATTCCGTTAATAGAAGTCATAAATTCAAAATATAGCTAAGAAAAAATGAATGAAAACGCTGATATTAGCAGGAATGGATGGAATTTCTTTCATGATTGTGATATAATAATTATAATTATTAACGTGTATAGGGGATTACCATGAGTAGACGTTCAAAGAGAAATCGTTCAGGAAATGTGAAGCGAAGTATTAACATAGCCTTATTAGCCATTTATTTATTATTGAGTGGCTCTTTGTTGTTCTTAATTTTTAGACATAATATCCTAGCCTTTAGGCATCTCAATATCTTAGCTACTGTTCTAGTTTTACTATCTGCTATCGTAGCTCTACTTTTGATAGTATATAAGAAAGCTGAAAAGTTCACGATTTTCTTTTTGGTACTTGCGGTGTTGACTAGTTCGGTTTCGCTATTTGCTCTGCACCAATTTGTGGGCTTGACTAATCACATCAATGCGACATCAAACTACTCAGAGTATTCGATGAGTGTTGTGGTTTTAAAAGATAGTGAAATTAACAACGTTACCCAGTTGGATAGTGTGACAGGTCCGACTGAAACGGATAATGACAATATCCAAAAATTGATAGCGGATATTAAGACGACTCAGAGCAAAGACTTGGCGGTTGAACAAAGTGCATCTTACCTAGCAGCCTATAAGAGCTTGATTTCAGGTGATGCGAAAGCGATTGTCTTGAACAGCGTCTTTGAAAATATCATTGAAGCAGAGTATCCAGATTATGCTTCGAAGATTAAGAAAATCTATACGAAAAAACTAACCAAGGATGTTGCGGCACCAAAGGTATCTAAAAATCAATCCTTTAATATTTATATCAGTGGTATTGATACTTACGGACCCATCAGTTCAGTTTCACGTTCAGACGTCAACATCTTGATGACTGTAAATCGAGATACTAAGAAAATCCTTCTCACCACAACACCTCGAGATTCTTATGTTCCGATCGCGGACGGAGGAAATAATCAAAAGGATAAATTGACTCACGCGGGGATTTATGGGGTGGACTCATCGATTCATACCTTGGAAAACCTATATGGAGTTGATATTAACTACTATGTTCGTTTGAATTTCACCTCTTTCTTGAAATTGATTGACCTTCTAGGTGGTGTGGATGTTTATAATGACCAAGATTTCACTTCTTTGCATGGGCAGTACCATTTTCCTGTCGGGAATGTCCATCTAGACTCTGAAAAAGCCCTTGGTTTTGTCCGCGAACGCTACTCTCTAGCGGATGGAGACCGCGACCGCGGTCGGAACCAGCAAAAAGTCATTGTCGCCATCATTCAGAAGTTAACATCAACGGATGCTTTAAAGAATTATGACAACATTATTCAAGGATTGCAAGATTCTCTTCAAACCAATATGCCTTTGGAAACCATGATGGACTTGGTTAATACACAGTTGGATAGTGGCGGTCAGTATAAGGTCAATTCCCAAGACTTAAAAGGAACTGGTAGAACGGATCTTCCATCCTACGCTATGCCAGATAGCAACCTCTATATGATGGAAATTGATGAAAGTAGCTTGGCTACAGCCAAGGCAGCTATCAAAGATGTGATGGAGGGCAAGTAGCATGATAGACATCCATTCACACATTGTTTTTGATGTGGATGATGGTCCAAAGTCGATAGAGGAGAGTAAAAACCTTTTAAGAGAAGCCTATAGTCAAGGGGTCAGGACCATTGTTTCCACCTCTCATCGTCGGAAAGGGATGTTTGAGACACCAGAAGAGAAAATAGCAACTAACTTTTTGAAAGTTCGCGAAATGGCCAAGGAGGTGGCAGATGATCTTGTCATCGCCTATGGCGCAGAAATATACTATACGCCAGATGTTGTCGAAAAATTGGAAAAGAAATTGATTCCAACCCTCAATGATAGTCACTATGCTTTGATTGAGTTTAGCATGAATACACCCTATCGAGATATACATAAAGGACTGAGCGATATTCTCATGTTAGGGATTACACCAGTTGTTGCCCATATTGAGCGTTATGATGCTCTAGAAAATAATGAAAAGCGAGTTCAGGAACTGATTGATATGGGGTGCTATACCCAGGTCAATAGTTCTCATGTCTTGAAACCAAAACTCTTTGGAGAAACCTACAAATTCATGAAAAAGAGAGCTCAGTATTTCTTGGAACGTGATCTAGTTCACGTCATCGCTAGTGATATGCATAACTTGGATCGCAGACCACCTCATATGGAAGAAGCCTATGATATCATTGCTAAAAAGTATGGCGAAGATAAGGCGAAGGAACTTTTCAAAGATAACCCACGAAAAATAATAATGGATCAATTAATTTAGGAGAAACAATGAAAGAACAAAATATGATGGAAATTGATGTATTTCAATTGCTTAAAATTCTTTGGAAACGGAAAGTTCTAATTGCACTGGTAGCAATCGTAACTGGGGTAGTAGCCTTTGCCTATAGTAGCTTTATCGTGAAACCTGAATATACCAGTACGACACGTATCTATGTAGTTAATCGTAATCAGGGAGATAAGCCTGGATTGACAAACCAAGATTTGCAAGCAGGATCTTACTTGGTTAAAGACTATCGCGAAATTATTCTATCACAAGATGTTTTGGAGAAGGTCGCAACGGATTTGAAACTGGATCTTCCTTCAAAAGGTTTGGCTAGTAAAATCAAGGTGACCGTACCGGCTGATACACGTATCGTATCGATCTCTGTTACAGATCGTGCGCCTGAAGAAGCAAGTCGTATCGCCAACTCATTGAGAGAGGTTGCAGCTCAAAAGATTATAAGTGTTACACGGGTTTCGGATGTGACGACACTCGAAGAGGCTCGCCCAGCAACCTCACCATCTTCACCAAACATTCGTCGTAATACCATGATTGGATTTCTCGCTGGAGCGGTTGTGATGATTGTCGCGGTTCTCCTTATTGAACTCTTAGATACACGCGTTAAACGACCAGAAGACGTTGAAGATGTTATGCAAATTGCATTATTGGGAGTTGTTCCAAATTTGGATAAATTGAAATAGGAGAGAAAAATGCCAACGTTAGAAATTGCACAAAAAAAATTAGATTTGGCAAGAAAAGCAGAGGAGTATTACAATGCGCTTCGTACCAATATACAATTGAGTGGAAATAACTTAAAAGTTATTTCAATTACATCAGTAAAACCAGGGGAAGGGAAGTCAACTACTTCTACCAATATTGCTTGGGCCTTTGCGCGTGCTGGATATAAGACGCTTTTAATTGATGCCGATATCCGTAATTCTGTCATGTCAGGTGTTTTTAAATCACGTGAAAAGATTACGGGATTAACAGAATTCTTATCAGGGACAACAGATTTATCACAAGGGTTATGTGATACGAATGTTGAAAACTTGTTTGTCATTCAAGCTGGTTCCGTTTCTCCAAATCCAACAGCTTTGTTGCAAAGTGAGAATTTTAAGACTATGCTTGATACTTTGCGAAAGTACTTCGATTATATCATTGTGGACACTGCTCCTATCGGGGTTGTGATTGATGCGGCTATCATCACTCAGAAATGTGATGCTTCGATTTTGGTGACTGCAGCTGGTGAAACAAATCGACGTGATATCCAAAAAGCCAAAGAACAATTGGAACAAACAAGTAAACCATTCTTAGGGATTGTATTAAATAAATTGAATACCTCGGTTGAAAAATATGGATCATATGGAGCTTATGGCTCTTACGGGAAAAAATAAGAGATAGCTTAGGGAAGATATTATGGAAGAAAAAGGATTGAAGATTACTTTGGCGGTAATCCAGAGTTTTCTTGTCATTATATTAGCTTATTTACTTAGTTTTGTAAGAGAAACAGAGATTGTGAACACCTCTGTTATCATCTTGTTCATTCTGCATTTTGTTGTTTTTAGCATTAGTGATTATGAGCGCGATTTTTTTAAAAGGGGTTATTTGGCTGAGTTTATCAGCACTACAAAATATATCGTTTTCTTTGCTTTAGCTATCAGTATTTCAAACTTCTTTTTAGAAGATCGTTTTAGTATCTCTAGACGAGGCATGATTTATTTTTTGACAATACATTCTATTTTGTTGTATTTGTTGAATCTGTGCATTAAACGCTATAGGAGACGTATCTTTCCAAATTTCAAGGGGAGTAAAAAGATATTCTTGATAACAGCTACTTCCAGAGTTGAGAAAGTTGTAGATAGACTGATAGAGTCGGGAGATATTTTTTGGGAATTGGTGGCGGTCAGTGTTTTGGATCAGCCTAATTTTCAGCATGCATCCGTAACCGTTGTACCTGCAGAGAACATCTTAGACTTTGCTACCCATGAAGTTGTTGATGAAGTTTTTATCAATTTACCAAGTGAAAAGTACGACATCGGGGAGTTCATCTCTCTTTTTGAAACAATGGGAATTGACGTGACAGTCAACCTGAATGCTTTCAATAACTATCTAGGTAGCGATAAAAAGATTCGCGGAATGGCAGGCTTGAATGTCATTACGTTTTCTACAAAATTTTATAAGACAAGCCATGTCATTGCTAAACGCTTCATTGATATCATAGGTTCAATTATCGGACTACTTATTTGTGGATTGGTGAGTATTGTTTTGGTTCCGGTGATTCGAAAAGATGGCGGACCCGCTATTTTTTCTCAAACTCGTATCGGAAAAAATGGTCGACATTTCACTTTTTATAAATTTAGATCTATGTGCGTGGATGCTGAGAAAAAGAAACAAGAGCTCCTTGCACAAAATACCATGCAAGGTGGTATGTTTAAAGTCGATGATGATCCTCGTATAACAAAGATAGGGAGATTTATCCGTAAGACCAGTCTAGATGAGCTCCCTCAGTTTTGGAATGTTTTAATGGGAGATATGAGTTTGGTTGGAACACGTCCCCCAACAGTTGATGAGTATGAAAAATATACTCCTGAACAGAAACGTCGTCTTAGTTTTAAGCCAGGAATTACTGGCCTATGGCAGGTGAGTGGACGTAGTAAAATCACGGACTTTGATGATGTTGTCAAGCTGGACGTTGCCTACATTGATGATTGGACCATCTGGAAAGATATTGAAATATTGTTAAAGACCGTCAAAGTGGTATTTATGAGAGAAGGGGCGAAGTAAAATTATGAATAAAGTGAGGGAAATTCAACTAGGAGAATTATCTTTATTGAAAAGTTTTATTGCTATTTGTAGTAAGCATGATTTAAGATATTATGCTTTGGGAGGAACATTACTAGGAGCAATTCGTCATAAAGGATTTATTCCTTGGGATGATGATATGGATTTAGGGATGCCTCGAAAAGATTATGAAAAATTTTTGTCTATTTGTAACAAGGAACTTCCAGAACATGTTGTTTTGAGACTTCATGATGATAATTTAGGTAATACCTCTATTATGGATACATCCTTACAAATTCCATTTGGAGATGAACTATGTAGTCCATTCATAGATATTTTTCCCTTGGATGGATATCCAGATGATAGTTTTCGCTATTTTATTCATACAAACAAAATTAAATTCTATCGTGCACTTTCTAAAATTTCTGTAATCGATCGTCTTCATGACAGAGATCGGGGAAGTTTTGAAAATGCAATTGTGAGTATATCAAAAGTTTTGCAATTAAATAAACTTTTGAAAACATCCACCATTAACAACAAATTACAAAATCTAATTAAACAGTATGATTTTGAAACTAGTTCAATCGTTGGTAATGTATTAGGTTCCTACAGAGAACGTGAACTTGCTAGAAAAGAAGTATTTGGTGAACCACAATTACTAGAGTTTGAGAACTTAGAAATAAGTTGCCATGCTAACCCAGATGAATATTTAACAAAAATATATGGTGATTACATGAAGTTACCAAAAGAAGCAGAACGTAAGGGCCATTTTGAGTTTACATGGGGAAATTAATTTGAATAGTTTTGATTTAATGGGGGTCAGGATTGACCCCTTAACAATGGATGAAACAGTACAGGCAGTTGAGAATTTTGTCATTGAACAACGTCCTCTTCATTTAATGGGCGTAAACGCTGATAAGATTAACCAATGCCAGTCAGATGA
Organism: Streptococcus oralis; assembly: GCF_018448765.2. Taxonomy (GTDB): domain Bacteria; phylum Bacillota; class Bacilli; order Lactobacillales; family Streptococcaceae; genus Streptococcus; species Streptococcus oralis_BM. The sequence goes on from NZ_JAHCMC020000001.1 coordinate 335,241, forward strand.
AGTCATTAAAAAGATAGTTAACGATTCTGAAATCATCAATGCAGATGGTGCATCGGTAGTTCTTGCTTCTCGCTTTTTGGGCTACCAGGTTCCAGAACGAGTTGCTGGAATTGACTTGATGCAAAGATTACTTAAATTAGCCAATGAGAAATCTTATTCAGTGTATTTCTTTGGCGCTAAAGAAGAAGTTTTGCAAGATATGTTACAAAATTTCAAAGAAGAGTATCCAAATCTACGAGTTGTGGGACATCGTAATGGTTATTTTTCTGAGGAAGATGAGCAAGATATTCAGGGAGATATTCGTGAAAAGAATCCTGACTTTGTATTTGTTGGAATTACCTCTCCGAAAAAAGAATACATCATTCAAAAATTTATGGGCAATGAAGTGAATTCCATTTTTATGGGGGTAGGTGGTAGCTTTGATGTATTGTCTGGTCACATTCAGCGTGCTCCACTTTGGATGCAGAAATCAAACTTGGAATGGTTGTTCCGAGTTGCTAACGAACCAAAGCGTCTCTTTAAACGATACTTTGTAGGGAATGTTACCTTTATTAAGCGAGTTTTAGATGAGAAACGAAAAACGAAAAAATAATATTTTACATATTTCACGAACAATGGATATTGGTGGTGCTGAGAGAATTGTGTACCAGTTGAGTTCTGATTTGAAAGATGAGTTTGATAGTGTACATGTTGCTTCTACAGGAGGTCTATGGGAACGAGAATTAGAGACTCGAGGAATTATCCATCATAAAATTCAGGATATAGACAGCAAAAATCCTCTCACAGTGTTAAAGTTGATTCTTAGTATTTATCAAATTATCAAGACAAATGAGATTACTCTAGTTCATACGCATCATCGAATGGCAGCTTTTTATATTCGGTTATTAAAACTGATTAATCCGAAGCTAGTCCACGTTTACACTGCTCATAATGTCTTTCAAGATAAGTTGTCTTTATATAGATTTTCACTGAAAAATGCTTATAGTATTGCAGTTGGTCAAGCAGTAAATAAAAATTTGAAAGATGATGTGGGAGTTACAGACAGTAAGGTTATCTATAACGGAGTAATCTTGAAACAGTCAAATAGACAAGTTGATGAGATTATGGAGTTTGATGGAATCAAGTTAGGCTGTATTGCAAGATTATCTGAACAAAAAGGTTTGACCTATCTCATTGATGCTATCTCATTGATTGTAGATGACAAACTTCATTTATTTATCGTTGGAGATGGAGAGCTTAGAGCTGAACTCGAAAATAAGGCGAAAGAACTCAATCTAGAAGATAAAATAACTTTTTTAGGCTATAGACAGGATATAGTCGAGTGCATTAATAGTTTTGATTTTTGCGTCTTACCTTCAGTATTTGAGGGTTTTGGCTTAGTGGCAATTGAGGCATTTATGGCCGGAAAAACAATGGTTGCTACAGATATTCCAGGATTAAATGAAGTTGTTACAAAAGAAAATGGGGTCCTGGTTCCAGCGAAAGATGCTAAGGCCTTAGCTGCTGCTATTGAGAGTTTGGCAACTGACTCAATTCTTAGAACAAGGTTAGCTCTTCAAGCTAAAAAAGATTATGAAGAGAAGTTTAGCTATCCTTTGTTTTTAGAGAATTACCGTAAATTTTATCAAGAACTAATGGGAGATTCAAAATGAAAAAAGTAATGTTAGTTTTTGGAACGCGTCCAGAAGCAATAAAAATGTGTCCTTTAGTTAATGAGTTGAAGAAAAATGATTCAATTAAAACACTTGTATGTGTGACTGGTCAACATAAAGAAATGTTAGAGCAAGTTTTAGATGTCTTTAAAGTTGTTCCTGATTACGATTTAGGAATTATGAGGGCCAATCAAACACTATTTACAATCACGACAAGTATTTTAGATAAAATTCAGGCAGTTTTAGAGCAGGAAAAACCAGACATTGTTCTTGTTCACGGAGATACTACAACCACTTTTGCGACAGCTTTAGCAGCATTTTACATGGGGATTAAAGTTGGGCATGTAGAGGCAGGATTGAGAACTTATAATCTACAAAGTCCATTTCCTGAAGAATTCAATCGTCAGACTACTTCAATTATTGCGGATTTCAATTTTGCTCCGACAGAAGTGGCTAAAGAGAATCTTCTAAAAGAAGGAAGAGAGAATATCTATGTTACGGGAAATACTGTCATCGATGCCTTGAAGACGACAGTTCAAGAACATTATGATCATCCTATTTTAGAGTGGGCTAAGGACAGTAAACTAATCATGCTAACAGCTCATCGACGTGAAAATCTTGGCCAACCTATGGAAAATATGTTTAATGCAGTTAACCGTATCCTAAATGAGTTTGAAGATGTTAAAGTCGTATATCCTATTCATAAGAATCCTAAGGTTCGTGAACTAGCAAGTAAAGTGTTTGGCAACAATGAACGTATGAAAATCATTGAACCTTTAGAAGTCATTGATTTTCATAATTTTATGAATCAAAGCTACATGATTTTAACCGATTCGGGTGGTGTACAAGAAGAAGCACCTTCTTTAGGTAAACCAGTATTGGTAATGCGTGATACAACAGAACGCCCAGAGGGAATTGCTGCAGGAACCTTGAAATTAGTAGGAACAGAAGAAGATAATATTTATACTAATTTCAAACTTCTTCTAGAAGATGAAACAGAGTACAGCAAGATGAGTAAAGCAAGTAATCCATATGGAGATGGAAAAGCTTGTGAGCGTATTGTTGATATCATTTTGGAAGGATTATCATAATGGATCAGGTTTCTATTGTTGTACCAGTGTACAATGTCGAGAACTGTTTGAGTTATTGTGTAGAAAGTCTAAGACAACAAACATATAAAAATATCGAAATTATTCTGGTAGATGATGGTTCAACGGATAGTTCTGGAGAAATTTGTGACCAATATGCTCGAGAAGATGACAGAATAAAAGTTCTGCACATTGAAAATGGGGGATTGTCTAATGCTCGCAATACTGGGGTCAAAGAATCTTCAACAGATTGGATAGTTTTCATTGATTCAGACGATTATTATGACCATAGAGCTATTGAATATTTGGTAGAACTCAGAGACAAGTATGAAGTTGATCTTGTAGCTACTCCCGTGATTGAAGTTAGAAACTATACAAATAGTAATTTCCTAGGAGACTTCAGAGATAAATATTCTGAAAAATTAAATCGTCGAACAGCTTTAAAAGAAATGTTTTATGGAAATTATGTTGGGACACATTCAGGTGGTAAACTATATAAGAAAGAAATCTTATTACGGTTTCCATATCCGAGTGGAATGTTGTATGAAGATTTAGCTCTTGCTTATGAGCATATTGCTTCCTGTAAAAATATTGCTGTTAGTGACCTAAACCTTTATAAATACTATCGCAGACCAGGTAGTATTGTAAATTCTAAGTATAGTGATCGTCTTTTAGATTTTTACAAGGCAATGGAATGGAATAGAAGTTATGTTGAACGAGACTATTCAGGTGATAGGGATATGAGAACGGCCATGAATGTTCGCTATGTTTTTAATGGTCTGCATATTGTACATGCTATGCTTAGTTCAGGTATGTATGCTGAAGTCAATAAAATCAGAAAAGAATATATTCAATATTTCAAAGATGTTATTCCGAATCCAAATGTCACAAGGAAAAATAAATTGAAATATATATTGTTTCTAGTATCTGTAAAATTGTATAAAAAAGTCAGAGGGAAAATAGGTTAGATAGTCATGAAAGTTTTGAAAAACTATGCTTACAATCTCTCTTATCAATTATTGGTAATTATTCTTCCAATTGTCACAACACCGTATGTTACTAGGGTTTTTAACTCCAACGATTTAGGAACTTATGGATATTTCAATTCAATTGTTACCTACTTTATTCTCTTAGCAACTCTAGGAGTTGCTAATTATGGGACAAAAGAAATTTCAAGTCATCGGAAGGATATTCGAAAAAACTTCTGGGGTATCTATACCTTACAGTTTGGTGCAACATGCTTATCAATTTTATTATATATAATTTTGTGCTTTGCATTTCCATTTATGCAGAATCCAGTAGCGTATATTTTAGGTTTAAGTTTATTATCTAAGGGAATGGATATTTCTTGGCTTTTTCAGGGTTTGGAGGACTTTCGTAAGATAACAGTTAGAAATATTACTGTTAAACTGGTGGGAGTTGTTTCAATATTTTTATTTGTCAAATCTCCAGGTGATTTATATCTATATGTTTCCTTATTGACGGTATTTGAATTATTGGGCCAGTTAAGTATGTGGTTTCCAGCTCGCGAATTTATTGACAAGCCTCACTTGGATTTATGTTATGCAAAGCAACATCTTAAACCGGTAATTTTATTGTTTCTGCCTCAAATAGCAATTTCTTTGTATGTTACTTTAGATAGAACAATGCTCGGTGCTTTAGCATCAACTACTGATGTTGGTATTTATGATCAAGCTTTAAAATTGGTAAATATATTACTTACTTTGGTAACTTCTCTTGGAAGTGTCATGCTTCCACGTGTTTCAAACCTTTTATCAAAGGGAAATAATGAAGCCGTGAATCGAATGCATCAGATATCTTTTTTAATCTACAATTTGGTAATTTTTCCAATTATTGCAGGCATGCTAATTATTAATAATGATTTTGTAAAATTTTTCTTGGGCAATGATTTCCAAGATGCTAGGTATGCAATAGCAATTATGATTTTTAGAATGTTCTTTATTGGGTGGACGAATATTATGGGAATTCAAATTTTGATACCTCATAATAAAAATAAAGAATTTATGATTTCAACTACGGTTCCAGCGATTATTAGTGTGGGATTAAATCTAATTTTACTACCTAAATTTGGCTATATTGGTGCATCAGTTGTATCGGTACTAACGGAAGCCTTAGTATGGCTCCTTCAATTGTATTTTACAAGAGGATATCTTAGAGAAGTACCAATTTTTGCTTCAATGTTTAAAATACTTTCAGCGTCTATTCTTATGTATTTGGCACTTTCATTGTTAAAGACAGGTATGAATTTTGTACCGCTGGTTAATATTGTTATATGTGCGGTTGTAGGGGGAATACTTTATGTTCTGCAAATTTTATTATTTAGAGTAGTTAGTCTAAAAGAGCTAAAAGAGCAATTATTCAATAAATAGAATGGTAAGAATATCACTATAAATTAATTAAATTTTTTTATAGATGAGAATTTGTTTTAGATAATATTGTAAAGGGTTAAAAGTTTAGGAAAGTGAGGAAGGGAGATTATAGATGAGCTAAAGTTCCTATGATTTAAAATAATCATTTTAGTTCATTCTATATTATTCTTTATCAAAAAATGAAAAAAATAACTATTGAAAACCTACTTGTTAACATTGTTGTAGCAGTAGTGGTATTTTTTAATGCTATATCTACAACAATGTTGGATAGGACTTTTTTTCAAGTCAAAGCAAATTATCTGTTTGTAGTTGTATTGCTTTTAGGACTTCGATTTTTGTATAAAATGAGGATTTCTTACAAATATCTGGTATTATCTATCTTACTTCTCTTAACAGGAATTGTAGTATATTTACAAACTGGTAGGCTTAATTTTTTTGTCTATTCGACATTACTAGTTTTTTTAGTTAATGTTGATATGAAAGTAATTTTGAAAAATTATATTTTTGTCTCTAGTATAGTATTGATAGTTGTATTTATATTATCACTTTTAGGAATAGTACCAAATTTACAATATAATCGAGGGGGAGTGATTCGAAATTCCTTTGGCTTTATTTATCCGACCGATTTTGCTTCTCACTGTTTCTATCTATTTATAGCTTATTCCTATCTATTAAAGGATAGATTGATTTGGACAAGAACAATAGTGGGGATTCTACTAGCTGGCTTTGTCATTAAATATTGTGACGCACGCTTAAATGCATTGTCTATTTTATTAGCAACGGTTATCTTTATATATTTTTATGTTGTTGGAGAAAAGAAACTTCGTATTTATGCAATACTGCCATATTCAGTACTGATTTTCTCATCATTAATGATGTATTTATCTTATACGTTTTCTTGGGGCTCACCTTTTCTGGTTTCAATTAATAAATTAATTACGGGTAGGTTGGCGTTAGGAAGAAATGCATTTACTTCCTTTAGTGTAAATTTATTTGGTACCAAAGAAGTTTTGTTTATCGGTTCAGGTGGAAAGACGGAAGCTGTAATGGGATATAACTATGTAGATTCCTCTTATGTCCAGATGCTGTTTACATATGGTATTGTTCCCGTAGTGCTATTAATTATAATTTATATCATTTCAGCAAAAGAGCAGTCTAAAAAAGGTCAATATTTATATGTAGCAATTCTATCTATAATTGCTCTAAACTGCATGATTGAAGCATTCTGGTTTGTGCCCTCGTACAATATTTTTATGTTTATGTTGTTTTCAAAAAATACTTTTGATAGGATTAAATTAAATGATAGTTTTTCGCAAATTAACACTTAAGTTTTTTAATTAGTAGAGAGATTGTTTTAAATGATATAATATTTTTGATCTGTCAATTTTGGTAGTCTAATATCACCTCATTTAATTTAGTTATTAAAAAAGGAACTTTATTGTTTGATAATGGAGATTTAATATGTATGATTATCTAATCGTTGGTGCTGGTTTGTCGGGAGCAATTTTTGCTTATGAAGCAACTAAGCGTGGAAAAAAAGTAAAAGTGATTGATAAGCGTGATCACATTGGTGGGAATATCTACTGTGAGAACGTTGAAGGTATCAACATTCACAAGTACGGTGCACATATCTTCCATACTTCAAACAAAAAAGTCTGGGATTATGTTAATCAATTTGCTGAATTTAACAACTACATCAATTCGCCTGTAGCTAATTACAAGGGTAGCCTTTATAATCTACCTTTCAATATGAATACTTTTTATGCTATGTGGGGGACAAAAACTCCTCAAGAAGTGAAAGATAAGATAGCTGAACAAACGGCTCATATGAAAGATGTTGAGCCTAAAAACTTGGAAGAACAAGCTATTAAGTTGATTGGTCCGGATATCTATGAAAAGTTGATTAAAGGATACACCGAAAAACAATGGGGACGTTCTGCTACTGATCTTCCACCATTTATCATTAAACGCTTGCCAGTTCGTCTAACCTTTGATAATAATTATTTTAATGACCGTTATCAAGGAATTCCAATTGGGGGTTACAACGTTATTATCGAGAATATGCTGAAGGGTGTAGAAGTGGAACTTGGCGTTGACTTTTTTGCCAATCGCCAAGAATTAGAAGCTTCAGCTGAAAAAGTTGTCTTTACAGGAATGATTGACCAATACTTTGATTATAAACATGGTGAGTTAGAATACCGTAGTCTTCGTTTTGAACATGAAGTTCTAGATGAGGAAAATTATCAAGGAAATGCAGTTGTAAACTATACAGAACGTGAAATTCCTTATACTCGCATCATTGAACACAAGCACTTCGAATACGGAACGCAACCAAAGACAGTTATTACGCGTGAATATCCTGCTGATTGGAAACGTGGTGATGAACCCTATTATCCAATCAATGATGAGAGAAACAATGCTATATTTGCTAAATATCAAGAAGAAGCGGTACAGAATGATAAGGTGATTTTCTGTGGACGTTTAGCAGATTATAAATACTACGATATGCATGTGGTAATCGAACGTGCCCTGAATGTGGTAGAGGAAGAGTTTAAATAAGATAATAAAGGATAAAATTAATCGATGAAATATTATCTAAAAGAAGAATTTCTGAAGGATTCTGGTGCACGAAATGCGGGGAACAAGGCACGAAATGATGTCGAAGAAATAGTAGTTCGCGAGGGCTATAGCCCTTTGCTATTGATGGTAGATGATTGGTATCAAATGGGGACTATTAGAGCCCAACGACACAAGGCTCAAGCTCTATCTAAAGCTTTGTCTAAGTTAAAGAAAGGAGATCAGCTACTTATTCAATTTCCTATGCTTCATCATAGTTTCTTTACGACCCATTTAGTAAAAAGAATGCAACGTAAGGGAGTAAAGGTTCACTTTATTATCCATGATTTAGAAGTTTTGCGCTATGCTAATTTGGATACAGTGCCCTGGAAGCATAAAATCCGAGTTCATCTTCAAGAATCTAGTCTTTTGAAACAAGCTGATGGTCTTATTGCTCATAATCCAATTATGAAATCAGTGCTAGTGGACAAGGGAATTTCTGAGAAAAAAATAGTTAGTTTAGGTATTTTTGACTATCTTATCCCGAATTATCAGGATAAAGAAAATCTATCGAAGGAAGGGGCTATTATTGTAGCTGGAAATTTGGCCCAAGAAAAAGCAGGTTACTTATATGAGTTGCCTGCAAGACCGGCATATAACCTCTATGGTGTTGGTTTTGATGAGGCTAGAAAGCTATCCAATGAAACTTATTTTGGTTCATTTCTTCCAGATGAACTACCGTCAGCATTGGAAGGAAGCTTTGGTTTGGTTTGGGATGGTGATAGTTCTAAAACTTGTAGCGGAGTATTTGGTGAGTATTTGAGATACAATAATTCCCACAAGGCCTCCCTTTATTTGGCTTCTGGTTTTCCTATTATTGTTTGGAGGCAATCAGCCTTGGCTAATTTCGTTTTAGAAAAGGAGTGTGGAATTAGTGTTGAGAGCTTGCTTGATTTAGAAAAGGAACTAGAACATTTGTCTGAAGAAGAGTATCAGAATTTGGTAAATAAGGCTAAGTCTGTAGGTCAAAAGATTCGAGAGGGTGCTTACCTCTTTTCTGCATTAAAAAAGTTAAAATGATTGATTGAAATATTATTTTAAGTTATGTATTTCATAGATATTGAAACAAAAGTCAATAACTATGCTTAGAGCAGTTTAAAACTGATTAAATAGATGGGAAGGAGAATCGTTAGATTCTCTCTCTTCTTAAAGTAGTTGTTTTTTAATTGAATTATTGGAATACTTTGTTAAAAAATTAGTGTATTGTATAAATTATTTTAAGATAATTTTTCAGAAAATGCTAAAATCATTCAAAAATTCTGAAAATTCTGTTGACAACTTTCTGAAAAGAGTCTATAATGGGATGTAAATTTTAAAGGAGAAAATGATGAAAAGTTCAAAATTACTTGCCCTTGCGGGTGTGACATTATTGGCAGCTGGTACTCTGGCTGCGTGCTCTGGATCAGGTTCAAGTGCTAAAGGTGAGAAGACATTCTCATACATTTATGAAACGGATCCTGATAACCTAAACTATTTGACAACTGGTAAGGCAGCTACATCAAATATTACGAGCAACGTTATCGATGGCTTGCTTGAAAATGACCGCTATGGTAACTTTGTACCATCTATGGCTGAGGATTGGTCTGTATCTAAGGACGGCTTGACTTACACGTATACCCTTCGTAAGGATGCAAAATGGTATACCTCTGAAGGTGAGGAATACGCAGAAGTCAAAGCTCAAGACTTCGTAACAGGACTTAAATATGCTGCTGATAAAAAATCTGATGGTCTTTATTTAGTTCAAGAATCAATCAAAGGATTGGACGCCTATGTTAAAGGAGAAATTACAGACTTCTCTCAAGTAGGAATCAAGGCCCTTGATGATTATACAGTTCAGTACACATTGAACAAGCCAGAAAGCTTCTGGAATTCTAAGACAACGATGGGAGTTTTGGCCCCAGTAAATGAAGAGTTCTTGAACTCCAAAGGGGATGACTTCGCTAAGGGAACTGACTCAAGCAGTATTCTCTACAATGGTCCATTCTTACTCAAATCAATTGTTGCTAAATCTTCTGTCGAATTTGCGAAAAATCCTAACTACTGGGATAAGGACAATGTCCATATCGATAAGGTTAAATTATCCTTCTGGGATGGACAAGATACCAACAAACCAACTGAAGCTTTCAAAGACGGTAGCTTTACAATGGCTCGTCTCTTCCCAACAAGCGCTAGCTACACAGAGACTGAAAAGGCATTTAAAGACAATATTGTTTATACACAACAAGATTCTACTACTTATTTAGTCGGTACGAATATTGATCGTCAGTCTTATAAGTACACTTCTAAGACAACGGATGAAGAAAAAACATCAACCAAGAAAGCTCTTCTAAACAAGGACTTCCGTCAAGCTCTTGCTTTTGGTTTCGATAGAACGGCTTATGCTTCTCAAGTGAATGGTGCAAGCGGGGCAACTAAACTGCTTCGTAACTTGTTTGTTCCTCCTACATTTGTACAGGCAGATGGAAAGAACTTTGGCGAAATGGTCAAAGACAAATTGGTGACTTATGGTGACGAGTGGAGCAACGTGAACTTGGATGATGCTCAAGATGGACTCTACAACCCAGATAAGGCTAAAGCAGAGTTTGCTAAAGCTAAGACAGCTCTTCAAGCGGAAGGTGTGAAATTCCCAATCCACTTGGACATGCCTGTAGACCAAACCAATACAACAAAAGTTCAACGTGTCCAATCTTTTAAACAGTCAGTTGAAGAAAACTTAGGATCAGATAATGTGGTTGTCGATATCCAACAACTTCAAAAAGATGATGTTCAAAACATTACCTACTTCGCTGAAACTGCGGCTGGAGAAGACTGGGATATCTCAGATAACGTGGGTTGGTCTCCAGACTTTGCAGACCCTTCTACCTACCTTGATATTATCAAACCATCTGTAGGGGAAAATACAAAGACTTACCTAGGATTTGACTCTGGAACAAACAACACTGCTGCCAAGCAAGTTGGTTTGGAAGACTACGAAAAAATGGTTATGGAAGCTGGGGAAGAAACTACTGACGTTTCAAAACGTTATGAAAAATATGCTGCTGCCCAAGCTTGGTTGACCGACAGTGCCTTGCTCATCCCAACAACTTCTCAAACTGGTCGTCCAATGTTGTCTAAGATGGTACCATTTACACTTCCGTTTGCATACTCTGGTAACAAGGGTACGAGCGAAGCCCTCTTGTATAAATACCTAGATGTACAAGATAAGGCGGTAACAACAGAAGAGTACCAAAAAGCTCAAGAAAACTGGTTGAAAGAAAAAGAAGAGTCTAATAAGAAGGCTCAAGAAGACCTCGCAAACCATGTGAAATAATTTTACAGGATAGGAGAAAGGATTTAGTATTCCCCTTGGGTGCTAAGTCCTTCTTATATCTTTAAAGCGAGCTTTTAAATTTAGGACATCTTGAGAAATTTTTGCGAATTTTCCTTTTTCCTATTGCTTTCTTAGATATTATTTGTTATATTAAAAGCATAATTATTTTTTTATTTATGACAGTTAAGCACGGTACTTTCAGAGAAAGGAGTATTTTTTAAAAAAGAAATGTAAACGCTTACTGTAAAGTGAAAGGATTAAGGAGTTTATGGACAAACAATTTTTTGAAAAACGCTGTAAGTTCAGTATTCGTAAGTTTACGCTTGGAGTAGCTTCGGTGATGATTGGAGCGACTTTCTTCGCAGCTAGCCCAGTGTTGGCTGATCAAGCAAGGGTTGGTTCAACAACTAATTTACCGAGTGAGCTAGCTGATTTGGATAAGAAGGCTAGTGATGAGGGGCACGATTTTGACAAGGAAGCTGCTGCTCAGAATCCTGGTTCAGCTGAAACTACTGAAGGCCCTCAAACAGAAGAAGAGTTGTTGGCTCAAGAAAAAGAAAAGTCTGAAAAGCCAAGCAATCTGCCAAAAGAATTAGAAGATAAGTTGGAGAAAGCTGAAGACAATGGGCGTGAAGTTGACAAGGATCAATTGGCCCAAGATACTGGGAAGCTCGTCCCAGAAGATGTGGCTAAGACTACCAATGGGGAATTAAACTACGGCGCAACTGTTAAGATCAAGACGCCATCAGGAGAAGGTAGCGGTATTGTCGTTGCAAAAGATCTTGTTTTGACGGTTTCTCATAACTTTATCAAGGATAGCCAAGACGGCAATATCCGTAAGGTCGTGGATAATGACCAAGGGGATGGAGATATCTATAGTATCTCTTATCCAGGATTGCCAGATGTCAAGTTTAGCAAGAACGATATCATTCATTGGGATCGTGAAGGCTACCTAAAGGGCTTCAAAAATGATTTGGCCCTTGTGAGATTGCGTACAGTTCTCGAAAACACGCCTGTTGAAGTAACCAAAAAGCCAGTAGTTAAGAAAATCGGAGATAAACTCCATGTCTTTGGTTATCCAGAAGGGAAATTGAATCCGATTGTCAATACTACAGTTGATTTTGCGGAACCATACGGAGAAGGTGTCCAAGGGATTGGTTACCAAGGAGGGAAACCAGGCGCTAGTGGTGGCGGTATCTTTGATACAGAAGGCAAACTAGTCGGTGTTCACCAAAATGGTGTAGTTGGAAAACGGAGCGGAGGCATTCTCTTCTCACCAGCTCAACTAAAATGGATCCAAGACCACATACAGGGAATTTCAAGTGTGAAACCAGCAGACTTGGAAGAGAAAGAAAAACCGGCTGAAGAAAAACCAAAAGAGGATAAACCTGCAGCTACTAAACCTGAAACGCCTAAGACAGTCACCCCTGAATGGCAAACAGTAGCGAATAAAGAACAACAGGGAACAGTTACGGTTCGTGAAGAAAAAGGTGTCCGCTACAATCAATTGTCCTCAACTGCACAGAACGACAATGGCGATAAACCAGCCTTGTTTGAAAAACAAGGATTGACCGTTGACGCTAATGGAAATGCGACGGTTGATTTAACCTTCAAAGATGATTCTGAAAAGGGCAAATCACGCTTCGGTGTCTTCTTGAAATTTAAAGACACCAAGAACAATGTTTTTGTTGGTTATGACAAGGACGGCTGGTTCTGGGAGTATAAATCTCCAACCGATAGCACCTGGTATAAGGGCAATCGTGTAGCAACACCAGAACCAGGTTCTGTAAACCGTCTTTCTATCACTCTCAAGTCAGATGGACAACTCAATGCAACGAATAATGATGAGAAACTCTTTGATACGGTCACTTTGCCAGCAGCTGTCAATGAAACTCTCAAAAATGAGAAGAAAATTGTCCTAAAAGCTGGTTCCTATGGCAATGAGCGTACAGTTGTCAGCGTTAAAACAGACAATCAAGAAGGCGTAAAAGCGGATGATACTCCTGCCCAGAAAGAAACAGGTCCAGTTGTTGACGATAGCAAGGTGACTTATGATACGCTCCAGTCTAAGGTACTTAAGGCAGTAATTGACCAAGCCTTCCCTCGTATTAAAGAATACAGTTTGAACGGGCATACCTTGCCAGGACAAGTCCAACAATTCAATAAAGTATTTATCAACAAACACGAAGTCACACCTGAAGTTACTTACAAAAAAATCAATGAGACAACTGCAGAGTACTTGATGAAGCTTCGCGATGATGCTAATCTTATCAATGCAGAAATGATGGTCCGTCTGCAAGTTGTTGATAATCAGTTGCACTTTGATGTGACCAAGATTGTCAACCACAATCAAGTTACTCCAGGTCAAAAGATTGATGACGAAAGAAAACTACTTTCTTCTATTAGTTTCCTTGGTAATGCTTTAGTCTCTGTTTCGAGTGATCAAGCTGGTGCTAAGTTTGATGGGGCAACCATGTCAAACAATACCCGTGTCAGCGGAGATGATCATATCGATGTAACCAATCCAATGAAAGACTTGGCCAAGGGTTACATGTATGGATTTGTTTCTACAGATAAGCTTGCTGCAGGTGTTTGGAGCAACTCTCAAAACAGCTACGGCGGAGGTTCTTATGACTGGACTCGTTTGACAGCTTACAAGGAAACAGTCGGAAATGCCAACTATGTTGGAATTCATAGTTCTGAATGGCAATGGGAAAAAGCTTATAAGGGCATTGTTTTCCCAGAATACACGAAGGAACTTCCAAGTGCTAAGGTTGTTATCACTGAAGATGCCAATGCTGACAATAAAGTCGATTGGCAAGATGGTGCCATTGCTTATCGTAGCATTATGAACAACCCTCAAGGTTGGGAAAAAGTCAAGGATATTACAGCTTATCGTATCGCGATGAACTTTGGTTCTCAAGCCCAAAATCCATTCCTTATGACCTTGGATGGTATCAAGAAAATCAATCTTCACACAGATGGTCTAGGACAAGGTGTTCTCCTTAAAGGATATGGTAGCGAAGGCCATGACTCTGGTCACTTGAACTATGCTGATATTGGTAAACGTATTGGTGGTGTTGAAGACTTTAAGACCTTGATTGAGAAAGCTAAGAAGTACGGTGCCCACATTGGTATCCACGTGAACGCTTCTGAGACTTATCCTGAGTCTAAATACTTTAATGAAAATATTCTTCGTAAAAATCCAGATGGCAGCTACAGCTATGGTTGGAACTGGCTAGACCAAGGTATCAACATTGATGCTGCTTATGACCTAGCACATGGACGTTTGGCTCGCTGGGAAGACTTGAAGAAAAAACTTGGTGATGGCCTCGATTTTATCTATGTGGACGTTTGGGGCAATGGTCAATCAGGTGATAACGGTGCTTGGGCTACCCACGTTCTTGCTAAAGAAATTAACAAACAAGGCTGGCGCTTTGCGATTGAGTGGGGCCATGGTGGTGAGTACGACTCTACCTTCCAACACTGGGCAGCTGACTTGACCTATGGTGGATATACTAATAAAGGTATCAACAGTGCCATCACACGCTTTATCCGTAACCACCAAAAAGATTCTTGGGTTGGGGACTACAGAAGTTACGGTGGTGCAGCCAACTACCCACTTCTAGGTGGCTACAGCATGAAAGACTTTGAAGGTTGGCAAGGAAGAAGTGACTACAATGGCTATGTAACCAACTTGTTTGCCCACGATGTCATGACCAAGTACTTCCAACACTTCACAGTAAGCAAGTGGGAAAATGGTACCCCAGTTACCATGACCGATAATGGTAGCACCTATAGATGGACTCCAGAAATGAAGGTTGAGCTAGTCGATGCAGCAGGTAACAAGGTTGTTGTAACTCGTAAGTCAAATGATGTCAATAGTCCACAATACCGTGAACGTACAGTAACTCTCAATGGATGTGTCATCCAAGATGGTTCAGCTTACTTGACTCCTTGGAACTGGGATGCAAATGGTAAGAAACTTCCTGCTGATAAGGAAAAAATGTACTACTTCAATACGCAGGCCGGTGCAACAACTTGGACCCTTCCAAGCGATTGGGTTAACAGCAAGGTTTACCTTTACAAGCTAACTGACCAAGGTAAGACAGAAGAGCAAGAACTAACTGTAAAAGATGGCAAGATTACCTTAGACCTTCTAGCAAATCAACCATACGTTCTCTACCGTTCAAAACAAACCAATCCTGAAATGTCATGGAGCGAAGGCATGCATATCTATGACCAAGGATTCAATAGCGGTACCTTGAAACATTGGACCATTTCAGGCGATGCTTCTAAGGCAGAAATTGTCAAATCACAGGGCGCAAATGAAATGCTTCGTATCCAAGGCAATAAGAGCAAGGTCAGCCTTACTCAGAAATTAACTGGCTTGAAACCAAATACCAAGTATGCTGTTTATGTAGGTGTCGATAACCGTAGTAATGCCAAAGCAAGTATCACAGTGAATACTGGCGAAAAAGAAGTGACCACTTATACCAATAAGTCACTCGCTCTCAACTATATCAAAGCATATGCTCATAACAATCGTCGTGACAATGCTACAGTTGACGATACAAGTTACTTCCAAAACATGTACGCCTTCTTTACAACTGGATCGGACGTCTCAAATGTTACTCTGACTTTGAGTCGTGAAGCTGGTGATGAAGCAACTTACTTTGATGAAATTCGTACCTTTGAAAACAATTCAAGCATGTACGGAGATAAGCATGATACAGGTCAAGGAACCTTCAAACAAGACTTTGAAAATGTTGCTCAAGGTATCTTCCCATTCGTAGTGGGTGGTGTCGAAGGTGTTGAAGATAACCGCACTCACTTGTCTGAAAAGCACGATCCATATACACAACGTGGTTGGAACGGTAAGAAAGTTGATGATGTTATTGATGGAAATTGGTCATTGAAGACAAATGGGCTGGTGAGCCGTCGTAACTTGGTTTACCAAACTATTCCTCAAAACTTCCGTTTTGAAGCGGGTAAGACTTATCGTGTAACCTTTGAATACGAAGCAGGTTCAGACAATACCTATGCCTTTGTAGTCGGTAAGGGAGAATTCCAGTCAGGTCGTCGTGGTAGTCAA
Source organism: Streptococcus oralis (assembly GCF_018448765.2). Taxonomy (GTDB): domain Bacteria; phylum Bacillota; class Bacilli; order Lactobacillales; family Streptococcaceae; genus Streptococcus; species Streptococcus oralis_BM. The sequence continues at coordinate 351,392 of NZ_JAHCMC020000001.1, forward strand.
GCAAGCAACATGGAAATGCATGAATTGCCAAATACTTGGACGGATTCTAAGAAAGCCAAGAAGGCAACCTTCCTCGTGACGGGTGCAGAAACAGGCGATACTTGGGTAGGTATCTACTCAACTGGAAACGCAAGCAATACTCGTGGTGATTCTGGTGGAAATGCCAACTTCCGTGGTTATAACGACTTCATGATGGATAATCTTCAAATCGAAGAAATCACCCTGACAGGTAAGATGTTAACAGAAAATGCTTTGAAGAACTACTTGCCAACTGTAGCCATGACTAATTACACCAAAGAGTCTATGGATGCTCTGAAAGAGGCGGTCTTTAACCTCAGCCAGGCGGATGATGATATCAGTGTGGAAGAAGCGCGTGCTGAAATTGCCAAGATTGAAGCCTTGAAGAATGCTTTGGTTCAGAAGAAAACAGCCTTGGTAGCAGAAGACTTTGAAAGTTTGGATGCGCCAGCTCAACCAGGTGAAGGCCTAGAGAATGCTTTTGATGGTAATGTATCTAGCCTATGGCATACATCTTGGAATGGAGGAGATGTAGGCAAGCCTGCAACTATGGTCTTGAAAGAACCTACTGAAATCACAGGACTTCGTTATGTACCACGTGGTTCAGGTTCAAATGGGAACTTGCGAGATGTAAAACTGGTTGTCACAGATGAGTCTGGCAAGGAGTATACCTTTACTGCAACTGATTGGCCAGATAACAACAAGCCAAAAGACATTGATTTTGGTAAGACAATCAAGGCTAAGAAAATTGTCCTTACTGGTACCAAGACTTACGGAGATGGTGGCGATAAATACCAATCTGCAGCGGAACTCATCTTTACCCGTCCACAAGTAGCAGAAACACTGCTTGACTTGTCAGGATATGAAGCAGCTTTAGCCAAGGCTCAAAAATTGACAGATAAAGAAAATCAAGAGGAAGTGGCTGGAGTTCAGGCGAGCATGAAATATGCGACGGATAACCATCTCTTGACGGAAAGAATGGTGGAATATTTTGCAGACTATCTCAACCAATTAAAAGATTCTGCTACGAAACCAGATGCTCCAACAAGTAGCAAGGGTGAAGAACAACCACCAGTTCTTGATGTACCTGAATTCAAAGGCGGCGTCAATGCAGCAGAAGCAGCTGTACATGAAGTCCCTGAGTTCAAGGGCGGTGTCAATGCAGCAGAAGCAGCTGTACATGAGGTCCCTGAGTTCAAGGGTGGAGTCAATGCAGCAGAAGCAGCTGTCAATGAAGTCCCTGAGTTCAAGGGTGGGGTTAATGCAGTTGAAGCAGCTGTCAATGAAGTCCCAGAGTTTAAGGGAGGAGTCAATGCGGTCCAAGCCTTGGTAAACGAGAAACCAGCCTACACAGGTGTATTGGCTACTGCTGGAGATCAAGCAGCTCCAACAGTTGAAAAACCTGAGTACCCGCTCGCTCCAAGCCCAGTAGCTGATGCCAAAACTCTGGAAGATAAAGAAGAGCAACTTCCTGCTACAGGAGAACATGGTTCAGAAGTGGCCCTCTTCTTAGCAAGTGTTAGTATCGCTTTATCTGCTGCGGTTCTTGCGACAAAACGTAAAGAAGATTAATGAGATTTGATTTCAGCAGTTCAAAGCAACTCGAATCAAAAAAAACAAACAGCCGGAGAGGACCTCTTGGTTCTCTCCTTTTTCAAAGGAGAAATGATACCGCTTACTCATGTATGCGGATGAAAGGAATAGGAGAAAGATGGATAGACATTTTTTTGAGAAACGCTGTCACTATAGTATAAGAAAATTTGCAATCGGTGCAGCCTCCGTTATGATTGGTGCTAGTATCTTTGGCGCCAATATGGTTCAGGCGGCAGAAACAGCAACACCTTCAGAGACAGAGGGAAGTATTACTCATGTTCAAGCCTTGGATAAGTTACCTGATGATTTAGCCGCTGCGCTTGAAAAGGCGGATGCAGAAGCTGCAACAGAAGCAAGTCATGAAGAAACTCCAGCGACTGATGAGGGAACCAATCCTGCAGCAAGTGAAGAGGCAAAACCAGAGACAAGTCCTGCAAGTCCCAAGCCAGCAGAAACGCCGAAATCGGTTGAAACACCAAAGGTGGATGATCAACCTGCGGGAACCACTACGCCCGCACCAAAACCAGCTGAAAAGCCAATCGAAGATAGAGAAGATGTCAACCATCTCGAAGGTGCTACTGCTCAGGCGAGCAACCATGAGACTGGTACCAACTTTACTGCGGATAAAGCTATCGACGGAGATGACAATACTCGATGGGCTACAGATAGAGATGCAGTAAAACCAACTTTTGAACTAACTCTGCCAAAGACTACCTTGATCAAACATGTAGAAATTGATTGGGATCGTCGTCTTCGTAATGGGCAGAATGACCCCAATATCAAATCTTGGAGCCTCTACTATGCAGGTCAAGAAGACGTGGGCGCTAATGGAGAAAAACAATGGAAACTCGCTCATACCAAAACTGGAGATCCTGTTTTAGATGAGAAAGTAGACCTAGCTGACAGTATCAAAGCTAAGTACCTCAAATTGGAGATCAATGATTACCAAGCGGGCACAATGGGTTGGAGAAATGTTGGTATCCAAGAAATTCGAGCTTATTCAAACGTTCCGGACCATAGTAAGGTAACGGATATCCGCCAAGTAACCGAACTAACAGTAGCAGAAGATGGACAGTCTCTTGTCTTGCCTAGTCTACCAGGGGAAGTTAGTCTTATCGGAAGCAATAAACAAGGTGTAATTGACCTTCAAAATCGTATCCATAAACCTCTGACAGATCAACGCGTTAAGGTTATGGTGCAGCAAATCAAAGACAGCCATACTTTCACTAAGGAATTTGAAGTAGTCATCAAGGGCCTACATCAGGACGAAGGTGTGGGTGTGAAACCAAAAGTAGCACCAGCTGTTCAACAATGGTATGGGAAAGAAGGCCAATCTTCTATCACTTCAGATACAGTTCTTGCGACAGGAGATTCAGGCTTTGATCAGGCTGCAACCTTCTACCAGTCGGATCTTGCCAGTCGTGGATTGGAACTGGCGACAGGTGACAAGCAGGCTCAAAAACGAATCGAATTTAAAAAGGTTGAAAACAAGGGGTACGGTAAGGAAGGCTACGGCATCACTATCCAAGATGATGTGATTACCATCGAAGCTGCCACAAATACAGGAGCCTTTTACGCCACTCGGACTCTTCTTCAAATGGGAGAAACAGACCTACAAAATGGTGAAATTCGCGATTTCCCAAGTTTCAGCCACCGTGGCTTTATGCTAGATACAGGTCGTAAATTTATCCCTTATGACACTCTTGTAGACATCATGCTCAACATGGCTTACTACAAGATGAACGACTTGCAGTTGCACCTTAATGATAACTATATCTTCCTAAAAGAACACTTGGCAGGTAAGAATTTAACACAAGAAGAAGAGCTTAAGTACGTTCTAGAACATGCCAAGACTGGTTTCCGTGTGGAGACAGACATTGTCGGTAAGAATGGCCAAAAACTAACATCAGATGAGCATTATACCAAGGAAGAAATGCAAAATCTGATTAAACTTGCCAAAGCCTTGCATATCAACCTAGTGCCAGAAATTGACACACCAGGTCATGCCTTGTCCTTTGTCAAAGTCCGCCCAGACCTCATGTATCAAGGTAGTCTGAGAGATTATGCAGGCAAGCACAATGTCGAGCGCGTAGCTATGCTAGACCTAGATAATAAATACGATGAAACGCTAGCTTTTGTCAAATCTGTTTATGACAAACTCCTCGATGGTCCAGATGCACCGCTTCATGGGGTATCAACTGTTCATATCGGAACGGATGAATACTATGGCAGCAGAGAAAGCTATCGTCGCTATGTCAATGACCTTATCAAATACATTAAAGGAAAAGGCTATACCCCTCGTATCTGGGGTTCACTCAGTGCGAAACGTGGGAGCACTCCTGTTGATTGGAACGGAGTAGAAGTTGATATCTGGAGTATTAGTTGGCAACGACCAAATGAAGCCATTGCTCAGGGAGCTAAGATTATCAACATCACAGATGTGCCGACCTATAGTGTCCCAAGTGGAAGCAATAGTCAAGCAGCCTACGGGGACTATGCAAACTACGAACGACAGTACAACAGCTGGACACCGAATGATTTTAGAACAGGTGGAGGTCCGCTTCTACCAGCTTCTCATCCAAGTATCCTTGGTGGTGGGCACGCAGTTTGGAATGACAATATCGACCTTCATGAGACCGGTTTGACCTCTTATGATATCTTCAAACGCTTCTTCAAGAGTATGCAAACCACTGCAGAGCGCACCTGGGGATCCGACCGTGCAGCTGCGACCTTTGCAGAACGCACCCTACCAACCAGTCCTTATGCGCCGCAGTCAAATCCTGATAAAGAGATTGATCAAAGCGACTTGTTTACCATCAATCCTGAAACAGTCAAGAACTATGCAAGCAAGAAGGTGAAGACAAGCGAGCAGGGATTGGCTTTTGAGAAAGACAGCAGTATCGAAGGCTTGGCTGGTGATGTTGGTCCAAGTCACGTCTTGAAGTTTGATGTAACTGTCACTGGAGACGGGGAACAAACCTTCTCAACAAGTGGGGACAATCGTATCTATCTAGCTGATAAAGACGGCTACCTTGCTTATCAATTTGAACAGTTCCATATCCAATTCAATAAAAAACTTGAAAAGAACAAACGTTATCAAATCTCTATTGTTACCAAACCACAATCTACAGAAGTCTATGTGGATGGTGAGAAGATTGAGCGTATCGCAAATCCAGCCCACCCTCGCTTTGCCCACAATAGCTTGGTACTACCGCTTGAAAGCATCGGTGGTTTCAAAGGAATCTTGCATAGTGCAGAGTTGTCGGATAAACCATTTGTAAATCCTCGTTTGATTTCAAATGATAAGATTACAGCAACCGCAAGCAGTCAGCAACTTCCAGGAAACGCGACTGAAGGCGCTGTTGAAAAGGCCTTTGACAATGATCCAAATACCTTCTGGCATACTAAGTGGACTGGTGACACTGCGCCATACACCCTTACTATGACCTTGAAAGAAGCAGAAAAAATCAATGGCTTGACGTATCTCCCACGTCCAGGTGGTGGAAATGGTGTTGTGACGCGCTACGAAATCTACGCACAAAAAGATGGCCAAATGGTCAAGGTTTCAGAAGGAAGCTGGGACAACAACGCCCAAGAAAAAACAGTCAACTTTGCGGCAGTACATACCAACAAGATTGAGTTGAAAGTATTGGAAGGCGTTGGTGGTTTTGCAAGTGCAGCCGAAGTTCATCTATTGAAACCTGTCAAAGAAGAGCAAGAAACGCCTGCACCAAGTCAACCAGAAAAACCAACTACACCTGAAAAACCAAAAGTAGACCAAACCAGTGATGGAACAGTTGAATTGGCAGATCAATTCACTGCAAGTAAACCAGCTAGCGAAGACAGCATTGCAGATGCCAGCAAGAGCGCAGACTATCTCAAGAAAGAGTACAAGGTCTTCCCAACGCCACAAAAAGTGACTTATGGAGAAGGAGTCACAGCTCTTCGTAAGCAAGTCAATCTGGTCATGGGCAATCAACTCGATATCTATACTCGTAATCGCTTGAAGAGTGTCTTGCAGGACAATCAAGTATCTTATACAACTGGTAAGGCGGCAATCGCTGGCGCAACCAATATCTATCTTGGAGTGCATGGACAAGGTTCACAAGCAGAGCAAAACTTGTCCAAGGTTTCAGCAGGTTTCTTTGACAAGATTGACGCCTATGTCTTGAGCATCAAGGATAACTCGATTTCCATCGTCGGAAAAGACACAGATGCGGTCTTCTATGGTTTGACAACCTTGAAACACATGCTCAAGGAAAGTCAAGTGCCAGTCCTTCGTAATGTGACAGTAGAAGATTACGCAGAGCTCAAGAACCGTGGTTTCATCGAAGGTTACTATGGAAACCCATGGTCGAATGCCGATCGTGCAGAGCTCATGCGTTTTGGTGGTGATTTGAAATTGAACCAATACTTCTTTGCACCAAAAGATGATCCATACCACAACAAGAAATGGCGTGAACTCTATCCAGAAGAAAAACTAGCTGAAATTCGTGAACTTGCTCGCGTCGGAAATCAAAGTAAAACACGCTATGTCTGGACTATCCATCCATTCATGAACAACCGCATCCGCTTTGGCAATGAAGCGCATTACCAAGAAGATTTGGCAACCATCAAGGCCAAATTTACCCAGCTGATGAAAGTGGGTGTCCGCGAATTTGGTATCCTTGCAGATGATGCTCCAAGCCCTGTCGGAGGCTACAATAGCTATAACCGCTTGATGCAAGATATGACCAAGTGGTTGACTGAAATGCAGGGAACCTACAGCGGTCTTCGCAAAGAAATGATTTTTGTTCCTGGCCAGTATTGGGGTAATGGACGTGAGGATGAGTTGAAATCCCTCAATGAAAATCTCCCAAGTTCAGCATCCATGACCTTGACGGGTGGTAAGATTTGGGGTGAAGTCTCTGAAAGCTTCCTTTCAACTCTCAAGAACAATCTATCCGCAGGTGGCAAGACCTATCGCCCAGTTTCACTTTGGATTAACTGGCCAGTAACAGATAACTCCAAACAACACTTGATTCTAGGTGGTGGTGAGAAATTCCTTCATCCAAATGTGGATCCAAGCTTGCTATCTGGTATAATGTTGAACCCGATGCAACAGTCTGAGCCATCTAAGATTGCCCTCTTTTCAGGAGCTCAATACTCATGGAAACAGTGGAAATCAGAAGAAGAAGCTAAGAAAATCAATGATATTGCCTTCAACTTTGTAGAAAATGGTCGTTTTGAAGATAGCAAGGTATCAGCAGCCTTCCGCGAACTTGGTAAGCACATGATCAACCAAAACATGGATAATCGTGTCGTCAAACTAGAAGAATCGGTAGACTTAGCTCCAAAATTGACAGACTTCATGACTAAGCTCAAAGCAGGTCAGGATGTGACTGCAGAACGTGCAGCTTTGCGAGCTGAATTTGCCAAGATTAAAGAAGCAGCCGAGCTTTATAAAGCATCAGGCGATCAAAAGATGGTTACACAAATCCACTATTGGTTGGATAATGCAATCGATCAAATGAATGCTCTCGATGCCTTCCTTACAGGAACTGAAGCCATGGCTACAAATGATGCAGCTAAGCTTTGGGATAGTTACTATAAAGGATTGAAGTTCTACGAACAGTCTCAAACGCACACCTTCCATTATGTAGACCATATGGAAAAAGCTGAATTGGGTGTTCAACATATTCGTCCATTTATCCTATCCTTGAAGGAAGTTCTAGCATCTGAAGTTCAAAAAGTCTTGCATCCAGACCAAATCATCAGCACCTTTATCACCAATCGAACAGGTGTAGAAGGTGGTTTGGCAGAAGTAACGGATGGTGACTTGGCAACCCACGCGATTATTAAATCACCAAACAGCATCAAGACAGGTGATTATATCGGTATGAAATTCAACAAACCGATAGCGATTCAAACCTTGACCTTTGCTATGGGAACGCAGGCTAATCCACGTGATACCTTTAGTAAGGCAGAAGTACAGTATCAAGATGAAAATGACAACTGGGTAACCTTGAAAGAGCCAAGCTATGTCGGAAATGAATCCCTTCTTAAGTTTGAAAATCTCACTATCAAGACCAAGGCAGTTCGCATGATTGCGACAGAGAATCGCGAGAACACCTGGTTTGCAGTTCAGGAAATTGCAGTTAACCGTCCAGTTGAAAAAGCTCGTAGCCAACAAGCAACGACAGTTAGTCTAAGCTCAAACTTAGTTTACAAACTAAATACCTCAGCCCGTCAAATCACTGATGGTAAGGACAATACAGAAGCCATGATGGCAAATGCTGACGGTAGCAATACGACACCAGTAGATGCCTGGGCACAACTTGACCTCGGTGAAGTCAAGTCAGTCACTAAAGTTCGCCTTCGCCAAGGAACGGGTGATAAACTTGCCGCAGGTGTACTTGAGTATTCTACAGACGGTACTGCATGGCAAGAGTTGGATCGCCTATCGGGAGAACAAACCAAGGAAGTGACCAGAGCGATCAATGCTCGTTACATCCGAGTACGCAATACCAAGGCTCTCGACCTCTGGTGGCGTATCCAGGATTTCTCTGTTGAGACACGTTCTGGAAATAGTGAGTTAACAGACACCAACGTGGAATCCTTGAAGGAAACGCCGGTAGTGGATAGCTTGGGCAGTTACGAGCTTCAGATTCCAGCTGGAACCAAACTCCCTGCTCATAGCTATCTAGGAATGAAGCTTGACCGTATCCATCAGATTAAGAGCATCCAGCTCCAAGGTCAGGCTAACCCAGCTCTTAGCCTAGAGTACTCTGCAAATGCGCAAGAGTGGACGCCAGCTAGCCAGTTGACAGACAGATCTGTAGTGAGTCACTTGGTACGTTATGTTCGTCTGGTCAATAAAACAGATCAGGAACAAGCTGTGACAGCTACTTCTCTCCTTGTGACAACCAAAGAAGTGCAACCAACCAAACTAGAATCTACAACTATGGGCATTCACCCAACATACGGAAGCAATGATGTTCGTAAACTGAACAACCTAGATCAACTATTTGACGGTGTTTACAACAACTTCGTTGAGTTTTCAGACTACGCCCATAAAGATGGTCACGTAACCTTGAAACTTGGTAGCGAACGTACCATCAAGAAGATTAGAGCTTATATCCAAGACGGAACACAAAACTATCTTCGTGACGGTAAGATTCAAGTCAGTCAAGATGGTAAAACTTGGACAGATGTCGTTACAGTAGGAGATGGTGTGGCCAATAGCCAACACGATGATTCATTGACAGATGGTTGGACACATGATTCTAAGATGCCAGGAAATCGCTACATCGAAGGTGAGTTGGCGACACCAGTCAAAGCTAACTATCTCCGTGTCCTCTATACAGCGGATTATGATGCCCGTTTTGTAGGATTTACAGAATTAGTGATCAATGACGGTGAATTTGTCAAACCAATCAATGATCCAACAGTAGAAGGAAGTAGTGGAGAAAGCCAAGGCAACCTTTATAATAATCTTGTAGACGGCAAAGTCTTGACCAGCTATAAGTCTGAAAAAGACAAGGGCGAGTTGGTTTATCACTTGTCTGAGCCGACCAATGCCAACCACCTTCGTCTTGTTTCCAGTCTTCCTGAAGGAACGAAAGCACGTATTCTTGCTAGAACACTCAAGAATGGTCAAGACAGCTGGACAGACCTCGGTGCCATTACATCCAGTCTCCAAACCTTCGCTATCCGAAATGGTGGCTCTCTTCTAGACGTCAAATTAGTCTGGGAAGGCGGCAAGGCTGAGTTTTATGAATTGGCAAGCTTCCATCAAGCATTAACAGAAGAATCGGTTCAATCAAGCAAGGGTGAAGAGCAACCACCAGTTCTGGAGGTTCCTGAATTCACAGGTGGTGTCAATGCAACTGAGGCCTTGGTACATGAAGTACCAGCCTACACAGGCCCATTAGCAACAGTAGGTGACCAAACTGCTCCAACAGTAGAGAAACCTGAGTTTCAAGGTGGTGTCAATGCAGTTGAAGCCTTGGTACATGAGCTTCCAGAGTACACAGGCCCATTATCGACAGTAGGTGACCAACCAGCTCCGACAGTTGAGAAGCCTGAGTTCCAGGGCGGTGTCAATGCAGTTGAAGCTTTGGTACATGAAGTACCAGAGTACACAGGCCCAGTAGCAACAGTAGGCGACCAACCAGCTCCGACAGTTGAGAAGCCTGAGTTCAAGGGAAGTGTCAATGCAGCTGAAGCCTTGGTACATGAGCTTCCAGAGTACACAGGACCATTATCGACAGTAGGAGATCAAGCCGCTCCAACTGTAGAGAAACCTGAGTTTAAACTTAGCTCTTTAGCCTCCGATCAAGGTAAGACGCCAGATTATAAGCAAGAAATAGCTAGACCAGAAACAGCTGAACAAATCTTGCCAGCAACTGGTGAGAGTCAATCTGACACAGCCCTCTTCCTAGCAGGTGTTAGCCTAGCCCTATCTGCTCTCTTTGTAGCAAAAACAAAGAAAGACTAGTATTTAGTAAAACCACTTAACAAGATTACGAAATCAGTTTCTTATCTTTTCCAATGAGGTTTATAGTACGCAGAAAGCCTGAGAAGAAATCTTCTCAGGCTTTTGCTAAGCATATAAATACGATACTGCTATGAAAAAATCACCCAGAGTGATCTATTTTAATAGTCTTTTTACAGAAAATAATTTTTTAAATTCAATAAATGTTCACACATACATTATTTAACTTTTTAAGACTCAAGATAACTTATAAATTTTATTATATGTTAAAATTTTTCCTATTTTATTTTTTTAAATATATCCTCATTCACATCTAACCAACTAGCATCATCTTCCCGCATTGGAATATACCTTATATCATGGAAACTATTAAATTTATTAGTATATATAGGAAGTTGCAGCGGATTCTACCAGTTTCCATGAATTAAATTTCTCAACAATTTATTGTCGCAAGTCATGCCAGCATAATCCTGTAGTTTCCTCTTGCTATTGAATCCCATATACCCAATTTGCATAAAATGGGTATGCGTTTCTGAATAATAAACTCTTATTACAAATTTTATTCCCGTATTCTGAATCATGATTTTTTCTTCCTGTCTATTTTATTACAAAAAATTCTCACAACTACTCAAAAATACCTTATCAATAGTTTTTAAAGTGAATATTATTAAAGATTCCTGCCTTAAAATCAATTAAAAGAATATTACCTAGACTAGGTACATCTGTATTATCGAAAACCTCCAGTAATATCGCTAAAATGTCCCTCAAAACAAATTTTTCAGTAGACTTGTCAATCTTCTCTTCAGTTTTTAATAAACAAAGATTACGTTGTATATGGTCAATAAAGTCCATCATAAAAAAATTATTAATATCATCCAATGAATCAAAATAACCAATTTCTGTTGGTAAATTATTGATAATATAAGATTCTTTATCCAATATGTATTCTAATCTAAAATTAAATTTTTTAATTTCATTAAAACAATCGGTGTTGTATTTTACAGTATTTAACACATCTTGCAATACCGAATACACACTGGAAAGTTCCACTGTATTTGCTTCAATTTCATATGAAAAGAACATGAATAAGGAATGTAAAAGTTTATTGAAATTCCTTGACTCTATAATATCTTTAACTTTATTTGCATTCAGAAAAATTTTTTCTCTAATTTCGTATGTGTTATAAAAGAAGATTTCAGAGAACATTGAATCAGTCGGCACACTAATATTGTTGTAGTCTCCCCAATCTTTAGAAGATGATATATCACTATAATTTCCAATACCAGGATATAATGCATTCCCCTTCGATTTTAAATATTTATAAATCTTTATACCTCCATTAAGATATCCAAAAAGAATTTCCTCCCCAATTATTGTTGTAGCAGTAATATAAAATGAACGTGGTATCTTTTCAGAAACAACTTCTCCCGACTTTAAAGATACTTTGCTAATACAATTTTTCGTATTGTCGCTAGAATCATAATACTTTATATTCTCTATATATAAATTATCTTCTCTCATTATAGAATAATGCCTTTGGCATCATTAATTACAAAACTAGGCCGATAACAATCTTTGTATTGTTCTAATTCTTTTTCTTTTTCTTTTGCATTTCTTTCACGTTCTTTTTCTTTTTCTTTTGCATTTCTTTCACGTTCTTTTCACGTTCTTTTCTTTCATCACGGTGTCTATTCCTTTCATTACTGACAAACATAAATACTGTGAAAGAAATACTCAGTGCAGTTGAATAAAAAGAAAAATTTTCAACTACAACGTTCAATGCTAACTTCCAAGGTTCTGGAGGAATTGTAGCACCGTAATAAGCGGAGTACCTAACCGCCTTAACTATAATCGGAAAACAAAATATCAAAGTAATAAATATGCCAACTGGCCAAGTGGTGAGTTTAAAATCATCCTGTTTATTCGTTGTATTTTTCAAAATATTTTCTCCTTATTTTAAATATGTACATAGAATAAAAAATACTTTATATTTAATTTTTGCAAGGGATTTGTGCTGTAAGAGGAGATAAGAAGGATTCTTGGAAGTCCCGTATTTTTCACAACTACTATAAGTAGCGTATGAAGGGTAAATTTCCAAACTCTATACATTAGGTTTTTGTTGTATTGCTTTTTCTTGATTTCAAATCCAGACATATAAATTCATTACCTACTCTTTAAAAGTTTTATTCAATTTTGGTATGACTTTTCCGACTACATTTTACTCTGTTGTTATATCAAAAACGATTAGATTTAAACCTCATCCCAAAAGGTAAAAAAATTTAACTTTTGGAGTGAGGTTTAAAAGTGGGTGATAAATGTTATGGTTGTGCTGGTTGCGGATTCTGGTTTTGTTGGTCAGGGGTTGTATTTGATTGTTGCGTATTATTGTTAGGATTGGTAGTCGTACTATTATTTGTGCTTGGAGAAGTTGAGCTTGACTGAGAAGTCGAGCTCTCAGATGTTGAGCTAGAACTTTCAGACGTCGAACTTTGTTGTGTAGATGATGAAGGGGTCCACGTATTGCGTGCTCCATTCTTAAAGACAAATTCTCCACCTCTGTAGAGTCCTTCTGGCATAGTCCAGTCACCAGGATGATCATCTTCAGATAGATAAGTCATCATCGAACGGTAAACCTTAGCAGCAACATAGAAGCCATCACCAACGATAGGAGTAAGGCGGTTCGAGTAACCAGTCCAAACGGCCATTGAATATTTACGAGTATAGCCAACGAACATTTCGTCCGGAGCTACATAACCCGTATTTTTAATGTAGTTTTCAATCTCATCATCTGTATAGTTTGACGTACCAGTTTTACCAGCTTGTGGTAGCCAAGGGAGGTAGGCTCCTCGACCAGTTCCGTATGCCAAAACGGTTTTCATCATATCTGTCATCATATAGGCTGTCGTTTCTTTCATAGCACGTGTACCAGAATCAGAGAATTCTTTTGAACTGCCATCACTAAAGACAATCTTATTGATATACATAGGTTTGCGGTAGATACCGCCATTGGCAAAAGCAGCATAAGCCGCAGCCATCTTCTCGCTGCTTGCTCCATACTTTTTGTCAGATTCGGTTGTATTACTTGAAATAGCATTAGCATAGTGTATGCTTGGGTAGTCAATACCGAGTCCATTTAGAAACGTCTTGGCACGATCGAGCCCTACTTTCTCTAGCGTTTCTACAGCCGGTACATTCCGTGATTGTTGGAGAGCATACTGGAGTGTTATGTTTCCAAAGTAACTCTTATCCCAGTTATAGACAGGGGTAGAGGTTCCGGGGTAATTATAAGGACTATCGTGAACAATCGAAGCAGTTGAATCATAAACGCCGTATTCCAAAGCAGGAGCATAGTCTGTAATAGGCTTCATGGTAGAACCCCAGTCACGGTTAGTTTCTACAGCCTGGTTTATTCCAAAGGAAACGTTACTTGATTGGTGGCGAGCACCTAATTGGGCAATGACTTTCCCGTTTGTGACATCAACGATAGTAGAGGCTACCTGTAACTCATCATCTGGATAGTTGACATACTCGTCCGTATTGTAAATATCCCAGAGACGTTGTTGGACCTTAGAATCAACGTTTGTGTAGACTTCCATACCCGTAGTTAAAAGGTTGTAACCTGTTTCCTGTTCAACTTGGTCAATCACCTCTTTGAGGTAATTATCCATGTACGGAGGATAACTGTTAGCTGATTTTAGGCTTTGAAGTCCATCTGTAATCGGAGTATTAATCGCTTTTTCGTATTGTTCGGCTGTAATGTAACCTTGCCCCTTCATCTCAGAGAGGACGAGATTACGACGTTCTTGAGCAGCTTCTGGATGCGAGTATGGATCATACTGGTTTGGAGCCTGAGGCATTCCGGCAAGGAGGGCCAATTGAGGGATACTCAAATCTTTGAGGTCTTTGCCATAGTAACTTTGAGCAGCCGTCTGCATTCCGTAGTTCCCGTTTGACATGTAAACCTTGTTGATGTAGTAGGTCAAGATCTCTTGTTTAGTCGCTTTTTGTTCTAGCTGGACGGCGAGCCATGCTTCCTGAGCCTTACGAGAAAGGGTTTGGTCAGAAGTTGACGTAGAGAAATAGGTTAACTTGATCAACTGCTGCGTCAAAGTTGAAGCTCCTTGAAGGCCTCCGCCACCACGAAGATTTCGTAGGGTGGCACCTAGGATACGGATAGTATCAATTCCTCGGTGATTAAAGAAGCGATGGTCTTCAATCGAAACAATAGCGTTGACCAAATCGGTCGGTATTTCGTTTGCTTGTGCATTGACCCGACGTTCTGAACCAAGATCAGCGATGAGTTCATCGTTATTGTCATAAATTTTACTAGACGTTGTAGCGACTAGTTTACTTTCAGATAGGGCTGGAGTCTTGCTAACATAGTAGAGAAAGAGACCTCCGCCCAGCATAATAGCTGCGATAAATACAGTTAAGAAGCAGATACTGATATATTTAGTTATTCGCAGGATAGTTTGTTTGTTCATCTTGTTTTACCACCTAGTAAATGTTCTTTGATAATATCGAGATAGGGAATCTGGGGAAAGGCACCCAGCTCAATCCTATATCCATTTTCTCGAATATATCCAAGTGGCATTGACTTTTGTCCCTTATCTTGATGATAGAAACGAATCAGGTCAACAGCCGGCAATAAATAAGTTTCTTGCTGAGAAGCAAAGTGAAGAAGGACAAAGCAGATTCCTCGCTGGGCAAGGACCTGTTCCATATGCTGAATCTGATGGTGATGGAAATTCTTCATCGGAATCGCATGTTTTTGCCTAGTTTCCTTTGCTTCAAAGTCGATGTAATATCCATCATAAACCCCTGAATAGTCTGTGGTTGAGGCTTGTCTAAAGTAGGCTTCAACGATCTTGGCTCGACTTCGTTGGGGATAGTCAACACGTACGATTTGGATGGGAGTTGGTTTCTTGTGAATCACTGCCATCCCATGCGACAAGTAATAATCGTTCGTAGCGTTGATCATCTTTTCAAAAGACATTCCCCGATTTGCGAAATTTTTAGTTTGTGACGGGGGAGCTTGTCTCTTCTGTGATGAAATTTTATGTGGATAGTTGACCATAATTCTCCTTATTGGTACAATAACATCACTCTATTATATCATAAATTTACAAAGAAAGGGTTAAAAATGACAACAGCCTTGATTTTAGGTTATTCTGCCTTCGACCTTGGTCTCTTTAATGACAAGGATATTCGCGTTGATATTATCAAAACAGCTATTCGGAGAGACTTAGAACGTCTAGCGGAGGAAGGAGTGACCTGGCTTGTCTTTACTGGGGCTTTGGGCTTTGAGTACTGGGCGCTTCAGGTGGCAAAAGACATGAAAAGAGACTATGGATTTCAGCTGGCGACCATTTTTGATTTTGAAACCCATGGCAGTAACTGGAATGAAGCAAATCAAGTGAAGTTGAGCGAATTCAAGCAAGTTGATTTTGTCAAATATGCCTATCCACAATATGAACACAAGGGACAACTACGTGATTATCAGAAATTTTTACTGGAGAACACAGATATTTGCTATCTTTTTTATGATGAAGAAAACAAAACTAAATTACAATATTTTTACCAAATGATGAAAAATCAAGCGGACTATGTTACAAGGCAATTAACATTTGAGGACTTGAATGAACTAGCAGAAAATTTTTCTGAAAAGTAACCCTTTGACCTTGATTTTTACTTGTCTTTTTTTATATAATAATACTAGTAACCCAGAATGGAGAGAGACATGGCAAGTATTATATTTTCAGCAAAAGATATTTTTGAACAAGAGTTTGGACGCGAAGTGCGTGGATATAGCAGAGCAGAGGTGGATGAATTCTTAGATGATGTGATTAAGGATTATGAAACTTACGCAGCTTTGGTTAAATCCCTTCGCCAAGAAATTGCTGATTTGAAGGAGGAGTTGTCTCGTAAACCACAGGCGGCTCCAACTCAACCAGACTCTATTGAAGTAACAGCTTCTACTTCAATGACAAACTTTGATATTTTGAAACGCTTAAATCGTCTCGAAAAAGAAGTATTTGGTAAGCAAATCTTAGACAATCAAGATTGATAATTGACTAAGGAATGAGTGCAATTTTTGGATAATCGCGTGAAGAGGTTCTCTTTTCATGAGGAAAGTCCATGCTAGCACAGGCTGTGATGCCTGTAGTGTTTGTGCTAGGCGAATCCATAAGCCTAGGGACGAGTGATCGTTACGGCAGTCGAAATGGCTAAGTCTTCGGATAGGTCAGAATAGGCTTGAAAGTGCCACAGTGACGGAGTCTTTCTGGAAACAGAGAGAGTGGAACGCGGTAAACCCCTCAAGCTAGCAACCCAAATTTTGGTCGGGGCATGGAGTGCACGGAAACGAACGTAGTACTCTGACTGCTAGCAGATTTATGCTGTTAGCGGTAGACAGATGATTATCGAAGGAAGTGGTCCTAGTCACTTCTGGAACAAAACATGGCTTATAGAAAATTGCATATAGGTTGGGGCTGAGAAATCTTTCTCAACCTCATTTTTTAAAGTGAACAAGAGAAAGGTCTTGCAAGACTAGAAATGAAAGAACAATTTAATTTAATCGCAACTGCTGCGGCGGGTCTTGAGGCTGTCGTTGGACGTGAGGTGCGAGAACTTGGTTATGATTGCCAGGTTGAAAATGGGCGTGTCCGCTTCCAAGGAGATGTGAAGGCAATCATTGAGACCAATCTTTGGCTTCGTGCAGCGGATCGCATCAAGATTGTAGTCGGAAGCTTTCCAGCTAAGACCTTTGAAGAGCTTTTTCAAGGTGTTTTTGCTCTAGATTGGGAAAACTATCTCCCGCTTGGGGCACGTTTCCCGATATCAAAGGCCAAATGTGTTAAGTCTAAACTTCACAACGAGCCCAGTGTTCAGGCCATTTCTAAGAAAGCTGTTGTGAAGAAATTACAAAAACACTATGCCCGCCCAGAAGGAGTTCCTTTGATGGAAACTGGTCCTGAGTTTAAGATTGAGGTGTCCATCCTTAAGGATGTGGCAACTGTTATGATTGACACGACAGGTTCTAGCCTTTTTAAACGTGGTTATCGTACGGAAAAAGGTGGAGCGCCAATCAAGGAAAATATGGCAGCGGCTATTTTACAACTATCTAACTGGTATCCAGACAAGCCCTTGATTGATCCGACCTGTGGTTCAGGAACTTTCTGTATCGAGGCGGCTATGATTGCTAGAAAGATGGCGCCGGGTCTTCGCCGTTCCTTTGCTTTTGAGGAATGGAACTGGGTCAGCGATCGATTAATCCAAGAGGTCCGTACTGAGGCGGCTAAGCAAATTGATCGTGAACTTGAGCTGGACATTATGGGCTGTGATATTGATGCTCGTATGGTAGAAATTGCCAAGGCAAATGCCCAAGCAGCAGGTGTTGCAGGAGATATCACCTTTAAACAAATGCGGGTACAAGATTTGCGCACTGATAAGATCAATGGCGTTATCATTTCCAATCCACCATATGGGGAGCGCTTGTCCGATGATGCAGGAGTTACGAAACTTTATGCTGAGATGGGACAGGTCTTTGCACCACTGAAAACCTGGAGTAAGTTTATCCTGACGAGTGACGAAGCTTTTGAAAGTAAGTACGGAAGTCCAGCAGATAAAAAACGAAAACTCTATAACGGGACCTTAAAAGTGGATTTGTATCAATACTTTGGTCAGCGTGTGAAACGCCAAGAGGTAAAATAGAAAGGTAAACTCATGAGCAAGAAAAGACATGATCGTCATAAAAAAGAACAGCAAGAGCCACAATTCGACTTTGACGAAGCAAAAGATTTGACTGTTGGTCAAGCAATTCGTAAGAATGAAGAGGTTGAGGCTGGAGTATTGCCTGAAGACAATATCTTGGACAAATACATCAAACAGCACCGCGAAGAGATCGAGGCAGATAAGTTCGAAACTCGTCAGTTTGAAAAAGAAGAACTGGCTTCTACTCAAAACTTAGAGGAATTGATCCAAGAAGCTCGTGAAACAAATGAACTTTCTGGAGAGGTAGAAGGTTCAGATGTGGTTTCCGAGGAATCTAGTGAAGAGATAGATAATGAAGAAACTACTCAGTTTGTTCCCCCACTTCAAGATGAAGAAAGTGCTGAAATAGAGCCTCTCGTTTTAACAGAAACAGAGCCCAAGCAAATAAATGAGGAACAAGAAGAGGAGGCCTATACACCTCTATCGCGTTCGACTCAAACAGAACCTGAAACAGGATCTAAGAAGAAAGCTGTCATCATCATTGCTTCAGTGGTCGCTGCAATCCTTGTGCTTGCTGGAACATATTATGTCTACCGTCAAGTATCTCGTTCAAACCAAGAGATCCAGTCTTCTCAAGCAGCCTCTTCGGATGATCAAGGAACACCAACCGCTTTGAAGGACTTCAATGATCTCTATGATACTTTCTATACGGATGCTAATAAGACAGCTCTGAAAAACAGCCAGTTTGATAAATTGAGCCAACTGAAAACCTTGCTAGATAAGTTAGAAGGTAGCCGTGATTATACACTAGCTAAGTCAAAATACGATAGCCTAGCAACTCAAATCAAGGCCATTCAAGATGTCAATGCCCTCTTTGAAAGTCCAGCTATTACTGATGGTGTCTTGAATACCAATGCTAAAGCCAAGGCGGATGCTAAGTTCACGGAAGTTAAAACGGGAAATACAGAGCTTGATAAACTGTTAGCTCAGGCGATTAGCCTTGGTAAGAGTCAACAAACAGCTCCTTCAAGCTCTAGCACGAGTCAAGCTAGCTCAAGTTCAGCTACAGAAAGCAATTCAAGCACTACGACACCTTCAACAAGTACCACAGCACCGGCTAGAGATACAAATGGTGGTTTATCTGGCGATGGGGTTAATCTTCAAAGAAGTGCTAGTCGTGTACCCTACAACCAATCAGCTGTAGACGATAGCAATAACCCTGCTTGGACGTTTGCAGATGGTGTATTGGAACAAATCCTAGCAACCTCACGTGCTCGTGGCTATATCACTGGCAACCAATACATTCTCGAACGTGTCAATATTGTAAACGGAAACGGCTATTACAACCTCTACAAACCAGATGGAACCTACCTCTTCACCCTCAACTGTAAGACGGGTTACTTTGTAGGGAATGGTTCTGGCCATGCAGATGACTTGGACTATTAGGAGTCCGTTACAAAATTCTTTCCTTTCATAGGTAAAAATGATAAAATAAAACAAATGAAATAAGAGGAGTGTCACATGACAAAAGCTAACTTTGGTGTTGTAGGTATGGCCGTAATGGGTCGTAACCTTGCCCTAAATATCGAATCTCGTGGTTATACAGTTGCCATTTACAACCGTAGTAAAGAAAAAACAGAAGACGTAATTGCCTGCCATCCTGAAAAGAACTTTGTGCCAAGCTATGACGTTGAAAGCTTTGTAAACTCAATCGAAAAACCTCGTCGTATCATGCTGATGGTTCAAGCTGGGCCTGGTACAGATGCAACTATCCAAGCTCTTCTTCCCCACCTCGACAAGGGTGATATCTTGATCGACGGAGGAAACACTTTCTACAAAGATACCATCCGTCGTAATGAAGAATTGGCAAACTCAGGTATCAACTTTATCGGTACTGGAGTTTCTGGTGGTGAAAAAGGTGCCCTTGAAGGTCCTTCTATCATGCCTGGTGGACAAAAAGAAGCCTACGAATTGGTTGCGGACGTTCTCGAAGAAATCTCAGCTAAAGCACCAGAAGATGGCAAACCATGTGTGACTTACATCGGTCCTGATGGGGCTGGTCACTATGTGAAAATGGTCCACAACGGTATCGAGTATGGTGACATGCAATTGATCGCAGAAAGCTATGACTTGATGCAACACTTGCTTGGCCTTTCTACAGAAGACATGGCTGAAATCTTTACTGAGTGGAACAAGGGTGAATTGGACAGCTACTTGATTGAAATTACAGCTGATATCTTGAGCCGTAAAGATGATGAAGGTCAAGATGGACCAATCGTAGACTACATCCTGGATGCTGCAGGAAACAAAGGAACGGGTAAATGGACTAGCCAATCAGCACTTGACCTTGGTGTGCCATTGTCACTTATCACTGAGTCAGTATTTGCCCGCTACATCTCTACATACAAAGAAGAGCGTGTACATGCTAGCAAGGTCCTTCCAAAACCAGCTGCCTTCAAATTTGAAGGTGACAAGGCTGAGTTGATCGAAAAGATCCGTCAAGCCCTTTACTTCTCAAAAATCATTTCATACGCACAAGGTTTTGCCCAATTGCGTGTGGCTTCTAAAGAAAATAACTGGAACTTGCCATTTGCGGATATCGCATCTATCTGGCGTGATGGCTGTATCATCCGTTCTCGTTTCTTGCAAAAGATTACAGATGCCTATAACCGTGATGCAGACCTTGCAAACCTTCTCTTGGATGAGTACTTCTTGGATGTCACTGCCAAGTACCAACAAGCAGTGCGTGATATCGTAGCTCTTGCTGTTCAAGCTGGTGTACCAGTGCCAACCTTCTCAGCAGCTATTACCTACTTTGATAGCTATCGTTCAGCAGACCTTCCTGCTAACTTGATCCAAGCACAACGTGACTACTTTGGTGCCCACACTTACCAACGTAAAGACAAAGAAGGAATCTTCCACTACTCTTGGTATGACGAGAAATAAGTAGGTCTGCCATGGGGAAACGGATTTTATTACTTGAGAAAGAACGAAATCTCGCTCATTTTCTCAGTCTGGAACTTCAAAAAGAGCAATACCGTGTTGATCTTGTAGAGGAGGGGCAAAAAGCCCTCTCCATGGCTCTCCAGACAGATTATGACTTGATTTTACTGAATGCTCGTCTGGGGGATATGACAGCCCAGGATTTTGCAGAGAGGCTAAGTCGGACAAAACCTGCCTCAGTGATCATGGTCTTGGACCATCGCGAAGAATTGCAAGACCAGATTGAGACAATCCAGCGCTTCGCCGTTTCTTACATCTATAAGCCAGTGATTATTGATCAGCTGGTGGCTCGTATTTCAGCGATTTTCCGAGGTCGGGACTTTATCGACCAACACTGTAGTCAGATGAAGGTCCCAACGTCTTACCGCAATTTACGTATGGATGTAGAACATCATACCGTTTATCGTGGCGAGGAGATGATTGCTCTGACGCGCCGTGAGTATGACCTTTTGGCCACTCTCATGGGAAGCAAGAAGGTCTTGACTCGTGAGCAGTTGTTGGAAAGTGTTTGGAAGTACGAAAGTGCGACAGAAACCAATATCGTGGATGTTTATATCCGTTATCTACGTAGCAAGCTTGATGTAAAAGGTCAAAAAAGCTACATTAAAACCGTGCGTGGTGTTGGTTACACCATGCAAGAATAGAAAAGCAGTTGCAGTTGTGTAACTGCTTTTTTCAAATGGAGAAAGGGATGTCTTTTCGTTTTTTTCTTTGTATTGACAGGGACGAACAGGTGTGTTACAATTTTTTCAGGAGGATCAATTAATGAAGAAAACTTTTTATAAAAAATTGGGGATTTCAATTGTTGCTAGTACTTTGTTGGCTAGTCAGCTACCGGCAGTATCTGCTTTGACTGTTATTTCTAGTACAGGTGAAGAATATGAGGTAAGTGAAACATTACAAGAGAGTCCAGGAAATAATAATTTTTCACTTCCGAATGTTTCACCAACTTATGGTCAATATTATACAAATCAGTCAGAAGTCATTATTGGTAAAAATGATTTAGTTAAGGTAAAAAATACTTTACAATATCCTTATTCTACATCAGCTTATGTAGAGTCAGAATTTCGTGGTGTGAAAAATGGTAAAGATGTAACTTATCGAGGGAGTGCCAATTTTATAAAGGATAATGTCCTTATTACTGCTGCTCATAATATTTATAAACATGAGTTTGGTAAAGATGCAGAAGAACTATATGTTACTCCTGCTCGTACTCCAAATAGTGTGCCGTTTGGTCGGATAAAAGTAAAAGAAGCTCGCTATTTAAAAGAATTTCGAAATACTGCTCCAGATGAGCTTACTACCTATGATTTAGCAGTTTTAATTTTGGAAGAACCGATTGGCGCTCAATTAGGGACGTTAGGACTTCCGAATAATATTGAAAATCTCAAAGGTATAGGAGCTACGATTACTGGTTATCCAGCCATTAGTGAAGACGAGCAGATGTATACAGGCTTTAAGAATATTCTTAAAGACACAGGGGATTTTTTATTCTACCAAATAGATACAAAGGGTGGTGCGAGCGGTTCAGCAGTGTATGATTCTACCAATAGGGTTGTCGGAGTTCATGTTTCTGGGAGTGACCCTGAACAAATGAATTATGCTGTCAAGTTAAATGAGAAAGCTCTATCTTTCATCTACTCTGTTATTCAAGGACATTCTATTGATGGATGGAAGTTTATTAGCGGTACTTGGTATTATTATAAGAATAGTACGAAGCAAACAGGTTGGCAAAATATAAATGATACTTGGTACTATCTAGATGCTTCTGGTAAGATGCTCACAGATTGGCAAAAAATATCCGGGGAGTGGTATTATTTTGAATCTTCTGGCGCAATGGCAACAAGCTGGAAATACCTCCGAGGCAAATGGTATTACTTAGATAAGAGCAATGGAGACATGAAGACTGGTTGGTACAAAGATGGCTCAACATGGTACTATCTAGATCCTTCTAATGGAGATATGAAAACCGGATGGATAAAAGTATCAGGTGAATGGTATTATCTCAATTCAAGTGGTGCTATGGTCACAGGTAGTCAGACGATTGATGGTAAAGTTTATAACTTTGCTTCATCTGGTGAGTGGATTTAATATTGGAGGGTACATAGATGAAAATTTTGAAAAAAATAATACAAGTTGGACTAACAGTATTTTTCTTTGCTTTGCTAGCGACAAGTACAGTATTTGCAGATGATTCGGAAGGCTGGCAATTTGTCCAAGAAAATGGTAGAACTTACTACAAGAAGGGGGACCTCAAAGAAACCTACTGGCGAGTGATTGATGGGAAGTACTATTACTTTGATCCTTTATCTGGAGAGATGGTTGTCGGCTGGCAATATATTCCGTTTCCATCTAAAGGTAGTACAATTGGTCCTTACCCAAATGGTATCAGATTAGAAGGTTTCCCGATGTCAGAGTGGTACTACTTCGATAAAAATGGAGTGCTACAAGAGTTTGTTGGTTGGAAAGCATTAGAGATTAAAACTAAAGACAGTGTTGGAAGAAAGTACGGGGAAAAACGTACAAATCCGGAAGATAAAGAAGAGAAGAGTTTTTACACGAACTATTACTTTAATCAAAATCATTCTTTAGAGACAGGTTGGCTTTATGATCAATCTAATTGGTATTATCTAGCTAAAACGGAAATTAATGGAGAAAACTATATTGGTGGTGAAAGACGTGCAGGCTGGATAAACGATGATTCGACTTGGTACTACTTAGATCCAGCAACTGGCATTATGCAAACTGGTTGGAAATATCTAAGTAATAAGTGGTACTACCTCCGTTCCTCAGGAGCTATGGAGACTGGCTGGTATCAAGATGGTTCAACTTGGTATTATCTAGATGCTCAAAATGGAGATATGAAGACAGGCTGGGCTTATGTTGGTAACAAGTGGTACTATCTCCGTTCATCAGGAGCCATGGATACCGGTTGGTATCAGGAAGGTTCGACTTGGTATTATCTAAATGCAAGTAATGGTGATATGAAGACTGGTTGGTTCCAGGTCAATGGCAAATGGTACTATGCTTATAGTTCAGGTGCTTTAGCAGTTAGTACAAGAGTAGATGGCTACTACGTCAACTATAATGGCGAATGGGTCCAATAATGAAAGAGGCGATTGTGAAGGAAACAATCGCTTTTTTTGTGAAAATATAATAAAATAGATAGGAGAAAATACTACTGTATGAAATGAGACGGTCTTTTCGTCTAGCAAAAAGGAAAACATGACAAAAAAAGTTGGTGTCGGTCAGGCACATAGTAAGATTATTTTAATAGGGGAGCATGCGGTCGTATACGGCTATCCTGCCATTTCTCTGCCTCTCTTAGAGGTGGAGTTGACCTGCAAGGTGGTCCCTGCTGAAAGCCCGTGGCGTCTTTATGAGGAGGATACCTTGTCCATGGCAGTGTATGCCTCGCTGGAGTATTTGGATATCAAAGAAGCCTGCATTCGCTGTGTGATTGCCTCGGCTATCCCTGAAAAGCGGGGAATGGGTTCGTCAGCAGCTATCAGTATAGCGGCCATTCGAGCTGTTTTTGACTACTATCAAGCCGACCTGCCTCATAATATATTAGAAATCTTGGTCAATCGGGCTGAGATGATTGCCCATATGAATCCGAGCGGTTTGGATGCTAAGACCTGTCTCAGTGACCAGCCCATTCGCTTTATCAAGAATGTTGGTTTTACAGAACTTGAGATGAACCTATCTGCCTATTTGGTAATTGCAGATACGGGTGTTTATGGTCACACTCGTGAAGCCATCCAAGTGGTTCAAAGTAAGGGCAAGGATGCTCTGCCGTTTTTGCATGCCCTGGGAGAATTGACCCAGCAGGCAGAAGATGCGATTAGACGAAAAGATGCTGAGGGACTGGGACAAATCCTCAGTCAAGCGCATTTACATTTAAAAGAAATTGGTGTCAGCAGCCCTGAGGCAGACTCCCTCGTTGAAACGGCTCTTAGCAATGGTGCTCTAGGTGCCAAGATGAGTGGTGGTGGACTAGGAGGCTGTATTATCGCCTTGGTAGCCAATCTGGACCAAGCACAAGAACTAGCAAAACGATTAGAAGAGAAAGGAGCTGTTCAGACATGGATCGAAAGCCTGTAACAGTACGTTCCTACGCAAATATTGCCATTATTAAATATTGGGGAAAGAAAAAAGAGAAAGAGATGGTTCCTGCTACTAGCAGCATCTCTCTGACTTTGGAAAACATGTATACGGAGACGACCTTGTCGCCTCTGCCAATGGATGCGACGGCTGATGCCTTTTATATCAATGGTCAGCTACAAAATGAAGCTGAGCATGCCAAAATGAGCAAAATCATTGACCGTTACCGTCCAGCTGGGGAAGGTTTTGTCCGTATTGATACCCAAAACAATATGCCTACTGCAGCGGGCTTGTCCTCTAGTTCGAGTGGTTTGTCCGCCTTGGTCAAGGCTTGCAATGCTTATTTTCAGCTTGGTTTGAATCGGAGCCAGTTGGCGCAGGAAGCGAAGTTTGCCTCAGGCTCTTCCTCTCGTAGTTTTTATGGACCACTGGGTGCCTGGGATAAGGATAGTGGGGAAATTTACCCTATAGAGACAGACCTGAAACTAGCTATGATCATGTTGGTGCTAGAGGATAAGAAAAAACCAATCTCTAGCCGTGATGGGATGAAACTTTGTGTGGAAACCTCGACGACCTTTGATGATTGGGTGCGTCAGTCTGAGAAGGATTATCAGAACATGTTGCTCTATCTAAAGGAAAATGATTTTGCCAAGGTTGGGGAATTAACGGAGAAAAATGCCCTTGCTATGCACGCTACGACCCAAACAGCATCACCAGCCTTTTCTTATCTGACGGATGCAAGCTATGAAGCCATGGATTTTGTTCGCCAGCTTCGTAGGCAAGGAGGGGCCTGCTACTTTACCATGGATGCTGGTCCCAATGTCAAGGTCCTCTGTCAGGAGAAAGACTTGGAGCATTTGTCAGAAATCTTCGGTCAACATTATCGCTTGATTGTGTCAAAAACAAAGGATTTGAGCCAAGATGATTGCTGTTAAAACTTGCGGAAAACTCTATTGGGCAGGTGAATATGCTATTCTAGAGCCAGGACAGTTAGCCTTGATAAAGGCTATCCCCATCTATATGAAGGCAGAGATTGCCTTTTCTGACAGCTATCGTATCTACTCAGACATGTTTAATTTTGCAGTGGACTTGACGCCAAATCCTGCCTACAGCTTGATTCAAGAAACAATTTCTCTAGTGGGAGATTTCCTCGTTAATCGTGGGCAAACCTTGCGACCTCTTTCCTTGGAAATCCGTGGAAAAATGGAACGGGAAGGGAAAAAGTTTGGTCTAGGTTCTAGTGGTAGCGTCGTTGTCTTGGTTGTCAAGGCTCTGCTGGCTCTGTATGATATTACGGTTGATCAGGAACTCTTGTTCAAGCTGGCTAGCGCGGTCTTGCTCAAGCGAGGCGATAACGGCTCCATGGGAGACCTTGCCTGTATTGTGGCAGAAGATTTGGTTCTCTACCAGTCATTTGATCGCAAAAAGGTGGCTGCTTGGTTGCAAGAAGAAAACTTGGCGACTGTTATAGAGCGTGATTGGGGCTTTTCTATCTCACAAGTGCAACCAGCTCTAGAATGTGATTTCCTAGTGGGATGGACCAAGGAAGTGGCCGTATCGAGTCAAATGGTTCAGCAAATCAAGCAAAACATAGGCCAGAATTTTTTAACTTCCTCAAAAGCAACGGTATCTGCTTTGGTAGAAGCCCTGGAACAGGGGAATGCAGAAAAAATTATCGAGCAGCTGGAAACAGCCAGTCAGCTTTTAGAAGGTTTGAGCCCAGATATTTACACACCTTCGCTGAGACAGTTGAAAGAAGCCAGTCAAGATTTGCAGGCTGTTGCCAAGAGTAGTGGCGCTGGTGGTGGTGACTGTGGGATTGCCTTGAGTTTTGATGAGCATTCAACTGAAGCTTTAAAAAATCGCTGGGCCGATCTGGAGATTGAGCTCTTATACCAAGAAAGGATAGGACATGACGACAAATCGTAAGGATGAGCACATCCGCTATGCCCTTGAGCAGAAAAGTTCCTATAGTAGCTTTGATGAGGTGGAGTTGATTCATTCTTCCCTGCCTCTTTATGACCTGGATGAGATTGATTTGTCTACAGAGTTTGCAGGTCGAAAGTGGGATTTTCCTTTTTATATCAATGCCATGACGGGTGGAAGCGAAAAAGGTAAAGAAATCAATCAAAAACTGGCTCAGGTGGCAGAAGCCTGTGGGATTTTGTTTGTGACGGGATCTTATAGCGCAGCCCTAAAAAATCCTACAGATAATTCTTTTTCTGTCAAATCTAGCCATCCAAATCTCCTCCTTGGAACCAATATTGGGTTGGACAAGCCTGTTGAGTTGGGACTTCAGACTGTAGAAGCGATGAATCCTCTTCTTTTGCAAGTGCATGTCAATGTTATGCAGGAATTACTCATGCCTGAGGGAGAAAGAACGTTCAGAAGCTGGCAATCGCATCTGGCAGACTATAGCAAGCAAATCCCCGTTCCTATTGTCCTAAAGGAAGTGGGTTTTGGGATGGATGTGAAGACCATCGAAAGAGCCTATGAATTGGGTGTTCGAACGGTTGACCTGTCGGGCCGTGGTGGTACTAGCTTTGCCTATATCGAAAATCGTCGCAGTGGTCAGCGTGATTATCTTAATCAATGGGGTCAGTCCACTATGCAAGCCCTTCTCAATGCCCAAGACTGGAAAGAAAAGGTCGAACTTTTGGTTAGTGGAGGGGTTCGAAATCCTCTTGATATGATTAAGTGCTTGGTCTTTGGTGCCAAGGCTGTGGGATTGTCTCGAACCGTTCTAGAGTTGATTGAAACCTACTCCGTCGAAGAGGTGATTGGTATTGTCCAAATCTGGAAAGAAGATCTGCGTTTGATTATGTGTGCCCTTAATTGTGCCACCATAGCGGATCTGCAAAACGTAGACTATATTCTTTATGGTAAACTAAAAGAAGCTAAAGATCAGAAGTAGAGAGGTCGGGACAAGGATCCCGCCCTTTTTTGTAGCCTTTTGTCAACTGTGGTGAGCTGAAAGAACCAAGTTTGTAGGAGCGATTTCTGTCCTATCTCCTTTTTCCATCCTCAGACCGAGGTGACTTTTTTGAATTGTGATAAAATAGAAAAGAGAGGAAGCACTATGAAAAAATTTCAAATCTTTTTATTTATTGAAGCCTGTTTATTGACGGGAGCTCTGATTTTGATGGTGTCAGAGCATTTTTCGCGTTTTCTGCTGATTCTATTCCTCTTTTTGCTTTTGCTTCGTTATTATACAGGTAAAGAGGGTAACAATGTGTTCCTCCTTGTGGCGACTATTCTTTTCTTTTTCATCGTCATGCTCAATCCCTTTGTGATTTTAGCTATCTTTGTGGCAGTTATCTATAGTCTCTTTCTTCTCTATCCGATGATGAATCAAGAAAGAGAGGAGACGGACTTGGTCTTTGAAGAGGTGGTGACGGTTAAAAATGAACACAATCCTTGGTTTGGCAATCTCCATCATTTCTCTAGTCACCAGACCTGCCAGTTTGACGATATCAACCTCTTTCGCCTCATGGGCAAGGACACCATTCATTTGGAAAGAGTTATCCTAACCAATCATGACAATGTCATTATCCTTAGAAAGATGGTCGGAACGACTAGGATTATCGTACCTGTAGATGTGGAAATCAGTCTCAGTGTTAACTGTCTTTATGGAGATCTTACTTTCCTTCATCAACCTAAGAGATCCCTCCGCAATGAACACTATCATCAGGAAACCAGGGACTATCTCAAGAGTAACAAGAGCGTCAAGATTTTCCTAACTACTATGGTTGGCGATGTGGAGGTGGTCAGAGGATGAAAAAGCAATCGTATCTGTTAATTGGCCTGACTTCTTTCCTCTTTATCCTCTTTTTGGCCAATAGTCTACTTGATATTTTTGAACTGGATTGGTCCTATTTGCTACAAGATATCGAAAAAACAGAGAAACTCATCTTCTTGATCTTGATCTTTAGCCTTTCCATGACCTTCTTTTTTGTCCTCTTTTGGCGCGTGATAGAAGAAGTCTCTCGCAGAAAAATGCAAGTCAATCTCAAGCGACTGCTAGCAGGAAAAGAGGTGGTTGCCTTTGCAGATCCAGACTTGGATGCCAGTTTTAAGTCCTTGTCTGGCAAGCTCAACCTCTTGACAGAGGCTGTCCAAAAGGCTGAAAATCAAAGCCTGGTCAAGGAAGAAGCAATCATCGAGAAAGAACGGAAGCGGATAGCACGCGACCTGCACGATACAGTTAGTCAGGAATTGTTTGCGGCCCATATGATTTTATCGGGTGTCAGTCAGCAGGCTTTGAAGCTGGATAGAGAAAAGATGCAGACCCAGTTGCAAAGTGTCGCAGCCATCCTTGAAACAGCCCAGAAAGATTTGCGGGTCTTGCTCTTGCATTTGCGCCCAGTGGAGTTGGAAGAGAAGAGTCTAGTTGAGGGGATTCAAATCCTCTTAAAAGAACTTGAGGACAAGAGCGATCTCAAAGTTAGTCTCAAGCAAAACGTGTCTAAATTGCCTAAGAAGATTGAAGAACACATCTTCCGCATCCTACAGGAGTTGATCAGCAACACCCTCCGCCATGCCCAGGCATCTTGTCTGGATGTGTACCTCTATCAGACTGATTTTGAATTGCAACTAAAAGTGGTGGACAATGGGATTGGTTTCCAGTTGGGGAGCTTAGACGACTTGAGTTATGGACTTCGAAATATCAAGGAGCGGGTTGAAGATATGGCAGGAACAGTTCAACTATTGACAGCTCCTAAGCAAGGACTGGCGGTTGATATCCGTATTCCGCTACTCGACAAGGAATCATAAAGGAGTAAAGATGAAAATTTTACTGGTAGATGACCATGAAATGGTCCGATTGGGCTTGAAAAGCTACTTTGACCTCCAAGACGATGTAGAAGTTGTGGGCGAGGCGGCCAATGGGGCTCAAGGTATTGAGTTGGCCTTGGAACTGCGCCCAGATGTCATTGTCATGGATATTGTCATGCCTGAGATGAATGGGATTGATGCAACCTTAGCCATCCTCAAAGAATGGCCTGAAGCCAAGATTTTGATTGTGACTTCATACTTGGATAATAAAAAAATCATGCCAGTCTTGAATGCTGGTGCCAAAGGCTATATGCTCAAGACTTCTAGTGCAGATGAATTGCTTCATGCCGTTCGTAAGGTGGCTGCTGGCGAGTTGGCCATTGAGCAAGAAGTTAGTAAGAAAGTCGAATACCACCGCAATCATATGGAACTTCATGAGGAATTGACCGCGCGTGAGCGAGATGTACTTCAACTCATCGCCAAGGGCTACGAAAATCAGCGTATCGCAGATGAACTCTTTATCTCTCTCAAGACGGTCAAGACCCACGTGTCCAATATCCTTGCCAAACTTGAAGTCAGTGATCGCACCCAGGCGGCGGTCTATGCCTTTCAGCACCACTTGGTTGGGCAGGAGGACTTTTAGATGAATCTTACAGATTTACTTGTGGAGCTAGAAGCGGGAAAAGACCCTGAGAAAGCAGGCCCAATGGAAGCCTATATGCGCCATCAATTTCCCTTTCTAGGCATTGCAGGTCCTGAAAGAAATTCACTCTATAAAAAGCATTTTCCAGAAGCGAAAAAAACAAAGATTATCGATTGGGATTTTGTAGATATCTGCTGGGAAAAGGAGCCTAGAGAATACCAATATGTGGCTGCCAACTATTTGAAAACCATGCAGTCTTATCTAACGAAGGATGATTTGCCTAAGCTTGAGCGCCTTGTTGTGACCAAGTCTTGGTGGGACACGGTAGATATCCTAGATCGAGTAGTAGGAAGTTTGGTAGCCGACCATCCGGAACTTGAAGAAGTGCTTTTAAAATGGAGCCTATCAGACAATATCTGGCTGAGACGAGTCGCTATTGACCACCAGTTGTTAAGAAAAGAGAAAACGAATGTCCAACTGATGGAAAAGATCCTACTAAACAATCTGGACCAGACAGAATCTTTTATCAACAAAGCCATCGGTTGGGCTCTAAGAGACTACTCTAAAACCAATCCCGAATGGGTAGCACGTTTTATTGAAAAAAATAAGAAAAGAATGGCTGAACTTAGTATCAAGGAAGCGAGCAAGTACCTCTAGCACTATTGAAAAGCGCATTCATTACTTGAAAAAAGTCGCTATTATATGGTATAATGGACTGTATTAAAAATTTTAAGGAGAAATGACAGAATGTCTGTATCATTTGAAAACAAAGAAACAAACCGTGGTGTCTTGACTTTCACTATCTCTCAAGACCAAATCAAACCAGAATTGGATCGTGTATTTAACTCAGTAAAGAAAACTCTTAACGTTCCAGGTTTCCGTAAAGGTCACCTTCCACGCCCTATCTTCGACCAAAAATTTGGTGAAGAAGCTCTTTATCAAGATGCAATGAACGCACTTTTGCCAAATGCTTATGAAGCTGCGGTAAAAGAAGCTGGTCTTGAAGTCGTTGCACAACCAAAAATTGACGTAACTTCAATGGAAAAAGGTAAAGACTGGGTTATCACAGCTGAAGTCGTGACAAAACCTGAAGTAAAATTGGGCGACTACAAAAACCTTGAAGTATCAGTTGATGTAGAAAAAGAAGTAACTGACGCTGACGTTGAAGAACGTATCGAACGCGAACGCAACAACTTGGCTGAATTGGTTATCAAAGAAGGCGCTGCTGAAAATGGCGACACTGTTGTTATTGACTTCGTTGGTTCTATCGACGGTGTTGAGTTCGACGGTGGAAAAGGTGAAAACTTCTCACTTGGACTTGGATCAGGTCAATTCATCCCTGGTTTTGAAGACCAATTGGTTGGACACTCAGCTGGCGAAACTGTTGATGTTGTCGTAACATTCCCAGAAGACTACCAAGCAGAAGACCTTGCAGGTAAAGAAGCTAAATTCGTAACAACTATCCACGAAGTAAAAGCTAAAGAAGTTCCAGCTCTTGATGATGAACTTGCAAAAGATATCGACGAAGAAGTGGAAACTCTTGACGAATTGAAAGAAAAATACCGCAAAGAATTGACTGCTGCGAAAGAAGAAGCATACAAAGATGCTCTTGAAGGTGCAGCAATCGATAAAGCTGTAGAAAACGCTGAAATCGTAGAACTTCCAGAAGAAATGATCCACGAAGAAGTTCACCGTTCAGTAAATGAATTCCTTGGAAACTTGCAACGCCAAGGGATCAACCCTGATATGTACTTCCAAATCACTGGAACTACTCAAGAAGACCTTCACAAACAATACGAGGGAGAAGCTGAGTCACGTACAAAGACTAACCTTGTTATCGAAGCAGTTGCAAAAGCTGAAGGATTTGACGCTTCAGAAGAAGAAATCCAAAAAGAAATCGAGCAATTGGCAGCAGACTACAACATGGAAGTTGCACAAGTACAAAACTTGCTTTCAGCTGACATGTTGAAACACGATATCACTATCAAAAAAGCTGTTGAATTGATTACAAGCACTGCAACAGTTAAATAATCTTATACTCTTCGAAAATCTCTTCAAACCACGTCAGCGTCGCCTTACCGTATATATGTTACTGACTTCGTCAGTTCTATCTACAACCTCAAAGCTGTACTTTGAGCAACCTGCGGCTATCTTCCTAGTTTGCTCTTTGATTTTCATTGAGTATTAATAAACAAAAAACCCACCTGTCTAGGTGGGTTTTCTGCTGGTCTATTTTCCAAAAATCTCTTTAAGGTCTGCATCTGTAATCCCAATCATGGCTGGAATACTAGACCAGTTTTCCTCGGTGAGGATGTAGGATTGTCCAGCGTCACTTGTTGTGGCAGTTTCAGAGAAGGCTTGTTTACTTTCTTCAATATTATTTTCAATTAAATCACTGAAACGTTCAATCAGATAGGTCTTGCGAGCAGTCCCGATATGCTTGACTGCATAGTCAAAGGCCTGTAACTCGCCAAGAAGGATGAGCTTGCTCTTGGCCCGTGTGATAGCTGTGTAGATGAGATTGCGTTCCAGCATGCGCTTGCTAGCACTAGTAATGGGTAGGATGACAACTGGGAACTCACTTCCCTGAGATTTATGGATGCTCATAGCATAAGCTAGTCGAATCTTGTACCATTCGTTTCGTGGGTAGATGACCTCATTGCCATCAAAATCTATTACAATCTCGTCTTGTTTGGACTCGGTGTATTTTCCAGGAATCAGGTCTGTGATGTAGCCTAGATCTCCGTTAAAGACATTAACTTCAGCGTCGTTGACTAGGTGAATGACCTTGTCTCCTGTTCGATAGTGACACTGAGTTGCTTCAAAGCTCACTTGTCCTTTTTGAAGAGGATTGAGCAGGTCTTGCATGAGCTGGTTGATGGCGTCAATGCCAGCAGTTCCTCGATACATAGGCGCCAGTACCTGAATATCACGAGCCGGAATGCCACTTCTGAGGGCAGCACCAAGAATTTTCTCAATGGTAGCTGGGATATGGCCACTAGCGATTTCAAAGTAGGAGCGGTCAGCTTTTTTCTGGATAAAGTCGGTTGGCAAGATGCCTTGTCGAATTTGACTCGCCAAGGTAACGATAGTTGATTCCTCGCTCTGACGATAAATCCGTTCCAAGCGAGTCTGGGGAATCAGGGATATCTGGAGCAGGTCAGCCAGGACTTGTCCAGGACTAACAGAAGGTAGCTGGTCGCTATCACCCACGATGAGGATTTTACTGTTTGAAGAGATGTTAGAGAAGAGTTGGTTGGCCAGCCAAGTATCCACCATGGAAAACTCATCTACAATGATAAAGTCGGCATCCAGATAATCTTCCAGATGGCTGGTATCATCGTCGCATGTCATTCCCAAGTGGCGGTGTATGGTAGCACTTGGCAATCCTGTCAATTCATTCATGCGCCGAGCGGCTCGACCAGTTGGGGCAGCGAGAAGAATAGGTAAGTTGCTTTTTTTCCTGAGGTCAAGTCCTTCTAAGAGGGCATAAACAGCGATAATCCCATTGATAACAGTCGTCTTACCAGTACCAGGTCCACCTGTTAGGATAAAGACCTTGTTCTGGATAGCGTCACAGATAGCCTGTTTTTGGATGCTATCGTACTGGATACCAAGCTCTTCCTCAACACTGGCGATATGCTTTTGAATGGTTTCTAGATCCTGGCTTTTCTGCTTCCCTTTTTCAAGGATACGAACCAAGTGACTGCGAATGCCTTCTTCGGCGAAAAAGAGGCTGTTATCAAAGATTTTGGTATCCACCTGTTGGATTTTATCTTCTTCGATCAAATGAGCTAATTCCTGAGCTACTTGGCTGGGATCGAGTTCCACGGGACGGGAAGACTCGAGGAGAGTAAGTGTCTGTTCCAGCAAATCTCGAGCCTCCATATAGGTATCGCCCGTATCCATACAACCTTGAAAGAGACTGTGGACAAGGCCAGCACGGAAGCGTTCAGGAGCTTGACTTTCGATGCCTAGTTCGGCAGCTAATTGGTCGGCGATGGTAAAACCCAAGCCCTTGATATCCTCGACCAGCTGGTAGGGATAATTTTCAACCACATCAAGAGTTTCTTCCTTGTAAAAGTCTTGAATCTGAAAGGCTAGTTTATTGGGAATGCCGTAGTTGGCAAGTTTAGCCAAGACCATTTCTGTCCCATAGTTGAGACGGAGGGTGGAGACAAAAGCCTCACGGTTTTTGGTAGAGAGTCCAGCAATGCTTTCCAGCTTTTCAGGATGCTCCAGAATTTCGTCTATGGTATTGTCACCATAGCTATCCACGATTTTTTTGGCCGTTTTGAGACCAATCCCCTTGAAATGGCTACTGGAAAAGTACTTGACCAGCCCATTTTTGGTTGGTTTTGCCCGCTCATAACGGCTGATCTGAAGCTGTTCCCCATACTTGGAGTGCTGAACGATTTGTCCCCAAAAAGTGTAGTCTTCCCCTTCAATCACGTCCGCCATAGTTCCTGTAACGATGATTTCAAAATCGTCAAAGTCCTCCGCATTGGTATCTTCGATATCTAGGAGGAGGATGCGATAAAAATTACTGGGATTTTCAAAAATAATCCGTTCAATGGTGCCTGAAAAATAAACTTCCATAGGTTTCCTTTACATGAGTTCATGAGAGTTGGACCCTTAGCTTCTTTCAACAAGCTAGGAGGCTAAAAGGTTTTCCACTCGCAATAGAAAAAGAGACTGAGACTTAGCGTTCTCGGCCTCTTCCTTATCTTAAAAAGTTCCGATACGGTTAAGTGGCCAGAAACGGAATTTTGCTTCACCTTTGATATCGCTTGCCTTGAAGGTGCCGACATGGCGGCTATCGCTAGAGACTAGACGATCGTCACCAAGGAGAAGGTACTCGCCTTGAGGGACAGTAAAGCTGAAGCTGGTATTGGAATTGACATCGACCGTAAAGGCCTGTGCTTTTTGAGCAAGTTCTCTAAAGTAGACTCCCTTATTGCCTTCAAATCCTTTGCCAGTATAGGTGTTTTGCAACTTTTCTGTTTTGAACAAGTTGAGGTATTCAGCTAGGTAAGGTTCATCCGTTTCCTTATCGTTGATAAAAAGTTTATCATTTTCGTAGCGGATGGTATCTCCTGGCATACCGATGACCCTTTTGACAATGTCTTTATTTACTTCTTCTTCATGCGCAACCACAATGTCGAAGCGGTCAATTGGGAGGTGTTTGACGACGAAGAGAACCTCTCCGTCGGCTAGGGTAGGGTCCATCGAGTGTCCTTCCACACGGACATTGCTCCAAAGGAAGATACGGCTAAGGCCGACCAGCGCGATAATCAGGAAGAAAACTCCCCATTCTTTTAGAAATGTTTTAAACGAATTCATAACTCACCTTTCTAGAAGTGCTTTGGATTTTTCGGTGTTTTTAAAATGCAGTTTGGCGCAGAAATGAAGTCCCTTCATGCCATAGGATTGAAGGATTTTGCTAGCGACCTTATCAGATGCAGTTCCAGCGCCACTTGGCAGTTGATAGCCTAGTTCTCGTCCAAGATTTTCCAAGTTTTCGAGGAAGAGATCCCGCGCGATGATAGAGCTAACTGCAACAGCCAGGTATTTGCTCTCGGCTTTTTCTTCCAAAGTGATCTTGTTTGGAAAATGATTGGCTTCTTGCGCCAAGTACTTGTCATAGTTTTTAGCGCTTGTAAAAGCATCAATGACGATTTTTTCTGGCTGGGCTCCTTTTTGAAGCAGGAGAAAAATAGCCTGATTGTGAAGGGCAACTTTTACAGAAACAGCATTGTAACGCTCTCCGATAACTTCGTTGTACTTGCTCGGTGAAAGGAGAAGCGCTTGGTGCTGGATTTTTTCCTTGAGGATAGGAGCAATCTGACGAATCTTTTGGTCTGTCAGAGTCTTGGAATCCCCCACACCAAGTTCTCGTAAGAAGTCGTGCTGGTCAGGTGTTACGAAGGAAGCCACGACAGCCAGTCCACCAAAGTAGGAACCATTTCCCACCTCATCGGTCCCAATCATAGGGAAATCTTGTCCACTGTTTTCTTGTTGAACTTGGTAGCCAAAGAAATTGGCGTAGTGCTCAGCAGCTTCGCCTTGCAGGAGGACTTTTCCAGAAGTATAGATGGAAACTGTTGTCTGAGGCAGTCGCAAAAAATAGCGAATATAAGGATTTTTACTAGGACTGAGAGCCTTCTGATACTGACTTAAAAAGCTCTGAATTTCCTGTTCACTTGGTGTGAGTGTGATACTTGCCATAGTCTCTATTGTACCACAAAAGCAGGAGAATTGGTAAAAACTGACAAAATTAGCGAAATTTGGTATAATACCGTGAGGTGAATTTTATGGCAAATCTAAATCGATATAAGTTTACATTCGGAAAAAAGACATTAACCTTAACAACCGAGCATGACAACCTCTTTATGGAGGAAATTGCCAAGGTTGCGACTGAAAAATACCAAGCAATTAAAGAACAAATGCCTGGGGCGGATGATGAAACCATTGCGCTTCTTTTGGCGGTCAACTGTCTGTCTACACAGCTCAATCGTGAAATTGAATTTGATGACAAGGAGCAAGAGTTGTTAGAACTCCGTCACAAGTTGATTGCTGTCAAACAAGAACAGAGCAAGATTGAGGATTCCCTATGATTTCAATCCTACTCTTATTGGTTCTAGCTTGGGGATTTTATATCGGCTACCGTAGAGGTTTGGTGCTGCAAGTTTATTATTTCATCGTTGCAGTGATTTCAGCCTTTGTTGCAGGACATTTTTATAAATCACTGGGAGATCACTTCCACTTGCTTGTTCCTTATGCCAATCCCCAGGAAGGACAGGGTACCTTTTTCTTCCCTTCAGACCAGCTTTTTCAGCTAGACAAGGTTTTTTATGCGGGTCTCGCCTACCTTTTAGTTTTCGGAATTTGTTACAGTATCGGACGTTTTATCGGTTTGTTCCTACACTTGATTCCAACTAAAAAGCTCGATGTCAAATGGTTTCGTATCGGGGCAGGCCTATTGTCGCTATTGGTAACCTTATTTGTCTTGCAAATGGCTCTGACCATTCTTGCAACGGTGCCTCTGGCAGTCATTCAAAATTCACTCGAAAAAAGTATAGTAGCCAAAAACATCATCCAAAGTGTCCCTTTTACGACAAACTTTATCAAACAATTCTGGGTGACAAATTTAATTGGATAAAAAGGGCGGGATTTTTCCTAGCCCTTTGTTTACAGGTTGGACGACTAAGTCAAAAACCTTTAGGCACTACAATCTTGTAAACAAGCATACAAGGAAAGAATATGAATACAAAAATACTAGAAACCTTAGAATTTAATAAAATCAAAGCCTTGTTTGAACCGCATCTCTTGACAGAACAAGGGCTAGAGGAGCTAAAAGGCTTGGCTCCAACTGCCAAGGTGGATAAGATCAAGCAAGCATTTATAGAGATGGAGGAAATGCAAGCCCTATTTGTGGAGCAACCTCACTTTACCATCCTAGCGACGCGTGAGATATCAGCGGTTTGCAAGCGTCTGGAGATGGGGGCGGATCTCAATATTGAGGAGTTCCTGCTCCTCAAACGGGTCTTGCTGGCTAGCAGAGAGTTGCAAGGTTTTTATGCCAATCTTGAAAACGTACGCTTGGAGCAGTTGGTGGGATGGTTTGAAAAACTACATGATTTTCCACACTTGCAAGGGAGTCTTCAATCCCTAAATGATGCAGGATTTATCGAAAATTTCGCCAGTGAAGAGCTAGCACGCATCCGTCGAAAAATCCATGATAGCGAGAGTCAAGTTCGAGATGTCTTGCAAGACTTACTCAAGCAAAAAGCGCAGATGTTGACGGAAGGTATAATCGCTAGCAGAAATGGCCGTCAAGTTTTACCAGTAAAGAACACCTATCGCAATAAGATTGCAGGTGTTGTCCATGACATCTCTGCCAGTGGAAACACGGTCTACATCGAGCCACGTGAGGTCGTGAAACTGAGCGAAGAAATCGCGAGTCGGCGCGCTGATGAGCGCTATGAGATGATCCGCATTCTACAGGAGTTATCAGAACGGGTCCGTCCACATGCTGTAGAGATCGCTAATGATGCTTGGATTATCGGCCATTTAGACTTGATTCGTGCCAAGGTGCGTTTCATCCAAGAAAGACAAGCAGTTGTTCCTCAGCTTTCAGAGAACCAAGAGATTCAACTCCTTCATGTTCGCCATCCTTTGGTCAAAAATGCTGTTGCAAACGATGTACACTTTGGTAAGGAATTAACAGCCATTGTCATTACAGGTCCCAATACTGGTGGGAAGACCATCATGCTCAAAACACTGGGCTTGACTCAACTGATGGCCCAGTCAGGCTTGCCCATTTTAGCTGATAAGGGGAGCCGTGTCGGTATTTTTGAAGAAATTTTCGCAGATATTGGGGATGAGCAGTCTATTGAGCAAAGCTTGTCTACCTTCTCCAGCCACATGACCAATATCGTAGATATTCTTGGCAAGGTCAACCAACACTCACTCTTATTGCTAGATGAGCTTGGGGCCGGTACTGATCCACAGGAAGGTGCAGCCCTTGCTATGGCTATTTTGGAGGATCTTCGTCTACGTCAGGTCAAGACTATGGCGACGACCCACTATCCAGAACTCAAGGCTTATGGTATTGAGACAGCCTTTGTGCAAAATGCCAGCATGGAGTTTGATACAGCCAGCTTGCGTCCGACCTATCGCTTTATGCAGGGAGTTCCTGGTCGAAGCAATGCCTTTGAAATTGCCAAACGCCTAGGACTGTCAGATGTCATCGTAGGAGATGCCAGCCAGCAGGTCAACCAAGATAATGACGTCAACCGTATCATTGAGCAATTGGAAAAGCAAACGCTTGAAAGCCGTAAACGCTTGGATAATATCCGTGAGGTGGAGCAAGAAAACCTCAAGATGAACCGAGCACTCAAAAAACTCTACAACGAACTCAATCGTGAAAAGGAAACTGAGCTCAACAAGGCGCGTGAACAAGCTGCTGAGATTGTGGAACTTGCTCTAAGTGAGAGTGACCAGATTCTTAAGAACCTCCACAGTAAGTCTCAACTCAAACCCCACGAAATCATTGAAGCCAAGGCTGAGCTGAAAAAACTGGCTCCTGAAAAAGTCGACTTATCTAAAAACAAGGTCCTTCAAAAAGCCAAGAAAAAACGAGCTCCGAAGGTGGGGGATGATATAGTGGTTCTCAGTTATGGTCAGCGTGGAACCTTGACCAATCAACTTAAGGACGGCCGTTGGGAAGCCCAAGTTGGCTTGATCAAGATAACCTTGGAGGAGAAAGAATTTGACCTTGTTCAGGCTCAGCAAGAAGCCTCAGTCAAGAAAAAACAAGTCAATGTCGTCAAACGAGCTTCTGATCGTGGTCCGCAAGCGAGACTGGATCTCAGAGGCAAACGGTACGAAGAGGCTATGAATGAGCTGGACGCCTTTATCGACCAAGCCCTGCTCAATAACATGGCTCAGGTAGACATTATCCATGGTATCGGAACAGGAGTCATCCGTGAGGGCGTCACCAAATACCTGCAAAGAAACAAGCATGTCAAGAGTTTCGGCTATGCTCCACAAAATGCTGGAGGCAGTGGTGCCACCATTGTGACCTTTAAAGGATAGAGAGAAGAAGGAGTCAACCTTTCTGAAAAAAGAAATGAAAGGTCAAAAATTTTCATAGAATATATTGACAAAGGCTAACTTTTCTTGTAAAATAATAAAAAATAAAATACCAATACCGAATGAAGTTTAATAGAAGTGGAGAAAGGTTTGTTTTCCATGACTGTAAATGGACGGAACTCTGGAGAGACCGTAAAGGCACCGAAGGGGCAAGGCAGGCAACTGCTCAAACTCTCAGGTAAAAGGACAGAGCTAGGATAGACCGCTTTTTAGCATTTATCTAAGCATTCCAGAGTACATGTATCTTGCATGTGCTCTTTCTTTTGGGGTTGAAAGATAGGAGTAGGACATGTTAGAATTGCTAAAAGCGCTTGATGCTTTCGTTTGGGGACCTCCCCTCTTACTGTTATTGGTCGGAACGGGTATCTATCTGACCATTCGATTAGGGCTTTTACAGCTAGCTCGTCTCCCCAAGGCCTTTCAGTTGATCTTTACCAAGGACAAGGGACATGGGGATGTATCGAGCTTTGCTGCTCTATGTACAGCTCTTGCCGCTACTGTTGGTACGGGAAATATCATCGGGGTCGCAACAGCCATTAAGGTTGGGGGACCAGGGGCCCTCTTTTGGATGTGGATGGCGGCCTTCTTTGGGATGGCGACCAAATATGCCGAAGGCTTGCTAGCTATCAAATATCGCACAAAGGATGCAAATGGAGCTGTAGCTGGAGGACCCATGCATTACATCCTTTTGGGGATGGGAGAAAAGTGGCGTCCACTTGCTATCTTCTTTGCCCTAGCGGGTGTATTGGTAGCCCTTCTAGGGATTGGTACCTTTACCCAAGTCAATTCGATTACAGAATCCATTCAAAATACAGCCCAAGTTGATCCAGCTATCACAGCTCTGATTTTATCCATTTTTGTAGGGATTGCCGTCTTTGGTGGCCTCAAATCCATTTCAAAAGTTTCGACAGCAGTGGTTCCTTTTATGGCTATTGTCTATATTTTAGGAACTCTTACAGTTATTCTCTTTAATATCGAGAAAATCCCAGCCACACTTGCCCTCATCTTTACTTCAGCCTTTAGTCCAGCTGCTGCGGTAGGTGGTTTTGCAGG
The DNA here is from genome assembly GCF_018448765.2 of Streptococcus oralis. Classification (GTDB taxonomy): domain Bacteria; phylum Bacillota; class Bacilli; order Lactobacillales; family Streptococcaceae; genus Streptococcus; species Streptococcus oralis_BM. The sequence goes on from NZ_JAHCMC020000001.1 coordinate 392,425, forward strand.
TGCCAGCATTCGGATGGCTATCCAAAATGGTGTGGCGCGGGGAGTCTTCTCTAACGAATCTGGTCTTGGTTCTGCTCCCATTGCAGCGGCTGCGGCTAAGACAAATGAACCTGTCGAGCAAGGCTTGATTTCCATGACAGGAACCTTTATTGATACTTTGATTATCTGCACTCTGACAGGTCTGACAATCTTGGTAACTGGGGTTTGGAGTGGTGATTTGAATGGAGTTGCCTTGACCCAGTCAGCCTTTTCAACAGTTTTTTCACACTTTGGACCTGCCCTCTTGACCATTTTCCTTGTACTCTTTGCCTTTACGACGATTCTCGGATGGAACTACTACGGAGAGCGCTGTTTTGAGTTTCTCTTTGGCGTTCGCTTTATCTGGCTCTATCGAGTGGTCTTTGTGCTCATGGTCTTGTTGGGAGGATTTATCGAGTTGGATATGGTTTGGATTATCGCAGATATCGTCAATGCCTTGATGGCTTTACCAAACTTGATTGCCCTCTTGGTCTTGTCGCCAGTCGTTATTTCCGAAACCAGAAAGTATTTTAAACACTAACCCAATCACACTTTTAGTGTGATTTTTTTCATTTCATAGACATTTTCTATCAAGGCGATTGAAAATATATATTATCCAAGGGTGAAATTCTATGATAGACTAAATGACAATAAAATGAAAAGAGGTTTCTTATGACAACATTTACCATCCACACAGTAGAATCAGCACCAGCAGAAGTAAAAGAAGTTCTTGAAACAGTACAAAAAGATAACAATGGCTATATTCCCAACCTAATCGGTCTCTTGGCCAACGCTCCTACCGCGCTTGAAGCCTACCGAACTGTCGGAGCCATCAACCGTCGCAACAGCCTGACACCAGTAGAGCGTGAAGTAGTGCAAATCACAGCTGCCGTAACCAATGGTTGTGCTTTCTGCGTCGCAGGTCACACAGCCTTTTCAATCAAACAAATCCAGATGAATGATGATCTTCTCCAAGCTCTCCGCAACCGCACTCCGATTGAAACAGATCCTAAATTGGACACCCTAGCTAAGTTTACCTTGGCGGTCATCAATACCAAAGGGCGTGTAGGAGATGAAGCCTTGGCTGAATTTTTGGAAGCTGGCTACACGCAACAAAATGCCTTGGATGTGATTCTGGGTGTTAGTCTTGCTAGCCTTTGTAACTATGCCAACAATCTAGCCAATACGCCAATTAATCCAGAATTGCAACCTTATGCCTAGTTCGAATCAGAAAGAAAAAATGAAGACTGAGCAATCCAGTCTTCATTTTTCTATGCTATTTTAAGCGCTTTTATGCTATACTAATAATAACATGATTATTGGAGGCTCGGATGAAAAAGCTCCCCTTAGTATTCTCTGGCTGTTTATTAGGTTTAGCAGGTGCAGGAAATCTGATTGCAGATACTTGGCCAGTTCTGTCACATTTATTAAGTCTGATTGGTCTAGTGTTGTGGATTTTCTTTCTGATTCTTCATCTTTTTAATTGGGGAGAAACCAAGCAAGAATTGACCAGGCCCCCTCTTTTATCTGGGATGGCCACTTTTCCTATGGCTGGGATGATTTTATCGACCTATGTCTTTCGCGTATTCCCTGCTCTTCCTATAGTAGCACAAGGGATCTGGTGGTTTTCATTTCTCTTGGATTTGGCTTTGATTGCTACTTTTACCATCAAATTTGCCTGTTCAGGTCGGAGGGTCAATGCGACTCCTAGCTGGACGGTACTCTATGTGGGAATAGCAGTAGCAGCCTTGACCTATCCTCTTGTCGGTATCATTGAAATTGCCTATGCGACCTTGAGTTTTGGTTTTGTCTTGACCTTCTATCTCTATCCCCTTATTTATAGGGATTTAAAGAAAGATCCACTCCCAGTGGCCTTGCTTGGACAGGAAGGAATCTACTGTGCTCCCTTTTCCCTACTCTTGGCTTCTCTAGTTCGAGTTGGAGGAGCAAGCCTACCGACTTGGCTCTTGATTGTCATGATTTTGGCATCTCAATCCTTCTTTTTCTTTGTTTTAACTCGCCTACCCAATATTTTAAAACAAGGCTTTCAACCAGCCTTCTCAGCCCTAACCTTCCCAACCATTATCACAGCTACTTCGCTCAAGATGGCTCAGGGAATTTTGAAACTTCCATTTCTGGATTATCTGGTATTGGCTGAAACCGTTATTTGCCTAACTATTTTATTCTTTGTCTTGGGTGCTTATCTGATTTGGTTACGAAAAAAGGTCTAGCTAGAAATAGCTAAACCTTATTTTTATGGTTTGATAACTTCAGCTCCACCCATATATGGACGAAGAACTTCTGGGATGGTCACAGAACCATCTGCGTTTTGGTAGTTTTCAAGAATTGCAGCCACTGTACGTCCGACTGCAAGTCCAGAACCGTTCAAAGTGTGAAGGAGTTTTACCTTGCCATCGGCTTCATCTCGGTAACGGATTTGAGCACGACGGGCTTGGAAATCTTCTGTATTTGAACAGCTTGAGATTTCACGGTAGGTATTTTGGGCTGGAATCCAAACTTCCAAGTCGTAAGTTTTGGCAGCTGAGAAGCCCATGTCCCCAGTAGAGAGGGCAACGACACGGTATGGAAGGTTGAGTTTTTGAAGGATGTTTTCAGCGTTGGCTGTCATTTTTTCCAATTCTTCATAAGATTCTTCTGGTTTGGCAAATTTGACCATTTCAACCTTGTGAAATTGGTGTAGACGAATCAAACCACGAGTATCACGACCAGCAGAACCAGCCTCAGAACGGAATGATGGGCTCATAGCAGTGAAGTAGATTGGTAGGTCCTTTCCGTCAAGGATTTCATCGCGATAGTAGTTTGTCAAAGGCACTTCAGCGGTAGGAATAAGGACATAATTAGTGTCTTTCAATTCAAAAGTGTCTTCCTTGAATTTTGGATATTGACCAGTACCAAACATAGAATCATGGTTAACCATGTATGGTGTGATGACTTCAGTATAGCCCTCTTTTCCATGTTCATCCAACATAAAGTTGTAGATAGCACGTTCCAAACGAGCACCAAGCCCTTTATAGAAGAGGAAGCGAGCACCAGTAACTTTTGCTCCACGTTCCCAGTCAAGGATACCAAGATCTTCACCAAGATCCCAGTGAGCTTTTGGTTCAAAGTCAAACTCGCGTGGAGTCCCCCAACGGCGAACTTCCACATTGTCATCTTCATCAGCCCCAACAGGAACACTGTCAGCAGGGATGTTTGGAAGAGTAGTGGTAAATTCTGTCAATTTAGCATCAATGTCCGCTAGTTCAGCATCCAATGCTTTGACTTCAGCAGATAGGGTTTGCATTGCAGCAATCTTGTCATCGGCATTTTCCTTGTTTCGCTTGGCTTGGGCAATCTCAGCTGAAACTGTGTTACGTTCTGCTTTGAGGTTTTCAACCTTGACCAAGATGTCACGACGTTTAGCATCGATTTCTTTCATCTCATTTAAGATAGCAGCATCTACACCACGTGTAGCCAATTTTTCTGCGACAGCATCAAAGTCTGTACGAATACGTTTAATATCTAACATAAGAACTCCTTTATGAAGAAAACACACCTGACAAAGCGTTGGAGTGGCAGGGCCACGGTTCCATCCAACTTCACAGGTGTGCACTTGATTGTGTATGTAATTGTTACTAACGGTAGAATTTCACTTACCTCTCCTATCTGCTCGCAGCACCCGCAGACTTTCTGGAAGAAGAGGATAACCTACTTATCCGTTGCTATGATTATACTAAAGTTTCTACTTTTTTGCAAATAGATTTTTGAATTTTTGACCAATGGTCTGGAGTAAAGTAGGGAGTTTCACAACCTTGTCATTGCCAAGTTTTTCCCGAGCGATTTTGAGAATAGCTCCAGAGTCTTTGGAAGCGAAGAGGAATTTTCCTTGATCGGTGAAGACTTCGAAGTGGCGACTGATTTTGCGACCACTTACGTTGGCTCCTATTTGCTGAATGCTGGACCAGGGGATTTGGATATATTGTTCGACATTGACGTCAGGATAAAACTCTAAGGCTTGGTCCCCAACTAGAAATTTTCCGACTTTTCCAGAGATGGAAAGATAGGATGTTCCAGTGGTTTGTAGGTCAATGACTTTATTGAGTGATTGGGCCATGATTAATCTTCCTTACTTTCATCGAAAAAGGCGTGGTAGAGAGCCTTGATAGCTGCCTTTTCTTGCTCTTTATTGACAACAAACATGATGGAAACTTCACTTGAGCCTTGGGACATCATCTGGATGTTGATTTTGTTTTCAGATAGAGCGCGTGTTGCAGTAGCAGTTACCCCGATATGACTCTTCATCTTTTCTCCGACAATCATAATGATTGAAAGGTCATGTTCGATTTCAGCATGGTCCACTTCGGCTTTTTGAACTAACTGACGCAGAATTTCTTCCTCCTTGATAGGAGTCAATTCACGGGAACGAAGGATGATTGAAAGATCGTCGATACCTGTTGGCATATGTTCCCAACCAATGTTAAGATCTTCAAGGATTTGAAGAATCTTACGACCGAATCCAACCTCGCGGTTCATGAGGTATTTAGACATGTTGATGCTGACGAATCCAGAATCACCAGCGATCCCAACGACTGGGAATTTATCGCTACTGTGTTTTAGAACGATACGAGTTCCTGGGTGGTCAGGGTTATTGGTGTTTTTGATGACAAGAGGAATTTTTCCGCGGTAGGCAGGTAGAAGGGCTTCATCATGAAGGACTGAAAATCCAGCGTATGCCAACTCACGCATTTCACGGTAGGTTAATTCAGGAATGGAGTGTGGTTGATGGATAATACCAGGGTGGGCAGCAAAGATACCGTCTACGTCTGTAAAGTTTTCATAGAGATCAGCCTTGACTCCAGCTGCGATAATGGAACCAGTAATATCTGAACCTCCACGTGAGAAGGTACAGATTTGATTTTCCTTAGTTACGCCAAAGAAACCAGGGATGACAAGGACTTCGTTGCTATCAGCCAAGCCTTCAATCTTGTCATAACTAGATGGGATGATACGTGCGTTTCCTGGTTCACTTGTGACAATGATTCCAGCTTCTCTTGGGTGAACATAGCGTGCATCGATACCGTTTTGGTTAAAGTAGGCTGCAATGAGTTTGGCATTGTTATTTTCTCCAGCCGCTAGGAAGGTATCATAGAGAAATTCATTGTCTTCTATAGGAAGAGTTACCAAGGCCCGAATGCTTTTAGAAATCTTTTCTAAAACGGCAGGTTTTAGGCCTAGTTCACTAACCATAGCGGCATAACGATCAATGATCCAGCTTTGGCTAGCGTTGATATCATTTCCCGCCACATAGTCGCGATAGTATTTAATCAAGGCATCGGTTACCTTGGTATCTTCAGCATTGCGTTTTCCGGGTGCAGAAACGACTACAAAACGGCGTTCCTTATCACTTTTAACGATGTTTAAAACTTTTTCTAACTGACCAGCAGAGGCAAGCGAACTTCCACCAAATTTTACAACCTTCATAAAGACTCCTCAAGTAAGTATTTTATACGATTATAGCAGAAAGAGGGGCATTTTTCAATGAAGAAAATAGCTCCCTATTACAATAGGAGTAAATGCTAACTTATTCTGAAAAGCGACAACAGTTTAAAAGTAAGAGAGTCAAATTTTATTTACATTCATAAACGGTGGGGAAATAATCAGCTGAGACACTTTCCTTTAGTTTTTCCTTGCCTCTTTATCCCAAAAAAGGTATACTTTGGTAATAAAATAATTTTATCATCATACAAAAGGAGAAGCTATGAATCATATCCTATACCAGATCGTAGATGATCTAGCTATTATTACTTTGAATCGTCCTGAAGTCGCAAATGGTTTCCACATCCCAATGTGTGAGGAGATTTTAGAAGCTTTGACCCTAGCAGAGCAGGATCAAGCTGTTCAGTTTATCTTGATAAACGCTAATGGGAAGGTCTTTTCAGTGGGGGGAGACCTGGTCGAGATGAAGCGGGCGGTGGATGAGGATGATATCCCTTCACTGACAAAAATCGCAGAATTGGTCAATACAATTTCCTATAAGATCAAGCAAATACCCAAACCTGTTTTGATGGAAGTAGATGGGGCAGTTGCAGGAGCTGCAGCAAATATGGCAGTAGCGGTTGATTTCTGTATAGCAACAGACAAGGCCAAGTTCATTCAGGCCTTTGTCGGGGTTGGGTTGGCTCCCGATGCAGGAGGTATTCATCTCCTAAGTCGTAGTATAGGAGTGACAAGAGCAGCCCAGCTTGCCATGACAGGAGAAGCCTTGACAGCGGAAAAAGCTCTGGAGTGGGGCGTCGTTTATCGAGTCTGTGAGGCAGATAAGTTGGAAAAAACAAGAGACCAGGTTCTAAAAAAACTCAGACGTGGTTCAGCTAATTCCTATGCAGCGATTAAAAAGCTGGTTTGGGAAAGCCAATTTAAGGATTGGCAAGATTATGCCGAATTGGAGTTGAAGCTGCAGGAATCCTTAGCTCAAACCGAAGATTTCAAAGAAGGAGTTCGCGCTCATTCAGAAAGAAGACGACCAAAATTTTCAGGAAAGTAAAAAAATACTTGCACTATCTTTTGAAGTTTGATATACTTTTTCTATCAAATGTTTTGATTGTAAAAGTTTTTTGAGGAGGAGGGAAAAAGTTTGGACTACCAACGAGTAAATGATTATTTAACATCCATTTTTAATAATGTCCTTGTGATTGAGGAGGTTAGCTTACGAGGTAGTCGATTCAAAGATATCTCCATCAAAGAAATGCACACAATCGATGTGATTGGAAAATTCCCTGAGGCAACGCCTAGCAAAGTTTCCAAAGAACTGATGGTAACCTTAGGAACTGTTACGACGAGCTTGAATAACCTAGAAAGAAAGGGTTATATTGAGCGAATTCGTTCCGAACAGGATCGTCGTGTGGTCTATCTACATTTGACAAAGAAAGGTCGTTTAGTCCACCGCCTTCATAAACGTTTCCACAAGGCCATGGTTGAAAAAATTATCGAGGGTATGAGTCCTGAGGAGATGAAAGTTATGGGCAAGGGCTTGACTAACCTTTATCAATTTTTGGAGGATTTGAAATAATGGCTTTTGCTAAAATAAGCCAGGTTGCTCATTATGTACCAGAGCAAGTGGTCACCAATCAAGATTTGGCTCAAATAATGGATACAAGCGATGAGTGGATTTCAAGTCGTACAGGAATTAAACAGAGACATATTTCAAAAACGGAGTCAACGAGTGATTTGGCGACAGAAGTTGCCAAAAGCTTACTGGCTAAGGCGAGTATAGAAGCTGAGCAGATTGACTTTATCATTGTAGCAACAATCACACCTGACTCAATGATGCCTTCTACAGCAGCGCGAGTTCAGGCCAATATTGGTGCTAACAGAGCCTTTGCTTTTGATCTTACAGCTGCTTGCAGTGGTTTTATCTTTGCACTTTCAACTGCTGAAAAGTTTCTGACATCTGGACAGTTTAAAAAAGGGATTGTTATCGGTGCTGAAACCTTGTCTAAGGCGGTTGACTGGTCAGATCGATCTACTGCGGTGCTCTTTGGAGACGGTGCTGGTGGAGTTCTCTTGGAAACAAGTGAGAACCGCCACTTCCTTGCAGAGAGTATGCACAGTGATGGTACTCGAAGCGAGTGCTTAACTTATGGCCAAACGTCCTTGACTTCCCCCTTCTCTAATCAAGAAGCAGTTCCTGCATTTTTGAAAATGGATGGGCGAGCAGTTTTTGATTTTGCGATTCGAGATGTTGCTAGGTCAATCAAGCAGACCATTGACGAAAGTCCAGTGGGAGCATCTGATTTGGACTATCTCTTGCTTCATCAGGCCAATATCCGCATATTGGATAAAATGGCTAAAAAAATCGGTGTTGATCGCGACAAACTTCCAGCCAATATGATGGAGTATGGGAATACCAGTGCGGCAAGCATCCCGATTTTACTATCAGAGTGTGTGGATCAGGGGTTGATCCGTGTAGACGGTAGCCAAACGATTCTTTTATCAGGCTTCGGTGGAGGCTTGACCTGGGGCACGCTCATTCTTACAATCTAGGTAATCATGTGGTGAACACATTGTTATAAATTTTTATATTTTAAAGGAGTCCTATCATGGCAGTATTTGAAAAAGTACAAGAAATTATCGTTGAAGAACTTGGAAAAGATGCATCAGAAGTAACACTTGAATCTACTTTTGATGATTTGGATGCAGACTCATTGGACTTGTTCCAAGTAATCTCAGAAATTGAAGATGCTTTTGATATCCAAATCGAAGCAGAAGATGACTTGAAAACAGTTGGTGACTTGGTTGCCTATGTTGAAGAGAAAACAAAATAAGAACGAATAAGATATAGAAGGAGTTGGGGGAACCCACTCCCTCTTGTTTAGGTAATGGTTTGAGACTCAAATAATATACTAATCGAACTATTACGTAAGCAAGGACTGATGGAGGCACTATGAAAACACGTATTACAGAATTATTGAACATTGATTATCCTATCTTCCAAGGAGGAATGGCCTGGGTCGCTGATGGCGACTTGGCCGGAGCTGTTTCTAAAGCTGGCGGTTTAGGGATTATCGGTGGGGGGAATGCACCTAAAGAGGTCGTAAAGGCTAATATCGATAAAATCAAATCACTTACGGACAAACCTTTTGGTGTTAACATCATGCTCTTGTCACCTTTTGTAGAAGACATCGTTGATCTCGTGATTGAAGAAGGGGTCAAGGTGGTGACAACTGGTGCAGGAAATCCAAGTAAATACATGACTCGTTTCCATGATGCTGGAATTACAGTTATTCCTGTTGTTCCAAGTGTTGCTTTGGCAAAACGCATGGAAAAAATTGGTGCGGATGCAGTTATTGCAGAGGGGATGGAAGCCGGTGGACATATTGGTAAATTAACAACGATGACCTTGGTTCGCCAAGTTGCTGCAGTTGTTTCAATTCCAGTTATCGCAGCTGGAGGAATTGCCGACGGTGAAGGTGTCGCTGCAGGCTTTATGCTTGGTGCAGAGGCTGTTCAAGTTGGTACGCGTTTCGTAGTAGCTAAGGAATCTAACGCCCATCCAAAATACAAGGAAAAAATCTTAAAAGCGCGTGATATCGATACGACTATTTCAGCTCAGCACTTTGGACATGCTGTTCGTGCCATTAAAAATCAGTTGACACGTGACTTTGAGCAGGCTGAAAAAGATGCCTTTAAACAAGAAAATCCGGATTTAGAAATCTTTGAACAAATGGGAGCTGGTGCTCTTGCTAAAGCCGTTGTTCATGGAGATGTAGAAGGTGGATCTGTCATGGCAGGTCAGATCGCTGGTTTGGTCTCTAAAGAAGAAACCGTTGAAGAAATCCTAAAAGATCTATACTATGGCGCTGCCAAGAAAATTCAGGAAGAAGCCTCTCGTTGGGCAGGAGTTGTAAGAAATGACTAAAACAGCCTTTCTATTTGCAGGTCAAGGTGCTCAGTATCTAGGGATGGGACGAGACCTCTATGATCGCTACCCTATCGTCAAGGAAACAATTGACCAAGCCAGTCAGGTTTTGGGTTATGACCTCCGTGACTTGATTGATAAGGAAGAAACCAAGTTAAACCAGACTCGCTATACGCAACCAGCTATTTTAGCGACTTCGGTTGCTATTTACCGACTATTGAAAGAAAAGGGTTACCAGCCAGATATGGTAGCAGGATTGTCTCTTGGGGAATATTCTGCTCTTGTAGCAAGTGGTGCCTTGGACTTTGAGGATGCAGTTGCCTTGGTTGCTAAACGTGGTGCTTATATGGAAGAAGCTGCACCTGTAGGCTCTGGGAAGATGGTTGCCGTCCTCAACACTCCAGTAGATGTGATAGAGGAAGCTTGTGAAACAGCCTCTAAAGTAGGAGTAGTGACTCCAGCCAACTACAACACCCCAAGCCAAATCGTCATTGGTGGAGAGGTGGCTGCGGTTGACCGTGCAGTCCAACTCTTGCAGGAAGCAGGAGCCAAACGATTGATCCCCCTAAATGTGTCGGGTCCTTTCCACACAGCCCTTCTAGAGCCAGCTAGCCAACAGCTAGCTGGAGCTCTTGAGGGGATTAGTTTCTCAGACTTTAACTGTCCTCTAGTAGGTAATACTGAAGCTGCAATCATGGAAAAAGACCGAATCCAAGAGCTCTTGACGCGTCAGGTGAAAGAACCTGTTCGTTTCTATGAGAGTATCGCAGTGATGCAGAATGCTGGCGTGACCAATTTTATTGAAATTGGTCCTGGGAAAGTCCTATCAGGCTTTGTCAAAAAAGTCGATAAAACAGCTAAGCTAGCTAACGTTGAAGACCAAGCAAGTTTGGATGCTTTGCTGGGAAACTAGTGATCCCTTCTCCCACAAATACAACAGGAAACAGGAGAACAGAATGCAACTAAAAAATAAAAATATCTTTGTTACAGGTTCAAGTCGGGGTATCGGGCTTGCCATTGCTCACAAATTTGCCCAACTAGGCGCTAATGTGGTCTTGAATAGTCGCGGAGCAATCTCAGAAGAATTGCTGGCTGAGTTTTCAAACTACGGTGTCAAAGTGGTACCGATTTCGGGTGATGTTTCAGACTTTGCAGATGCTAAACGTATGGTAGATCAAGCAATCGCAGAACTCGGTTCTGTCGATGTCTTGGTAAACAATGCTGGGATCACTCAAGATACGCTCATGCTCAAGATGACCGAAGAAGACTTTGAAAAAGTGATTAAGATCAACTTGACAGGGGCCTTTAACATGACGCAAGCAGTCTTGAAACAGATGATCAAGGCACGTGAAGGAGCGATTATCAACATGTCGAGTGTGGTCGGTTTGATGGGAAATATCGGACAAGCCAACTATGCAGCTTCTAAAGCAGGTTTGATTGGTTTTACCAAGTCAGTTGCACGTGAAGTTGCCAATCGCAACGTACGCGTAAATGCTCTTGCACCAGGGATGATCGAGTCAGATATGACTGCTGTTTTGTCTGATAAGGTCAAGGAAGCGACATTGGCCCAAATCCCAATGAAACATTTTGGTCAAGCAGAACATATCGCAGATGCTACAGTGTTCCTGGCTGGACAGGATTATTTGACTGGACAAGTTCTCGCTGTTGATGGCGGACTTAGCATGTAAAAAATAAGGAAAGATATAGGTAAGACAGATGAAACTAAATCGAGTTGTAGTAACAGGTTACGGATTGACCTCTCCTATCGGAAATACTCCAGAAGAATTTTGGAACAGTTTGCAAACTGGGAAAATCGGAATTGGAGAAATCACTAAGTTTGACCACAGCGAATTTGCTGTGCACAATGCGGCAGAAGTCCAAGATTTTCCATTTGATAAGTACTTTGTCAAAAAAGATACCAATCGTTTTGATAACTATTCTTTGTATGCCCTTTATGCAGCTCAAGAAGCGGTTACTAATGCAAATCTCGATGTAGAAGCAATCGATAAAGATCGCTTTGGTGTCATTGTGGCTTCTGGTATTGGGGGAATTAAAGAAATCGAAGATCAGGTTATCCGTCTTCATGAAAAAGGTCCAAAACGCGTTAAACCAATGACACTTCCAAAAGCCTTGCCAAATATGGCTTCAGGAAATGTTGCTATGCGCTTTGGAGCAAATGGTATCTGTAAATCAATCAATACAGCCTGTGCCTCATCAAATGATGCCATTGGGGATGCCTTCCGCTCTATCAAGTTTGGTTTCCAAGATGTTATGTTAGTTGGTGGATCAGAATCATCTATCACTCCTTTTGCTATCGCTGGTTTCCAAGCTTTGACTGCCCTATCAACTACAGAAGATCCAACTCGTGCTTCTATTCCATTTGACAAAGATCGTAATGGTTTTGTCATGGGAGAAGGTTCTGGGATGTTGGTTCTCGAGAGTCTTGAACACGCTGAAAAACGTGGTGCAACTATCTTGGCTGAAGTGGTCGGCTATGGGAATACCTGTGATGCTTACCATATGACTTCACCTCATCCAGAAGGTCAAGGTGCGATTAAGGCTATGAAGTTGGCTTTGGAAGAAGCAGAAATTTCTCCGGAGCAAGTTGCCTACGTCAACGCCCACGGAACTTCAACTCCTGCTAATGAAAAAGGAGAAAGTGGCGCAATCGTAGCTGTCCTTGGTAAAGAAGTACCTGTATCTTCAACCAAGTCCTTTACAGGACACTTACTTGGTGCTGCAGGGGCAGTAGAAGCCATCGCTACAATTGAAGCCATGCGTCATAACTTTGTACCAATGACAGCTGGGACAAGTGAGTTGTCAGATTATATCGAAGCGAATGTCGTTTATGGACAAGGCTTGGAGCAAGAAATCCCTTATGCTATTTCAAACACTTTTGGTTTTGGTGGACACAATGCGGTTCTTGCTTTCAAACGTTGGGAGAATAAATAATTATGAATTTAAATGAGATCAAGGACTTGATGGCTCAATTTGACCAATCAAGTTTGAGAGAATTTTCTTATAAAAATGGAACGGACGAATTGCAGTTTAGTAAGAATGAAGCAAGAATGGCTTCTGAAGCACCAGCTCAAGTTGCTCCAGTGCCAACTGCAGTAGCTGCAAGTCCAGTAGTTTCTGCCCCTTCAACTCCAGTAGAGAGTTCTGTGGAAGAAGCACCAGCACCAGCTGAAACGACGGTTGCTCCAGAGGGTGATGTCGTTGAAAGTCCACTTGTAGGGGTGGCTTACTTGGCCGCTGGACCAGATAAACCTGCCTTTGTCACAGTTGGAGACAGTGTTAAAAAAGGTCAGACTTTGGTGATCATCGAAGCCATGAAGGTCATGAATGAGATTCCAGCGCCTAAGGATGGTGTGGTGACAGAAATTCTCATTTCAAATGAAGAAATGGTTGAGTTCGGTAAAGGATTGGTACGCATCAAATGATCGATATTCAAGGAATCAAAGAAGCTCTACCCCATCGTTACCCTATGCTCCTAGTGGATCGTGTCTTGGAAGTGAGCGAAGATACCATTGTTGCCATTAAAAATGTGACCATCAACGAACCTTTCTTCAATGGTCATTTTCCTCAATACCCAGTTATGCCAGGTGTTCTTATCATGGAAGCCTTGGCTCAGACTGCTGGTGTCTTGGAATTGTCCAAACCTGAAAATAAAGGGAAACTGGTCTTCTACGCTGGCATGGACAAGGTTAAGTTCAAGAAGCAAGTTGTACCAGGTGATCAATTAGTCATGACGGCTACCTTTGTAAAACGTCGTGATACGATTGCCGTGGTTGAAGCAAAGGCTGAAGTAGATGGCAAGCTTGCAGCGAGTGGTACTCTTACCTTTGCAATTGGAAACTAAGGAGGTTCTCCATGTTTCGTAAAATTTTGATTGCCAACCGTGGTGAGATTGCGGTTCGCATTATCCGAGCTGCGCGTGAATTGGGCATTGCGACCGTAGCAGTTTATTCAACTGCTGATAAGGAAGCTCTTCACACACTCCTAGCGGATGAAGCTATCTGTATCGGACCTGGTAAGGCGACAGAATCTTATCTCAATATCAATGCGATTTTATCTGCTGCAGTTTTGACAGAAGCAGAAGCCATCCACCCAGGTTTTGGTTTTCTTAGCGAAAATTCCAAATTTGCCACGATGTGTGATGAAGTGGGGATTAAGTTTATCGGGCCTTCTGGGGCTGTAATGGATACCATGGGAGATAAGATCAATGCGCGTGAGCAAATGATCAAGGCTGGGGTTCCAGTTATCCCAGGATCTGATGGTGAAGTTCACACGGCTGAAGAGGCGCTTGCAGTTGCAGAAAAAATTGGCTATCCAGTCATGCTTAAGGCATCGGCAGGTGGTGGTGGAAAAGGGATTCGTAAGGTTGAAAAGGCAGAAGACTTGGTCGCAGCCTTTGAAACAGCATCCAGTGAAGCCAAGGCCAATTTTGGAAATGGCGCTATGTATCTTGAGCGTGTGATTTATCCAGCTCGTCATATCGAAGTTCAGATTCTTGCAGACCAAGAGGGTCATGTTGTCCATCTTGGTGAACGGGACTGTTCACTCCAACGGAATAACCAAAAGGTCTTAGAAGAAAGCCCGTCCATTGCGATTGGCAAAACCCTTCGTAATGAAATTGGTGCTGCAGCGGTTCGTGCAGCAGAGTCTGTAGGCTATGAAAATGCAGGGACGATTGAATTTCTTCTCGATGAAGCCAGTGGCAATTTCTACTTCATGGAAATGAATACTCGTGTGCAAGTGGAACACCCAGTCACAGAGTTTGTTTCAGGTGTTGATATCGTGAAGGAACAGATTCGCATTGCGGCCGGGCAACCTTTACCTTTCAAACAAGAAGATATCGTCCTACGAGGTCATGCTATCGAGTGCCGGATCAATGCAGAAAATCCAGCATTTAACTTTGCTCCAAGCCCAGGGAAAATTACCAATCTCTATCTACCGAGTGGTGGAGTTGGCTTGCGCGTGGACTCAGCAGTTTATCCAGGTTATACCATTCCCCCTTACTATGATAGTATGATTGCTAAAATTATTGTTCATGGGGAGAATCGTTTTGATGCTCTTATGAAGATGCAACGGGCACTTTATGAACTTGATATTGAAGGAGTGCAAACCAATGCAGACTTCCAGTTGGATCTGATTTCAGACCGCCGAGTTATCGCTGGTGACTACGATACTTCCTTCTTGATGGAAACTTTCTTGCCAAAATACCAAGAAAAAGAATAGACATTCAAACAGTATGAGAACTAAAAGGGGGAGTTATGGCTCTATTTAGTAAAAAGGATAAGTATATTCGGATCAATCCTAACCGTTCCGTAAGGCAGAAACCACAAGCCAAGCCTGAGGTTCCGGATGAACTCTTCTCCCAGTGTCCTGGTTGTAAACACACCATTTATCAAAAGGATCTTGGGAGCGAACGAATTTGTCCCCATTGTAGCTATACTTTCCGTATTTCAGCTCAGGAACGCTTGGATTTGACGATTGATTCTGGTAGCTTTGTGGAGATGTTTACGGGTATTGAAACTCAAGATCCATTAAACTTTCCTGGCTACCAGAAAAAATTGGCTACTATGCGTGAAAAGACAGGTTTGGATGAAGCCGTACTGACTGGTACAGCTAGCATTAAGGGACAAAAAGTTGCCCTTGGGATCATGGATTCAAACTTTATCATGGCTTCTATGGGAACCGTTGTGGGTGAAAAAATCACGCGCTTGTTCGAGTATGCAACGGTAGAAAACTTGCCAGTCGTACTCTTTACAGCTTCTGGTGGAGCCCGTATGCAAGAAGGAATTATGAGCTTGATGCAGATGGCTAAGATTTCTGCAGCAGTTCAACGTCATTCCAAGGCAGGACTTTTTTACTTAACTATTTTAACCGATCCGACAACAGGTGGGGTGACCGCTTCTTTTGCTATGGAAGGTGATATTATCCTAGCGGAGCCACAGAGTTTGGTTGGTTTTGCTGGGCGTCGTGTTATCGAAAATACAGTTCGTGAGACCTTGCCGGATGACTTCCAAAAGGCAGAATTTTTGCTTGAACATGGATTTGTTGATGCAATTGTCAAACGGAGAGAATTGCCTGAAACAATTGCTAAATTAGTGAGATTGCATGGAGGAAGTCGCGGATGAATATTGCAAAAATAGTCAGAGAGGCACGCGAGCAGAGCCGCTTGACCGCCCTTGATTTTGCCAATGGAATCTTTGAAGAGTTTATCGAATTGCATGGAGATCGCTCTTTCCGCGATGATGGTGCGGTTATCGGTGGAATTGGCTGGTTAGGTGAACAGGCAGTAACTGTCGTTGGTATCCAAAAGGGAAAAAGTCTTCATGACAACCTCAAACGGAATTTCGGGCAACCTCATCCAGAAGGTTATCGTAAGGCCTTACGCTTGATGAAACAGGCAGAGAAATTTGGCCGTCCAGTTGTGACCTTTATCAATACGGCGGGTGCTTACCCAGGTGTTGGAGCTGAGGAACGTGGACAAGGTGAAGCAATTGCCCGAAACCTGATGGAAATGAGTGATCTCAAGGTTCCAATCATCGCGATTATTATCGGTGAAGGTGGATCTGGCGGGGCCCTAGCTCTAGCCGTAGCTAACCGTGTCTGGATGTTAGAAAACTCAATCTACGCAGTACTTAGCCCTGAAGGATTTGCCTCTATCCTTTGGAAGGATGGCAGTCGTGCTATGGAAGCAGCGGAATTGATGAAAATCACTTCACATGAACTTCTAGAAATGGGAATCGTAGACAAGATAATTCCAGAAGAGGATTTCTCAAGTAAAGAACTGCTAGCTTGTGTTAAAAGTGAATTGCGTGTAGAACTAGATAGGTTGAAAGAACTACCACTCGACCAACTTATCGAAGAACGTTACCAACGCTTTAGAAAATACTAAGAATGACTAAATGAGACTAGAAAGGTCTCATTTTTTATTGAAAATGCTATTCAGGTTGAAAAATTGACAGTTGAGGAGATAGACTATAAAATAGACAAAAAAGAAATATACTATAAATGTGAGTCTACAACAATCTATTTTAAGAAGGTACTTGCAATAACAGGTACAAATACATTTACAGTTCTTTCAACTGAGGAATTAGAGAAAACTTCAGGTGGTCTTGCTGTTTGGGAAGATGAATATAGTAGATGGTTATATTATAGAGAATTTGCTCCCTATATGGGGCAAGGGGCACTTAATTTTTATAGAGATGCTTGGAAGTACGGTTTCCGAGCAGGGTAATCTTTCGAAAAAGTACGATGAGAAACACAAAGAAACTAAGACAATTTGGAATATTTTTGCTTATTATTTTACTATCTACCTATTTACCACAAACAATTGGATTGTATGTGACAATCATTTTAGGATTAGGAGTTGATGTCTACTCTCTTATTTTGACAATGGGATTAGTAGGAAGTTTCCTTCTACTAATTTGGTGGTTAAAAAAGAAAAAGATGCTCTTTATCTTTGAGAAAAAGAGCTGGAACTGGTCATTTGTCTTCTACTTATTTGCAACTTATGTGGTTTATCAGATTCTCAGTAATTTTTGGGCACGCTATGCTCATTTGATTAATCATAGGAATATTCATGATGAGTATTTTACCGTGGTTCTTTCAAATGGACAACCAACCTTTTTATCGTCTATCTTATCTTTTGTCTTGCCTGTAATCATCGGGCCCGTTTTTGAGGAGACTCTTGATAGAGGGTATTTTATGAACACCTTCTTTTCTAAGTCAAAGTACTATTTAGATGTCATCTTATCAGGCCTTATCTTTGGGCTTAGTCATTTGATACTAACTCACCGAGATCCTATCAGTTTGATTATTTATAGTTTAGGCGGTCTCTTCTATGCCCTTGTCTACCGTTGGACAAAGAACTTAAAAATTACCATCCTGTGCCATAGTTTTTTCAACTTTCTTATTTATGCAAAGCCCATCTGGATTTTTGTTTATAATTTTATCTATTACCACTTTTTTAGATAGTGGAAGGCAAAGAAAAAAGTGTTTGATAGCTGTCAAACACTTTTTCTAATTTGATAGTAAGATTGAGAGAGGCTTTCTTATGTTATTGATAGTCGTACCATTCAGGTTGAAAAATTGACAGTTGAGGAGATAGACTATAAAATAGACAAAAAAAGAAATATACTATAAATGTGAGCCTACAACAATCTATTTTAAGAAGGTACTTGCAATGACAGGTACAAATACATTTACAGTTCTTTCAACTGAGGACTTGGAGCAAACTTCAGGTGGTCTTGCTGTTTGGGAAGATGGATATAGTAGATGGTTATATTATAGAGAATTTGCTCCCTATATGGGGCAAGGGGCACTTAATTCTTATAGAGATGCTTGGAAGTACGGTTTCCGAGCAGGATAATCTTTCAAAAAAAGTACGATGAGAAACACAAAGAAACTAAGACAATTTGGAATATTTTTGCTTATTATTTTACTATCTACCTATTTACCACAAACAATTGGATTGTATGTGACGATCATTTTAGGGTTAGGCGCTGATGTTTATTCTCTTATTTTAACAATGGGATTAGTAGGAAATTTCTTTCTATTAATTTGGTGGTTAAAAAAGAAAAAGATGCTCTTTATCTTTGAGAAAAAGAGCTGGAACTGGTCAACTATCTTCTACTTATTTGCAGGTTATGTGGTTTATCAGATTCTCGGTAATTTTTGGATACGCTATGCTCATTTGATTAATCATAGGAATATTCATGATGAGTATTTTACCGTGGTTCTTTCAAATGGTCAACCAACTTTTCTATCTACAGTTCTTAGTTTTATCTTAACTGTCGTTATTGGTCCTATTTTGGAAGAGACGCTCGATCGTGGGTATATTATGAACACCTTCTTTCCTAAGTCAAAGTACTATTTAGATGTCATCTTATCAGGTCTTATCTTTGGACTCAGTCATTTGATACTATCTCACCGAGACCCAATTAGTTTATTATATTATAGTCTGATTGGTCTCTTTTTCGCTCTTGTCTATCGTTCTACCGACAATCTGAGATTAACGATTCTCTGCCATAGTTTTTTTAACTTTCTCAATCATGCAAAACCTATCTGGATTTTTGTTTATAATTATGTCTATTACCACTTTTTTAGATAGTGGAAGTAAAGAAAAAAGTGTTTGATAGCTGTCAAACACTTTTTCTTTTTATTGTTCTTCTGTTACAAACTGGCTGAGCAGTCCATTGATAAAACGGGCAGATTTTTGATCTGAGAAGTCCTTTGCAAGCTCGATAGCTTCATTAACCGCAACCAGCTGTGGGGTGTCAAATGAAGTGATTTCAAAGACTCCCAAGCGAAGGAGGTTTCTCTCCACGAGCGTTAACCGCTCGATGGTCCAACCTGCTTTTAAATGCTGTGTGATTTGCTTGTCTAGTTCTTCCTTTTTAGCCTGAACACCAGAAACTAGCTCTGTCAAAAAGGCTGGAAGTTGCACATCCGTATCTTCACGATCATGAGTATAGGCGAAACGACAAGCAGTTTCGACATCCGTACCGAATTCAAGGCTTATGAGAGCTTGAAAAGCGCATTTACGGAGTTGGCGTCTAGATTCTAATAGTGGACTAGTCATTGAGGAAGTCCTCGTCAAATAGATCTTTCAATTCTGGTTTTGGTGTTTTATCTGGAACGATACCTGCAACGTGAATATTGATAGCAGCGAGTTCTACATCAGCCATATTACGAACGGCATCTTTGACAGCTTTCTGGATAGCAACCGCTACCTTAGGAACTTTTACTCCGTACTCAAGGTAGAGATAGATATCAGCTGTGAGCTCTTCGTCCACGTTTTTAAGATAAACACCACGGCCAAGAGAAAGTTTTGAAAGGGTGTCAGATACTGATTTGTTTGAAAAAGAGTGAACACCCTCTACTTTTGCAGTAGCAATAGCGATGATTTTTTCAAGTACACGTGGGGCGATAACGATTTCGCCAAGTTGTTCTTCAATTCCCATAGAATGACCTCTTTCTAGAGATTAGGCACGAGAAACGTAAGTTCCTTCTGCAGTGTTGATAACGAGTTTTTGTCCTGCTTCGATGAAGTCTGGAACGTTTACGACAAGTCCAGTTTCCATCGTTGCTGGTTTACCAGAACCTGTAACAGTAGCACCTTTGATAGATGGTTGAGTTTCTGCAACTGTCAATTCGACAGTAGTAGGAACGGTAACACCAATCACTTCAGTTCCGTAGAATTGGATCTTCACATCAGAGTTTTCAAGGATGTAAAGCAATTCGTTTTCAACGTTGACTACAGGAATTTCGTATTGGTCGTAAGTTTCTGTGTTCATGAAGTAGGCTGTGTCATCCATTTTGTACAAGTATTGAGCTGGGACAGTCTCGATGATGGCTTGTTCAAATTTTTCCTCTGGACGGTAGCTTGTGTCAAATGTAGAACCAGTACGGACATCACGCAATTTCATACGCATGATGGTGTTTCCTTTACCTGGTTTGTGGTGGCTAGCTTCCAAAACGCGGATCAATTTTCCGTCAGCTGTTTCAAAGGTCATACCAGCTTTCAATTTGCTTGCTTCAATCATGTTTTTACCTCTTTAATAAATATTATTACTCTTCATTTTACCATAAAATACTCTGGAAATAAAGCCAAAATAGTTATTGGGAGTTGGTAGAGAAGAAAAAACCAACCTTAGGGCTGGTTTTTTCTGTCTAGTTCTCTTTCAACTTGGCCAATTCCTGTGCAAGCAGTTTAAGGGCGACTTGTGGGTTGGCTTGTCCTTTGGTTGCTTTCATAAGGAATCCTGTGAAGGCCTTGTCTGCGTTGCGTTTGCCTGACTTGAAGTCGGAAACGGCAGCTTCGTTATCCGCAAAGACTTGGTGAATGATCGGAATCAGAACATCTGGATCAGAGATTTGCACCAAGCCTGCTTTTTCCACGTATTCACGCGCGCTACCGCCATTTTTAGCCAGGTGGACAAAGACTTTCTTGGCAATCTTAGAAGAGATCGTGCCGTCTTCGATGATGGCAATCATTTCTACTAAGTTTTCTGGTGTTAATTCGATTTGTTCCAGTGTTTTACCTTCGGCGTTCAAGAACTGAGCGACTTCACCTTGGAGCCAGTTAGAGACTTGTTTGGCATCGCCACCGAGGGCAACAGCTTTTTCAAAGAAGTCAGAAGTGACTTTGTTTGCAGTCAACTGGCTAGCATCGTAGTCTGACAAGCCAAGGTCAGATACGTAGCGCGCACGGCGTTCTTTTGGAAACTCTGGCAATTCTGTACGCATTTCCTTAATCCACTCATCAGAGATTTCAAAGAGGGGTAGGTCTGGTTCTGGGAAGTAGCGGTAGTCTGCAGCACCTTCCTTGACACGCATGAGGATGGTTGCCTTGTTAGCTTCGTCGTAACGGCGTGTTTCTTGGCGAATTTGACCACCTGAGCGAAGGATTTCAGCTTGACGTTGGACTTCGTATTCAAGACCCTTGCGGACGTTTGAGAAGGAGTTGAGGTTTTTCAACTCAGTTTTGGTACCGAATTTCTCTTGACCATAAGGACGAAGGGAAATGTTGGCATCCACACGCATAGAACCTTCTTCCATCTTAACGTCAGAAATACCAGCGTACTGGATGACTTCCTTGAGAGCTGTTAGATAAGCATAGGCTTCTTCTGGGGAACGCATGTCGGCTTCAGATACGATTTCAATCAATGGCACCCCTTGGCGGTTGAGGTCAACATAAGAGTAGCCATCTGTACCGTGGGTATTTTTACCAGCGTCTTCTTCTAGGTGAGCGCGCTCGATACCGATTTTCTTAGTTGTACCGTCTTCTAGCTCCACTTCAATCCAACCATTATAACCGATAGGCTCATCAAACTGAGAAATTTGGTAGGCTTTTGGATTATCAGGGTAGAAGTAGTTCTTGCGGTCAAAGTGCATCTTTTTGTGGATGTCCATGTTGAGAGCAAGAGCAGCTTTGATACCAGCATCGACAACACCTTTATTGAGAACTGGCAGAACTCCTGGGAAAGACCAGTCAATCACGTTAGTGTTGGCGTTTTGGTCATTTCCAAAGTGGGCAGATGTAGGTGAGAAGATTTTTGAATTGGTGTTGAGCTCTACGTGGACTTCAAGTCCAATGACTGTTTCAAAGTTCATTAGTTGTCACCTCCAAAAATCACGGGTTGTTGTTTGTGGTAATCTGTTGTTGCTTCAAAGGCAGCAGCAACTTGGTAAATGGTTTCCTCAGAGTATTTAGGACCGATCAATTGGAGACCGACTGGTAGACCTTGAGTGAATCCAGCAGGAATCGAAATTCCTGGAAGACCAGCTAAGTTGACAGGGATGGTCAAAAGATCAGCCAAGTACATGGCAACTGGATCATGGTTGAGTGAATCCAAGTCGTAGGCAACACTAGGAGCAGTTGGTCCCAAAATCAAGTCGTAATCCGCAAAGACTTTTTCGAAATCTTGAATGATGAGGGTACGGACTTGTCCAGCCTTCTTGTAGTAGGCGTCGTAGTAACCTGATGAAAGGCTGAAAGTACCCAGCATGATACGGCGTTTTACTTCTTCACCGAAACCTTGGCTACGGCTGTTTACATAGATTTCATCAAGGTTGCTTGCATCTTCTGCGCGGTAGCCGTAACGGATACCGTCAAAGCGTTGCAAGTTTGATGAAGCTTCTGATGAAGCAATGATGTAGTAAACGGCAACACCGTATTTTGAGTGAGGAAGGCTCACTTCTTCGACGACAGCACCTAGTTTTTCAAAGTGTTTAGCAGCATTAAGAATAGTTTCCTTAACTTCTGAGTCAATTCCTTCACCGAGGTATTCCTTAGGCAAAGCAATTTTCATGCCTTTGATGTCTTGCCCGATTTTTGAAGTAAAGTCGGCAATACGGACAGGGGCAGAAGTAGAATCTTTGGCATCTTCGCTGGCAATAGCGTTGAGCAAGAGGGCATTTTCCTTAACAGTAGGAGCAAAAGGTCCGATTTGGTCTAATGAGCTACCGAAGGCAATGAGACCGAAACGAGAAACTGTTCCGTAGGTTGGTTTGAGACCAACAATCCCGTTGAAGGCAGCAGGTTGGCGGATGGAACCACCAGTATCAGAACCAAGTGATAAGCGGACTTGCCCTGACGCTACAGCTGCAGCAGAACCACTTGATGAACCACCAGGAACCTTGCTATGGTCCCAAGCGTTTTTAGTGGCACCGTAGTAAGAAGTCTCACCTGATCCACCCATGGCAAACTCATCCATGTTGGTTTTCCCAACGACAATCATGCCCTTGGCTTTTGCATTGGCAACGGCTGTCGCATCAAAGATTGGCTCGTAGTTGTAGAGCATTTTTGAGGCTGCAGTTGTCAGGATACCGTCTGTAGAGATATTATCCTTAACAGCCAGCGGAATTCCTGAAAGGACATTATCCGCGTCAATTCCTGCTTGGTCAATGGCTTTTGCTTGAGCAAGAGCCTGCTCCTCAGCAATAGTAACAAAAGCGTTGATAGCTGTCTCGCGAGACTTGATATCTTCAAGCGTAGCTTGGGTCAATTCAGTTGCTGAAATCTCCTTAGAAACAAGGAGATTGTGCAAGTCTTCAATCGTTTTGTTATTAAAAGTCATTAGGCATCTCCTCCATCATCTAGGATAGCTGGTACCTTGATATAGTAGTTGTCTTTTTCAGGTACGTTTTTAAACAAGCGATCACGGTCTGTTCCTTCTTCGGCCACATCAGGGCGGAGTACGGTCTTGCGGTCAGCCATAGTTGTAGTAGGTGCAATACCAGTTGTGTCAACTTCGCCCAGCAACTCAACCATATCAACAATTTTAGATAAGGTGGTCGCAAAGGCGGCAGTTTCTTCTTCAGAGAATCTTAATTTTGAAAGATTGGCAACGTGTGTTACCTCTTCTTGCGTAATTTTCATCTTGCATCCTTTCGTGAAATGATGATTTTTAGTCTGTTCTATTTTACCATATTTTCCTATAAATAAGGGAGCCAAACTGAAAAGAAATAGAAATTGAAAAATCGCTTTTAATTCGCTATAATGGTTAAACTAGAGAATAGAGAAAATAAGGGTTAGGATAAAAATATGTTCCATCAATTTATCACCAGATCTCAGACGGTTCCTCCTCCCATTCCACTCTTTTGGTATGGGATCATGATGCTTCTCTTAGTGCTTTGCATTTATGGAGCACTTGCTTATCACAAAAATCCGAAATTTGTCCGCTTGTTTAAGGGGATTCAGATCCTCCAGTTACTAGCCCTATATAGCTGGTATGTTGGCTTTGGAATTCCATTTTCTAATAGCCTTCCATTTTACCATTGCCGTTTGGCTATGTTTGCGGTAGTTTTCTTGCCAGATAAATGGCGGAGCAAGCAGTATTTTGCTCTCTTAGGGGCTAGTGGAGCGGTCTTTGCACTGGTTTATCCGGTTTTTGACCCCTATGATTTTCCCCATATCACCAGTTTTTCGTTTTTGATTGGGCACTATGCTCTTTTGGTGAATTCCTTGGTCTACTTGATGAATCACTATGACAAGACCTTGCTCAAGAAATATATGATTGTGGCCTATACCTTTATTCTCAATCTCTTTCTAGTTGGGGTTAATCAGGTGACGGGTGGAAATTATGGTTTGTTAAACAAGACACCTTTTATTCCAGATGCGCCCTTGTGGTTAAAATACCTTCTTGTGTCCGTCATCCTCTCACTGGCTCTGGTTCTTTTTGATATCTTGTTTAAAAAACGGTGGAAAAAGAGAAATCAGACACAATCTGTGCTCTAGCTTGCCTTTTCGTCAGACGAGCAATTGAAAAACTCCCCAAAATCCGATATAATGGAGAGTCGAAAGGAATGGTAAAATCCAATGTAAACATCATTCTTAGCTACTGAAACAACTAAAAATAGAAAATCAAAGAAAGAGAACTTATGACTATTCAAGAAGAAATTAAGAAACGCCGTACCTTTGCTATCATCTCTCACCCGGACGCCGGGAAAACAACTATCACTGAGCAGTTGCTCTACTTTGGGGGCGAGATCCGTGAGGCTGGTACAGTAAAAGGGAAGAAAACAGGGACTTTTGCCAAGTCTGACTGGATGGATATTGAGAAACAACGTGGGATTTCGGTCACTTCATCTGTTATGCAGTTTGACTACGACGGCAAGCGCGTGAATATCCTCGACACACCAGGGCACGAGGATTTCTCAGAAGATACTTATCGTACCTTGATGGCGGTGGATGCTGCCGTCATGGTCGTGGACTCTGCCAAGGGTATCGAGGCCCAAACCAAGAAATTGTTTGAGGTTGTCAAACACCGTGGCATTCCTGTCTTTACCTTTATGAACAAGCTGGACCGTGATGGCCGTGAGCCGCTGGATCTCTTGCAAGAACTAGAAGAAGTATTGGGGATTGCCAGCTATCCAATGAACTGGCCAATCGGGATGGGGAAAGCTTTTGAGGGCTTGTATGACCTCTATAACCAACGTTTAGAACTTTATAAAGGGGATGAGCGTTTTGCCAGTCTAGAAGATGGTGACCAGCTTTTTGGCAGCAATCCTTTCTACGCTCAGGTTAAGGACGATATCGAACTTTTGCAAGAAGCAGGAAATGAATTTTCGGAAGAAGCTATTCTTGAAGGAGAACTGACTCCGGTCTTCTTCGGTTCAGCCCTCACTAACTTTGGGGTGCAGACCTTCCTTGAGACCTTCCTTAAGTTTGCTCCAGAACCACATGGGCACAAGAAAACAGACGGAGAAATTGTGGATCCTTATGACAAGGATTTCTCAGGATTTGTCTTTAAAATCCAAGCCAATATGGACCCTCGTCACCGTGACCGCATCGCCTTTGTCCGTATCGTATCGGGCGAATTTGAGCGTGGGATGAGTGTTAACCTTCCTCGTACTGGGAAGACTGCCAAGCTTTCTAATGTCACCCAGTTTATGGCGGAAAGTCGTGAGAATGTGACCAATGCCGTGGCAGGTGATATTATCGGGGTTTACGATACTGGTACTTATCAGGTTGGGGATACCTTGACAGTTGGAAAAAATAAGTTTGAATTTGAACCACTGCCAACCTTTACCCCTGAGATTTTCATGAAAGTTTCTGCTAAGAACGTTATGAAACAAAAATCTTTCCACAAAGGGATTGAGCAATTGGTGCAAGAAGGAGCCATTCAGCTTTATAAGAATTACCAAACTGGCGAGTACATGCTAGGGGCTGTGGGACAACTCCAGTTTGAAGTCTTTAAGCACCGCATGGAAGGCGAGTACAATGCAGAAGTAGTCATGAGCCCAATGGGTAAAAAGACCGTTCGTTGGATCAAGCCTGAGGACTTGGATGAACGGATGTCCTCAAGCCGCAATATTTTGGCCAAGGACCGCTTCGACCAACCAGTCTTCCTCTTTGAAAATGACTTTGCCCTCCGCTGGTTTGCGGACAAGTATCCAGATGTAGAGTTGGAAGAAAAAATGTGATTCAGTAAGTCTACTTGATTGCAAAGCAATCTAAGTAGGCTACGGCAAGTCCTATTAGACTTGCCTAACTGCCTCACTAACTGAGTTTTACAAATGGAATCGATTTGTAAAACTCAGTGTCGTAATCTAACAATCGGTAACCGCTATGGCAGCTTCCCTAAACACTTCATTAGGACAAGTCCCCGAATGATTTTGATTCGTGGAATTTGGATTTATTTTCATATAGTAAAGGTAATTGAAGTCAAAGGTAAATTAAAAACCTCATAGAAATCATGTTACATGAATTCTTCTGAGGTTTTTCTAGTTTCCATATTTTTGATAAAAATCGACCTTAACCTGGATAAAGGTTTCGGCTTCGCGTAGTAGCTGCAGGAGGGTGGCACGGGTTTCAAACTCCTCACGTGTTTTCGGGAGACTCCGATTGCGGAAGACTTGCAGATAGCGTTCGATGTCATCAAGTAGGTCATGAGCAGGATTGGTCTGACTTAGCTGGACAGCAATCTTTGAAAAGAGCTGGGCCAAAATCAAGCTCTCACTAGCGGCTAGGTGACAGGTATTGATCTGCTGGGCCATATTTCGCAGGATGCGACTTTGTCGCTGTCTCATCTCAAAGTAGTGGATGTGGTAGTCCGTTTGGTGAAAGAGATGGTCCGAGTGATCCAGATAGACCAGCTTGAGGGCTTCTTCAAGAAGCTCATCTAATTCGTCAACGAGTTGGGCTTGATTTCGCCCGTCGCCTCTTGACAGATAGTATTTAAAGCGAAGCAGGATGTCTTTTAACTTTTCTTCGACCTGAAGGTGATAGCTTTGGATGGCTTTCTCACGAGAGGGCATGTAAAGGTTGACCAACAGAGCAAAGCTTGTCCCGATGAGAAAGAGGAGCACTTCATTGAGCAAGAGAGCTGGAGAAGTAGACTCCTGTACCAAGAGATGACCGACTAAGACACTGCTAGGTGTGATGCCGGTTTCCCAGCCCATTTTGTAAGCAAGAGGCACATAGAGGGCCAGATAGAGGCCTAGGCTCCAGATGTGAAAGCCTGTCAGCTGAAAGG
The DNA here is from genome assembly GCF_018448765.2 of Streptococcus oralis. Classification (GTDB taxonomy): domain Bacteria; phylum Bacillota; class Bacilli; order Lactobacillales; family Streptococcaceae; genus Streptococcus; species Streptococcus oralis_BM. Next base: position 419,356 of record NZ_JAHCMC020000001.1, read on the forward strand.
CTAGAACACCGATAGCGAGCGCTAGAAGCATGGAAAAGAGGCGGTTACGTGCTAATTTCAGTGTGCTTCGACGCGTGTCGGAAAGGCTTAAGAGGGCGATAATGCCAGCTGAAACAGCCGAAGATAAATCTAAAAAATAAGCGAGAAAACAAGCGAGGCAGGTCGCCAAGATCAGTTTTGTCGTACGTTGAGTGATAGACATGAGAATTTCCTATAATAGTAAAATAGAGAGTCCGACGAGGAATCAGGTACTAGGGCCAAGGTTTTCGGTTTGTAGCATACTCGGCAACCGCTGTAAAGAGAACGTCTGTAGAAGAGTTTAGAGCTGTTTCACAAGAGTCTTGCACGACACCAATCACAAAACCGACTCCGACAACTTGCATAGCCAAGTCGTTGGAAATCCCAAAGAGGCTACAAGCGACAGGAATAAGGAGAAGCGAACCCCCAGCGATTCCAGAGGCACCGCAGGCAGAAATGGCGGCTACTACGCTGAGGACAAAAGCTGTTCCAAAGTCTACAGAGATCCCTAGCGTATTAACAGCAGCCAGGGTCAGGATGTTAATGGTAACAGCAGCGCCAGCCATATTGATGGTCGACCCAAGCGGGATGGAAACAGAGTAGGTGTCAGGATTCAGTCCCAGATCTTGACAGAGTTTCATATTGACTGGGATATTGGCAGCAGAGCTACGAGTGAAAAAGGCTGTAATACCACTGACACGTAGACATTTCAAAACAAGGGGATAGGGATTTTTCCTCATAAAGAGAAAGGCGATGAGCGGGTTGATGATGAGAGCGACAAAGGCCATGGTGGCGATCAAGAGTCCTAGTAGGACACCATAGTTAGCCAGACTGGCAATCCCCTTGTCTGAGATGGTCTTAAACACCAAGCCTAAAATCCCAAAAGGAGCTAGATTGATAATCCATTCCACGATTTTAGAGGTGACATCTGCCATGGTTTTCAGTAATTCTTTACTGTGTTTACTTGCTTCTCTCATAGCCAAGCCAAAGATGACTGCCCAAGAGAGAATCCCGATATAGTTGGCTTCAACAATAGCATTTAGAGGATTGTCCACCAGTTTGAGCAAGAGATTACTGAGGACTTGACCGATACCGTCAGGAGCAGCAACTTCTGTATTTGCACTGGTCAGGGTGATTTGCACAGGCAGTAAGAAACTAGCTAGAACGGCTACCAAAGCAGCAGCAAAGGTTCCAAGTAAGTATAGAAAGATGACCGTTTTCATATTGGTGTTTTGTCCCTTTTGGTGCTGGGAAAGGGCATTGGCAACAAGGGCAAAAACTAGAATAGGAGCGATGGCTTTCAGTCCGCCTACAAAGAGGTCTCCAAGCAGACCAATTCCTGTAAGGTTTGGAAAGAGCATCCCTAATGTTGCTCCCAAGATCATTCCAATGAGGATTCGTTTGATGAGGCTTGCCTTAGTCCAGGCTCTAATGATTCGTTTCATAGCAGTCTCCTTCAAAATGTATTGTTTATAATTATAGTATAAATATGCTATAGAGGCAAGCGATATTTTGAAAAATAGAGCGATAATTGAATAATTATGAAAGAAATGAGACGGGTTATTTTATGGTATAATAGGGAAAAGGAGTTTTGTATGCAAGAATTTTTTCAAGGTTATTTTGATAGACTTAACTTAACAACCATTTTAGAGAATCTCTTGACCAAGGTGATTTCTCTTTTGATTTTGTTTTTGCTATTTTATATAGCTAAAAAGATGCTTCACGCAACTGTACGAAAGATTGTCAAGCCCTCGCTTAAATTTTCAAATCGAGATGCAGGAAGACAAAAGACTATCTCGCGTTTGCTGGAGAATGTCTTTAACTACATTCTTTATTTCTTTCTGCTCTACTGTATCCTGTCTATTTTAGGTTTGCCGGTTTCTAGTCTCCTTGCTGGTGCAGGGATTGCTGGGGTGGCCATTGGTATGGGGGCGCAAGGCTTTCTATCCGATGTCATCAATGGCTTTTTCATCCTTTTTGAACGCCAGCTTGATGTGGGTGATGAAGTGGTTCTCACAAATGGACCGATTACCGTTTCTGGAAAGGTCGTTAGCGTAGGGATCCGTACGACCCAACTGCGAGGTGACGATCAAGCCCTTCACTTTGTTCCCAACCGAAATATCACTGTTGTCAGCAATTTTTCAAGGAAAGAAGAGAACTGAAATTTTACCTCTTTTATGGTACAATAGAAAGAGTTTGGTAAAGGAGAAACGATGTTTTTAGATGAGCAATTAGGAAATGATTGTGTTTGGATCAATCTAGATGTAGAAAAAATTAAAAATCTTGAAGATTTATCTGAAATCTACGGATTGGATAAGGAAACCATCGAATATGCGCTGGATAAAAATGAACGTGCCCATATGGATTATAACCGTGAGAATGGGACTGTGACCTTTATCTACAATGTTCTGGATTTAGAAAAGGACAAGGATTACTATGAAGCGATTCCCATGACCTTTATCGTTGAAAACAAACGAATGATTACCATCAGCAACCATAAGAATGCTTATGTCATTGATCAGATGTTAGCTTATCTGGATAGCCATGAGTCGCTTTCTATTTACAAGTTTCTCTTTGCTGGTTTAGAGATTATCAGTAACGCTTATTATCCTGTCATTGAAGAGATGGATAAAAGTAAGGACGAAATTAGTGCCTTGCTACGTCAAACTACAACAAAGAAAAATCTCTTCGCCCTCTCTGACTTGGAGACAGGTATGGTTTACTTGACAGCAGCGGCAAAACAAAATCGCCTCCTCTTGGAACATATCCAGGGCCATGCTCTTTATCGGAGATTTAATGATGTCGAACGAGAGCAGTTTGATGATGCCATGATTGAAGCCCATCAGTTGGTGTCTATGACAGACTTGATTTCTCAAGTCTTGCAACAACTCTCAGCTTCTTACAACAACATCCTAAACAATAACTTGAATGATAGTTTGTCAATTTTGACTATTATCTCCGTCTTACTAGCAGTACTTGCGGTTATTACAGGTTTCTTCGGAATGAATGTTCCTCTACCATTTACAGAAGAGCCAAATGCTTGGATTTATATCTTAATGGCTAGCTTGATTTTATGGGCAGCCTTATCTCAATGGCTGAAGAAAATTACTAGAAAATAAAAGAGAAGGAGCCAGAATGGCGATTGAAAATTACATGCCAGATTTTGCTGTGGAAGCAGTCTATGATCTGACAGTCCCAAGCCTGCAGGCGCAGGGAATCAAGGCTGTTTTGGTCGACTTGGACAATACCCTCATTGCTTGGAACAACCCTGATGGGACGCCAGAGATGAAGCAATGGCTACATGATCTCCGTGACGCAGGTATCCGCATCATCGTAGTCTCAAATAATACCAAAAAACGGGTTCAACGCGCAGTTGAGAAATTTGGGATTGATTACGTTTATTGGGCCTTGAAGCCTTTCACATTTGGGATTGACCGTGCCATGAAGGAATTTCACTACGAGAAAACTGAAGTGGTCATGGTCGGCGACCAACTCATGACGGATATTCGCGCAGCCCATCGTGCAGGTATTCGCTCGATTTTAGTCAAACCCTTGGTCCAACATGACTCGATCAAAACGCAGATTAACCGAGCTCGTGAGCGCCGTGTCATGAAGCAAATTACTGAAAAGTACGGACCGATTACATATAAAAAAGGAATCTAACTATGGAAGAAATTCTCTGTATTGGTTGTGGAGCAACCATTCAGACGACAGACAAGGTTGGTCTGGGATTTACACCCCAGTCGGCACTTGAAAAAGGGTTGGAGACAGGCGAAGTCTATTGCCAACGCTGTTTCCGTCTCCGTCATTACAATGAAATCACAGATGTCCAGTTGACGGATGATGATTTCCTCAAGCTCTTGCACGAGGTGGGAGACAGTGATGCCTTAGTGGTCAATGTCATTGATATCTTTGACTTTAATGGCTCTGTCATCACAGGCTTACCACGTTTTGTATCAGGAAATGATGTTCTCTTGGTTGGAAATAAAAAAGATATCCTGCCCAAGTCAGTTAAACCGGGCAAGATTAGCCAATGGCTGATGGAGCGTGCCCACGAAGAAGGTCTTCGCCCTGTGGATGTCGTCCTGACTTCAGCACAAAACAAACATGCCATTAAGGAAGTCATTGACAAGATTGAACACTACCGTAAGGGCCGTGATGTCTACGTGGTTGGCGTGACCAACGTTGGAAAGTCAACCCTCATCAATGCTATTATCCAAGAAATCACGGGTGACCAGAATGTCATTACGACTTCACGTTTCCCAGGAACAACCTTGGACAAGATTGAGATTCCGCTTGACGACGGATCTTATATCTATGATACACCAGGGATTATCCACCGCCACCAGATGGCCCATTACTTGACGGCCAAAAACCTCAAGTATGTCAGCCCTAAAAAGGAAATCAAGCCCAAAACCTATCAACTTAATCCTGAACAAACCCTGTTTTTAGGTGGTTTGGGACGCTTTGACTTCATTGCAGGTGAGAAGCAAGGTTTCACAGCCTTCTTTGACAATGAACTCAAATTGCATCGTACCAAGCTTGAAGGCGCTAGTGCATTCTACGACAAGCACCTTGGAACCCTCCTCATGCCTCCTAACAATAAGGAAAAAGAAGACTTTCCAAAACTAGTCCAGCATGTATTTACCATCAAGGACAAAACCGACCTAGTCATCTCAGGCCTAGGCTGGATCCGCGTAACAGGCACCGCCAAAGTCGCCGTCTGGGCACCAGAAGGCGTCGCAGTCGTCACACGAAAAGCCATTATTTAAACACAGAAAGGAAAGGGTCATCACTTCAGAAAAGTATAAAAAGAAACTCTTTTAAAGAAAATTATGTCATTAACATCAAAACAACGTGCCTTCCTCAACAGCCAGGCACACACCCTCAAACCCATCATTCAAATCGGGAAAAATGGTCTCAACGACCAAATAAAAACCAGCGTCCGTCAAGCTCTTGATGCCCGTGAATTGATCAAGGTTACTCTCTTGCAAAACACAGATGAAAACATCCACGAAGTAGCTGAAATTTTAGAAGAAGAGATCGGTGTGGATACAGTCCAAAAAATCGGACGCATTTTGATCTTGTTTAAACAATCCAGCAAGAAAGAAAATCGCAAGATTTCCAAGAAAGTTAAAGAAATCTAAACACCTACTCCAAACAACTGTTTTTACAGAGAATAAAAGGAAGACGAGCCTATGGCAATCGAATTATTGACTCCCTTTACCAAGGTAGAGTTGGAGCCAGAAATCAAGGAGAAAAAACGCAAACAAGTCGGGATTTTAGGGGGGAATTTTAACCCTGTTCACAATGCCCATCTTATCGTTGCGGACCAAGTGCGACAACAGTTGGGACTGGACCAAGTCCTGCTCATGCCCGAATACCAACCTCCTCATGTAGATAAAAAGGAAACCATCCCTGAGCACCATCGTCTTAAGATGCTTGAGTTGGCGATTGAGGGGATTGAAGGTCTGGCCATTGAAACCATCGAGCTAGAGCGCAAGGGCATTTCCTACACCTACGACACCATGAAGATTTTGACAGAGCAACATCCAGACACGGATTATTACTTCATTATTGGGGCTGATATGGTGGACTATCTGCCTAAATGGTACCGAATTGATGAGCTAGTCGACATGGTTCAGTTTGTAGGGGTTCAGCGTCCGCGCTACAAGGCAGGGACTTCCTATCCAGTTATCTGGGTGGATGTGCCTCTCATGGACATCTCGTCCAGCATGATGCGTGACTTCATTGCCCAAGGTCGGAAGCCCAACTTTCTCCTACCTCAGCCAGTGCTAGACTACATCGAGAAGGAGGGGCTTTACTGATGGCATACCAAGACTATATCAACTGTTCCCGAGAGGCTTTGTTGGAAAGAATGGCAGAGCTTCTACCTGAAAAACGTTTAACCCATTGTTTGGGTGTAGAACGTGCGGCCATAGAACTGGCTCAGCGCTTTGGTGTGGATAGTGAGAAAGCAGGTCTAGCAGGACTTCTCCACGACTATGCTAAAAAGTTGTCAGATCAGGAATTTCTAGACTTGATTGACCGTTATCAGCTAGACCCTGACCTCAAAAACTGGGGCAATAATGTCTGGCATGGCATGGTCGGAATTTACAAGCTTCAAGAAGACTTGGATTTACAAGATTCTGAAATCCTGCGAGCCATTGAAATCCATACAGTCGGGGCTGGTCAGATGACCGAGCTAGATAAGGTCATCTACGTCGCAGATTATATCGAACACAATCGTGCCTTTCCAGGCGTAGATGTGGCGCGTGAAATTGCTGAGCTATCGCTCAATAAGGCAGTGGCTTACGAAACAGCTCGTACTGTGGAGCATCTAGCTCATCAGGGATTCCCCATCTATCCCCAAACCCTTGCAACCTATAATGCCTTTGTGCACTATTTGAAAGAGAACTAAATGAACGAAAAAGAATTATTAGAACTAGTCGTGAAAGCGGCTGATGAGAAACGTGCGGAGGATATCCTCGTACTTGACGTAAAAGATTTGACTAGCGTGACAGACTACTTTGTCATCACTAGCTCAATGAATAGCCGTCAGTTGGACGCAATCGCTGACAATATCCGTGAAAAAGTAGCCGATGCTGGCTTTAAAGGCAGTCACGTCGAAGGTAATGCAGCTGGAGGCTGGGTTTTGCTGGATCTCGGTGCTGTCGTAGTGCATATCTTTTCAGAAGAAATGCGTGTCCACTATAACCTAGAAAAACTATGGCATGAGGCGAGCTCAGTAGATTTATCTGAAACTTTATAGTCTTTTCCTTTATCTTTTATTACGGCGTTAACTCATTTTGCCTAACTGTAGTTATGCCTGCAATTCGTTGCCTAGTACTAAAAGCAAACGAAAAGACTATAGCGTTACAATTGAACTCAGTTGCGGTCAACTGGGTTTCTTTGCTTATTTTAAAAGGAAAGTGATAGAAAGGATTTGAACCCGTCCTGTAATCGTCGGAAAATAGATAGCTTTGGCTTGGTTCAGGATCCTAAGTCCAAGCTCCTAATTTTCATTCCGATTACGGGCGGACTTGGTATCATGATTATGGCAACTTATGAAACCTTTGCGGCTGTTTACGATGCTGTGATGGATGATAGTTTATACGATAAATGGACGGATTTTTCCCTGCGACATTTGCCTAAGACTAAGGAGAGAAAGAAACTCTTGGAATTGGCTTGTGGGACAGGCATCCAGTCCGTTCGCTTTTCTCAGGCTGGTTTTGATGTAACTGGACTGGACTTGAGTGCTGATATGTTGAAAATTGCGGAGAAGAGAGCTGCTTCAACCAAGCAAAAGATTGATTTTATTGAAGGCAATATGCTAGATTTGTCCAAGGCAGGTAAATACGACTTTGTGACCTGCTATTCGGACTCTATCTGCTATATGCAGGATGAGGTGGAGGTAGGAGACTTCTTTAAGGAAGTATATAATGCCCTCAACGAAGATGGTGTATTTATCTTTGATGTGCATTCGACCTACCAGACAGATGAAGTTTTTCCAGGCTATTCCTACCATGAAAATGCGGAAGATTTTGCCATGCTTTGGGACACCTATGAGGACGAAGCTCCTCACTCCATCGTCCATGAGTTGACTTTCTTTATCAAGGAGGCTGACGGTTCCTTTAGTCGCCACGATGAAGTACATGAGGAGCGTACATACGAAGTCTTGACCTATGATATTTTGCTGGAACAAGCTGGTTTCAAGTCTTTCAAACTCTATGCAGACTTTGAGGATAAGGAGCCAACAAAAACTAGCACCCGTTGGTTTTTTGTCGCGCAGAAGTAGGAGATTACCATGACCATTACAGGTATTATCGCGGAGTTCAATCCTTTTCATAATGGGCACAAATACCTGCTGGATCAAGCAGAGGGGTTGAAAATCGTTGCCATGTCTGGGAATTTCATGCAACGAGGAGAGACGGCTATCGTGGATAAGTGGACACGAGCTCAGATGGCACTGGAGAATGGAGCAGACCTGGTAGTGGAATTGCCCTTTTTGGTCAGTGTTCAGGCAGCGGATTTCTTTGGACAGGGAGCTGTGGATATCTTGGATCGCTTGGGTATTGATACTCTAGCCTTTGGGACAGAGGAAGTTCTGGACTACCAGAAAATTGCTGACCTATACACGGAGCAAGGTGCTGAGATGGAGAAATTTGTGGAAAATCTGCCTGATTCTCTTTCTTATCCCCAGAAAACCCAAGAAATGTGGAAGGAATTTGCAGATCTAGGTTTTTCAGGCAATACGCCTAATCATGTCCTTGCTCTGGCCTATGCCAAGGCGGTTGCAGGACGCAACATCAAACTGCATCCGATTCAGCGTCAGGGAGCGGGTTATCATTCTGTGGACAAGAATGTGGACTTTGCTTCGGCAACAGCCATCCGTCAGCACCAGAGGGACAAAGATTTCTTAGAACGCTTTATGCCTTCTGTTGCCCTCTTTGAACAGGCTAGTAAGGTGAGCTGGGATGATTATTTTCCCTTGCTCCGCTATCAAATTTTGTCAAATCCAGACCTAACGACCATCTATCAGGTCAATCAAGAAATGGCTGTGCGCATCAAGGAAGCTATCAAGAAGGCTCAGTCTGTTGACGAATTGGTCGAGGCTGTTGCGACCAAACGCTACACCAAGGCGCGTGTCAGACGCCTCTTGACCTATATCTTGGTGCAGGCCAGAGAAAGCGACTTGCCAGAAGCCATCCATGTCCTTGGATTTACCGAGAAAGGCAGACAACATCTTAAGTCTCTGAAAGGGCAGATCAATCTGGTAAGCCGAATTGGCAAAAAACCTTGGGATACCATGACGCAAAAAGCAGACCAGATTTACCAACTAGGACAGCCAAGCATCACAGAGCAGAATTTCGGCAGGGTGCCCATTGGAATAGAAACAAACTAAGTCTACTGAAAGGTGGACTTTTTTGCTTCGTTTTTCGTGGAAATTTAAATTTTTAAAGATTCTTAATTTTGCTTGAATATCCAAGGGATTTCTTCTAAAAATCACACAAAACTCTTCAATTTGGGTTTGTGGAAATCGGTTTTTTATGATAGAATATTAAGGAATGTATATCATTCGATAAACAAATTTAATGAGGTAAAAACATGGAAATCATGACACTTGCGATTGCTGTTTTTGCCGTCATCATTGGTTTAGTCATTGGATATGTCAGCATCTCAGCTAAGATGAAATCATCTCAAGAGGCTGCAGAGTTGATGCTTCTAAATGCTGAACAAGAAGCAACTAATTTACGAGGACAAGCCGAGCGCGAAGCGGATTTATTGCTAAATGAAGCCAAGAGCGAAAGCAAGTCTCTTAAAAAAGAAGCACTATTGGAGGCCAAAGAGGAAGCCAGAAAATACCGTGAAGAAGTGGACGCTGAATTTAAGTCAGAACGTCAGGAGCTCAAGCAAATTGAAAGTCGTTTGACGGAGAGAGCTACGAGCCTTGACCGTAAGGACGACAATTTGACGAACAAAGAAAAAACACTTGAACAAAAAGAACAAAGTATTTCTGATAGAGCAAAAAACCTTGATGCACGTGAAGAGCAATTAGAGGAAGTCGAAAGACAAAAAGAAGCTGAACTTGAACGTATCGGCTCCCTTTCCCAAACTGAGGCACGAGATATTATCTTGGCTCAAACAGAGGAAAACTTAACTAAGGAAATTGCTAGCCGCATTCGTGAGGCTGAGCAAGAAGTGAAGGAACGTTCAGACAAGATTGCGAAAGATATCTTGGTTCAGGCTATGCAGCGTATCGCTGGTGACTATGTAGCAGAGTCAACAAACTCGACAGTTCATCTACCAGATGATACCATGAAGGGACGCATTATCGGACGCGAAGGTCGAAATATTCGTACCTTTGAAAGTTTGACAGGGGTCGACGTGATCATCGACGATACACCGGAAGTGGTAACCTTGTCAGGATTTGATCCAATTCGTCGTGAAATTGCTCGTATGACCATGGAAATGTTGCTCAAGGATGGCCGTATCCACCCAGCTCGTATTGAGGAGTTGGTGGAGAAAAACAGTCAGGAGATTGACAATAAAATCCGTGAATATGGTGAGGCTGCTGCCTATGAGATTGGTGCGCCAAACCTCCATCCAGACTTGATGAAGATCATGGGACGCTTGCAGTTCCGTACTTCTTATGGACAAAATGTTTTGCGTCATTCGATTGAGGTTGCTAAGTTATCTGGTATCATTGCGAGTGAACTTGGTGAAAATGCAGCTCTTGCCCGTCGTGCTGGATTCCTTCATGACATAGGGAAAGCCATTGACCGCGAGGTTGAAGGTAGCCACGTTGAGATTGGTACAGAGTTGGCTCGTAAGTACAAGGAACACCCAGTTGTGGTGAATACTATTGCTAGCCACCACGGGGATGTCGAAGCTGAAAGCGTCATTGCGGTGATCGTTGCTGCAGCAGATGCCTTGAGTGCAGCGCGTCCAGGTGCTCGTAGTGAATCTCTTGAAAACTATATCAAGCGTCTCCACGATTTGGAAGAAATCGCCAATGGCTTTGAAGGAGTGCAAAATAGCTTCGCCCTTCAAGCAGGACGTGAAATCCGCATCATGGTAAATCCAGGACAAATCAAGGACGACAAAGTCACAATCTTGGCTCACAAAGTTCGTGAGAAAATTGAAAACAATCTCGATTACCCGGGAAATATCAAGGTAACCGTGATCCGCGAACTTCGTGCAGTAGATTATGCTAAATAAATAAGAAAGAGCAGTTGAAAAATTACTGCTTTTTTGTTACACTAGATAGAAAGACTGTAGAAGGATAACTGACGTTCTCATCAGTATCCGAGAGAAATTTCACTTTATTTCACAGACTAACTAAAGGAGACATAATGGCAGACCGAGGCTTGCTAATCGTTTTTTCTGGTCCTTCAGGAGTTGGGAAAGGAACGGTTAGAAGAGAGATTTTTGAGAGTTCTGAGAATCAATTTCAATACTCTGTATCGATGACGACACGCGCGCAACGTCCTAGTGAAGTGGACGGAGTGGACTATTTCTTCCGTACTCGTGAAGAGTTTGAAGAGCTGATTCGTCAAGGTCAGATGTTGGAATATGCAGAATATGTCGGTAACTACTATGGAACTCCTCTGACCTATGTCAACGAAACCCTAGACAAGGGAATCGATGTCTTTCTTGAGATTGAAGTGCAGGGAGCTCTTCAGGTTAAGAAAAAGGTTCCAGATGCTGTCTTTATCTTCCTAACACCGCCAGATTTGGATGAATTGCAAGATCGTTTGGTAGGTCGTGGAACAGACAGTGCAGAAGTGATTGCCCAACGAATCGAAAAAGCCAAGGAAGAAATTGCCCTCATGCGTGAGTATGATTATGCCATTGTCAACGATCAGGTGCCCCTCGCTGCTGAACGTGTCAAGCGTGTGATCGAAGCAGAACACTTCCGTGTGGATCGTGTCATTGGTCACTACCAGGAGATGTTGCCAAAATCTCCAACTACTCGATAAACTATAGGAAACAGGTACAAGCAAATGATGTTAAAACCCTCTATCGATACCTTGCTAGACAAGGTGCCATCAAAATATTCACTCGTAATCTTGGAAGCAAAGCGTGCCCACGAACTAGAAGCAGGAGCACCCCCAACTCAAGAGTTTAAGTCTGAAAAATCAACTCTTCGCGCTTTGGAAGAAATCGAGTCAGGAAACGTAACCATTCACCCAGATCCAGAAGGAAAACGTGAAGCGGTTCGTCTCCGTATCGAAGAAGAAAAACGCCGCAAAGAAGAAGAAGAGAAGAAAATCAAAGAGCAAATTGCTAAAGAAAAAGAAGATGGTGAAAAAATTTAAGGTTGGGGGGACTCAATCTTATTTTTTCTATTGCAAGAATTTGCTGACAAGAAGGAGGTGAGAAGATGGTTATTGCAAAGATTATCGTGGATGTTCCCCTGATGCAGACGGACCAGCCATACAGTTACAAGATCCCAGAGGAATTTGTAGAAATGCTGGAAGTCGGTATGCGGGTCCATGTTCCTTTTGGCAAGGGCAATCGTTTGATCCAAGGGATTGTGCTTGGCCTGGAGTCCCAGTCAGATGAAGGGATGGCTGCCCAGGGCTTGAAAGAGATTGCGGAGGTGCTGGACTTTTCCCCTGTTCTCACTCAAGAGCAAATCTGGCTGGCTGAGGAGCTACGCAAGTCAGTCTTTTCTTACAAAATCTCCATTCTAAAAGCCATGTTGCCGGGATTTTTAAACTCCAGCTATGATAAGATTCTCTATCCTTTAGAAGGCCTAAGTCAGGCAGACAAAGAGCGCTTGTTTGGTTCAGAAGATTCGCTAGCCTTTTCTTCTCTAGATTTAGCCAAGCAGGCGGAAATGATGCGCTTGACTAGAAAAGGTCTGCTTCGCTTAGAGTATCAGGCTGTCGATCAGAGGAAGGTCAAGACCCAGTCTTGGTATGAGGTCCATGTCGATCGGTTAGAAAGAATTGAGATTTCTGCGCGTGCTAAGAAAAAGGCAGAGCTGAGAGACTATTTGCTTGCTCATGCGGAGAGTGCTCCTCTGGCTAGCTTGTTAGAGTCTTATTCGCGGGAGCAAGTCAACTTCTTTGTGGAGCAAGGAGCTCTAACCTTAATTCAAAAGGAAGTGCAACGCTCGGCTGCTTATTTCGAAGGTATTGAAACAAGTAGACCCTTGGAGTTGAATCCAGAGCAAAGACAAGCTCGCGATGCTGTTATCAGTGCGATTGGAAGTCAGCAATCTCCTTTCCTCCTTCAAGGGATTACAGGAAGTGGGAAGACCGAGGTTTACTTGCAGATCATCCAAGGAGCCTTGGACAAGGGCAAGACAGCCATTTTGCTGGTACCTGAGATTTCTCTGACACCACAAATGACGGAGCGTTTCATTGCTCGTTTTGGCGAGAAAGTGGCCATTCTTCACTCAGGCCTGTCCAATGGTGAAAAGTACGACGAATGGCGCAAGGTTGAGCGTGGAGATGCCCAAGTTGTTGTTGGCGCTCGATCAGCTATCTTTGCTCCTTTGAAAAATCTAGGTGTCATGATTATCGATGAAGAGCATGAAGCTAGCTACAAACAAGACAGCAATCCCCGTTATCATGCTAGAGAGGTCGCCATTTTACGGGCCCAGTACAATCAAGCAGCCTTGGTCCTTGGTTCAGCGACACCGAGCTTAGAAAGCCGTGCACGGGCTGGAAAAGGTGTCTATCAACACTTACGACTAACCAAACGAGCTAATCCTTTAGCCACGATTCCTGAGGTTCAAGTGATTGACTTTCGTGACTATATCGGGCAGAATGAGACATCAAACTTTACCCCTCCTTTGCTAGAAGCGATCCAAGACCGTCTGGATAAAAAAGAGCAGGTAGTCCTTATGCTCAATCGTCGGGGTTATTCTAGCTTTGTTATGTGTCGGGAGTGTGGGGCGGTGGATACTTGTCCCAACTGTGACATTTCTCTAACCTTGCACATGGATACCAAGACTATGAACTGCCATTACTGTGGCTTTTCTAAGGGAATTCCTCATGTATGTCCCAACTGTCAGAGCCGAAGTATTCGTTACTACGGGACAGGGACTCAGAAAGCATACGATGAGTTAGCAGAACTCTTTCCTCAGGCCCGCATTCTGCGGATGGATGTGGATACGACCCGTAAGAAAGGCAGTCACCAAGCTCTTCTTGACCAGTTTGGTCAAGGCGAAGCGGATATCTTGCTGGGAACTCAGATGATTGCCAAGGGCTTGGATTTTCCAAATGTGACCCTAGTCGGAGTGCTCAATGCGGATACGGCCTTGAATCTGCCTGATTTTCGTTCTTCCGAGAGAACCTTCCAACTCTTAACTCAGGTTGCTGGTCGTGCAGGTCGAGCGGAAAAAGCTGGGCAGGTCTTGATTCAGTCATACAATCCTGAGCACTATGCCATTCGTTTTGCAAAAGATCAGGATTACGAAGGTTTTTATGCCTATGAAATGAGTATTAGGCGCCAACTCGGCTATCCGCCTTATTATTTCACTATTGGGATTACCCTCTCTCACAAGAAAGAAGAAGAGGTTGTCAAACGTGCCTATGAAGTCATGGGAATTTTGCGCTCAGGTTTATCGGAAACTAGTAAAATCCTTGGACCAACGCCAAAACCCATTGCCCGTACTCACAACCTTTATCATTACCAGATTTTGATTAAATACCGTTTAGAAGATGAGCTGGGACAGACTCTCAATCGAGTTTTGGCCTTGACTCAAGAACGGGAAAATAGCGAGCTTCGTCTCAGCATTGATCACGAACCGCAACAATTTTTATAAGAAGGAGAAGAAATGACAAAACTAATCTTTATGGGGACACCTGACTTTTCAGCAACAGTTTTGAAGGGGTTGTTATCAGATGATCGTTACGAGATTCTAGCTGTTGTAACCCAGCCAGATCGCGCTGTCGGCCGTAAAAAAGTGATCCAAGAAACCCCAGTCAAGCAGGCTGCCAAAGAAGCAGGCCTTCCCATCTACCAACCTGAAAAATTATCTGGAAGCCCAGAGATGGAAGCCATTATGAAGCTAGGAGCAGATGGGATTATCACTGCTGCGTTTGGGCAGTTTCTCCCAAGTAAACTCCTTGATAGTATGGATTTTGCGGTCAACGTTCACGCTTCCCTTCTTCCAAAACACCGCGGTGGCGCCCCCATTCATTACGCCTTGATTCAAGGGGATGAGGAAGCCGGCGTGACCATTATGGAGATGGTTAAGGAAATGGATGCAGGGGATATGATTTCCCGTCGCAGTATTCCTATCACAGATGAGGACAATGTCGGCACCTTGTTTGAAAAATTGGCAATCGTTGGTCGTGACTTGCTTTTGGACACCCTTCCTGGCTATATTGCTGGGGAGATCAAACCTGTGCCTCAGGACCCAAGCCAGGTCACTTTCTCGCCAAATATTAAGCCAGAAGAAGAGAAACTCGATTGGACTAAAACCAATCGCCAACTCTTCAACCAAATCCGCGGCATGAATCCATGGCCTGTTGCCCACACTTTTCTCAAGGGTGATCGCTTTAAGATTTATGAAGCCCTGCCAGTAGAAGGTCAGGGAGCTCCAGGTGAGATCCTCTCTATTGGTAAAAAGGAATTAATCGTAGCAGCGGCTGAAGGAGCTCTATCTCTCAAGCAAGTGCAGCCAGCAGGTAAGCCTAAGATGGACATTGCTTCCTTCCTCAACGGAGTGGGACGGACATTGACTGTAGGAGAACGATTTGGTGACTAAAGTAGAAACGGCTAGAAGTCTAGCTCTAGCAGTGCTAGAGGATGTTTTAGTCAACCAAGCATATTCGAATATTGCTTTAAACAAACACCTCAAGGTGAGTCAACTCTCAGTAGCAGACAAGGGTTTGGTGACAGAGATTGTCTACGGTACGGTAGCCCGAAAACTGACTCTGGAATGGTATCTGTCCCACTTTATCCAAGACAGAGACAAGCTAGACAACTGGCTCTATATCCTGCTCCTTCTGAGCGCTTACCAACTTCGGTATCTGGATAAGATTCCTAATCACGCTGTAGTCAATGAAGCGGTAGAACTAGCCAAAGCGCGTAAAAAAGGCAGTGAAAAATTGGTCAACGCTGTCCTTCGTCGTATTTTGCGAGAAGGCTGGCCAGATGTTGACAGCATCAAACGCAAAAACAAGCGTGATTCCATTGCCTATTCTCTCCCAGTTTGGCTAGTGTCTAAGCTCAAGGAAGAATACGGTGAAGAGCGAGCACAAGCCATCTTTAAAAGTCTCTTGGTGCGCAGCAAAGCCAGTATTCGTGTAGCCGATTTGAGCCGAAAAGAGGAAATCAAAGCCGTGTTAGAGGCGACCGATTCCCCTTTGGCAGCCACTGGTCTGGTCAAGGAGCAAGGCCACTTTGCAGGTCATGATTTGTTCGCAGAAGGGGCTATAACCATCCAAGACGAATCCAGTCAATTAGTTGCTCCGACTCTTGATCTACAAGGTGATGAACAGGTCCTGGATGCCTGTGCCGCTCCGGGTGGGAAAACAGCCCATATGGCCTCTTACCTCACATCCGGTAAGGTGACGGCTTTGGATCTTTATGATCATAAGTTGGACTTGATCCAAGAAAATGCGGAGCGTTTAGGTGTGGCAGATCAAGTGCAAACGCAAAAATTGGATGCCAGAAAAGTGCATGAGTTTTTCGGTCGGGACTCTTTTGATAAGATTTTAGTAGATGCTCCCTGTTCTGGGATTGGACTCTTGCGTCGCAAACCAGATATAAAATACAATAAAGAAACAGCAGATTTCACGTCCTTACAGGAAATTCAGCTGGAAATATTAGGTAGTGTTTGTCAAACACTACGAAAAGGTGGTATAATAACGTATAGTACCTGTACTATTGTCTCTGAGGAGAACTTTCAAGTCGTTGAGGCATTTTTAGAAAGTCATCCCGAGTTCGAGCAGGTTAAACTAGAACACGAATGTAAAGATATCCTGAAAGATGGCTGCATCCTGATTACTCCAGAATTGTATGGAAGTGATGGATTCTTTGTCAGCCAATTTCGCAAGATATCAGAATAGGAAGGAACTGACACAATGGAAATAGCATTATTAACAGATGTTGGTCAGAAACGGACAAATAATCAGGACTATGTCAATCACTTTGTCAACCGAGCAGGACGCACTATGATCATCTTGGCTGACGGAATGGGAGGACACCGTGCAGGAAATATCGCTAGTGAGATGGCGGTCACAGACCTCGGTGTAGATTGGGTGGATACCCAAATTGACTCAGTCAATGAAGTTCGTGAGTGGTTTGCCCACTACCTGGAGATTGAAAATCAAAAAATTCATCAACTAGGTCAGGACGAAGCATACAGAGGCATGGGAACAACGCTAGAAGCTGTTGCGTTTATTGATAACCAAGCCATCTATGCTCACATTGGAGATTCTCGTATCGGTTTGATTCGTGGAGAAGAATACCACCAGTTGACGAGTGACCATTCCTTGGTTAATGAATTGCTCAAGGCTGGTCAATTGACTCCAGAAGAGGCAGAAACTCACCCTCAAAAGAATATCATCACACAGTCTATCGGACAAAAAGATGAAATCCAGCCTGATTTTGGGATGATTACACTGGAGTCAGGAGATTATCTCTTGCTCAATAGTGACGGTTTGACCAATATGATTTCGGCAAGCGAGATTTATGATATCGTAACCAGCGATATTTCCCTAGCAGACAAGGCGGCCACCCTCATTCGTTTTGCTAACAATGCAGGAGGTTTAGACAACATTACGGTTGCCCTTGTTTACATGAACGAGGAGGCGGCAGAATGATCCAAATCGGCAAGATTTTTGCCGGGCGGTATCGGATTGTCAAGCAGATTGGTCGAGGAGGCATGGCAGATGTTTACTTGGCCAAGGATTTGATCCTAGATGGGGAAGAGGTGGCAGTTAAGGTCCTGAGGACCAATTACCAGACGGACCCGATTGCAGTGGCACGTTTCCAGCGGGAAGCGAGGGCTATGGCGGATCTGGACCATCCTCATATCGTTCGGATAACAGATATCGGTGAGGAAGATGGCCAACAGTACCTAGCTATGGAATACGTAGCAGGACTTGACCTCAAGCGTTATATCAAAGAACACTATCCTCTTTCAAATGAAGAAGCGGTTCGGATTATGGGACAGATTCTTTTGGCTATGCGTTTAGCCCATGCTAGAGGAATTGTTCACCGAGATTTGAAACCTCAAAATATCCTCTTGACACCAGATGGAACTGCTAAAGTTACTGACTTTGGGATTGCAGTGGCCTTTGCAGAGACGAGTCTGACCCAGACCAACTCGATGCTGGGTTCGGTTCATTATTTGTCACCTGAGCAAGCGCGTGGTTCAAAAGCGACCTTCCAGAGTGATATCTATGCAATGGGGATTATTTTCTATGAAATGCTGACAGGACATATCCCTTATGATGGGGATAGTGCGGTTACGATTGCCCTTCAGCATTTCCAGAAGCCACTTCCGTCCGTCATTGCTGAAAACCCATCTGTCCCTCAGGCTTTGGAAAATGTTGTCATCAAGGCAACTGCTAAGAAATTGTCTGATCGCTATCAGTCTGTTTCAGAAATGTATATGGACTTGTCAACTAGCTTGTCTTATAATCGTCGGAATGAGCCGAAACTGGTCTTTGACGATGCGAGTAAGGCGGATACGAAGACTTTACCTAAAGTCCCACAAAGTACATTGACCTCGATTCCAAAAGCTCCGGCGCAGGAAGAACGTCCTCAGTCAAAGAAATTAACCCCAGAGCAAGCACCTACGCAAAAGCCAACTAAAAAGCGGAAGTTTAAGGCTCGCTATATGATTCTTTTAGCTAGTCTTCTATTAGTTGCAGCTTCTTTGGTCTGGATTTTATCTAGAACACCAGCAACGATTGCTGTTCCTGACGTGGCTGGACAAACTGTTGCAGAGGCAAAAGAAGCTCTTAAAAAATCCAAGTTTGAAGCTGGTGAAGAAAAGTCAGAGGCCAGCGATACTGTAGCAGAAGGACGCGTTATTCGAACGGATCCAGAAGCTGGTAGTAGCCGAAAAGAAGGAACCAAGGTTAATTTGATCGTTTCTTCTGGTAAGCAATCCTTCCAATTGAGCAATTATGTTGGACGCAAGTATACGGATGTCGTAGCTGAACTCAAGGAGAAGAAGGTTCCTGAGAATCTAATCAAGATGGAAGAGGAAGAATCCAGCGAAAGCGAACCTGGAACCATTCTCAGACAAAGTCCTGCGGCAGGTACGACTTATGATCTTTCAAAAGCTAGCACAATTACTTTAACGGTTGCTAAGAAAGTAACAAGCGTTTCTATGCCAAGTTATATTGGTTCAAGTCTCGAATTTACAAAGAATAATTTGACTCAGATTGTCGGTGTAAAAGAGGCCAATATTGAGGTTGTCGAGGTTTCGACTGCTCCTGAAGGGACAGCAGAAGGTACAGTTGTAGATCAAACACCAAAAGCGGGTGAAAAGGTTGACCTTGCTAGCACGCGTATCAAACTTTCCATCTACAAACCGAAAACACCACCGTCAACTTCATCTTCATCTTCTAGTTCTGCACAACGTGGGAACCAAGGTTCTTCTACAACTCCAAATCAGGGGAACCAACAAGGAAACACTCCTTCAACTAGTCAATCAAATAGTGAAGGAACCCGTGAAAGTTCTCGAGATTAAACGAATCTTTGTCATGATTTCATGACAAAGATTTTTTTTCATTGATTTTTGTGATAAAATATAGGAAGCAGAAAAGGAGGAGAAAATGGACGAATCAAGAGAGTTGAATGCCGTCATTGATGTGATTATGCTAGCTGGAACCATTCTCTTAAAAAGCGGTTCGGAGATTTATCGGGTGGAGGACACCATGATCCGTATCGCTCATTCACAGGGAATAGTGGATTGCAACGTTCTTGCCATGCCAGCAGCTATTTTCTTTTCTATTGAGAATACCAATATTTCTCGTATGAAACGGGTAACTTCTTCCTCCTACAACATCGAAAAAGTCTGCGATGTCAACCAAGTATCACGGGAGCTTGTCGGAGGGCAGATCGATCTCTCTACAGCCCTTGAAAGGCTAAAGGAAATCAGAAATCAAGCTCTTCCTTATACCAAGTTCCAAGTGACTATTGCAGCAACTCTCAGTGCCCCTTTTTTCTCGATTATGTTCGGGGGGAATACCTATGATGCTTTTGGTGCAGCCATTGCGACCTTACTTGGTTTTGCTTTTTCTCTCTATGTAGAGAAGTTTGTCCGCATTCCTTTTGTAACCGCCTTTGCGGGTGCCTTTGTTTTTGGCTTGATTGCCCAGTTCTGGGCCCGCTATACAGGATTTCCTTCGACGGCAGACTTGATCATAGCGGGAGCCGTCATGCCTTTTGTTCCAGGGATTGCTCTGACAAATGCGGTTCGGGATATCATGACCAACCATATCAACTCTGGTATGAGCAAGATGTTTGAATCCTTGCTCATTACCCTCGCTTTAGGGGCCGGCACCTCCGTCGCCCTGGTTTTGATGACATAAGATGACTCTAACAAGTATTTTACTCCAAGCAGTGGCGAGTTTACTCGCCATTATCACCTTTCTAATCGTACTAAATGTTCAGCGCTCCATGCTCCTACCTGGTGGTGTTCTGGGAATGGGTGTCTGGCTCCTCTACCTCGTGCTCAAAGAACCAACCAATGTTATTGTTGCGACCTTTATTGCGGCAGTAGTTGGTTCTTGTATCAGCCAAATTTTAAGTATTGTATATAAGACGCCAGCAGTGGTCTTTGTCTTGGCCATTCTTGCCCCCTTGGTGCCCGGTTATCTATCCTATCGAACGACAGCCTTCTTTGTGACAGGCGATTACAGTCATGCCCTTACCAGTGCAACACTAGTAGTTATGTTGGCTCTGGTCATTTCTATCGGGATGGCAAGTGGAACGGTGATTTTAAAGCTCTATTACTACATCCGAAAACAGAGAGGGATCTCCTCCTAAGGCTGTCAAAGCAAAGACTTGATTTGTTGAATCAAGTCTTTTTTCTCTCATTTGTTCCTATTTGTGATAAAATAGAATAGAACGATTTTTTACAATGAATGAAAAAACAGAGGTAAATATGACAATCGGTATTGATAAGATTGGTTTTGCGACCAGTCAATATGTCTTGAAATTACAAGACCTAGCAGAAGCAAGAGGAGTTGATCCGGATAAATATAGTAAGGGTCTCTTATTAAACGAAATTAGCATTGCACCATTGACTGAGGATGTTGTCACCTTAGCTGCCAGTGCAAGCAACTCTATCCTCACAGATAAAGAAAAAGAAGAAATCGACATGGTCATCGTGGCGACCGAGTCAGGGATTGACCAGAGTAAGGCGGCGGCGGTCTTTGTTCACGGTCTATTAGGTATCCAGCCGTTCGCTCGCAGTTTTGAAATCAAAGAAGCTTGTTACGGAGCAACAGCTGCCCTCCATTATGCCAAGTTACATGTGGAAAATTCTCCAAAGTCCAAGGTCTTGGTCATCGCCAGTGATATTGCCAAGTATGGTGTGGGAACTCCGGGTGAGCCAACTCAGGGAGCTGGAAGCGTGGCGATGCTGATCACCCAAAATCCTCGCATCATGGCCTTTAACAATGATAACGTTGCTCAAACGCGTGATATTATGGATTTCTGGCGTCCGAACTATTCAACTACTCCTTATGTAAACGGCTTGTACTCAACTCAGCAATATCTTGACAGTCTTACGACGACTTGGGATGAATACAAGAAACGCTATGATTGGACTATGAATGATTTTGCGGCTATCTGCTTCCACTTGCCTTATCCCAAATTAGCCCTAAAAGGCTTGCGCAAGATGATGGATAAGACTTTGTCTCAGGAAAAAAAGGATAGTCTGCAAGAAAACTTTTATAAGTCCATTCTCTACAGTCAGATGATTGGGAATATCTACACAGGTTCCCTCTTCCTTGGGCTTCTCTCCCTTTTGGAAAATGCAGAAAATTTGAAGGCTGGAGATAAAATTGTCCTCTACAGTTACGGAAGTGGAGCAGTTTCAGAGTTCTTTAGTGGAGAACTGGTTGAAGGCTATGAGGCCTACCTTGATAAGGATCGTTTGACCAAACTCAAGCAACGTACAGCATTGTCTGTTGCAGACTATGAAAAAGTCTTCTTCGAAGAGGTAGAGTTGGATGAATCTGGTTCAGCCCAGTTTGCAGGTTTTGAAAATCAAGACTATGCCTTGGTTGAAATTCTCGACCACCAACGCCGTTATAGCAAGGTTGAAAAGTAATGAAGAGAAGTTGGAATGGATTTTCTAAAAAATCATACCATGAGCGCCTTGAGTTGTTGCGAGCCCAGGCGCTCCTTAGTCCTGACAAGCAAGCGAGTCTGGAGCAGGATGAACAAGTCAGCTTGGCTGTTGCAGATCAGCTGAGTGAGAATGTGGTAGGAACTTTTTCTCTGCCTTATTCGATCATTCCAGAGCTTTTGGTGAACGGTCAGGACTACACAGTTCCCTATGTGACAGAAGAACCCTCAGTGGTTGCTGCGGCTAGCTATGCCAGCAAAATCATCAAGCGAGCAGGTGGCTTTACTGCTCAAGTACATGAGCGCCAGATGATTGGTCAGGTAGCCCTTTATCAAGTTGCTGATCCTGAACAAGCGCAAGAGAAGATTGCTAGCAAGAAGGCGGAGCTCTTGGAACTTGCCAATCAAGCCTATCCGTCCATCGTTAAACGCAGAGGTGGGGCGCGTGATTTGCATGTAGAGCAGATCAAAGGTGAAACAGACTTTCTCGTTGTGTATCTCCATGTTGATACTCAGGAAGCCATGGGAGCCAATATGCTCAACACCATGCTGGAAGCCTTGAAACCAGTCTTAGAAGAACTCAGTCAGGGACAGAGTCTTATGGGAATTTTGTCCAACTACGCGACCGATTCTCTGGTGACTGCAAGCTGTCGTATCGCCTTTCGCTACTTGAGTCCCCAAAGGGACCAAGGACGAGAAATTGCGGAGAAAATAGCCTTGGCTAGCCAGTTTGCGCAGGCTGATCCTTACCGAGCAGCGACTCACAATAAAGGGATTTTTAATGGTATCGATGCCATTTTGATTGCCACTGGTAATGACTGGCGTGCCATCGAAGCTGGGGCCCATGCCTTTGCTAGTCGAGACGGACGCTATCAAGGCCTTAGTCAATGGACGCTGGACATGGAAAGAGAAGAATTGGTCGGTGAGATGACCCTACCCATGCCGGTAGCGACCAAGGGTGGCTCTATCGGACTCAACCCTCGTGTAGCCCTCAGTCATGAACTACTAGGAAATCCTTCAGCTAAGGAATTAGCTCAGATTATCGTGTCCATCGGTCTCGCCCAAAACTTTGCGGCCCTCAAAGCCTTGGTAAGTACGGGCATCCAGCAAGGCCACATGAAATTACAGGCTAAATCCTTAGCGCTCCTAGCTGGTGCTAGTGAGTCTGAAGTTGCTCCCCTCGTTGAGAGGCTCATCGCAGATAAAACCTTTAACTTAGAGACAGCCCAGCGCTATCTCGAAAACTTAAGATCATAAAAAACTCAGACGAATCAGTCTGAGTTTTTTTGTGTTTAAATACTTTTTCCTGGTAATAGGGTGACTGGTAAGAAGTAACCAGTTGTCGCGACTTCCTTACCTTCAATCTTCTGCAAGAGGAGATCAACAGTGAGTTGGGCAATCTCTTTCATAGGTTGCTTAATCGTTGTCAAATGAGGATAGTAGTTCTCGATAAAGTAGGTCCCATCATAGCCGATGACCTTGAGCTCTTCAGGAACAGAAATTCCCAGCTCCTGAGCGATTTTGATCACCAGAATAGCTGTCAAATCATCCGAAGCAAAAATCGCGTCTGGTTTCTGATGGGTCAAGATATTCTTGATTTCCATTTCTTTTCTGACGGGAGAAAAGTCACTCGAAACATTGATAATAGGTGCTTTCGGGAGAACAGAGGCAAAGCCAGCATGGCGCAGTCCAGTCGGTGAGTTCGAGTTGTCATTTCCTGTAATCATGATGATAGACTGAGCACCTGTCTTAACCAGAGTTTGGGCTGCGAGGATCCCGCCACCGTAGTTATCAGAGGAGACGACAGGGATGTCTGGTGATAGGTTTCGGTCAAAGGAAATGATCGGTGCCGTCACACGATTGTAGTCTTCAATTCCCAAGTTGTGACTTCCAGAAATGATACCGTCTACCTGATTGGCCTCCAGCATTTCAATATACTCCCGTTCCTTCTCAGAGTCGTGCTCGCTGTTACAGATGATGGTCTTGTAGCCATTTTTGAAGAGTTGGTGTTCCAACTTGTCAATCAACTCCGCATAAAAGACATGACTGATGTTTGGAAAAATGAGTCCAATCAACTTGGCAGATTTCCCTTGGAGACTTCGAGCCAGATTGTTGGGCTTGTAGCCTAGCTCTCGCATGGCTTCATTAACCTTTTGAATGGTTTTCTCAGATAGATAACCCTTTTTATTGATGACCCGTGAGACGGTAGTAGGGCTGACGCCTGCAAGTTTTGCGACATCAGTTAGTTTTGCGACCATAATTTAATTCATAGTAAGTTCCAGTTGGGTTTCCAGACTTGATGAGGATCCCATTTTGGTCCGTATGTGGGAAGACACGACCAGAAAATACTTTTTCTCCTTTATTGATGAAAATTTCAAAGACAGAGTTATCGATGAAAATTGTAGCAGTAGTAGCCTGATTATCGATAGGGCAAGAACGAGTCGTCCCAAATTCTTGGGCATACTGTTCTCCAGCCTGACTACGATCCACTGTCACCTGTCCATTGACAAGGTCAAAGTTGATTGAAAGTCCCTTGCCTTCTTTATCAGCAAGTAAGACAATCTCGCTCTGACTATTGGCTTCTAAGTTTAGTTCGATTTCGTAGGTGTTGTTGGTTTGAGTACGATTTGAGAAGACCTCTTCAGAAGAACGAAGTTCTTTGATAGCTGCGATAGGGTATTGGTAGAGTTTCCCATCTTTGATGGTCAGTTCCTTAACCAGTGAGAGGGCACCTTGATAATCAAATCGATCAGATGGGTAGGCTACATCTGGTAAACCAAGCCAACTTACTGCTAGTGCACGTCCGTCAGGAGCGTTGAAGGCTTGAGTTGCATAGGCCTCGAAACCATAGTCTAGATTATGAAGTTGAGACACATCTACCATTTTAGCATTTTCAGGATCAAAGGAAGCCCCGATTTTGTACATATTTGGAAAGATATTATCGTAGTCTAGAACTTTTTTATCCAATCCTTGTGGACAGTAGAGAAGGACAGGTTGCTCGCCTACAAAGACTAGATTTGGACATTCCATCATGTAGGCAGTGCGGTCATTAGCAAAGTTAAGGTCACCAACTGCTTGCCAGTTTGTGTAGTCGTTGTCAACAGCCTTGTAGAGACGGACGAAGCCTTTTTTCTCCAAATCCTGTCCACCGACGATAGCATAGTATTGCCCTTTGAAGTTAAAAATTTGCGGGTCGCGGAAGTGGTCAGTAGAGTCTGATGGCTGGTCAATCAAGATTTTGTCAATCTTTGTAATCTTGCCATCCTTATCCATCAAAGCACCAATCTGGTATGGGTGACGAATCCAGTTTTCATCACGGACATTTCCAGTATAAAATAGGAACAAGTTATCGCCAAACTGCATGGCAGAACCAGAGTAGGCACCGTGACTATCCAATGGAGTATCTGGCAAAACTTTGACTCCAGTTTCTGTGAAGTGCACTAAATCATCACTTTCTAGCTGTGTCCAAGATTTTAAACCGTGTGCTGCACCAAAAGGAAAATTCTGGTAAAAGAGGACCCACTTGCCATCAAAGTAAGAAAAGCCATTTGGGTCGTTGAGAAGTCCTGTTTTTGGCTCAACATGGTAATGAGTATGCCAGGGAGATTGTGCCATCTTTTCCTTTATATGTTGAATTTCTTCTTGCGTCCAATCTCCATAGGGTCTATAACGACGCTCGGTTGTCCATTCCATTTTATCTTTCCTCCATAAGTTCTATTCTATTATTAATAGTAAACGTTTTCGGCAAAAAAAGCAAGTCTTTTATGTTAAAAAAAAGAAAAATATGTCAAACGATTACCAGAAATCAAACAAAGGGAATCTGGTAAATTTTCACGAAAAAATGAAAGAAAATGTAAATAAAAGCCTTGATTCCTCAAATATAAAGATATTTTTTTGAGGAAAAAGAAAATATCCCTCAAAAATGAGCAAGAATAATCAGAGAATAAAGAAAGGAAATAAAAAAATCTGCAAAACGCTTGACATATTTTAGAAACATGATAAAATAATAGTCGTAGGGCGAATAAAATCGCTTTCAAACAAGAACAAAGTTTTTATAAGGAGATTTTTGCAAATGAACAATCAGGATATTGCAAAAAAAGTCATCGAAGCCCTTGGCGGACGTGAAAATGTCAACAGTGTTGCCCACTGTGCGACTCGTCTACGTGTCATGGTCAAAGATGAAGGGAAAATCAATAAGGAAGTGATTGAGAACTTGGATAAAGTTCAAGGAGCTTTCTTTAACTCAGGTCAATACCAAATCATCTTTGGTACAGGTACAGTAAACAAGATGTACGACGAAGTGGTTGCACTTGGTTTGCCAACATCTTCTAAAGAAGACATGAAAGCTGAAGCTGCTAAACAAGGAAACTGGTTCCAACGTGCTATCCGTACTTTCGGTGATGTCTTCGTGCCAATCATCCCAGTTATCGTAGCAACTGGTCTCTTCATGGGTCTTCGTGGTCTCATGAACGCTCTTGGAATGACGCTTCCAGAAGATGTTACCATTTACAGCCAAATCCTCACAGATACAGCCTTCATCATCTTGCCAGGTTTGGTTGTATGGTCAACCTTCCGCGTATTCGGTGGAAATCCAGCCGTTGGTATTGTCCTCGGTATGATGCTGGTTTCTGGTTCGCTTCCAAATGCCTGGGCTGTAGCATCAGGTGGTGAAGTAACAGCTATGAACTTCTTTGGCTTCATTCCTGTTGTTGGTTTGCAAGGTTCTGTTCTTCCAGCCTTCATCATTGGGGTGGTCGGAGCCAAGTTTGAAAAAGCTCTCCGCAAGGTGGTTCCAGATGTCTTGGATCTCTTGGTAACACCGTTCGTGACACTTTTGGTCATGTCTATCCTTGGACTCTTTGTCATCGGACCAGTCTTCCACGTTGTTGAAAACTACATCCTTCTCGGAACAAAGGCAATTCTTGGCTTGCCGTTTGGTCTTGGTGGTTTGGTCATCGGTGGGGTTCACCAATTGATCGTCGTATCAGGTGTACACCACATCTTCAACTTGCTTGAAGTGCAGTTGCTTGCTGCGGACCATGCGAACCCATTCAACGCTATCATCACTGCAGCGATGACAGCTCAAGGGGCTGCAACTGTTGCCGTTGGTGTTAAAACGAAGAATCCTAAACTGAAAACACTTGCTTTCCCAGCTGCTCTTTCTGCCTTCCTCGGTATTACAGAGCCTGCTATCTTCGGGGTGAACTTGCGCTTCCGTAAACCATTCTTCCTTTCATTGATCGCTGGTGCTATCGGTGGTGGATTGGCTTCTATCCTTGGACTCGCTGGTACTGGTAATGGTATCACCATCATCCCTGGTACAATGTTGTACGTTGGTAACGGTCAATTGTTCCAATACATTCTTATGGTAGCTGTATCATTCGTTCTTGGTTTTGCCCTTACTTACATGTTTGGTTACGAGGACGAAAAAGAAGTTGCTTCTGAAGTGGCGACAGAACGTTTGGTTCAAGAAGAAACAACTGGTAACATTCCAGTAACTCCTCAAAATGAAACAATCCAAACTCCAATCGTTGGGGACGTAGTTGCCCTTGAGAATGTTAACGACCCAGTCTTTTCAAGTGGTGCAATGGGACAAGGGATCGCTGTAAAACCAAGCCAAGGTGTGGTTTACGCACCAGCTGATGCAGAAGTATCGATTGCCTTTGCTACAGGACATGCTTACGGTTTGAAGACAGCAAACGGAGCTGAAATCTTGATCCACGTTGGTATCGATACGGTGACTATGAACGGTGAAGGCTTTGAACAAAAAGTTGCTCAAGGCGACAAGGTCAAAGCTGGTGACGTTCTCGGAACCTTTGACTCAAACAAAATCGCTGCTGCAGGTCTTGACGACACAACAATGGTTATCGTAACCAACACAGCAGACTACGCTTCTGTGACACCAGTCGCAAGCGGTTCAGTTGTCAAGGGTGACGCTATCATCGAAGTGAAAGCCTAGTCCTCTTTAAAAATCAGATCTAAAAACAAAACGAACAAATATCATGTTTGTTCGTTTTTACTTGGATGGTAAGATTTACAGAGGAAAATCTAAAATATTGAGAAATCTAGCCCTTTAAAATGTGCTATAATAGAGAAAACAAAGATAAGAGGTTTATCATGACAAAATTATATGGAAGCTTAGAAGCGGGCGGTACAAAGTTTGTCTGTGCTGTCGGAGATGAAAATTTTAACGTTGTAGAAAAAACACAGTTTCCTACGACAACTCCAATCGAGACTATCGATAAAACCATCGAATTCTTTTCAAAATTCGATAATCTTGCAGGTCTTGCCATCGGTTCCTTCGGTCCTATCGATATCGATAAAAACTCAAAAACCTATGGCTTTATCACAACGACTCCAAAACCTCACTGGGCAAATGTAGACCTACTTGGTGCCCTTCGTCGCGCCCTCAACGTACCCATGTATTTCACAACTGACGTAAATAGCTCTGCCTATGGTGAAGTGGTTGCTCGTAACAATGCTGGTGGCCGTATCGAAAACTTGGTTTACTACACGATTGGTACAGGTATCGGTGCAGGTGTTATCCAACGTGGCGAGTTTATCGGCGGTGTCGGTCACCCTGAGATGGGACACTATTATGTAGCTAAACACCCAATGGATGTAGAAAAAGAATTTAACGGCGTTTGTCCTTTCCACAAGGGCTGTTTGGAAGGCTTTGCGGCCGGTCCAAGTCTTGAAGCTCGTACAGGTATTCGTGGTGAAAACATCGAACTCAACAGTTCTGTCTGGGATGTTCAAGCCTACTATATCGCTCAGGCTGCGGTCAATGCTACTGTGACTTTCCGTCCAGATGTGATTGTCTTTGGTGGTGGAGTCATGGCCCAACAACACATGCTGGACCGTGTACGTGAGAAATTCACTGCTCTCCTCAACGGCTACCTACCAGTACCAGATGTGCGTGACTACATTGTCACTCCAGCAGTCGCAGGCAATGGTTCTGCCACACTTGGGAACTTTGTTCTCGCTAAGAGTGTCGCAAAATAAAACAAACAAAACATCCACTTGGGAAACCAAACGGATATTTTGTTTGAAGACAATTTTTTTTGAGCCTTTCCTTAAGTGATTACGGACGGTAGCGACTTTCTTCAAAATTCCATATCGAAACTTTGAGCCTAATGTCTCAAAGTTTCCCTACACCTGAAACCATTAGATTTCAGGTGTTTTTATCACGGCGGAAAGGCTAGGTAAGTCCTCGATTCACTATCGAAAAATAGGCATGATTTCCATACCAAAGTATATTTAGTATCAGGCTATAGTCTATCTATGATCTAAAAATCCGCTTGGGAAACCAAACGGATTTTTCTATTCTCAAAACATCTGCCAGAAGAAATCAATAATATAGGTCAAACCATAAGTATAGACTACTAGGGTAAAGGGCTTGGTCAAAATGATGATAATCATATAGCGCTTGAAGGTCATCTTGGTAAGGGCAGCCAGCATGCAGAGAAAGTCAGCTGGACTGACAGGCCAGATCATCATAAAGATAAAGAAACGCTCGAAACGATTGCCCTTATCTAGCCAACCGATGTACTTGTCATAGGTGCGCTTGCTGACGACCGACTGGACAAAGGCAGCCCCGTAGAGACGCACGAGGTAAAAGATAATGGCACAGCCAATCACGATGCCGATATAGTTATAGATGGTTCCAATGATATGGCCGTAAATAAAGACCCCAGCCACTGAGGTCAAAGCTCCCGGAATGATCGGAACGACGGTTTGTAGAATCTGTAAAAAGATAAAGAGTGGCGGCCCCCAAACCCCAGCTTGCTGGATAAAGGCCGATAGGGTTTCCTTGGACTGTAACACTCCCGCCTGATAGGCCCAAATACAGAAAATCAAGGTGCCGACTCCCCCGACGATAGATGAAATATTGATGACTTGCTGTAGAAGGGGAGAAACAGCTTTCATTTGCTTATCCTGTGACATGTAAACTCCTCATAGATAGTATGATTCTACTATACCATATTTTGCAAAAGAAGGGGGGAATGACTGTGTTTTTCTTAGAGAATATGTGATAGGTTTTTGACCTTAAATATGTTATACTAAGACTAGTATATAATTTGAGAATATCATAATATGAATATCTTAACCGAAGCTTAAGAAAGGTTTTTTGATGGCAAAGAAAAAAGATTTTTCTGAATTAACGAGGGTACAAATCCCAGCAGCTCTACACCTTATGAGACTGGGCTATACCTATCTTCCCCGTAATGGGAAGGAGATTGCAGAACGAGATCCAGATACCAATATCCTCGTATCTGTTTTTAAGGAGCAATTTTTAAAATTTAACAACTACCTGACAGAGGAAGACTTTGAGAGAGAACTGGTCAATATCAAGTTGGAACTAGATCAAAATGACTTGGGACGTTCCTTCTTTAGACGCCTGCAAGGTCAGGAAGATACCGTTTATATTGACTGGGAGAACTCTGAAGCCAATACTTTTCATCTAGCCCTTGAAGTCACTTGTAAAAATGGCCAGGATGAATTCCGTCCTGACATTGTTGTATTTATCAATGGTCTGCCTCTTTCTTATATCGAAGTGAAACAGCCGAATGCTATTCGAGATGGGAAAACAGGAATTCAGTCGGAACAAGACAGAACTAGACAACGTTTTGAAAATCGCAAGTTCCGCCGCTTTAACAATATCACCCAGTTGATAGCTCTGTCTGACAACTTGCCCTATATCAGTGGACAAGGTCAACAAAAACAGGGCTCTTACCACGGTTCAAATGCCTATTCAAAAACCAAGTTTAATGCTTTCAAGGAAGAAAGAGAAGAAGATTTCCTTCATTCCTTAGCAACCTCAACAGAGGGTCAAATCGACTTCGTTTTAGATGACATGAACCACTTTGCCCTCAAGTCCCAGCCAGAATTTACAACAAATTTAAACCCTGACACACCTTGCAATGCCTTTC
The DNA here is from genome assembly GCF_018448765.2 of Streptococcus oralis. Classification (GTDB taxonomy): domain Bacteria; phylum Bacillota; class Bacilli; order Lactobacillales; family Streptococcaceae; genus Streptococcus; species Streptococcus oralis_BM. The sequence continues at coordinate 450,093 of NZ_JAHCMC020000001.1, forward strand.
TGTCCTCCTTGTATCAGAAAGGACGCCTGCTCTTTATGCTTCGTTTTGGACTAGTCTATGTAGAGGAAGAGAGCAAGAATGGTCAGATGCAACTGCAGAAGCACGTCATGCGCTACCCTCAGTATTTTGCGACACGTGCCATCGAAGATACGATTGCAAAAGGTGTTAAGAAGGGTGTTATCTGGCATACACAAGGTTCAGGGAAGACAGCCTTGGCTTTCTTCAATATTCGCTATCTGACCAATTATTTCTCAAAACAGGGAATTGTCCCTCAGTTTTACTTTGTCGTGGATCGTTTGGATCTCGCAGATCAAGCCTTTAAAGAATTTACCAAACGAGGGCTCAAGGTTAAGCGTATCAACAGCCCTCAAGAGCTCAATCAAAAACAAGATGGTTATGATGTCGCTGTGGTCAATATCCAGAAGTTCAAGGATAATTCAGACTTGACTGACCGCTCTGGTTATGACCTCAATCGTCAAAATATCTACTTTATCGATGAAGCCCATCGCTCTTATAATGAACGTGGTTCCTACCTACCAAATCTCTATCAGGCTGACACCAATGCAATCAAGATTGCTTTGACTGGGACTCCATTGATCACCTATAAGAAAGATGGCAAGACCAAGGAAAATCATGCGACCACACGTGATATTTTTGGGGACTATATCCACAAATACTACTACAACCAGTCTATCGATGATGGCTTTACCCTACGTTTGATGCGAGAAGATATCGAGACTTCTTATAAAGACAATCTCAGATCCATCAATGAAGAGATCCAACGTGGAGGCTTGTCCAAGGAGGATATCTTTGCTCACCCTCGTTATGTAGAATCTATGTTAGACTTTATCATCGAGGACTTTAATCGTGCACGTAATGTAATTTTTGATGATCAGACGATTGGTGGCATGATCGTCTGTGACTCGTCAAAGCAGGCGCGTGAGCTTGAAAAGCAATTGGAAAAACGTCGTAAAGCTGGAACAATCAACTTGACGTCTGCATTGATTCTCCATGATGAGGGAGATAAGGAAGAGAAGAAAGACAAGGTAGATGCCTACAAGGAAGGAAAGATTGACCTGATCATCGTCTACTCTATGCTCCTGACAGGTTTTGATGCACCTCGTCTCAAGCGCCTCTACCTAGGGCGTAAAATCAAGGCTCATAACCTTTTACAGACTCTAACCCGTGTCAATCGTCCTTACAAGGACTATCTCTTTGGCTATGTCATCGACTTCGCGGATATTTCTAAGGAGTTTGACAGGACCAATCGTGCCTATCTGGAAGAACTCAATCAAGAGTATGATACAGCCTTGACAGGGGAAAATGGAGAGGATGTTTTTGGCTCGCTCTTTGTCCCTGCAGACGAGATTTCTCATGAATTAAGCAAGACTGAGCTAATCTTGCTTGACTATCCAACAGATAATCTGGAATACTTTTCCCAAGCTATCAATGATATCAAGGATAGAAAGCAGTTAATCGATCTACGAAAAGCTTTGGAGTCTATCAAGCAGTATTACAATATTGCTCGTCTCCTTGGTTACCATCAATTGATCGAGCAGATTGACATTGCTCAGGTCGCAACCTTGCTCAATATCCTCTCTAGACGGATGCTGACACTGTCCTTGATTGATAAACCAGCTGACTTTTCTAGTCAAACGCTCTTAAATTTAGCGATGTCTGAGACCAGTTTTAGTTTTGTCAAGATTGCAGAGGAAGAACTTCGTCTAGCAGCCAATGACCTGGAGGATTGGAGACGTCGGGTAGCTGGTAAGATTAAAAAACAGCGTGATGAAAAGGATCCTGAGTGGGTTTCTCTCTACGAAGAATTCCAACGCATCATGCAAAAACATTTTATCTATGGTCAAGAAGGCTATACGATGGAAAATATCAAGGAAACACAAAAAGACTATGAAGAACTCTTTAAGTCAGTGGAGGATTATTATACTCGTATGAGACGATTGACCATGAACTTTAACGGAGACGAAATGGCTGCTCGTTCATACAAGCATGTGACCAACTCTACTACGGTCAGTGAATTTCCAGCTATTTACCATGTTATCAAAGGTTCTAAGGTTAAATTAGACCATAGAATCGGTCAAAACCAAGGGGTTCTAGATAATGAGGAATATCTAAAGCGAATGATTCGCGAGCAAGCCCGAAAAGAAATGAAGAAAAACCAGTCAGCTAGCAATATGGCCAAACAAGATTTTGATAGATTGGTTGAATCGCTATTTGAAGGATATGAAGAGGAATACCAACACTAATGAATGAAACATACAAGGTCCAAGTCCAAGACTTGGTAGATGATTTAAAAGCCGTCTTTACCCACGCAGGACTGGGAGGAGAAGCGGGTGAGTACAAACTCCTCACCCAGTCTTTCCTCTACAAATTTTTAAATGATAAGTTTTTATATCAAGCACAGGTACTAGATGCAGGGAACACCTATGAAAACTTGTTGACCATGAGTGAGGAAGACTATGACTGGCTCTTAGAGGATATCGGTACCAGCACAGCTTGGCTCAAGCCAGACCAGTTGATCGAAACCCTTCACCGTCAGCAAAATGAAGCGACTTTCTACGAGACTTTTGAAAATACCCTCAACCAAATCGCCATCGACAATAATGATATTTTCTCTGTTCATACGGATGGAGATACAGCTATTCGTCTCTTTGACGAGCGTTTGATTACTGATACCATCTCAGATAGCAGTAAGCGTAACGAAGTGGCAAAAGCCATTATCAATCTTCTTACTCGAGTCAAGTTTGATGAGACCATTTTTTCACAAGGTTTCGACTTTTTCTCTACCCTCTTTGAGTACATGATTAAGGACTACAACAAAGACGGTGGAGGAAAGTATGCCGAGTACTACACGCCTCACTCTGTGGCTAAGATTATCGCTGATATCCTTGTGGGAAATGACCAACCATCAAACGTGCGGATCTATGACCCGTCAGCTGGTTCTGGAACCTTGCTTATGAATTTGGCTAGTCGTATCGGTGTGGATAAGACCACTGTCTATAGTCAGGATATCTCGCAAAAATCGTCTAATCTCCTCCGTCTCAACCTGATTTTGAATGGACTGCAACATTCCATCCATAATATCGTACAGGGAAATACCATCATCGCCAACCGTCATCCTGAAAAAATGGACTATATCGTTTCCAACCCTCCTTTTAAGCTGGACTTTTCAGAGTGGCGTGACCAAGTAGAGACCTTGCCAGAAGCCAGTGAGCGTTTCTTTGCAGGAGTGCCAAAGGTTCCAGCCAAGTCCAAGGACAAGATGGCGATTTACGAGCTCTTTGTTCAGCATATCATCTACTCCTTGAAGCCAGATGGTCAAGCAGCTGTTGTCCTGCCGACAGGATTTATCACTGCCCAGTCAGGGATTGATAAGGCTATCCGTCAACATTTGGTGGACAATCAAATGCTGGCGGGTGTCGTTTCCATGCCGTCTAATATCTTTGCGACGACAGGTACCAACGTCTCTATCCTCTTTATCGATAAGAAAAACAAGGGCGATGTCGTCCTCATCGATGCCTCAAACCTCGGAACCAAGGTCAAGGAAGGCAAGAATCAAAAGACTGTGCTATCTCCTGAGGAAGAGCAGAAGATCGTCGAGACCTTTATCAAGAAAGAAGCCATCGAGGACTTTTCTGTCACTGTCTCTTATGAGGACATCAAGGAGAAAAATTACTCTCTCAGCGCTGGTCAATACTTTGACATCAAGATCGACTATGTGGATATCACAGCAGAAGAGTTTGAAGTCAAGATGACTGCCTTTCAAGATAAACTCTCAGACCTTTTCCAGCAATCGCATGCATTGGAGCAGGAGATTGAAGAGCAGATGAAGGGGTTGAAGTATGAGTAAGTGGAGAAAAAAACAACTACAAGAAATTGCTTTTTTAAGACCAACGGAAACTCTAAAAAAAGGGGATATTGCTCCCAACATACCGATGGCAAACATTAAAGAATTTCAGAGAGATGTTGTAAAAATTGATTATAGTGAATTTAGAGGTGGAACTAAGTTTAGAAATGGTGATACCCTTTTAGCAAAAATTACTCCATGTTTAGAAAATGGGAAAACAGCATTCGTCAATTGTCTTCAAGAGGATGAAATAGGCTTTGGATCTACGGAATTTATTGTTTTAAGAGCTAAAGAAAATATTGACGAGCGGTTTTTGTACTATCTATCAATTAGCCCGGAGTTCAGAAAACAAGCGATTAGCCTGATGGAAGGAACTTCAGGTCGAAAAAGAGTAAATGAAAATGCTTTAAAAATCTCAGATTTTTTAATTCCAGATTTTGAAGAACAAAGAAAAATTGCAAATATTCTCTCAGCAATTGATGATAAAATCCAAATCAACAACCAAATCAACCAAGAGTTGGAAGCCATGGCTAAAACCCTCTATGACTACTGGTTTGTCCAGTTTGATTTCCCAGACCAGAATGGCAAACCCTACAAATCATCCGGCGGCAAGATGGTCTATCACCCAGAACTCAAACGCGAAATCCCTGAGGGGTGGGGAGTGGAGAGTGTTGGTAACTTATTAGATAAAGTTACTAAAGCCGAAAAGATTGAAAATAATTTGATTGAATTTATAGGAGAAATACCTGTTATCGATCAGAGTCAAAAATATATTGCAGGTTTTACGAATAATGAAAATGGCTTAATCCAACCTCAAAAAGGACATGTAATATTTGGGGATCACACTAGGGTAGTAAAATATATAAATTTTGATTATGCCAGAGGAGCTGATGGCACTCAAGTCTTAATTTCAAAGAATGAGCATATTTCAAATGTATTGCTTTATCACATGATTGAAGATTTTGATTTGTCAAATTATGGATATGCCAGACATTTCAAATTTCTAAAAGAGAAAATTGTTATAGTTCCTGATAAAGAAGTATCGTCAAAATTTGAGACACAGGCAAATGTTATTTATGAAAAAATTAAGAACAATATTTTTGAAAACCAAGAACTTACCAGACTTCGCGATTGGCTCTTGCCAATGCTGATGAATGGACAGGTGAAGGTGGAGTAGAGGAATCTCCTTTTTAAAAATAAAACAAACTTTTTTAAAAAATATAATAAAAAAAGTCATATAAAATGACTTTTTTTGGTATAATAGATTAAAATGGAGAAATAAGGAGCTGAAATCTATGGTGAAGTTAAAGAGTATTGTTATAGAAAACATAAAAAACGTTCAATATGGAGTGATAGATTTTCAGAATAAATCAGATTTTATCAATGTTACGGGTATTTACGGCCAGAATGGATCTGGGAAAACTGCAGTTGTAGATGTATTTGAAGTATTGGCTTCTTTAATGAGAGGTGAGACTATCCCACAGCATAAAAAGGGTATCTTTAATGCTATAGACCAAGTGGGTGAAAATAACATTACGCTAGAATTAGAAGTTCCAGAACGTTATAATATTTGGTATAAAGTAAAGTTTGCTGCAAGTGAGCCTACAGGTAGTCAAGATATAATAGTAATAAAAGAAGAGATTGGCTATAGACCTTTAGAAAGTGGTGCTAGATATCGTTATCTAATGAGATATGAGTATGAGGGAAGTAATTTTGATTCTGTGAAACCTCAACACACAGGGACTTTAAAATCTCAAAGAAGCATTATGGGGAAAGATGCGATTAGTGTGTTAACAAAAACTATTACTGATGACAATCGTTCCTTTCTTTTTTCAAATGAATTACGTTCTTTCATTACTGCATCAGGAAAGCAAGAACTCTCTACTCTTATTGAAATATATGGAGTAATGGAGGAATTCTGTCAAAATTTAAGGATATTTAATCAGGAACTATCTAGTATGACAGGCGGTGAAGTCACTCCAGTGACAATCAACTATCATAACCGTGAATCTCATCTTAGCTTTCAAGGAATTATTCCAATGTCTCTTCAAAATGGTGGATTTTCTATACCTGAAGAACTTTATCCAGTTTACGATGGGACAATTACTTATTTGAATGAAATTATTCCTATTATTATACCTGACTTGACACTTGAAATGGAAACTGGTGAAACAGAGACCCATCCAGATGGACAAAAATATAAAAAAGTCAATTTCATTTCTAATCGTGCAGGTAAGAGATTTTCTTTAAAACATGAATCAGAAGGTATACGTAAGATTATTAGTATGCTTGGATTCTTGGTAGAGGTCTATAATAAAGAAAATATTATAGCCATTATAGACGAATTGGATGCAGGAGTATTTGAATATCTGCTTGGAGAACTAATTGAAATTTTTTCTGAAAGCGCTAAGGGACAACTCATTTTTACCTCTCATAATTTGCGTGTTTTAGAGAAGCTTCCTTCTTATAAAGTTGTGTTTTCAACAACTTCTCCTACAAATCGTTATATTAGACTTACAGGGATAAAACCAAGTAATAATTTGAGAGATACCTATTTGCGAGCTATTCAAGTTGGAGGTCAGGCGGAAGAACTGTACCAAGGAGTATCTAATAGTAAAATCAAACGTGCTTTGAGAAAGGCAGGTATGAAACTTGGCAAATAAAAGTAGAAAGGTTATCCTAATATTCGTAGAGGGTGAATCTGATGAAACAGTAGTAGGTTTTGTGACAGACTCATTAGTAAAAAAATTGAATCAGTTACATATTACACTAAAAGTAATATATGGGGATGTTTTTTCTGATAGAAGATACTCTCTTTCGTCTGGTCCTAAAATTGCAAGTGATAAAATTTCTGAAGCTTTGGACAAAGAAAAATTGAAAGCAAAAGATTTACTTTTTGCTGCTTTTGTCACAGACACGGATGGGATATTTATAAATCCGACGTCTCTAGCTATTGATAGTTCTATTGAACCAAAAGATTCATTTCAATATGATTTAGAAGCGCAAAGATTATTATTTTCGACTCGAGAAAAGAAAGATGAGATAGTAAAAACTAGACAAAGAAAGTCTAGAAAAATTGCTAAGTTGATAAAAGAAAGTGAGACACTCACAATCAATCGAATACCAGTTTCTTGTTATGTATATTATAATTCTGTTAATTTAGAGCATGTGTTATTTGAAAAATTATTACCAGATCATGAAAAGCAGGAAGCTGCTGATGATTTTATTGACCAGTATGACGAAAAAGGTGATGAGGGATTAGATGAGATTCTAGCATTTTTCAAAAGTAGATGCCCAGCAGACGACTATGAAGAAAGCTGGGAATTTATAAAACAACATGAAATGACGAAAGGATATTCCAATTTGGCTATATTATTTGACAGGATTCAATCCTACAAGGATAAAAAATTGGAGAGTGATTTATAAGACTGATACTCTTAGAGTTATTTCTAGTCAGCAAGAAATCGAAATCCTAAAAATAGAGGAGATCAGCAATCACTATGAGTAATAAAATTGTTGAATACAAAGACCTGATTGCTTTTCATCCAGGTCAGTATGTTGGAGAGTTGATTGAAGATTATAACGTAACGCAAAAAGAATTTGCGGATCGTTTAGGAGTTTCCATGCAAACCTGGCTCAATCTTCAAAATGCTTTCGATGTAAAAATGGCAGAGTTCTTAGAGTAATCATGGTATAATGTCAATTATGAATAATAACAACCAACGTGCCCTTTGTCAGCAACTCTGGGCGGAAAATAAATACCTTGTTTTGAGCCATTCCAGCAATATTTACAAGAACATTCGCCAGTATCTCAAGCAAGAAGTGGTGGAGCTGAGTCAGGTTCAAGAGATGATTGAACGTGCCTGCCAGATTCCAGAACACAGAGGTCAGGTTTGCAATGCCTTTCAGCATATTTGGGGCTATTTCAAAAAGAAAGCGACAGATGCCGAGCGTAAGGACTATATTCTCTTGCTGGATCGCTACCGCTTTGGTCAAGCTTCTAAGGAAGATGTGATTGATAAGACTAGAGGTTTGCTTGAACGCTATCCCAATACCTACTTGCAACATTCGACTTTACTGAAAGGAGAGCCCCATGAGACTTTGGCATGAGGCTTTGATTTCACAACTTCCCCGTCCTCAACTTTTGGGGCAACATCGAGAGTGCTGCGCCCTTCGTGGTAATGGTTGGGGCAGAAAGCATGCGACGGTGAACTATGTCTTTACCCACTCGCCCTATCGTCTCTATGCCTATCATCGCTTGATCATGGAGGAGATGGCTAACCGTGGCTACAATGTCAGTCCAGAGTGGTTGGACAAGAACTACCGTGGTAAGACTTGCTCTTCTTATCAAGACTTAGCAGAGGAGAAGCTAGGTAAGCCCATCTATAGTGAACATGATGCAGGATATTATGAGGAGTGTCTGGCTAATCTTCGTGAGAAAGGGATTGAGCTGAAGTGAGAGTCAGGATTGGCTCCACATTATAACTCTTCTCGTAATTTTTTCGAATAATAAAAATGAGACCTTTAGAATGATTCTAGGGTCTTCTTTTTATGGGTATTAGAATTTACTTTTAATAACTTTTGAGTTATAATCTAATTAGAAAGAGGCTACTTGGTGCATACGATTTACTTCTATAAGGACAAAAATGGAAATGAGCCAGTCTTAGATTATATGAGAGAATTGGCTAGAAAGAAGAGTAAGGATAGTCGCATCAAACTCAATAAACTAAACGACTATATCGAGTTGCTTAGTCAGCATGGGACTAGAACTGGTGAACCCTATATCAAACATTTGGAAGATGAGATTTGGGAACTAAGACCTCTTAAAGATAGGATTTTATTTGTAGCGTGGCTTGATGGGAGTTTTGTTCTTTTACATCATTTTATCAAAAAGACTCAAAAGACTCAAAAGACTCCTAGAAGAGAAACTGAAAAAGCCAAGCGTGAACTGAAGGACATAAAAGAAAGAGGGTTAAGTGATGAAGAATAGTGCTATTGGGAGTAACTGGAAAGATGTCCGATCTGAACTCTTCACCAAGGAGGAAATCCTTGAAAGTGATATGCGAGTGGCTATTATGAGTGAGTTGATTGAGGCTAGGCATGAGAAAGGTATCAGTCAGAAAAAGCTAGAGGAACTCAGTGGAGTAAGTCAGCCCGTCATAGCTAGGATGGAAACAGGAAAGACTAGTACTCAGTTGGATACGGTTTTGAAAGTTTTAGCCAGTTTAGGTAAGACACTAGCAGTCGTCCCGCTTGAACAGGAAAAAGGTTGATAGGGATGAAATAACTTGGTTTGCTAAAATCATCCACTGGATAATTTTACCTCCCGTCCGCACTTTTCCAGGGAAACATCAAAAATACCAAAGGAAAGTCAACCTATAGTCTTTTCTAATAACAAGCCATAGGCACTTATAAGAATTATTAATAGCTTGTTTGAGAATTTCAACTAAAAGACGATATAAAGCAAGCTATACAAAGGATTTGAGGCACTGTTCTTAAGTCCTTTTCTTTTGTCTAAAAGAGAGATATAGTTTCAAACTATATCAAAGCCTAATTATTTACAATTATACAGACCCTTTCTTTTCTGTTAAGATAGTTTCAACAACAAATTTTGGAGGACACATCATGTCAACTACAATCATCGGTTTCCCTCGTTTGGGCGAATTCCGCGAATTAAAATTTACAACTGAAAAATACTTTAGAAAAGAAATCTCAGAAAAAGAACTCTTGGCTGCGGCTAAAGAATTGCGTGCTAAACACTGGAACATTGTCAAAGAAAAAGGCATCACTGAAATTCCATCAAATGACTTTTCTCACTATGACAACTTCCTAGATGCAGCTTTCCTCTTCAACGTGGTTCCTGCTTCTGTCCAAAACTTAGACTTGTCTGAGCTTGAGCGCTACTTTGCTTTGGCACGTGGTTACCAAGGGGAAAAAGGGGATGTTCGTGCCCTTCCGATGAAGAAATGGTTCAACACCAACTACCACTACATCGTTCCTAAATTTGAAAAAGACACTCAAGTTAAACTTGCTGGTCACAAGATCTTTGATGAGTTCCAAGAAGCAAAAGAACTTGGATTGAACACTCGTCCTGTTCTTGTAGGACCATTCACTTTCCTTCAATTGTCAGACTTTGAAGACGGCGTGAAAGCAGAAGACTTCGTAGACAGCTTAGTGGCTGCTTACCAAGAAGTTTTTGCAAAATTGGCTGAACTTGGTGCGACTCGCATCCAATTGGACGAAGCTGCTCTTGTTAAAGATTTGACAGCTGAAGAAAAAGCTCTTTTCTTGAACCTCTACAACAAACTCTTGGCTGACAAGAAAGATCTTGAAGTCTTGCTTCAAACTTACTTCGGAGATGTCCGTGACGTTTACGCTGACCTTGTGAAATTGCCAGTAGATGCCATCGGTCTTGACTTCGTCGAAGGTAAGAAAACTCTTGAACTCGTTAAAGGTGGTTTCCCAGCTGATAAGACACTCTATGCAGGGATTGTCAATGGTAAGAACATCTGGCGCAACAACTACGAAAAGAGCTTGGCTGTTCTTGAGCAACTCCCAGCTGAAAACATTGTTTTGACAAGCTCATGCTCACTTCTTCATGTGCCATTTACAACTGCTAACGAAGAATTTGAGCCAGCTATCTTGAACCACTTTGCCTTTGCAGTTGAAAAATTGGAAGAACTTCGTGACTTGGATGCTATCCGCAATGGTCAAGGTGAACAAGCTCTTGCAGCTAACAAAGAACTCTTTGCGACTGAACGTGTGGGTGAAAATGCAGAACTTCGTGCACGCATCGCTGGATTGACAGACGCTGACTACACTCGTTTGCCAGCCTTTGCAGAACGTGAAGCTATCCAAGAAGAAGCTTTCAAACTTCCAGCTCTTCCAACAACAACTATCGGTTCATTCCCTCAAACTAAGGAAGTCCGTGCCAAACGTTTGGCTTACCGTAAAGGTGAATTGTCACAAGAAGAATACGACGCTTTTCTTGCTGAAACTATTGACGAATGGATCAAATGGCAAGAAGAAGTTGGATTTGACGTGCTGGTGCACGGTGAGTTCGAGCGTAACGACATGGTTGAGTACTTCGGTCAAAACTTGTCAGGTTACCTCTTCTCTAAGAATGGTTGGGTACAATCATACGGTATGCGTGGGGTGAAACCACCAATCATTTGGGGTGATGTCACTCGTCTCAACCCAATCACTGTTAAATGGTCTAGCTACGCACAAAGCCGTACAGACAAGCCTGTCAAAGGTATGTTGACTGGACCTGTTACTATCCTTAACTGGTCATTCCCACGTGAAGACATCTCGATCAAGGATTCTACTCTTCAAATCGCTCTTGCCATCAAGGATGAAGTTCTTGACCTTGAAGCTGCTGGCGTGAAGATTATCCAAATCGACGAAGCTGCTCTTCGTGAGAAATTGCCACTTCGTCGTAGCGACTGGTACGAAGACTACCTTGACTGGGCAATTCCAGCCTTCCGCTTGGTACACTCTACAGTTGCGCCAGATACTCAAATCCACACTCACATGTGTTACTCAGAATTTACAGATATCATCTCAGCTATCGACAACATGGATGCGGACGTTATTTCTTTTGAAGCAAGCCGTTCGAACCTTGAAATCTTGGACGAACTCAAAGCGAAAAACTTCCAAACAGAAGTGGGACCTGGGGTTTACGATATCCACTCACCTCGTGTGCCAAACGAAGGCGAAATTGACCACACAATCGATGCTATTCTTGCTAGAGTGCCAAGCAAGAAAGTTTGGATTAACCCTGACTGTGGTTTGAAAACACGTGGTATTCCAGAAACAAAAGAAAGCTTGATCCGCCTTGTTGAAGCAGCTAAAGCTGCGCGTGAGAAATTGTAAGATAGGATTTCTCTATTGACACTGACTGTTCAAGGAACTGCTTGGCCCAAGCCGGCTCAGCAATCATGAAATCAAAAAGAAAAGGATAATGACTATGTCACGCCAAACGCCGTCACTTTCATTTGAAGTGTTCCCTCCAAACCCAGCAGTGGGTAATGATAAAATTATTTCTGCTCTTCAGGATATGCGGGAGCTGACACCGCACTTTATCAGTGTGACCGCCAGCAATAATAAATTTAATATCAAGGAAACAACGGTTCGTTTGGCTGACTTTATCCAGAATGACTTGGCGATTCCAACTATTGCCCACTTGCCAGCTATCTATCTGACCAAGGAAAAGGTTGCTGAAACCATTGCGGACTTGGATAAGGTTGGGGTACAGAAAATCTTGGCCTTGCGTGGGGATATTATCCCTGATGTGGAACCACAAAAGGATTTCCGCTACGCAACGGACTTAATCGAGTTTATCAAGGAACAAGCTCCTCACTTTGATATTGTTGGCGCTTGCTATCCAGAAGGGCACCCTGACTCGCCAAACCAAATCTCAGATATTCAAAATCTCAAGAAGAAAGTGGACGCAGGCTGTTCAAGCCTTGTAACGCAACTTTTCTTTGACAATGAGCGCTTCTACGATTTCCAAGATAAGTGTACCTTGGCAGGGATTGATGTTCCCATTCATGCGGGGATCATGCCCATTCTTAACCGTAACCAAGCGCTTCGTCTGTTAAAGACTTGTGAGAATATCCATCTTCCACGCAAATTTAAAGCCATCTTAGACAAGTATGAGCATGACCCTGAGTCGCTCAGAGCAGCAGGACTTGCCTATGCAGTGGATCAAATCGTGGACTTGGTAACCCAGGATGTCGCAGGTGTGCATCTTTACACCATGAACAATGCTGAAACAGCAAAATACATCCACCAAGCAACCCATGCCTTGTTTAATCATCAGTCTTTAGGATAATAAAAAGCAAACCATTCTTCTCAGGTGAGAGGAATGGTTCCTTTTTAATAGAAAAGCCCGTACTTTTTAAGAAAAATATGATAAAATAGACTCTGTACGTACTTGATACAAAGATGAGGGTATAAAATAATACAATGCATTCAAACTGCAAGGTATAGCGACACGAGCGAGTCAAATCGATAATATGACGAGAGAGTTAGCAAAGCATTTAGTTAATCGTCTGATAGCGATTAGCGTGAAAGGATTAGATGCTTTAGCATCAAACCGTTCTAATGATTTATATCTTGATAATTGAACATGCCTACAGCTCTGTGGAAAAAGATAAATCTGCCTAGGAGCAGTCGCTCCGTCGTTCGATTTCCTATTTTCCTTTGAGTTGCTTAACGGCTTAGTATCTTGATAATTGAACCTGGCCGAAAAGCTGTGTAAAAAAGATAAACTGTCTTGTCTTCATCGAAGACTTCGTCAGTTTCCTATTTTTACTTTGCTTTTGACGTCCTTGGTATCTTGATCTTTGTAGGCAAGGCGTATAATTTCATCAATCCAAAGGGGATTAAAATGACAAAACAAGTGTTTCAAACGACTTTTGCGGGTCGTGAGTTGATCGTAGAGACTGGTCAGGTTGCTAAGCAAGCAAATGGCGCTGTTGTCGTCCGTTACGGTGAGTCAACTGTCTTGACTGCGGCCGTTATGTCTAAGAAGATGGCAACTGGGGATTTCTTCCCACTTCAAGTCAACTACGAAGAAAAAATGTATGCGGCTGGGAAGTTTCCTGGTGGCTTTATGAAACGTGAAGGACGTCCTTCAACAGATGCGACCTTGACAGCGCGTTTGATTGACCGTCCAATCCGCCCTATGTTTGCGGAAGGTTTCCGTAATGAAGTGCAAGTCATCAATACGGTTCTTTCTTATGATGAAAATGCATCTGCACCAATGGCTGCTATGTTTGGTTCATCCTTGGCGCTTTCTATCTCAGACATTCCTTTTGACGGACCAATCGCTGGGGTACAAGTGGGTTATGTTGATGGCCAAATCATCATCAACCCTACTCAAGAACAGGCAGAGCCATCTCTTCTTGAATTGACAGTAGCTGGTACCAAACACGCTATCAACATGGTTGAGTCTGGTGCTAAAGAATTATCAGAAGAAATCATGTTGGAAGCTCTTCTTAAAGGCCACGAAGCAGTCAAAGAATTGATTGCCTTCCAAGAAGAAATCGTTGCTGCGGTTGGTAAGGAAAAAGCAGAAGTGGAATTGCTTCATGTAGATGCTGAATTGCAAGCTGAAATCGTCGCAGCCTACAACAGCGACCTCCAAAAAGCGGTTCAAGTGGAAGAAAAATTGGCTCGTGAAGCTGCAACTCAAGCAGTTAAAGACCAAGTAACAGCAGTTTACGAAGAAAAATATGCAGACCATGAAGAATTTGAACGCATCATGCGTGATGTGGCTGAAATCTTGGAACAAATGGAACATGCTGAAGTGCGCCGTTTGATTACAGAAGACAAGGTGCGTCCTGATGGGCGTAAGGTCGATGAGATCCGTCCTTTAGATGCGCAGGTTGACTATCTTCCTCGTGTGCACGGTTCTGGTCTTTTCACTCGTGGACAAACGCAAGCCCTCTCAGTCTTGACCTTGGCTCCGATGGGAGAAACTCAAATCATCGATGGTTTGGATCCAGAGTACAAGAAACGCTTTATGCACCACTATAACTTCCCGCAATACTCAGTAGGGGAAACAGGTCGTTACGGTGCGCCTGGTCGTCGTGAAATTGGTCACGGTGCTCTTGGTGAGCGTGCTCTTGCTCAGGTCTTGCCAAGTTTGGAAGAATTTCCATACGCGATTCGCTTGGTAGCTGAAGTCTTAGAATCAAACGGTTCATCTTCTCAAGCTTCTATCTGTGCGGGAACTCTTGCCCTTATGGCTGGTGGTGTGCCAATCAAGGCGCCAGTAGCTGGTATTGCCATGGGTCTCATCTCCGACGGAAATAACTACACAGTATTGACAGATATCCAAGGATTGGAAGACCACTTTGGAGACATGGACTTCAAGGTTGCCGGTACTCGTGACGGGATTACAGCCCTTCAAATGGATATCAAGATTCAAGGGATTACTGCAGAAATCTTGACTGAGGCCCTTGCTCAAGCCAAGAAAGCGCGTTTTGAAATCCTTGATGTGATTGAAGCAACCATCCCAGAAGTGCGTCCAGAATTGGCTCCAACTGCTCCGAAAATTGATACCATCAAGATTGATGTAGACAAGATCAAGATTGTCATCGGTAAGGGTGGAGAAACCATTGACAAGATTATCGCTGAAACAGGCGTTAAAATCGATATTGACGAAGAAGGTAATGTGTCCATCTACTCTAGCGACCAAGATGCCATTAACCGTACCAAAGAAATCATTGCTGGTTTGGTTCGTGAAGCCAAAGTGGATGAAGTTTACCATGCTAAGGTTGTTCGTATCGAGAAATTTGGTGCCTTTGTCAACCTCTTTGATAAGACAGATGCACTTGTGCACATTTCTGAAATGGCTTGGACTCGTACCAACCGTGTCGAGGACTTGGTAGCTATCGGTGATGAAGTCGATGTTAAGGTTATCAAGATTGATGAAAAAGGCCGTATCGATGCCTCTATGAAAGCTCTTCTTCCTCGTCCGCCAAAACCTGAGCATGATGAAAAAGGCGAAAAGTCTGAGCGACCTCACCGTCCACGTCATCACAAGGACCACAAACCTAAGAAAGAATTTACAGAAACACCAAAAGATTCAGAATAAGAAAAGGAGAAATGTATGGGATGGTGGCGCGAAACCATTGATATTGTAAAAGAAAATGATCCAGCGGCCCGCAACAGTTTAGAAGTCTTGCTGACCTATCCAGGTGTTAAGGCCTTAGCTGCCCACCGTCTCTCGCATTTTCTATGGAAGCATGACTTCAAACTCCTGGCTCGTATGCACAGCCAGTTTTGGCGTTTTTGGACGCAGATTGAGATTCATCCAGGTGCCCAGATTGACTCAGGTGTTTTTATCGACCATGGTTCAGGCCTGGTGATTGGAGAGACAGCGATTGTTGAAAAAGGTGTTCTTCTCTATCACGGAGTGACTCTTGGAGGGACTGGTAAGGATGTTGGCAAACGCCATCCGACTGTGCGTAAAGGAGCTCTCATATCAGCCCATGCCCAAGTCATCGGACCGGTAGAAATCGGCGAAAATGCCAAAGTCGGTGCTGCTGCAGTAGTAGTGGCAGACGTACCTAGTGATGTGACAGTTGTCGGTATTCCGGCCAAGATTGTCCGTGTTCATGGTGAGAAAGACGAGCCAACCATTCACGAAGTCGAAGAAAAACGGGAGTACTATGTCAATAAACTAGAGCAGGCTAGAGAAGCCAGCCACAGATCGTCGGGGTTGTAGAGGATACCTATATGATTCAAGCAAGAAACAAGTTAAGCCAAGAGGAGTTATCTGAGGCGAAAAAACTCATTAACTGTTGCCAAGCCTATGACGGTACCTATCGTGATCCCTATCTTTCTAACATGCTTAATTTTGACCCAAACATGCCCGCCTTTTTCCTTTATTATGAAAAAGGCGAACTTGTTGGTTTATTAACTGTCTATGCAGATGACCAAGATGTGGAAGTGACGATACTGGTTCATCCAGATCATCGCCGTCAGGGGATTGCGCGTGCATTGTTTACTAGTTTTGAGAAAGAAACGGCTTCTTTCTCTATTCGTTCAGTAACTTTTCAGACAGAGAGTGTTTTTTTAGATCGCCATCCTGATTTTGTTAGCAACTGGGAATTGGTCGAGGATGAAGAGACAGAAACTTGGTTAGGTAAGGATCGAAGACCTTATCCGTTAGCAAAGCTTTCCAATCTTGAAGTTTTGTTAGCAGATAGTTCGTATCAGGAGCAAATTAGTCAGTTAAAATTTCAGGCATTTTCAGAGGAACATGAATCTAGAGAAGTTGTGGATAGATATGTCGCTGAAGCTCTGAAAGATCCAGAAAGCTGCCTATATATTTTATTAAAAGACGGTCAGGTTATTGGAACTTGCACGGTTGATTTATCGAGTCATACGAATTACTTCTACGGTTTAGCAATATCGGAACCTGAACGTGGAAAAGGCTATGGAAGCTACTTAGCAAAATCCCTTGTTAACCAACTAATTGAGCAAAATGATAAGGAATTTCAGATTGCCGTGGAAGATAGCAACGTAGGTGCCAAGCGCTTGTATGAAAAAATTGGCTTTGTCAAACAGACACAGGTAGTTTATCTGAATGAGAAAGAGTAGAAAAATGCTATTAGAAGAATTCGAAAATGTACCTGCGGTTATCGAACCAACTGATCGAAGTATTTGTGGTGGTGGAGAAGTCTGTGACACGATTATTTTATCTTTTAATGGAGAAATCGTTGAACGAGTAAAGCAGTTTGAAGATGTTTATGAAGGTGGCTATCTAACCAATCTAAATGGTAGATTTCCATGGTATATCTATGAAAAAGATGGGAGTAAGGTAGCAGTTGCTATAGCTACGATTGGAGCCCCGGTGGTTGTTGGACTCTTAGAAGAACTCAAAGCAAGAGGATTTAAGAACTTTATTGTTTTGGGTTCTTGCGGAGTTCTAGATCAGTCTATTCAGGCAGATAAGATTATCCTACCAAGTTCAGCTCTACGTGATGAAGGTACAAGTTACCATTACGCTCCTCCAAGTGATGAGATAGCTTATGATGAAACTTTGCTCTTAACTATGGAAGAAGCTTTGAACAAATCTGGTATTGAGCACATTCGAACAAAGGCTTGGACCACAGATGCTTTCTATCGTGAAACAGCCGATAAGGTCAAACGTAGATTAGCAGCAGGTGCGACTGTTGTGGATATGGAAGCTTCTGCAATCATGGCTTGGACGCAATTTCGACAAGCAAAAGTCTATCAATTTTTTTATACGGCTGATTATGTTGACCATCACAATCATGAGTGGGATGCAAGACATGAAGAAAGAAAAGCAGATGCTATGACTTTCTTTGAGATAGCCTTAGTAATTGCTAGAGAGTTGGATTGAAATGACTCTTTACGATAAACAAGAAACAGAAAGGAGACAGTGAGTGATTAAAATCTATGACACCATGTCTCGTGATTTGCGAGAATTTGTCCCAATCGAGGACGGTAAGGTTAAGATGTATGTCTGTGGGCCAACCGTCTACAACTATATCCACGTGGGGAATGCCCGATCGACGGTAGCCTTTGATACCATTCGTCGCTACTTTGAATACCGTGGCTACGAAGTTGCCTATATTTCAAATTTCACGGATGTGGATGATAAGATTATCAATCGTGCCAAGGAAGAAGGCATCACGCCTCAAGAGGTTGCGGACAAGTACATCGCTGCCTTTCGTGAGGATGTGACGGCCTTGGGCGTCAAACCTGCAACTCGTCATCCGCGTGTAGTGGAGTTTATGGCGGACATCATTCGTTTTGTCGCTGACTTGATTGAAAAAGGTTATGCTTATGAGAGTCAAGGGGATGTCTATTTCCGTGTAGAAAAATCCCACAACTATGCTAAGTTGGCCAATAAAACCTTGGAAGATTTGGAGCTAGGTGCATCAGGTCGTACAGATGAAGAGACAGCTCGCAAGGAAAATCCTGTAGACTTTGCTCTCTGGAAGGCAGCTAAACCAGGCGAGATTTCATGGGATAGTCCTTGGGGGCCTGGTCGTCCGGGTTGGCATATCGAGTGTTCGGTCATGTCAACAGAGATTTTGGGCGATACCATTGATATTCACGGTGGTGGAGCCGATCTGGAGTTTCCTCATCATACCAATGAAATTGCCCAGTCAGAGGCCAAAACAGGTAAGACATTTGCTAACTACTGGATGCATAATGGCTTTGTCAATATCGACAATGTCAAGATGTCTAAATCCTTGGGGAATTTCATCACCGTCCATGATGCTCTTAAGACCATTGATGGTCAAGTATTGCGATTCTTCTTTGCGACTCAGCATTACCGTAAACCAATCAACTTTACTGAAAAGGCAGTGCGTGATGCAGAGACCAATCTCAAATATCTGAAGAACACTTACGAGCAACCATTTTCTGGGACTGTAGATGCTCAAGAATTGAAAGCCTTTAAAGACAAGTTTGTAGCAGCTATGGATGAGGATTTCAACTCCGCCAACGGTATCACAGTTGTCTTTGAAATGGCCAAGTGGATCAACTCTGGCAACTATGATGCAAGTGTTAAGAAAGCTCTTGCAGATATGTTGGAAGTCTTTGGGATTGTCTTTGTCGAGGAAGTTTTGGATGCGGACATTGAAGCCTTGATCCAAAAACGCCAAGAAGCGCGTGCAAATCGTGACTTTGCGACAGCAGACCAAATCCGTGATCAATTGGCGGCTCAAGGAATTAAGCTCCTTGACACCAAGGATGGAGTGAGGTGGACTCGTGATTGATGTCAATCTCATTAACGGGATTGCGCTGGCTTTTGAGGGAGATGCAGTGTATTCTATGTATATTCGCCGCCACCTCATCCTCAAAGGCATGACCAAACCCAATAAACTCCACCAAGAGGCGACCAAGTATGTGTCAGCTAGGGCTCAAGCTCGCCTGATTGCCCTCATGTTGGAGGAGCAAGTCCTGACGGAAAAAGAAGAAGAAATCTACAAACGAGGTCGCAATACCAATAGTCACACAAAGGCTAAAAATGCTGATGTGGTGACTTACCGTATGTCTACAGGTTTTGAAGCAGTGATGGGCTATCTCCATCTGACTGAAAATGTGGAGCGGCTAGAAACCTTAATTTCTTGGTGCATCCAAAAAGTGGAGGGCTAGAATATGATTGCAAAAGAACTACAGGACTGGTTTCCTGAAGCTCAGATTTCAGATCAGCCAGTAGAGAAACCGGGCTATCTCACTCTCCCTTTAGCTTCTAAGCAGTGGATTTTACTGGAGGAAGCTGGGCTCAGCGAGCGTGAAAAGCAGCTGGTTGCCCTTTTGACCCAGCAGGAGCAGGCTCGTTCGCTCAATCCTTGGTATCCTTATCTGATTGAGGGGAAGGGGCAGGCGCCTCAAACTTTTAAAAAGATTCAGCTGGTTTATTGCCATCTGTCTTATTTCCAACAGGAAAATCTATCCTCTTGGCTAGACATGATGCGGACTCTTTTTCCCAATTGCCAGACAGTGCTACAGGTCGGTGCTCAGGACTATGTATTTGTGCTTCAACAAGATAAGTACAGCTCTGTCCGCTCAATCCTATCTGATACGATTGAAGCGGTTGAGTATGACTTTGGTCTTCGTCTATCCATCATGTTGGGGCAGGTCTGGTCTCAGACAGGTCCTCAAGCCCTATCAGACTTAATTAAAGCGGAGCGAGATTTGTTTAAGACATGGTGGCGTCAGGGGCACCAAGGTGTACACACCTTTTCACAACTCTATCTTTGGAGTATGGGAGAAAGGATTGTGGACCTGAGAGTCATTAAAGAATGTCTGCACCAGATGATTTTGGATCAGGATCAGATTCAGGAAATTATCCTTTCTCTCTGGGAAAATAGTGCTGTCCTAACTAAAACAGCCCAGCAACTCTATCTGCACCGCAACTCTCTCCAATACAAGATTGATAGATGGGAAGAATTGACAGGACTTCAGTTGAAGGAGTTGACGGATCTCACTCTTTGTTATCAGTTGATTTTACCAGATATTCTTTAAAGTTTTGTGCAAGTTGCACAGAACTTTTTTATTTTTTTGGTCACCTTGCCATAGAAAAGTAAAGCGTTTTCATCTATAATAAAACTATCAAAAGACAAAAGGAGTTCACCTCGATGGTAGAATTAAATCTTAAAAACATTTACAAAAAATATCCAAACAGCGAACACTACTCAGTTGAAGACTTCAACTTGGACATCAAAGACAAAGAATTTATCGTTTTCGTAGGTCCTTCAGGATGTGGTAAATCAACAACTCTTCGTATGATTGCTGGTCTTGAAGACATTACAGAAGGTACTGCATCTATCGATGGCGTGGTTGTCAACGACGTAGCTCCAAAAGACCGTGACATCGCCATGGTATTCCAAAACTACGCTCTTTACCCACACATGACTGTATATGACAACATGGCTTTCGGTTTGAAATTGCGTAAATACAGCAAGGAAGATATCGACAAACGTGTACAAGAAGCAGCAGCAATCCTTGGTTTGAAAGAATTCTTGGATCGTAAACCTGCTGACCTCTCAGGTGGTCAACGTCAACGTGTTGCCATGGGTCGTGCCATCGTCCGTGATGCAAAAGTGTTCTTGATGGACGAACCTTTGTCAAACTTGGATGCCAAACTTCGTGTATCGATGCGTGCTGAAATTGCGAAGATTCACCGTCGTATCGGAGCTACAACTATCTACGTAACCCACGACCAAACAGAAGCGATGACTCTTGCAGACCGTATCGTTATCATGTCAGCAACTAAGAACCCAGCTGGTACAGGTACTATCGGACGTGTAGAACAAATCGGTACACCTCAAGAAGTTTACAAAAACCCAGTTAATAAATTCGTAGCAGGATTTATCGGAAGCCCAGCTATGAACTTCATCAATGTGAAATTAGAAGGCAATGAAATTGTTTCTGACGGTTTCCGCTTGAAAGTGCCAGAAGGTGCTTTGAAAGTTCTTCGTGAAAAAGGATATGAAGGTAAAGAATTGATCTTCGGTATTCGTCCAGAAGACGTGAATGCAGAGCCTGCTTTCCTTGAAACATTCCCAGAATCAGTTGTAAAAGCAACTATCTCTGTATCAGAATTGCTTGGTTCAGAATCTCACCTTTACTGTCAAGTTGGTAAAGACGAATTTGTTGCCAAAGTGGATGCTCGTGACTACTTGCAAACAGGTGCAACAGTTGAACTTGGATTTGACTTGAACAAAGCACACTTCTTCGACGTAGAAACTGAAAAAACAGTCTACTAAGCAAATGAAATGTCAAAACACTGCTAGAGAAATCTGGCAGTGTTTTTCTTTTAAATGCTTGTTATTGGTATAAAAACGGTTTTTTCTAGTTTTCATATCCTTAAAAAAGTGATAAAATGGTAGGAAGAATTGGAGAGTATAGATGCCGAAAGAAGTGAATTTGACGGGCGATCAGGTAGTCGCTTTAACGAAAGAATATTTAACAAAGGAAGACGTTGCTTTTGTACAAAAAGCATTGATTTACGCAGTTGATTGTCATAGTGGGCAGTTTCGGAAATCAGGTGAGCCCTATATTATCCATCCCATTCAGGTAGCAGGCATTCTGGCTAAGCTCAAGCTGGATGCCGTAACCGTTGCCTGTGGTTTTTTGCATGACGTGGTTGAAGACACAGATGCGACACTGGATGATTTGGAAAGAGAGTTCGGTCATGATGTTCGGATTATCGTTGATGGGGTGACCAAGCTTGGTAAGGTTGAGTACAAATCACTCGAGGAACAATTGGCTGAAAATCACCGCAAGATGCTTATGGCCATGTCAGAGGATATCCGTGTTATCTTGGTTAAATTATCGGACCGTTTGCACAATATGCGGACTCTCAAACACCTTCGAAAGGACAAGCAAGAACGGATCTCCAGAGAAACCATGGAAATTTACGCACCACTTGCTCATCGTCTAGGGATTTCCAGTGTCAAGTGGGAGTTAGAAGATCTATCTTTCCGTTACCTCAATCCAACTGAGTTTTACAAGATCACCCACATGATGAAGGAAAAACGCAGAGAACGTGAGGCTTTGGTCGATGAAGTCGTAACCAAGTTGGAAGAGTACGCTACCGAACGCAATCTCAAAGGAAAAATCTATGGTCGTCCTAAGCATATCTATTCGATCTATCGCAAGATGCAGGATAAGAAGAAACGCTTTGAGGAAATTTATGACCTGATTGCCATTCGCTGTATCTTAGATACCCAGAGTGATGTTTACGCCATGCTGGGTTATGTGCATGAACTTTGGAAACCCATGCCAGGCCGCTTCAAAGACTATATCGCTAACCGCAAGGCCAACGGTTACCAGTCTATTCATACGACTGTTTATGGGCCAAAAGGGCCGATTGAATTCCAGATTCGGACCAAGGAAATGCACGAAGTGGCTGAGTACGGGGTTGCGGCTCACTGGGCTTATAAGAAAGGCATTAAAGGGCAGGTCAACAGCAAGGAATCTGCTATTGGGATGAACTGGATCAAGGAGATGATGGAGCTCCAAGACCAGGCTGATGATGCCAAGGAATTTGTGGACTCTGTTAAAGAAAACTATCTGGCGGAGGAGATTTATGTCTTTACTCCCGATGGTGCGGTTCGCTCCCTTCCAAAAGATTCAGGACCGATTGATTTTGCCTATGAAATCCATACCAAAGTCGGTGAAAAAGCGACTGGTGCCAAGGTCAATGGCCGTATGGTTCCACTGACAACCAAGCTCAAGACAGGGGATCAGGTTGAAATTATCACCAACCCCAACTCCTTTGGTCCGAGTCGTGACTGGCTCAATATGGTCAAGACCAGCAAGGCACGCAACAAGATTCGTCAGTTCTTTAAAAATCAAGACAAGGAATTATCCGTTAACAAGGGCCGTGAAATGTTGATGGCCCAGTTCCAAGAAAACGGCTATGTAGCCAATAAGTTTATGGACAAGCGTCATATGGACGAGGTCCTTCAAAAGACCAGCTACAAGACGGAGGAGGCTCTCTACGCAGCCATTGGTTTTGGAGAAATTGGCGCTATTACCGTCTTTAACCGTTTGACCGAAAAGGAACGCCGAGAGGAAGAACGTGCCAAGGCCAAGGCGGAAGCAGAAGAGCTTGTCAAAGGTGGCGAAGTTAAGGTCGAGAACAAAGAAACCCTCAAGGTCAAGCATGAGGGTGGTGTGGTCATTGAAGGGGCTTCAGGTCTCCTAGTTCGGATTGCCAAGTGTTGCAATCCAGTGCCGGGTGACGACATTGTCGGCTACATTACTAAGGGACGCGGTGTAGCTATTCACCGTGTGGACTGTATGAATCTCCGTGCCCAAGAAAACTACGAGCAACGCCTCCTTGATGTGGAATGGGAAGATCAATTCTCAAGCAAGGAATACACTGCTCACATCGATATCTATGGTCTCAACCGTACAGGTCTTTTGAACGATGTTTTACAAGTTCTTTCAAACACTACCAAGAATATCTCAACCGTTAATGCTCAACCAACTAAGGATATGAAATTTGCTAATATCCATGTCTCATTTGGTATTTCCAACCTCTCTACACTGACTACAGTCGTGGACAAGATTAAGAGTGTGCCAGAGGTCTACTCTGTCAAACGGACCAATGGCTAATTGTCCTAGCTCTTACTAGAAAGGTTATTATGAAAATCATTATCCAACGAGTTAAGAAAGCCCAAGTGAGTATCGAAGGTCGGGTTCATGGAAAAATTAATCAGGGGCTCTTATTACTGGTCGGTGTTGGCCCAGAGGACCAAGAGGAAGATTTGGACTATGCTGTGAGAAAGCTTGTTAACATGCGGATTTTTCCAGACGCAGAAGGCAAGATGAATCTGTCTGTCAAGGATATTGAAGGAGAAATCCTTTCTATTTCCCAGTTTACTCTCTTTGCGGATACCAAGAAGGGTAATCGTCCAGACTTTACAGGTGCAGCCAAGCCGGATATGGCAACTGCCTTTTATGAGGCTTTCAACCAAAAGCTAGCTCAGGAAATGCCCGTTCAGACAGGTATCTTTGGAGCGGATATGCAGGTGGAGCTGGTAAATGATGGGCCGGTTACCATCGCTCTTGATACTAAAAATAGATAAGAAAACCAAGCCAGCTGGCTTGGTTTTTGTTTATAGACACTCCCATAAAGAGGTATGTTTGTTGTAAAAGTCTGGATAGTTTTCTCTTAGGTGGCTAGCCGTTATATAATATAAAGTAGAATGACAGGAAGTAAAGACTGGAGTAAGAGAGTAGAAATATTGAGGGCCAGTGATGGCTAAAAAGACAAATAATAGAAGGTCAACAGAGAGAATCGCTAAGTAATAAAGGCGAATTTTTTTGTTCATCTGAGGATAAATCTCAGAGAACTGTTTTTTGAGTCGGAAGACCAAGCGAGACAGCAGTAGTCCCTGAGCGAGGATGAAAATGAAGCAAAAAATCAGACCTCTCTCCAAAGAAAGTTCGTATCGGGGTCTGAAAGTTACCAACAGTAGCAAATCGCTGACTGCAATGGCTGCAAAATGGATTCTAAAGAGCTTTTTCATAGGAAGACCTCCCTCTTTTATCTAGCTTCATTCTACACAAAATGAATGGAACTTACAAGCAAAATAATAAAAAATCCCTGAAAGGAATTTCTTTCAGGAATAAGGGGTTAGTTGATTTTTTCGACATAGAGTTGTTTGGCGATATCAATGCTAACTTGGAGGTCTTCACCTTTGTTGACCAGTGTAAAGGTATTGGAAAAATTATCAAACTGCTTGACCTGGACTTGGTCACCGATATGAATTTCATGCTTTTCTAAGTATTTAAGCAAGTCAAAACTATCGTGAACCCGAGTCAGAAGATAGGTTCCAGCTTCCTTGGTCTCTGCTAGAGGTAAGTTATTGATTTCGACCAGGAGATCTCCCTTAGCCGGGATGGTTCCTCCGTGGGGACAGGTTTTAGGAAAGCCCAGGAGTTTATCCAGTCTCTCTACGAAAAGATCGGATACAGTGTGTTCTAGGACTTCAGCTTCTTCGTGGATCTGATCGCTGGTATAGTCGAGATGGTGAACTAGAAAGACCTCAATCAACCGGTGTTTGCGATAGAGCTCGGAGACTAGTTTGAGCCCAATATCTGTCAATAGATAGCCATTCTCCTTATCCTTGAGGATGAGATTTTCACTTTTCATGCGTTTGATCATCTCTGTTACGGCAGGTGGAGAGACTTGCATACGGGCAGCAATTTCTTTGTTGGTGATTTTTTGCATGTCCGTACCGATTTCATAAATACATTTTAAATAATCTTCTTTATTTGGCGTCATTCGTTTCCTCTTGTCTTTTCTCTCCATCTAGTATATCAAAAAAAGCTAGATTTCTCTAGCCTTCTGCCCTAATGGCTTTGATTTTAGTCCAGTTCTTTCACTGCAGCAATAGCAGCTTCAAAGTCTGGTTCCGTGTTGATGTTATCAACGTATTCTACGTAACGGATGACATTATCAGTGTCGAGAACAAAGACAGCACGCGCAAGGAGATGCCATTCGTTGATCAAGAGGGCATAGTCACGACCGAAAGAATGGTCAAAGTAGTCTGAAAGCATGATGGCATTGTCAAGGCCTTCAGCCCCACACCAGCGTCCTTGGGCAAATGGTAGGTCCATAGAAACAGTAAGAACGACGGTGTTGTCAAGGTTGGCAAGTTCTTGGTTGAATCGACGTGTTTGCGTTGAGCAGACACCAGTATCGATAGAAGGGACAACACTCAAGACTTTTTTCTTTCCATCAAAGTCAGCTAGCGTTTTTTTAGAGAGATCGGTTGTCGTAAGAGAAAAGTCAAGTGCCTTGTCTCCGACTTGCAGTTGTTTACCTGTAAAAGTTACAGGATTTCCGAGAAAAGTGGTCATGAAACTACTCCATTCTTTTTTCTTTTATTTTACCGAGAATTGTCAGATTTTTCCAATGATTTGATCGGAAATTAAGTGATAAAAAACGCCCATTCATGTGAGAATGACGTTTTTTAATGGATTATTTTGACAAACCTTCAGCAATCTTGTCAAGGTTGTATTTCATCATGCTGTAGTAGCTGTCGCCTTCTTTGCCTTCTTCAGCGATTGAGTCAGTGAAGATTTGTGCGTAGATTGGGATGTTTGTGTCTTGTGAAACAGTCTTCATTGGACGGTCATCGACACTTGATTCAACAAAGAGTGATGGAACTTTTGTTTGGCGAAGTTTTTCAACCAAGGTTTTGATTTGTTCAGGAGTACCTTCTTCTTCCGTGTTGATTTCCCAGATGTAGGCACTTGGAACACCGTAGGCTTTAGAGAAGTATTTGAAGCATCCTTCGCTGGTTACGATGAGTTTCTTCTCAGCAGGGATATTGTTAAATTTCTCTTTGGCTTCCTTGTCCAGTTTGTCTAGTTTTTCAGTATAGTCTTTGAGATTTTTTTCGTAGAATTCCTTGTTGCTAGGGTCCTTGGCAATGAGCTGTTTAGCGATATTTTTAGCATAAATCATCCCATTTTCAAGGTTGAGCCAAGCGTGTGGGTCTTCTTTGCCTTTCTCGTTTTGGCCTTCAAGGTAGATAACATCAACGCCTTCGCTGACTGCAAAGTAGTCTTTGTTTTCAGTTTTCTTGGCATTTTCGACCAATTTGGTAAACCAAGCATTGCCACCAGTTTCAAGGTTGATACCGTTATAGAAAATCAAGTCAGCTTGAGAAGTTTTCTTAACGTCTTCAGGAAGTGGTTCGTATTCGTGTGGGTCTTGACCAACAGGAACGATACTATGAAGATCAATCTTGTCACCAGCGATATTTTTGGTAATATCAGCGATGATTGAGTTTGTAGCAACAACTTTTAGTTTTTGACCAGAAGCCGTATCTTTTTTTCCGCTAGCACATGCTACAAGAGCAATGACGGAAAGAAAGAGTACAAGCAATGTACCTAATTTTTTCATTAGATTCCTCCAGAAGGGTTTCCCCGTTATTTAATGATTTTTTTGTTTTTCAGTTTCAAGTATCGTTGCTTAGGAGAGATAAAGAAACTGATTAGAAAGAAGCTGGCGGATGTGAGCACGATGCTCGATCCTGCTGCGAGATTGAAACTATAGCCGATAAAGAGCCCTACAACAGAAGCCAGAGCTCCTAGGCCTGATGAAAGAAAAATCATGCTCTTTAGGCTATTAGCATAAAGGTAAGCCGTCGCAGCTGGGGTGATCAACATGGCCACGATAAGAATGGTTCCAACACTTTGCATGGCGGTGACGGATACAAGGGTCAAGAGCACCATGAGTAGATAGTGGTAGAAATTAACGGGCATTCCCATTGCTTTAGCCAGGAGCTCGTCAAAGGATGTAATCAATAGTTGTTTAAAGAAAATCCCAATAATCAAGAGAATCAATGCCCCCACACCAATGGTAATCCACATGTCCGTATCTTGGACAGCGAGGATATTCCCAAAAAGGATATGGAAGAGGTCTGTCGAACTCTTGGCAACACTAATCAAGATGACACCTAGGGCTAAGAAAGATGAAAAGGTAATACCAATGGCAGTGTCACTCTTGATGATAGAGTTTCCCTTGATGTAGGTAATGATGATGGAGGCCATCAAGCCAAAGATAATGGCTCCAATAAAGAAATCAATTCCCAGGATAAAGGAAAGGGCTACGCCGGGCAAAACGGCGTGAGAGATGGCATCTCCCATGAGAGACATACCACGTAGGATGATAAAACATCCCACAGCACCAGCAACAACTCCGATGACAATAGCTGTGATCAAGGCGTTTTGTAGGAAATGGAAATGTTGCAATCCATCGATAAATTCTGCTATCATAGGCCACCTCCATTGAAAAAGAGTTTGCTACCGTAGGCCTTTTTGAGATTGGCCTCGGTAAAGGTTTCTTCGGTCGGACCAAGGTCTATTAATTCTCGATTGAGAAGCAAAACTTGGTCGAAATAATGGGGGACTTTGCTGAGGTCATGATGGACGATGAGAACTGTTTTACCAGCTTTTTTAAGATCTCTCAGTGTATTCATGATAATCTCTTCACTAACCGAGTCAATCCCGACAAATGGCTCATCTAGAAAGATGTAGTCTGCTTCCTGCACTAAGCAACGGGCAATCAACACACGTTGGAATTGTCCTCCTGAGAGCTGGCTGATTTGGCGATCAGCATAGTCTGAAAGTCCAACGATTTCAAGTGCATCTGCCACTTTTTTCCAGTGGCTGGCTTTTAAGGTGTGAAAGAGTGGGATGGATGGATAGAGTCCCAGAGAGACGCATTCCTTGACCTTGATAGGGAAATTGTAGTCGATATGGATTTTTTGCTCGACATAGGCAACTCGATTTAAAGATTTCTTGACTTCTTTGTCATCGAGAAAGGCCTGACCTTCATGTGGGATAATTCCCAACATACCTTTTAATAAAGTTGATTTTCCAGCACCATTTGGACCAATAATTCCGGTAATAGTTGGTCCGTGGAGCACTAGTGAAATATCCTTTAGTGCCAGCGTTTCTTTGTAGGAGACACTGAGGTTTTCGATACGTATCATACAGTTGTATTCCTCCTATCTTTTAATATACCTTAAAAAAAAAATTAAGTCAAGTTAATTTTTGAAAAATTTAAAATAATAACTGAAAAATGAGAGACCGTTTTTAATTGCATTCCCAAGTGTTTTCTGCTAAGCTAAGAATAAGTGAAAAAATGAAAGCGAGAACAAGATGACACGTTATCAAGATGATTTTTATGATGCAATCAATGGCGAATGGGAAAAAACAGCTGTCATTCCGGCTGACAAATCTCGAACAGGTGGTTTTATTGACCTTGATGAGGAAATTGAAGAGTTGATGCTGGCGACTACGGGCAAGTGGTTGGTCGGTGAAGAGATCCCGGAGGATGCTATCCTCGCCAACTTTGTTAAGTACCATCGTATGGTACGTGATTTTGACAAGAGAGAAGCTGATGGGATCAAGCCTGTCCTTCCTCTACTTAAGGAATACCAAGACTTGGAGAGCTTCGCAGATTTTACCAGCAAACTGGCAGAATTTGAACTAGCAGGCAAACCAAACTTCCTTCCATTTGGTGTATCACCAGACTTTATGGATGCCAGAACCAATGTTCTCTGGGCTAGTGCACCAGGAACAATCTTGCCAGATACAACCTACTATGCTGAAGACCATCCTCAGCGTGAGGAGCTCTTGACGCTTTGGAAGGAAAGTACTGCGAATCTTCTCAAAGCCTATGATTTTTCAGAAGAAGAAATCGCAGACCTACTAGAGAAACGATTGGAATTGGACCGTCGCATTGCGGCTGTGGTGCTTTCTAACGAAGAAAGTTCAGAATATGCCAAACTCTACCATCCATACGCTTATGAAGATTTCAAGAAATTTGCTCCTGCCCTATCTTTGGATGATTTCTTCCAAGCAGTGATTGGACAGACTCCAGACAAGGTTATCGTAGATGAGGAACGTTTCTGGCAAGCAGCAGAGCAATTCTATAGTGAAGAAGCGTGGCCTCTACTCAAAGCAACCTTGATTTTGGGTGTGGTCAATCTCTCAACCAGCTATCTCACAGATGAGATTCGTGTCCTATCAGGTGCCTATGGTCGCGCCCTTTCAGGTGTTCCAGAAGCTCAGGACAAGGTCAAGGCAACTTATCACTTGGCCCAAGGACCTTTCAAGCAAGCTCTTGGTCTCTGGTATGCGCATGAAAAATTCTCCCCAGAAGCTAAGGCTGACGTAGAGAAAAAAGTAGCGACTATGATTGACGTTTATAAGGAACGCTTGGCCAAGAACGACTGGCTCACACCTGAAACGCGAGACAAGGCCATTGTCAAACTCAATGTCATCAAGCCTTATATCGGTTATCCAGAGGAATTGCCAGAACGCTACAAGGACAAGGTAGTGGATGAAACTGCCAGTCTCTTTGAGAATGCCCTAGCCTTTGGGCGTGTGGAAATCAAGCACAGCTGGAGCAAGTGGAACCAACCGGTTGATTACAAGGAGTGGGGCATGCCAGCACACATGGTCAATGCCTACTACAATCCTCAGAAGAACTTGATTGTCTTCCCAGCGGCTATTTTACAGGCTCCATTCTATGACTTGCATCAATCGTCTTCTGCCAACTACGGTGGGATTGGTGCTGTTATTGCCCACGAGATTTCTCATGCCTTTGACACAAATGGTGCTTCTTTTGATGAAAATGGTAGCCTCAAGGATTGGTGGACAGAGAGTGACTATGCTGCCTTTAAAGAAAAAACGCAGAAAGTTATCGACCAGTTTGATGGGCAAGAATCTTACGGTGCAAGAATCAACGGGAAACTAACCGTGTCTGAAAACGTTGCTGACTTGGGCGGGATTGCTGCAGCCCTCGAAGCTGCTAAGAGAGAACCAGACTTCTCAGCTGAAGATTTCTTCCACAACTTTGCTCGTATCTGGCGCATGAAAGGCCGTCCTGAGTTGATGAAACTCATGGCCAGTGTCGATGTCCACGCACCTGCCAAACTCCGTGTCAATGTCCAAGTACCAAACTTCGATGACTTCTTTACAACTTATGATGTCAAAGAAGGCGACGGTATGTGGCGTTCACCAGAGGACCGTGTGATTATTTGGTAAAACAAAAACCAAGGATAGCATCCTTGGTTTTTTACTTGCTAGAAAAAGGGATTAAAAGTCTTTTCGTGAGCGATAGTCGTAGCTGGACCATGCCCAGGATAGACATCGTAGTTAGGAAGAGTAAAGAGTTGCGTCTGAATGCTATGGAGGAGTTGTTCCGTGCTACCTGTAGGAAGGTCTGTCCGTCCGATGGTTTCTCGGAATAGAGCATCTCCGGTCAAGACTAGATGGGCATCAGGAAAGACCAGGGAAACACCGCCAATAGAGTGCCCTGGGGTTGGTAGAACTGTAAAACGAAATTCCTCAAGCTGGTATTTCTCATGAAAGACAAAGGTGTGTTCTGCTGGTTTTGCGACCACATCTGCCATATCGTCGTGACGAGGTAGCCCAGAGAGATTGTCAACGGGGGTATAGAGCCAGCTAGCTTCACTCTCTGCTACATAAACTGGAGGATTTTCAAAAGTCTCGCGAACCAAGTCTAGACTCATAATATGGTCGTAGTGGGTGTGGGTCAGGAGAATCGCACAGACTGGTTTGTTGATTTTCTCAATAGTCTTGCGAATAGCTTCCCAATTGCTACCTGGGTCAACCACAATCAGGTGTTGATCTCCTTCCAGGTAATAAGTATTTTCATAGGCAACGGGATTCACGGTTTTATGGATTTTCATACTGGCTCCAATCTCAAAGAATGTACTAAACTAAGTATAGCATAGAAGAGGATACTTAGAGTATCAGAAAGTCTTTTTTGATTGATGGGTTGGTATCTTTAGTTGTATTTTAAACCGTCATAATTAAAGGTTTCAGAAGGAAACCAGTCTTTCAATCTTTAATTAATTATCATAAAATTGAATTTTAAGCTTGCAATTAAGGCGACTTGTTGATATAATGAAGACATAAATTAATATAAAGGGAGTTTCACATGGCTTTAATTCAATTAACACCAGAAGATTTGCGTACATCTGCTCAAAAGTACACTCAAGGTTCTGAGGAAGTAAGACAAGTTCTTCGTACATTAAGCAACGAACAAGAAACTATCAGAAGTAACTGGAAAGGTTCAGCTTTTGATAGCTTTGACCAACAATTTACAGCATTGTCTCCAAAAATTGAGGAGTTTGCGACTTTGCTTGATGAAATCAATGCACAGTTGCTTAAAGTTGCGGACATCGTTGAACAAACTGACCAAGATATTGCAGCACAAATTAATTAATTTGTTTGTTTGTTATAAATGGCTTTAGGAGGGCGAGAGCCTTCCTATTTTTTATAGTGGATATGATTGAAAACTAAAATGGGAAAGAATAGAATTTATAAATATGTAGGAAGTAGTCTGTTGGCATTAGGATTGCTGGCATTGATGGTTTTTTTGAATCTATCTGTTCAAAAAAATACAACTATTCATAATGAGAATAGTGCAAAAGTAAACCAACAGACCAAATTAAATGTGGCTATTGTAAATGAAGATAAGCCTGTCTATGTTGATACAAAAGAGTATAACC
Source organism: Streptococcus oralis (assembly GCF_018448765.2). GTDB lineage: Bacteria > Bacillota > Bacilli > Lactobacillales > Streptococcaceae > Streptococcus > Streptococcus oralis_BM. The sequence continues at coordinate 482,538 of NZ_JAHCMC020000001.1, forward strand.
TAGGTGCTAGTTATGTAAAAAATATCGAGCGTGATAATTCACAGAACTGGTCTGTTGTCCCTCGTGGAGCAGCTGATTCTGGGTTAGAAAGTGGGAAATACCAACTCGTTTTAACAATTCCTAGTGACTTTTCTGAAAAAATACTCGATATTAACAGCATCAATGTTGATAAGACAACTATCAATTATAAGGTAAACGCGCAAGGAAATTTGCAAGTAGAAAACGATGCAAATAAACTAGCAAAAGACATTGTTGCTGATTTGAATGGTCAGTTAGTCGATATGTATATGGCTAGTATTTTGGACAATCTTTACACTGCACAAAAGAATGTTCAAGCTAGTTCACAGATACAAGCAACCAATATCGGAAACTATCGTACGAATTTATATAATACAGCTATCAACTCTAAAAATCTTTTCCCAACCCTCTATACTATGTCTAGTTCCTCTGTTGACTCCAACAGTGCTTTAAAGACAGGCTTGGAGAGCTACTCACAGATTTTTGATCGTTTTGATGTTTCGCAGATTGCTTATGGCAAAAATTTTGCTACTCTGCTTCAGAATAGAGTAGATGAGAAGAAAAATTATGCGGATATTATCACCCAGCTCATCTCTCAGAGTCGGGAAGACGTTCAGGGACAAATTAAAACTTATAAGGAATTAATTGAAGCTCAAGGTAGTCTGACTTCTAATATAGATGGAACAGCAGCAACTTCTGATGGTACGTCACCAGAAGTTGGGTCTTCCTATAAAGCAGTAGCAGAAAATATCAGCAAAGAGATTGATAGTTTACAGACCAATCTGACAGATGAAAGAACAAAGTTTGAAAATCATAAAAAGGATATTCATAACTTTATTGATGAGAAATTAGCCACTTACTATGGAACAAGTGAGAAGAGCAAAATCACTCTTGATCAATTTTTGGATAAAGCTGCAAACAAGGACCTAGAGAAGGCTGAAGAATCTCTCAAAGAGCAGTTGGCTTCTGCAATCTCAGAATTACCAAAAGAAAACTTCAGTGGAAAAGAATTTAGTGGTTTTGGTATGACACCGATCACAATTCCTTCTGTAGACTATACTGAATTAAAAACAATCAAAGAACCTGGTGACGAGATCAATTCGACTGATTTGAAGAATTTGGAAAATCTGGCAATCACGAGTACGAGTGCTGTTGGACGAACAGGAACAAAGGCTAAGGTATCATGGAAAGCTGAATCAGGAGTGACAGTTCACTCCGTTACTTATGATGGTACACCAGTTGAGTTTGGTCAAGAAATTGATTTGAAGACGGGTGGGACTTTTAAAGTAGCCTATAGTGTTGCAGAGACAACCTCAGCTACAACTACAGGTTCAACCGGGACTCCAAGCCCAGCTCCAAAAGCAGAGCTAAAATCAATTAATATTTCCTTGAATGATGTCCAAGCAGCTAGTGCTCCAGTAGATGTGTTACGTGTTCAGCAAGCAGCAGTGACTTATGGACAAAAGGTTCAAAAAATAGCTTCTGACTACCAAAAGGTAGAAGCACTCACACAAGCATACAATACTGTCAAAGAGTTACGAAATAGTGATGTAACAGATGCTTTGTCAAATATTTGGTTTGAAGCTATTAGTTCAAATCTGAAGAAGTATGAAGACAGCTTAACTACACCTGCTAGTGATACAGAAACTGATGGTGCTAAAGGAAAAGTAGATAAAGCCTTGTCAGAACTGACTACACTGAAGCCTGTTCTAGAAAAAAATGTGCAGGATGTTTTGGCTACCAACCAAGAATTGGATACCAAAATCAAGGGACAGTTAGTCTTGTACGAGCAGTTGGAAAAGAAACTAGATGATTTGGTTGAGAAGCAAGGGGGAGGCAATGCTGCTTTTGAAGAGACTAGTAATCAACTGACAGCTCTGAATACTGAGTATGCAGCTCTCTTATCAGAAACTACGGGTGTGAAGGAATCTTCTCAAAGTAATGTCAAAGCTGCAGAGTCTGTGAATGAGACTTTAGGTAATTTCAATCGTGAATTGTCAAACGCTCAAACAAGTACTGAAAAGTTGTCTCAAGATGCTGACTCCTTGATGACGCAGTTTAACGAAGAATTGACTAACAATGGAAACTTTGTAGAATCCTTTGTGAAGGTTCTGAATAATGCCTATCAAAATGGGGTACCAAATGAAGTATTGTTGAACTTCTTATCCAACCCTGTTACCCAAAATTCTACTTCAGTGAAAGCGACTGTCAATGTTTACCGTCCATTTACATGGATTTTACTATTGGAGATTGTTAGCCTCTTTACCGCCTATCTGTTTGCAACTCAAAACGTTATTCGCAAAGTCAAAGATAAGTTCAAACTTGATAAGTTACATGATACAGACTTGATGACGGTAACAATCCTATCTGCTTTAAGTCTCGTTGTCGGATTAGTAGTTGGTGTTGTATCAAGTGTTCAGCTACAGGTTGGTCGTGAATATCAACCATCTTGGGTTCTATTAATTGTTTTAGCAGCATTTGTACTGATTCAAGGACAATATCTATTGCTTAAACATTTCCGAGTGATTGGTATGGGACTCTCCTTCTTTATGATGATTAGCTTTGTCTACCTATCAAATGCTATTGGGACAACAGCAAGTCTAACTGGTTTCCCAGCCTTTATCAAAAACCTCAATGCGTTATCGATATTAGAAGGTTTGCTCTCAGGATACTTTGATGGACATCCAGCAGCAATTATCGCTTTTGTTGCAACGATTGTTGTCATAGCTGTTTTACTTGTTATAAATGTTTTTATCAGAGAAAGTAGTTTGTGGTTTCAAGCAAGTCAAGCTGAGAAAGAATAGAAAATAGAAATATGAAGAAAATCATTCTTTTCCTTCTTACTTTAGTAACATGTGCAGCAGTCTCTGTGGCTGCTGCAGATGATTTGAAGGATAACAGTCTGCAGATTGATGATTCCCGACTTGAAAAGAAAGAGGGATTGAAATTTGGTCTACAGTCTGAACAAATCAAGGAGCTTTTTAATGAAGCAACTCAAAAGAGGTTGCAGGACATGCAACAGCATCAAGAGGAACAGTTGATCACAGAAAGGGGCCAACTGTTTTCTGCTATACAGAGACCAGTGAAAAAATCTTCTGAAGAACAGTTGTTTCAGCCCAATGCTCAAAAAACGATTAAATTTCAAACAAATATAGGCCATGTAGAAAAAGGTGGTCTGAATGACTTTCTTCCAGAGATATTCTATGTGGTGTTGATTTTCTTGCTTTTTGGAGCAACGGCAGTAATGAGTTATCGTGTGACGGTAGAAGGGATGGACTAATTTTACAACTAGTCTGTCTAAATAACTTAGAAAAGGATAAACCAGACATAGGAGGCGTGTAAAAGGTGGAGCAACATATCAATATTACCCTACGTTTGAGAGAAAGAGATGTGGATATTCGCATTCCACGGCGAATTGAAGTGCGCCGGCTGGTGCGAGAAGTGGATACGATTTTTAATCCAGGTATCAAGCGAAAAAAATATCAATTAAGAATTGTCAATAAAGGTTTGTTGATTGATGAAGGGAAACATCTGTCTGATTATCCTATGACGACAGGAGATTTAGTAGAAATTGAGGAGATATAGGTGGCTGAAGAAAAATTTGAATTTGGTGGACAGTCGTTTGTCTATGAAAAAAATGAAACAAACTGGGAATTAAAACTCAAACGTTCAGATGTTGCGAGTCAAGATTTACGGGAACTGTTGCTATTGGATTTGCATCATCCATTCTTTTTGGAGCAATCGATGGTATCTGATGAGGATAGCGTCACCTTTTCTTATCAAGTCGAAGCTCATGGACTGACTTATGAGGAAATAAAGGAACGTACCATTTCGGAAAGAATCCGTTTGGCCCTAAACGTTTTTCGTCTAGAGGGCGCTTTGGAGTTACCTGTGACTTTCCTTTTGCACCCAGTAAATCTCTTTATTACTAAGGATGCTCAGGCTAAGATTGCTTATCGTGGAATTCCTGGTCTTATGGTTCCTCAATCAATATCCTCAGAAGATTTTTTACGCCAGGCTAAATGTTTTACAGTAACACTATTTAGCGATTTGGACTTTATGGACCTTTACAATGGTTCCTTGGAATTAGAGACCTTGCCAGACTTCTTAAATGACCTATGTCAGGCAGATGATATAGAGGCTGCAGTAGCTATTTTGGAGAAGTACTATACGGAGAAGGCTGCGAAAGAACGGGCAGACTTGGTCTTGGTTCCAAGTAGACGTCATCGTGTCTTTAAACTGGCAACGATTTGGTTAACAGCCAGCGTTGTCTTGCTAATCGTTCCACTGATCTATCTGATTTTTGTGCAAAATCCTTTCAAAGAAAAGATGTTGCAGGCTGATACTGCCTTTATTAAAGTGGATTATAGTGGTGTTATTACAGAATTAGAGAGAATTGATCCAGCTAGCTTGCCGAATACGCAAAAGTATGAGTTGGCTTACTCTTATATTCAGGGGTTGGAATTTGCTTCTGAACAAAAGAAAGTCATCTTGAACAACGTAACACTCAAGTCAGATGAGCTTTATTTGACTTACTGGATCCAGGTTGGGCGCAATCGTTTTGAAGAGGCTCTTGATATTGCGAAACGGATTAACGACAGTGACTTGATTCTCTATGCTTTGACTCAGGAAATCAAGCAGGTTCGAGAAGATGGCAACTTGTCAGGGAAAGATCGTGAAAGTAAGTTGAATACTTTGGAAAGCGAGTATAAGAAATACTGGGATAGTCGAAGTGAGCTACTAACGAGTGAATCGAGCTCCAATGTTTCTACAACTCCTAACCCTCAAGACAAGGCTTCTGAAAGCAAACCGTCATCTGAGAAGAAACCTGTTCCAAGTAGCTCCTCTAGCAATTAAAGTAGACCAAGGAGAGAAATTATGAAAAAACAAATCATTTTCTACAGCCAAGGTCTGCGTTATGAAGTAGAACTGAGTGCAGATAAGACGGTCTTGATAGGGGCGACTGAAAAGGCCCAAGTCTACCTTTCTCAACAGGAAAGACCGATTCAGCTCAAGGTCGATGGTGACGAGGTCTTTTATCAGTACGACGATGAAGTAGGACTCTTGAAAGATGGTCTGCGTTTGGGTGAGGTCGTCTTTTATCTCCGAGAAGGGGAGCCAAGGGTTTATGACCTTTTGGATTTATCAGAGTTTCAGATTGGTTTTCAAAGAGGTGCGTTGATCACACTAGATGGAGGTGTTGAACTCTTACTCCAAAAATCCCAAAATCAATGGAAGCTAACTCGACTAAAAGGCGCATTTTATCGAAACAATCATCTGGAACAAATGGACCAGCAATTGATTGGTTTTGGAGATGAGTTGAGTCTAGGGGCGGTGACGATCAAGTTCTATCCTGATGAAGTATGGGTCCAGGGTCCTGCCCAAGTTGGGCCACAACTGACTCTGAGAGAACCATCTCGATACGGTTTTTATGAAGATTATCCAGATTATCATCGTTCTCCACGGATCATCTATCGTGGTAGCGAGGATAAAATCTTGATTAATCCCCCAGGACAGGAACCGGTTAAACCGAGCGATGAACTGTTAAAGCTGATTGTTCCTCCTCTGATGATGGTCGGAGTAACCGTCTTAATCACCTTAATTCAACCTCGAGGGATCTATATCCTTGCGACAGTAGGGATGTCCATAACCACAATGATTTTTTCTATCCGTGGTTTCATCAAAAATCGTAAAAAGTACAAGGCTGATAAGAAGGAACGGGTCGATCTCTATCGCCTTTACCTGAAAGATAAGGTCAAAGAGTTGACTCGTCTGGAACGAGAACAAAAAGAAGGGATGCACTATCATTTTCCAACGATTTTAGAATTGACGGACTTGGTTGAGAGTTACAATCACCGAATTTACGAAAAGACTCCCTTACATTTTGACTTTTTATACTATCGTTTGGGACTCGGGAAAATGCCGACTAGCTATGACTTGAAATACGGTCAACAGGAGCGCAGCGGTAAGAAGGATGCTCTGGAAGAAGAGGGTTACGCTCTCTATAGTCGTCACAAAAAAATTCCAGATATGCCGATTCCGGCAAACCTTAGCCATGGACCGGTGGGTTACATTGGACCTAGAAATCTCGTCCTAGAACAACTGCAGCTTTTGGTGATGCAACTAGCGACTTTTCATTCTTATCATGATGTGCAGTTTATTACGATCTTGCCTGAAGAGGAAAAAGAACAATGGTCTTGGATGCGTTGGCTACCTCATGCCAAACTGCAAGAGCTGAATGTCCGTGGTTTTGTCTACAATCAACGGACACGAGACCAGGTTCTCAATAGTTTGAACCAAATCTTGAAACTACGTCGTAGTCAAAAGGAAGAAGCATCTCACAAGGAGAGTACTCTCTTCCATCCTCATTACGTTGTTTTAGTGACCGATGAGAAGTTGATTTTGGACCATGTTATCATGGAATTCTTTACCGAAGATCCAACGGAATTAGGCTGTTCTCTCATCTTTGTAGAGGATGTCATGAGTTCCTTGTCTGAGAACATCCAGACAGTCATCAATATCAAGGACCGTAATACAGGCCAACTGGTTATGGAAGAAGGAGTTTTGAAAGAAACGGACTTCCGTTTGGATCATTTCCCAGCAGATTATGATAAGGAGCGGATCGCCCGTACCTTGGCACCGCTCAATCACCTCCAAAACCTTAAGAGTTCGATCCCAGATTCCGTGACCTTTATGGAAATGTATGGGGCGGAGACCTTTGAGGACTTGCAGGTATCGAGCCGTTGGAAAAAGAACGCACCCTACAAGAGTTTGGCTGTGCCGATTGGTCTGCGTGGTCAGGATGACCTGGTTCAACTCAATCTGCATGAAAAAGCCCATGGACCTCATGGTTTGATCGCAGGAACGACTGGTTCAGGGAAGTCCGAAACCATCCAATCCTATATCCTATCCCTCGCTGTTAACTTCCACCCTCATGATGTGGCTTTCTTGCTGATCGACTACAAGGGTGGTGGGATGGCCAATCTCTTTAAAAACCTACCTCACCTCTTGGGGACGATTACTAACTTGGATGGTGCCCAATCCATGCGAGCCTTGGCTTCGATCAATGCGGAGATCCATCGTCGTGAACGACTCTTTGGAGAGTTTGAAGTCAACCATATCAATCAATACCAGAAAAAATTTAAAAACGGAGAAGCGACAGAACCGCTCCCTCATCTCTTTCTCATCTCAGATGAGTTTGCAGAGCTCAAGGTTAACCAGCCCGACTTTATCAAGGAGCTGGTATCCATCGCTCGGGTCGGACGTTCCCTTGGGGTCCACTTGATCCTAGCTACTCAGAAACCATCTGGTGTGGTGGATGACCAGATCTGGTCTAACTCACGCTTCAAGATCGCCCTTAAGGTGGCGGACCGTTCGGACTCCAATGAAATGCTTCATACACCGGACGCGGCCGAGATCACCCAGACAGGTCGTGCCTATCTACAGGTCGGAAATAACGAAGTCTATGAACTCTTCCAGTCAGCCTGGTCAGGCGCGGATTACCAGCCGGACAAGGACGATATGGGGATCGAGGACCATACCATCTACCTGATCAATGAATTGGGGCAATATGAGATCTTGAATGAGGACCTATCAGGCTTAGAAGATGTGGATGAGATCAAGGAAGTACCGACAGAGTTGGATGCGATAGTGCACCATATCCAGCTCTTGTGTGAGGAACAAGAGATTCCTCCAGTACCACAGCCATGGTTGCCACCACTTAAGGAGCGCATCGCGCTAGAGGAGTTGGAAGAAGTGCAACCGACAGTAGCTTGGGGACAAGAGAAGCCCCTCTCTGTCCTACTCGGAATGGCAGATATCCCGCAGGCTCAGAAGCAGGAAGTCGTTTCTATCAATCTCTCCAAGGATGGTCATATCCTCCTCTACGGAAGTCCGGGTACAGGAAAGACGACCTTCCTTCAAACCGCAGCTATGGACTTGGCGAGAAAGTTCAGTCCCAAGGACCTTACCATGTACTTGATGGACTTTGGGACCAATGGTTTGGCTCCATTGTCTCAGCTTCCACAGGTGGCGGATACCATGCTTCTGGACCAAACGGAGAAGATCTCTAAATTTGTACGAATCATGGAGAAAGAACTCAACCGTCGTAAGAAACTCCTTGCGGACTATGGTGTTGGGACCTTGGAACTCTACCGTCAGGCTAGTGGTCAGGAAGAACCGGCTATTGTTATCCTTTTAGATAGCTATGAAGCCTTCAAGGAAGAAGCCTATGAGGCGGAACTCTTCAAGCTCTTGGTGCGCATCTCTCGTGAAGGTCTCAGCATCGGGGTTCACCTCTTGATGACAGCCGGACGTCAGACCAACCTTCGTGCCCAACTCTACTCAAACTTCAAGCACCAGTTGAGCCTGCCACAGAATGATGCGAGTGAAGTGCGGACGATTGTGGGCTCTACGCCACTCGCTATGACTATGGAAGATATCAAGGGACGAGCTCTCATGAAGCGTGAAGAGGTGGATGTCATCCAGCTGGCTCTGCCAGTCTCTGGAGCCAATGACACCCAAGTCCTTAACAACCTACGTCAGGAAGTGGCTTCCCTCCAAGAAGCTTGGACAGGACAACGCCCAAGTGCCATCCCGATGGTGCCAGAGGAGTTGACGATGGATGTATTTCTCAATCTGCCTACAACTCAAGAAGCGATTCAGAATCGTGAGTTGCCGATTGGTTTGGAGTTTGAAATGGTACAGAGTATTGCTATTTCGTTTAATCAATTAAAAAGCTTGATTTATCTGTCTGATTCTGCTGAGTCATTAGAAAATCAAACGCATCATTTATTAAATACGTCACTCTGTTTTGGAAAGAAATTAAGAGTGATGCTTGTAGATCCACTGGAGGAATATAAATCTTATAGTGAAAAAGTGTCAACGTATATTAGTAGTAAAAAAGAGATTTCTGAAATAGCTCAACAATTAATATTTGAGGTTAATCGCCGACTAGAAGGAGACTTATACTCTGATTGGTTGATTTTTATGCCAAATATAAAAGTAATTGTTGAACATGGTCTGTCAGAAAAAGATTTGGACTTTTTATTCAAAAATGGTTTGCGTGTAGGATTGCATTTTGTAATTGGTGGTGAGCATTCATATATTGGAAATAACATCCATGAAGTTCCGAAATATCTTAAATCCAATGCGCAGTGGGTGATGTTGGGTATGCGTTTAATGGATCAAATGTTTTTAGATAAACCTTATAATAATAGAGAAGCTCGACTAGAGTTGGATGAGGTTTATCTGCATGATCGTAAACAAGCCGTTAAATTAAAAATTACTAAAAATGACTAATTTGGAGGGATTTGTATGTCACCAATACAAAGTAAAGAAGAAGTAGCTAGTTCTATTGCATCTGGAATTGCTAACTCATCTAGTAGTATTGCATCTGGAAATAAAGTTGATTTAGACCAATCGAGTGAGTATCCGGGAAATAGTACAGCTGCGGAGAAGATTCCTAAAGAAGCTGAGTACGCGTCTTCTATTGTAGAGGTTTTAAATGGATTCGTTTCACGGATACAGAGTACAGCCGCTGAATTTGTAGCAGTAGATAGTCAGCTTGCTGCAAACATAGATACCAATACTTCTGCGCTACCTCAAACAAGTGCAGTTCCAAAGAATAATACTACATTTGTTCCAAATACGAGCTATTTTTCAGAAGAGGAATAATGAAGACACTAACATTAGAAGAAATCGATAATAAATCAAAAGAACTGGATAATTTTCTAAATCAACTAAGTTTGGAGAAGAAGAAAGTTACTCGCAAAGAAAATGAACTATTTGAAATGCATCGACAAAGTTTGCTTCCATTGCGACAAATATTAGAATTGCCACTATCGTCAAAAGATTATCAAACTTATCAAGATTTGATAATGGACATAGGCAGTGTAGGTGCATTAGTTGAAGCGTGGTCGGAGGAACGAAAAGATTCAATCAAGAAACAAGAAGACCGGTTGGAAAGAGAGTTAGATGAGCTCTGCCATGCTCGAAAGAAATTAATGATAGAACAGGAGTCGCAGAAGTAATATGGTAAAAATGGTATTAGGATCTTCTGATACGCAGGGTCAGACAATGGCTTCTGTGGGAGAAGCCAGAATAGCTTCCTACGATCAAGCAATTTCTGCATTATCAGCATTTGATAATGCAGGAGATTTGCAAGGGGCAGCCTATGATAGTGGTAAACAATATGGTATGAATGTAATCACTCCCTTGCTCAAGGGAGCTATCATGTATACAGAATTGCTGAGCGAAGCTGTTCCAGGTCTTCCCTCAAAATATCGTTCAGAAGTTGGGGATGATGATCTTGATTCAGAGGTACTTGAGAGTGAAATCCGTAGTCTTGAATCTAGTCTTCATAGTATTAGAGGAATGTACAATGCAATGGTTGGAGACGAATCTACAAGTGCAAGCACTTTAAGTAGTCTTTCAAATCGTATGGATGCTCTCCTAAACCAAAGAAATGAAAAAATAGATAAGCTCCGCAAGTTAAATATGTTTGCTGGAAGTTCCAATGACGTTTTTTCTGTAGGGGAAGGTAGTAGTTTAGTTGATAACTTAGCTCAAAATCTCCAAACGGGCTTAAGCCAAATCCAAACAGAGTTTGCAAGTTTTAGTGGTACTTTTCCCCAGCACCCTGTGAATACTCTGGGATGGGCACAGAATATCGAGGGTGAGTGGGAAAATAAGGTTAAGATTGACGGAGATTATAAGAAGGTTCTCAAAAAAATTGAGGATGGTAAGGGACTGACAGAGGAGGATATGGAGGTAATTCAATCCTATAAAAAACGTCATCCAAGTAAAGAGTTACCAGATACATTAGTTAATGCTATTGAGCAACACATCTATGAAAAGACATTAGCTGAAGCACTTGGTGATGATGGTGTTAAGTATAATACGAAGAATTGGTATGATGTAGTTACGGAAATCTCAGATAATGACTGGTTTAAGAGAGGAGCCCAAATACTTGGACTAACACCGAAAAGCTTGACTAAGGCTTTTCTACAATCGGACGGCGTCATAGGATTGCTGGGATCAGTTGATAAGGGGACAAAAGGTAGAAAATTTGTAAGTGGTGTAATGAGTGTCATGGCTTGGTATGAATCATTAGGAAATAAGGGAGGGACACTGAAAAAGATTTTCGATGGTATTTCTGATACCGCAAGCCCTGTAGAAACTATTGTAAAAAAAGGATTGGAAGGTGCTAGAGATGTTGGAATGGCGAAATTTGGCAAATATATAAAAGGGGGAGAAGAGGCAACAGGCTTATTAGGAAAAGGGCTCAAATATTTCCCAAAAGTAGCTAAGGTTCTGGGAAAAGTAGGGACAGTAATGACGTTTGCTGATCTTGGAATTACAGCGATTTCTAGTGGAGTAGACGAATTTAGCAAAACTAGGGACATAGGAAAAGCTGCTGGGAAAGGTGCACTTTCAGCTATAGCTAGTGTTGGTCCATTAGAAGGTGCAACCATCGGAGCTTCCATAGCGAGTGTTATTCCAATACCAGGTGTCAGCCAAATTGTTGGAGCTGGTGTAGGTGCTCTTGTTGGATTAGGAATTCAAGGTATAAAAGCATGGAAGCCGAAATTTTTTGACGATCCTGTTAAAGGAACGGAAGAGATAATAGATGATGTTGGTAACGGTATAAAAGGAACTGTTAAAAATATATCTAATGTTATAGGTGGGTTTGGTAAGGTATTAGGATTTGGGTAAAAAAATGAAAAAGAAATCAATTTTTAAAGCAAGTTTTGAAGAGAGTTTAAATTTATTAGATGATGGTTTTTTACAGTATCAATTGAAGGAACAAGATAAAAAAATGTCCAAACCTCCAAGGAATGTATTTGACTATTTTAAAAACGCTGTTTTATATGGTATATTGACACTTATTTTCCCGATTGGCTTCAACTTCTTATTATTGGCTTTTTCAACAATGCTTTATACTAGTGACCCAAAAGATTTAGTCTTTCCCATTTCTAATCATAATTTTTTAACGGCTCATGTTTATGTAATCGGGTTATTTATATGGCTTCTCTTAGTTCTAATTGGTAAATTTTTCAAACCATTTTTTATTCTTCCATATAGGACTCATTTTCATGTCATAACGTTTTTGATTTGGTTTGTTATAGAGTTCGACCTTGCTGCTATTGGTTTAGCATCACCATTTCTAACAATATTAGAAATTTTTATTCTTGTTTGTCTTCTTTTATCCTTAATTTATTGGATGTTTAGGATAGAACTTAAAGGTTTGAAAAATCGAATGTATGGAGAAATTAAGGCACCTACCTTACTCGATAAAATTGCTAAAGGCCTTGCTATTTATGGAGCAGGTATATTGGGCTTGGCTGTGATTGTTAATTATATTTTCAAAGCTTTCTCTATTAATTTTTCACATTCCGTAACTGTTTTAGGTCTCTTCATATGTTGGATTTTGTTAAACATTGGTTTAATTGTAATGCTCATTTTTATGGAGTTTCCTTATTTCCTTTATGCTTACTATAAATGGAAATATCCTGAAGAATACCGCGAGTGGGAAGGCAAATCTTTAGAAGAGTGGTATGGAAAAAAATATTTAAAAAAACACAAGGAGTTATTAAAAAATGAATAATAAAAACAAAAATAAAAATAAAAATAAAGAATTATTACCGTTGGGGAGTATTGTCTATCTTCAAGAAGGAACGCAGAAATTAATGATTATTGGTCGTGGAGTTATCTTTGATGACGAGGAAACTGGAGAAAAAGCATTCGCTGATTATATGGGTATTTTGTACCCAATGGGCTTTCAAACGGAATCGACGCTTTTCTTTCAACATGAAAATATTGACAAAGTCGTTTTTGTAGGCTATTCAGATGAGGAAGAGGGACGTTTTTTAGAAGTTTATGAGAAGTGGACGAAAACACTTACGATTCCTAAGAAAGAGATAAAATAGTATTACAATGGAGTAACTATCATAGATTTTCTATATTGGATATAGTAATACCGATCCTGTCTTTTTGATGAAAGTTTTAAAACTATTAAAAAGTGTAACAAAATTCGAATAAGCTATATTTTTAGAGATTATTGAAAAATATCACAATACTTTAAATAAAAATAAAAAACGAGAAGTCGCTTTAATAATAAAGCAACTTCTCGTTTTTTGTCTGTTCTATGTTGTAAGATGAATTAACGTGTCTATAAGCCTAAATTCATAATGCAAAAATATAGCTTTGTTCCCATGGGAAGAGGAGGATTTTGATATTGTGGTATAATAGAACAAGAACATTTTCTTTCTAGTACCTTGAAAATTCTATATTTTTCGCTTGCTTATCTGCTTTGCTATTTACAAAAAAATATATCCTGCCCCTCGCTGTCAACTTTCACCCAGATGATGTGGCTTTCTTGCTGATTGACTACAAGGGTGAGTGGGAAAATAAGGTTAAGATTGACGGAGATTATAAGAAGGTTCTTGAGAAAATAAAAGATGGTAAAGAGCTTACAGAGGATGATGTGAAAGCGCTCGAAGCTTATCGAAAACGCTATGGAAGGAACCTTCCTGATAGCGTGAATAATGCTTTGAAGAATTATGTTGAAAAAGAAACCAATGATCTTGTAAAAATGATATCAGATACTTTAGAGGCATATAAAAGAGGAGAAATTAGCGAAGAAGCTATAAATGATGTTTTTAATTTCCTACAACAAAATGGCATAAATATTTCTCCGGATGATCTAAAAAATAAGTCTGTAGATTTTTTTAAGGAAAGTATCACTTCAAAATTGAGTGATAAATGGTCTGAGTTAGCGACAGCACATTATACCTCTTACATGCTTCCATATCAAGTTCCATATTTAATCAATGGCTTAAAATCACAGATTGGGAATACACTAACGAAATATGGATTAAGTGCACTTCTATCAACTGCACCTGGTTCTATAGTTAATAAAATGGTGGGAGAAACCATTGAGAAAATTGGAGATTGTGTAATACCGTTAGTGAATAAATTAGATGGATTCTTAGGGAGCGCTAAATTTGCGAAAGCATTACCATATGGATTGGGAGCAGCACTTGATTTTAGTGCCCAACTTTTAGATGGTAAGCAACCAGGCGAAGCGTTAATTAAAGCAGGAGCGCATGCTGGAATTGGTTTTGCCTCAGCAAAAATTGGTGCTGCTATAGGGTCATTTGGTGGTCCAATAGGGACAGTAGCAGGTGCTGGTTTAGGATTTGTTTTAGGTGTAGCGGGTTCCATGTTATTTGATAAAATTTATGATGATAATATTGAAGAGGTGGGAAACTGGATAGGAAAAACTTATGAAGGTGCCAAAAAAATGTGGAAAATTTTGTAGATTCTGTCAGTGATACAGCTGGAAAAATATGGGACAGTGCGGGAGATGCAGTTAATGGATTTTTCTCGGGGTTAGGTAGTGTATTTTAATAATAAGGAGAAGAAAATATGCATAATTATAAATCTTTGCTTAGTTTAGGCAATTATAAAGAGGATAGTTATTATGTAGATTTAATTACAGGTGATTTAAAAAAATCTAGTGCTCATAAGGTATCTGAATCCAAAATATTTTTGTCTTCTATCATTGGTTACCATATTCTAGGAATTGGGTTCTTTAAAAGCGTTGAATCTAACGTGGTTTTAAGTATTTATCTGTTACTGGTGTCCTTTGCGCTTTCGATCATTGCTGCGATTGTTTTTAATAAACGGCTATATAAGAATACAGAATTTGAAAAGGTTGAATTTACAAAGGATGAGTATGAGGAATTTCGAAAGCAAGTGAAAAAACATAACAAAACCATAGTGCTACTTACCTTATTATTTATTGTTATGTTTTCTTTTTCAATGTTTCTATATCTTTCAAGACCCAGTATATTCTTGTTACTAGTGATGGACTATGTAGTTTGTTTTTCTTATTTATTTTATACGAACGGATTTTTTACAAAACGGTTCCATTTTGAAGAATATATAAATAAAATTTTTTTAAAGGAAGGAAAAATAATAAATGACTAACTTATTACCTATTGGTACTGTTGTTCGCCTTCATAATGGAACGATTGATGTGATGATTATAGGTAGATTTCCATTGTACAATCAAGAGGGTACAATTGGCTATTTTGATTATGTAGCATGCCTATATCCAACAGGGGCAGCAAATGAAGAACTTTTATATTTTAATCAAGAGAATATTGAAAAGGTGATATTCGAAGGATATCATTCGGAAAAAGAGGATGAGTTACAAGAATTATTCAAGAAACAAAAGGATAGTATTAAATATCCAAAATTGAAGGTATAATTTAGTTTATAGGTTTATTTCCAAAACAATAAACTTACTAACTTTCATTCGTAGGGGATCTATATTAAAATTGTAAAACTATTTGTTGCTTGGCTCTTTATCAACTGTAGTGTGTTGATGAAAAGTGAACATTGAGAGAGGATGGGATTCGTTCTCTCTTTTTTATACTCTCAACTCTCTATTTAGTGGCTAACTTGAAAGTAAATAAAGCTTTAAAACCATTAAAAGTGTAACAAAATTCGAATAAGCTATATTTTTAGAGATTGTTGAAAAAATCGCTATGATTTAAATAAAACTAAAAAACGAGGAGCTGCTTTGATATTAAAACAAGTCCTCGTTTTTTAGTTATTCCTTTTCTTAAGTTAAAATGGTGTGGCTATAAGTATAAATTAATGGTGCAAAAAAGTAGTTTGCTTCCTATCGAAAGGTGTTTGTTTTGATATTGTGATATAATAGAACAAGAACATTTTCTTTCTAGTACCTTGAAAATTCTATATTTTTCGCTTGTTTATCTGCTCTGCTATTTACAAAAAATATATCCTGTCCCTTGCTGTCAACTTCCACCCTCATGACGTGGCTTTCTTGCTGATTGACTACAAGGGTGGTGGGATGGCCAATCTTTTTAAAAACTTGCCTCACCTCTTGGGAACCATTACCAACTTGGATGGTGCCCAATCCATGCGGGCCTTGGCTCGATTAATGCGGAGATTCATCGTCGTGAACGACTCTTTGGAGAGTTCGAAGTCAACCATATCAATCAATACCAGAAGAAATTTAAAAACGGAGAAGCGACAGAACCGCTTCCTCATCTCTTTCTCATCTCAGATGAGTTCGCAGAGCTCAAGGTCAACCAGCCCGACTTTATCAAGGAGTTGGTATCTATCGCACGTGTCGGGCGTTCCCTCGGGGTCCACTTGATCCTAGCTACTCAAAAGCCATCAGGTGTGGTGGATGACCAGATCTGGTCCAACTCTCGCTTCAAGATTGCCCTTAAGGTGGCGGATCGTTCGGACTCCAATGAAATGCTTCATACACCGGATGCGGCTGAGATCACCCAGACGGGGCGTGCCTATCTGCAAGTAGGAAACAACGAAGTCTATGAGCTCTTCCAGTCAGCCTGGTCAGGAAGAACCGGCTATTGTTATCCTCTTAGTGTACCGCACTAGACTTCAAGCCAAGCGTGATAGAGAAGCTGGTGTGGTATACAGTATCAGAAAGTCTTTTTCGTACCTTGACGATTTTTCCAAGCTTGGTAGCGGGTGTCAATCAAGAGTTGGGTTAGTCGTCCCATGGTTTCTCTTTCTTCGGGAGTGAGGGATTGAGCTTGGACAAAGAGATGGTGAACGTGTTCAATAACCTTGAAGGAAGAGAGATCGTTGATAGAGGAGATGCCTGCATCAAGAATGATTCCAAAAAAGAGGTCAAAGTAGAGCTGCAGTTCCGTATCAGGGACCGTCTCAACCCATTCCTTGAAGGTAGTATCAACTTGCTGGCTGTCACTATTGGTCTCGTCTAGTTGGACAAAGTGTTTGTCTTCAACCTGCCAACTAAAGGTGTCATGCTGGGCAAGACCACCCAAGGCAGTGCTTCGAACGACGATTTTTTTATCAGGAATTTCCAGCATCATCCCGATGATAGACCCTTGTGGGACAAATACTTTCGTTCTTTCCATCATGTTTTGATAGCCAGCTGTTTCGGTTAGTTCCTTGTGAAGGCCAGGGGAATCAAAAGTATAGACAGCGGCAATATTTTTCTGCAAGTTTGGATCAAGTTGACTGGCAGCATAGACGGCTAGATTGCCTCCTTTTGAATGCCCTGCTAGAATAACCTTTTGGTCAGGATGTTTGGGAAAAAAGTCCTCTAAATACTGGAGGGCATGTTTTTGAGCTGGGATTTCTTTCATATAGGTCATATGGAAATCTTCTTTCCAACCGATGATACTATCATCCGTCCCACGAAAAACAAGCAAAAAAGTATCGAGACTGATACGATAAGTCATAGCCGCAAACTGTTTTTGCAATTCAGGATCAATATCATTGATAAAATTTGATAGCTTGCAATTTTTAAACCGTTTGTGTTGAGAGAGTTGATCCAACAACTGGAGGCGGTTCTTATTGGTCAACATCGTCGTGTCTCTAGGAATTTGGGGCGCAAGATCTATGAGGCGCTGGTTTTTTTGGGTGACTACACCATCAAAAGCAAGGTAGGTTAATTCGGTCAAGGCAAGAACATCTAACTCATTCACGGGGAGGTCATAAAAGGAATCGTATGCTACATCATTCAAGTAGTCAAAAATATTAGCCATAAAAGCTCCTTTCTCTATGTTTATCCTACCACATTTACATAGAATTGGCTAGTAGGCTTGTTTGAATGACCTAGTAGGGTTTAATTGAAATACATAGAAGATAGATTGCTCCTATTTCAAACCTCTAAACGAGCTTACTTGTATGTTTTTGCTATCAATCCCATTTTCCTTGAAAAAATTCTTCATCTCATTTACATCATCAGGCTGACCTGTGATGAGATAGCTGGCTTGATTGCCGTATTCATCAATATCATGTTTTAAAAATGCTTGACTTTGAGAAAGTTCATCGCTAGTTTTATAAGTAAAATTCGATGTTTTTTGAGCCAGTTCCTTCATCTCATTATCGAAAATAGTAACTCCTTTGTCAAAATGGTTGAGAATAATCGGACATTTACCAGACCATTCTTTGATAAGGGGGCGTAGAGCAGAAATACCAACATCAGATGCAAAGCAAACTAGTAGCTGATTCGTATCTTTAACAGTCAAAGAGGAATACAGCCAACTCATCTCAATCTCACTGCCAGCCGGTAAATGTGTCAAGGTGTTCTTAAAGTTGCTACCACTATTATGAGTCAAAATGAGAATCTCATCTTCATCAGGTGTGGAGGCAATAGTTAGCCATCGACTGGTTTGCTCTCCCTTAGCTTCGTTTTTATTAGTAGTAGAAGAAGTATCAGGGAGTGTAAACTTGGCATAAGCCTCTGCTTTCCATGTCATATTAGTAGGTTTCGTCAAATGTATTAAGTAAAGGTCCCCATTGAAATTTTCAATGGATTTTAAGGACAAAGCTTGACTACGTCCAAGATAGGTTATTACACCCCAAGAAATAAGGCATATAGCCACCAGAATAGATATAATAATTATCAACATTTTTTTACCTCTTTTCATTATTTTCATCATTTCCAAAATTTAAAAGATAGCCAAGTAGCCAGTGCGATAACAGGAATAAAGCCAATCAGTTTGATAAGCAAATCAGTATTAGGTAGGCTGTAAATATAAATCATGGTAGTCAATGCCGCCAACCAAATACCCGCAATTTTTAAAATAACAGGTAAGCCGGCAATCATACATAACCCTATAGCTAGCAAAATCATACCTCCAGTCGCAAAGGACATAAAATCAGGGTTTGATAAATCAACCTGTTGTAGTGTAGCTCCCCAAATAATGATCAAAATACCAATAATGGCAAGAGAAATTCCTGTAATACCTAATCCATTCATTTTTTTAACTCCTTGTTTGTCCATGATAAAATCTCCTTTATTATATTATTGAATGAATAAAATATTAGTTCATTCATATATTTTCAAAAAATAAAAAAATCAATTCTTCTTATAAAAATTTTGTCCTTTCTATGTAAATAATATCAAATATAGCATATCCATTTAATCTATAATCTGTTCTATCTCACCTATAAGAATAAAATGAGGTTCCCAGCCACCATGTCCGTCAGTATAGATATCTGGATACAATTCATAGTAATCCCTTATTTCCTGTACAAAACTCTCCTTGTCAAACTGTTGCTTACAAAGCTTTTTACATAAAAAAGTCTGTTTTGCCTCTTTAAATCCCATTGTCTTACCTATAGGAATTGCCATAAGTCCGGCATTTTCTATTTTATTTTCATTTCTTCCTGAATGACTTCCAAGGTATGCAAGTGCCTTTTTATATTTTGGATCAAAAAAGCTTACAGTAAAGTATTCACTATCATCAATAAACTCAGCTGTATATCTTGACGGATGTATATATAGGGTTACAGTCGCCTTACTTTTTCCCGGTGCTCCCCAAATATTTCCAAGGCTACTCCATGACACGAGGCAGGCATTGAACTTTTCCCTGTTGCCTACCGTTATTGCCGCCCATTCACTGTCAAAAATGTCAAACGGTTTGTACTCTTTTTTTCTAAATTCCATGTTCATTCCTCTTTCTCCAATTCACCTATAATTAAATTATATTTGTTATTTAAGAATTCCTTTAATGAAGTAAGTTGCAAGTATTTCAACGGTCTTGCCAATATCTGGAAAATCTTTTTCCGTGATATGCATATCCATATAGTAAAACAGATTATAAACCTGTAAAATATCTTGAATCTTTTCTGGCGAGTACCCTTCAGCCTGCATACGATTTGTAAAAGTTTTAACTAGAAACTGATGAAATGGATTTGCGAATTTTCCTTCTTCCGAAGAATAATAGTTGTGCAACTCATCTGCTATGGCCGGATTATACCATTCTGCAAGGATTTTATTGGAAGAAACGAGAATTCTGGACTGTGCAAAGAGTTGACCAATGAGGTCAGTCATATCAATTTCCCAATCTAGTTCCTCAATCATAGATTGGCGAACACGGTTATTTTCATCTATATAGATGTCTAGAAAAATAGCTTCTTTACTCTCATAATAGTTATAAAAAGAGCCGACCGCTACACCAGCTTGATTGGCAATTTCTGAAATTCCTGCCGCCTTGTAACCTTTTTTCGAAAAAACTTTATAGGCCGCTGTTTTTAAAGCTTGTTTTTTGTTCAATATGAATGAACCTCCTTTATTGTATGAATGAACATAATTCCGTATTCATTCATATCTTAACAAATCCTAACTGGTCTGTCAATAAGAAAGCTAGATCTAGTTGTTTAAAGTGATTACTTTTATGAACAGAGGAGTTACATAAGCTTATAAGGCGTATACTCCAACTAGATGGCTAATTTTTAAGACTATTAGATGAGTAAAAGAAATATTAACTAAATGAGCATAAAAAGGGAAATATAGGATAAGGCTGGAACTATACTTAAAAATAAGGTATGATATCAGTGGGAATGTTCTCTATTTAGCATCTGTTTTCTGATCTGGATTTGAGAAATAGGCTGCTAAACAGTATGAGATACTGATCCGTAAATCTGATATGAAGGGTTTTGATACTTTGAGAAATAGCAAAGGAGGAGCGCATGCACAAGATTTTACTAGTAGAAGATGACCAAGTTATTCGACAACAAGTGGGGAAACTGCTCTCTGAGTGGGGCTTTGAGGTCATTTTGGTAGAAGATTTTATGGAAGTATTGAGCCTTTTTGTTCACTCAGAGCCTCATTTGGTCCTCATGGATATTGGTCTGCCTCTTTTTAATGGTTACCACTGGTGCCAGGAGATTCGCAAGATTTCCAAAGTGCCGATTATGTTTCTGTCTTCGAGAGACCAGGCGATGGATATTGTCATGGCGATCAATATGGGAGCGGACGACTTTGTGACCAAGCCTTTTGACCAGCAGGTCCTCCTTGCCAAGGTTCAAGGCTTGTTGCGCCGTTCCTATGAATTTGGGCGAGATGAAAGTCTGCTGGAGTATGCGGGTGTGATCCTCAATACCAAGTCTATGGACCTGCACTATCAGGGGGAAGTTCTGAGTTTGACCAAGAATGAATTTCAAATTTTGCGGGTCTTGTTTGAACATGCTGGCAATATCGTGGCGCGTGATGACCTGATGCGGGAACTCTGGAACAGTGACTTTTTCATCGATGACAATACCCTGTCTGTCAATGTTGCTCGTTTGCGCAAAAAGCTGGAGGAACAAGGCTTGGCAGGCTTTATCGAAACCAAGAAAGGGATAGGATACGGACTGAAACATGCTTGATTGGAAATCATTTTTTCTAGCCTATCTGCGTTCTCGCAGTCGCATCTTTGTCTATATTTTTTCATTAGGCTTTCTCGTCCTTCTCTTTCAGTTTTTATTTGCTAGTCTAGGAACTTATTTTCTTTATTTCTTTCTGCTCAGTAGCTTTTTGACCCTTTTATTTTTGGTTTGGGATATTTTTGCAGAAGCTCAGGTTTACCGGCAGGAAGTACTGTATGCTGAAAGAGACCCCAAGTCTCCTTTGGAATGTGTGCTAGCGGAAAAACTCGAAGAGCGTGAGTCTGAATTGTATCAAAAGAAGTCAGAAACCCAAAGTAAACTGACGGATTTGCTTGACTACTACACCTTGTGGGTTCATCAGATCAAGACCCCCATTGCGGCTAGTCGACTTTTAGTGGCAGAAGTTTCTGATCGGGAGGTCAAGCAGCAACTGGAACAGGAAATCTTTAAGATTGACTCCTATACCAATCTGGTGTTGCAGTATCTTCGTTTGGAAAGCTTCCACGATGACTTGGTATTTGAACAGGTTCAAGTGGATGACTTAGTTAAGGAAGTAGTTCGTAAGTATGCTCTTTTCTTTATCCAAAAGGGACTGACGGTCAATCTACATGACCTTGACAAAATCATCGTGACCGATAAGAAGTGGCTGTTGGTCGTCATTGAACAAATCCTCTCAAACAGCCTCAAATACACCAAGAAAGGTGGACTAGAGATTTATATGGAAGGCCAGGAGCTCTGTATCAAGGATACGGGAATCGGGATTAAAAACAGTGATGTGCTCCGAGTCTTTGAACGTGGCTTTTCAGGATATAATGGTCGCCTAACCCAGCAGTCATCTGGACTTGGACTTTACCTATCTAAGAAAATTTCTGAAGAACTGGGTCACCAGATTCGTATCGAGTCTGAGGTCGGAAAAGGAACGATAGTGCGGATTCAGTTTGCTCAAGTGAACTTAGTCCTTGAGTGAGAAGAGTAGATAAGAGCCCAGGATAAAACAACTGGGCTTTTCTATCTTTAACTGTGTATCCTAGTAAATTATTTTATCTACTATAAACAACTCTCTGAGGGATATGAAGACCACGAACGAACAGGTAGGTCTAGATCAAAAGCAGATTAAGCAAACCATTAACAAGCAAATCTTGACAGTTTTCTTCCTTCCTGTAATTTTTGCATTTCTCCATTGGCCTTTGCTTATCATATGCTTAGTTTAGTTCTCAAGGTCATTGAAGTAGTCGATGATACCATGAGGTTGACGATAACTTTCTCTATCTGTTCAATTGATAGATTTCTTCAGATAAAGACTGTAAAATTTTTGATATAATGTTAAGGATAGACTGACGGATGCTTAAAGGATAATTTTCAAAAACATAACAGGTGAGAATTAAAAATATGTAAGATTGGACAGAAGTTTCTCTACCATCATCCATGCAGAAACAAGATTATATGAAATAAAAGGAGTAACCAATGACCGGAAACTATTCAACACGTGAATACCGTGAGAAATTATATGATGATCTTCATGTTCGATTAAGAGATACAGTGATTTTGATGTGTGCGATTTTTATTGCCTCTATCGGCCTAAATATGAATTCAACAGCTGTCATTATTGGAGCCATGCTGATTTCCCCTCTTATGACATCGATTGTTGGACTTGGATTTGGTTTAGCTATTTTTGATACCCGTTTAATCAAGCAATCTCTAGAGGTTTTATTTACTCAAGTATTGGTCAGCTTGCTTGTCTCGGCTCTGTATTTCTGGATTTCTCCCTTATCTTATGAAAGTAGCGAATTGATTGCACGAACCTCTCCAACCATTTGGGATGTTCTCATTGCTATTGCTGGTGGGATAGCAGGCGTAATTGGTTCAAGGAAAAAAGAAGCAAACAATATCGTGCCAGGAGTAGCCATTGCAACAGCTCTGATGCCACCTATCTGTACTGCAGGCTATGGTTTAGCTAATGGAAATGTACGATTTTTATTTGGGGCTCTCTATCTTTTCTTGATCAACTGTGTCTTTATCATGCTAGCCAACATTGTTGGAACAAGAATTTTGATGAGAAAATCTCCCTTAAGTTCATTTAAAGAGCTAAACATTAAAATGAAAATTGGCTTGACATCCTTGATTGTATTATTGGTTCTTCCAGCCAGTTATTCAGCAGTCACTCTGACGATAGATCAAGCGCGAAAAGAAGGAATTAAACAGTTTGTAGGAAAAGAGTTCGCCAATCATACGGTCATTAATCAAGTCTACAAGTCAAGAAACAATGAATTGGTCTTGACGGTTGTTGGAGATCCGATTTCAGACGAAGAATTAGAAGCGCTCCATCAAAAACAAGCCTCTTACGGTATTCAATCTGTTCAATTGAAAGTCAATCAAGTTCATAATTCGACAAAATTAGACAGTGATACGACCAAGGAATTTTATGAAACCATTAACAAGTATATCGATCAAAAACTCTCTGAAAAGGATTCACAAAAAGAGCTCGTAAAAGAAAATGAAGCAGATAAGGATTGAGGATATTGACCTTATCTAACTCATGAAAGCAAATCTTGTGTGGTGGTTTGACCAATCACTACTAGCTCAGATTAAATAAAATATAAAAAGCAACAGCTGAAATAGTTGTTGCTTTTTCTGGCTCTGAAAAATGTTTCTCAGACTGTGATTGTTTTATTTCTCAACGCGTGATTTGTTGGCGATATCAGCTAGGATAGTTTCAACAAAGTCATCAACTGAGACAGTGTGTGTTTCTTTTTGACCGTAGCGGCGAACGTTGACTGTTCCGTCTTCCATTTCCTTATCCCCAACGATCAATTGGTAAGGAATCTTGCTGGTTTGTGAAGCACGGATCTTGAACTGCATTTTTTCATTGCGCTCATCCACATCAGCACGGACACCGCGGTCACGGAGTTTCTTAGCCACTTCCCAAGCGTAGTCTACATGTTTTTCGTTAGATACTGGGATAAGGGTCACTTGATGTGGTGCAAGCCATGTTGGGAAGGCACCCTTGTAGCTCTCAATCAAGATAGCTGTGAAGCGTTCCATGGTTGAGATAACCCCACGGTGAATCATGACTGGACGGTGTTCCTCACCATCTGCTCCAACATATTTGAGGTCGAAGCGTTCTGGAAGCAAGAAGTCAAGCTGGATAGTAGAAAGGGTTTCTTCTTTACCGAGGGCAGTTTTAACTTGGATATCCAATTTTGGTCCGTAGAAGGCTGCTTCACCTTCAGCTTCAAAGTAGTCCAGTTCCATATCATCCATAGCTGCTTTCAACATGCGTTGTGCATTTTCCCACATTTCATCGTTGTCAAAGTATTTGTGTTTATCTTCTGGGTCACGATAAGACAAGCGGAAACGATAATCTGTCAAATTAAAGTCTTCATACACGTCGATAATCAATTGAAGAATTTTCTTGAATTCTTCCTCAATTTGTTCTGGAGCTACAAAAGTATGACCATCATTTAGGGACATTTCACGTACACGTTGAAGGCCTGTAAGGGCGCCAGATTTTTCATATCGGTGCATCATGCCAATCTCAGCGATACGGATTGGTAATTCACGGTATGAGTGTACATGGTGTTTATAAACTTCTATATGGTGAGGACAGTTCATTGGGCGGAGGACAAACTCTTCACCGTCCCCCATGTCCATAGTTGGGAACATATCTTCACGGTAGTGATCCCAGTGACCAGAAGTTTTATAGAGTTCCACTGAGGCAATTGGTGGAGTGTAAACATGTTGGTAGCCTGCAGCGATTTCCTTGTCAACAATGTAGCGTTCCAATTCACGACGGATAGTGGCACCATTTGGTAACCAGAATGGTAAACCTTGTCCGACTTCTTGTGAAATCATGAAGAGATCAAGCTCTTTACCGAGTTTACGGTGGTCACGTTCCTTGGCTTCTTCGCGCATTTGAAGGTAGTTCTTCAAGTCTTTCTTGTCAAACCAAGCTGTACCGTAGATTCGTTGCATCATCGCGTTGTCGCTATTTCCACGCCAGTAGGCACCAGCTACGTTGAGCAGGTGGAAGATTTGGATACGACCTGTTGATGGGACGTGAGGACCACGGCAGAGGTCCACGTATTCGCCCTGACGGTAGATAGTCAAACCGCCTTCGTCTTCTGAGTGTTCTTCAATCAATTCCAATTTGTAAGGGTCGTTCTTGAAGATTTCACGGGCCTCGTCCTTAGTCACTTCTTCACGGATTGATGGGAAGTTTTCTTTAACGATTTTTTTCATTTCTTCTTCGATACGAGGCAGGTCTTCGTTGGAGATTTGGCCAGCAGTATTGTCGGTATCGTAGTAGAAGCCGTCTTCGATAGCTGGACCGACACCCAAATGAATGTCTGGGAAGAGGCGACGAGCTGCTTGGGCAAACAAGTGAGCAGCTGAGTGGCGCAAGATTGGCAGAGCATCTTCGTGATCAGGCGTCACGATTTCGATGCTTCCATCTTCAGTGATAGCACGAGTTGTATCGATGAGTTTGCCGTTGAATTTACCAGCCAAGGCCTTTTTAGCAAGGGAATTGCTGATAGATTGGGCAATTTCAAAAGTAGTAACGCCAGATTCGAATTCACGAACAGCGCCATCTGGGAAAGTAATCTTAATCATGGTTTTCTCCTTATAAAGTTTTTATTAGCCTAGTTATAGTGAAGGTGCCCTTGAAATATAAATAGAAATTCCTTTTGATTTTTCGTTAATAAATCAAAAAGCGACATCCATAAAAGGACGTCGCAACGTGGTTCCACCTTCATTTATGTTCCTCAAAAAAGAGGGACACCTCAGATTGGCTTTAACGTGGCCACCGTTTTATGTTTGCATAAAAGTCAGTAGAGTAGTATCAGTTTAGGCTTTCTATGCGTTTCCAGCAACCACGCACTCTCTAGTAGAAAGGGACTAAGTGACTTGTCTCTATGCATTATTATAGCATGATTGCGAGAATTTTCAAGATTTTTGTATAATTTTTTTATTTTTCTATCGCTGGAAGACATGCTTGATCCCCACACCAGAAGCCATACCAAGTAGGGTAAAGATTTCGTAAGCTAGGAAATAAAGCAGAATGAATTCACCAAAGGTGATGATGGTAAAGCAATAGAGCAGACCAATACCGAGTAGCCACCAAAGTGAGAAATGAAATCGATAGCTATAAAGTAGTGATACGATAAAGGTTACCAGAGGTGAAAAGAGGATGATGTTGTAAATGTACAGTCCTTTCAGTGTATATGGGTCAGAGATGAGTAGAGAGAGGAGTTCATAGAGTGGCCAGTAAAAGAAGAAAATGACAAGGTAGTATGGAATATACTTAAGATATTTCCGCATGGCAATAGTCCTCCAATCTACAAAAATTGAGAGATGTTGAAGACCGCATAATCCTAAATGAAGGGGAACTCTCTACTTATATTATAGCACGTCTATTATAGCACGTCTTGGAAGCCTTTACAAGTTAATTCAGTGAGTAGTGATAGTGCTCTTTTTGAGTGTTTTCTGCTATAATACTAACAAAAGAAGTAAGAGGAAATGAGGAGAAAGAATGACCAAAATAGCAGTTCTTTCAGACATACATGGGAATACGACAGCTCTAGAAGCTGTACTGACTGATGCTAAAAAGGCAAAGGTAGATGAGTACTGGCTTTTGGGGGATATTCTGATGCCAGGAACAGGACGTAGAAGAATTTTGGATCTCTTGGCTAGCTTACCTATCACTGTAAGAGTTCTTGGTAATTGGGAGAATAGTCTCTGGCGAGGTTTGCATCGTAAGCTAGATTTGACAAAAGCTAGTCATTGTTATCTCCTACGTCAATGCCAGTATATATTAGAAGAAATCAGCCCTGAAGAAATCGAAGACCTCCACAATCAACCCATGCAAGTTCATCGTCAGTTTGGTGATTTGATGGTGGGAATCACTCACCATCTCCCTGATAAAAACTGGGGTAGGGAGTTGATTCATACGGGAAAACAAGAAGATTTTGATAGATTAGTGACGGAACCGCATGCCTCCATCGCAGTATATGGTCATATCCACCAACAGTTGCTTCGTTATGGAAGTGATGGACAGTTGATTCTTAATCCAGGGTCCATTGGACAACCCTTCTTTTTAGATGCGGGATTACGTATGGACCTACGGGCCCAGTATATGATCTTAGAGTTTGATGAAGCAGGTTTTTCTGATGTTGATTTTCGTCGAGTGGATTATGATGTAGAGGCTGAATTGCAGTTGGCTAAAGATTTAAAGCTCCCCTATTTCCAGGTCTACTATGAAAGTTTGGTAAATGGGATTCACCATACTCATAACCAAGAACTTCTGTATGAGATTGCTCAAAAACAGGGGCATGATGTTGAGTTGGATGCATGGTTGGATAGTAGTAATGATTGACATGACATCAAAAAGGGGTATAATGAGTATGAGAAGAGAGATGATGAGAATCTCAGGTGAAAGGGGAACAAAATGCAAATTTCAAGTCGATTTACCATTGCGACCCATATGCTAATTATTATTGCTATCAAGGGTAAGGAAAGCAAGGTGACCAGTGATTTTCTCGCAGCTAGCGTTGGAGTTAATCCAGTCATTATTCGCAAAACCTTGTCCCAACTAAAAAAGGCTGGATTGATATCGGTTGCGCGTGGGACGGGCGGTACAGAGATTATCAAAGACCTCCAAGATATTAGCCTTTTTGATGTGTATCAGGCTGTCGAATGTCTAGGAAAATCTGGCAAACTCTTTAGTTTCCATGATAATCCCAATCCTAACTGTCCAGTAGGGGCTAATATTCATAAGGTCTTGGATCAGAAATTGCTGGATATCCAAGTAGCTATGGAAAATCAACTTCGTCAGATGAGTCTGGCTCAGGTTGTGGCAGATGCAGAAGCAAGAATAGCAAAATAAGAGGACTAGGCTCCTCTTTTTCTATTGCCATAATTATGGTAAAATGTAGTTATCAAAGGAGAAGACTATGTACTTTATTACAGGATTTTTTGTCCTACTTTTTCTCGTTTCGTTTTTAAGGGACAATCGCAGTCTCTGGAATCCGGCTCTTTTGCTTTTATCTCTGCTCTTTTCTTACCTGTCTATTGCCAATCTTTTTTATGAGGCTGGGCAAGAAGAATTGCACATGCTTTTCTTTGCAGTGATTTTTCTTTTGCTCCCTTTTTTAGTTTTTCTAAGTGGCTTTTTCCTTATTTATAACGGATTTGTGTTATTGAAGAAAGAGGGGAAATCCAAGGCGAATTATTTGTCTCTAGGATTAGGTTGCGTGATTCTATTCTTTTTTGTAATCATGGCGATTCGAGTGAGCGATACCAATGGCTTGTTCTACACCAATCATCTAGTGAATATTATCTTTTTCTTTTTAATTTATTCGTATTTGATTTTTGGTTTTGCCTTTGCAGGATTTCTGCTTTATTCTATCCTATATCTTTTTATTCCTAAGAAAAAATATTATGATTTTATTATCATTCACGGAGCAGGCTTGTTGAATGGAGAAAAAGTGACTCCCTTACTGAAGAGTCGTATTGATAAGGCAGTAGAAGCTTATCACCAGTCTCCTAATCCCAATGTTAAAATCATCGCAAGTGGTGGTCGAGGTGGGGATGAGAAGATTTCCGAAGCTCAGGCAATTTGTAATTATTTGCTGGAAGAGACGGATGTTCCGAGAGAAGCGATTCTCCTAGAGGAAGACTCAACGACGACCTATGAGAATCTTCTCTTCTCAAAAGAAATGGGTGAGAAGCTGGTGGCTAGTCCACGTTTTCTTTTTGTGACCAATGATTACCATGTTTTTCGTACCAGTACCTATGCTCGCCGTATTGGGATGAAGGGAGATGGCCTTGGTTGCCGTACAGCTGCCTACTATATTCCATCGGCCTTTATTAGAGAATATATTGCTCTATGTGTGAAGATGAGATGGCTTTTTCTCGCCTTTTATATTTTATTAATTTTAGCTCTGATTTTCTCCTATAGAGGTGTTCTATGGTAATATGTAAAATTCATATTGTAATTCTTGTTAGAATCTCTAAAAAATCTTGTAGTAACCCTAAGGGAAAAATTGTCACTAGTAATGAAAGAGCAGGGTAAGTGATTGTGAGTGCGGTTTTTGGAACGGCTTCATGATTGCTCGTCAATCAATTGAACAATATCTAACCTAGTTACAGATTTTCAGAGAGAGCCAAAAATAGGCAACTGAATATGAGTAGACTAGAATTTTACAGTCAACGACAAATAAAAATGTGAACAACAACAGAGGTTCACATTTTCTTTTTGGTCTATGGCAAAATGGCTTTTAGTTCCTTCAGGATAGTTTGCAAGGTTACGATCGCTTGTTTTCCTTGTTGCGGTTGGTAGAGTAGTTGGAAATAGCCGCGAATAGTTTCTTCAAATTGTTTAGGGAGGAGAGCACAATGGGCCTTTGCGTACTCCAGCATTCGTTTTTCACCAGGATGGGTTTGCTCATTGAGAGCAAATAACAAGTCAAAGTAGGAAGCAAAAAACTCACTCGTACGATGATTCATACTGAGAAGATCTTGGCGTTTGATAGCTTTTTCTATTTGGTGAGAGAAGGCAGGCATGGCTTGTTCTATCAAAAGGAGTTGCCTTTCGATGATATGCTTTTTGAGTTCCTGTGGATAGGGAATCTGGTAAGTCTTTTGGAGAGAAGCATAGTGTCCATTTGGATCGTATAGAATCTTGCTTTGGAGTAGATTATGCCACATGCAAGTTGTATAAGCATTTTGAGCTTTGTGTTGAAAAACGGTTGAGTTCAATTCCTGTTCAAACGACTCCATCGAACGATAAATCAACTCGATTTCGATACTGTTGTTTAGTACACAGTCGTCCTCTAACTCCCAAAACTGGTTTCCAATTTCCATATAGGAGCAATAGTTGCTAAGAATGATTTGACGAGTTTTCTCGTCAATAGGTGAGTTAAGATAGACATAGACATCATAGTCAGAATTTTGATCGTAGTCTTGTCCTGCACGTGAACCACCAAGAGCGATAGCTTCTACTTGTTCCAGTTGAGAGAATTCTTTGTAAAGGTCTTGAATCATTGTTTTTCTCCTTGCGTTATGGTTTTAAAGTCTTTAGTAACACCAGTATATCTAGTTTTTGACATTTAGTTTCTCCAATCCAAGAATTTCTGATACAACTGATACGGGAACGGTTCCGAGCCCTTTATTGTTATAGAAATCGAAACCACGTTCAACCATAATGTGTTTTGCTTGTCGTAAAATATTATAAGCAGTCCATTTTGAGAACCCTAAGTCCATAATATCTTGTACTGTCATAGTTAGTTTATCGTTCATAAAATATCTTCTCCTTTACTAGTAAATTCAATGAATTCACCAATTAATTGTTTTAATTCATTGTTTAATCGTGGTGTTTGTTTTTTAAGTGCATCTTGAAGCTCTAAAGAAAATGAGTTACTATCAAATGTTTTTAGGTGTTTTCTAAGCCTAGTTTTTTTGACTCTTATAGTGTTAGGTTTCAGATAGGGGAATAATTCGGGTAAAAGAGCTGGTGCGTGGAGAAAGATATAGGCAAATGCTTTGCTATCATCTGGAACACTTGAAAGACTAAAAAAACTAAAATTCTCTAATCGTTTAGAAATATCTGAAATAGTTTCTGCGTTTATAGCCTTTGTTCGAAGTTGAAACTCCAACCGCCACCAAAAAGGTTTACTCTCGATATTCAATTTATCGGCTCTTTTATGACTTCGTATAAACGTACTTGAACATTACTACCACTAGCACCCCAGTATTTACTTTCTATGTTTCCCCCTCTACCATAGAATATTTTATGACTAACTCCACCTTTGATATGTTGTAAAAAGACTATTTCTGCTCTGTTAAAAATATCAAAAGCAAGGTCTAAACGTGATAGTCTAACATCTAATCCATTTAATCGAGCGTAATTCATAATCTGCCTCCATACTTGAAGACCTCCAAATTCTTTAAGCGAGTTGGGATTAAAGTCTAAACGTATGACTTGATAACCACCATAGGTTGATAATTGGAAGAAAATTAGATTAATACTATCCTCATTTATCATTTTATAAAGTGTAAAATAATCTTCTTTTAGATTTGCTTGAATGCTAAATTCTTGAATAATAGAATCGATAGAATTTCTTAATTCCCAAAATATACGTCTTAGAGAACAGTTGTCTCTATCAAGGATTACTGTTAGTCGGTCAATACTGATATAAATAGATTTTTCTAGTTCTGATAAATCTACTCGACTTTGGTATTCTCGTAGTGCTTGAAGGTTATTTTTCATCTGTAACGCCTCCTTTCTATAATTGCTAAATGCGTAGGTCAATGTTACTATTGAGTTTTGCTGACGACACGTTACTTAGGGCGTTGCCTTAAGTGTATCTGTTTGCTGGCTGTTAGAAACGCCAGCTTTTTTAGAGATTGAGAGAACTACGTGCTTCGGGCGCATTGCCTTCGGCTTGCGCCCTTGCTCTTGTCTCACAATCTCTAAACTAGGCGAATGGTAGGAGTAAGCATTGCCAATTTTTCTGACATTTACTGTGTAGAAGCCATAATATCCCTAGCTAGCCAAATTTCGCTTCTTATGGACTTTTTATTACCATTTTGGTATAATCATATTGGTTTTAAACGAAAGCCTCAGAATGCTTTGCAGAGCTTTCTGGGGTGTTTTTTCATATTCATAAGCGGACTAGTATTACCTGCAATGTTTTTTAGTTATATAACCAAAAAGGTTATATAACCATAATACAATCATTTTGGTTATAGGTCAATAGAAAAGCGAAAGGAATTTTAAAATGTTGAAAGACAATATAAAAAAAGCCCGTCTGAACGTAGGACTTACTCAATCAGAAGTTGCTGAAAAGTTAGGTGTAGCTCAAGCCCAGTACGCTAGGTGGGAAAATGGAGGGAGAAATCCGAAAGATGAAACAGTAGAAAAATTAGCTGAAATCTTTGGTACGTCTTTTGAAATTTTAAAAGGACATGATGATGGACTAGAAGAAATTGTTAGTTTATTGAGAGAGTATGAATTGACAGAAAAGGAGAAAAAAGAAATTATTAGTGTTTTAAAGCAATATTTGATTAATAAGAAAGATTAATTACTATCGGTAAAATAACTTGAACTATCTATATAAAATTTAGAAGGAGTGTAAATATGGAAGCACTAGAATTGCTAGGCTTAGATATGGACCAAACGAAAATTCTCTATAATTTTCAGTTTTTAAAAACCGTTGAAGATATTAAAAATGAGAAAAATCAAACTTTAAAAGAAGAAAAGACAAAATGGTTGAATGAATGGCAAAATGGTATTGAGTTAGTTTTTTCAGAGACATATCAAGATTATATTATTGAGTGGGTAAAAGATGAAGAGGAATTAAAAAATTGGATTTCTAGGAAAGAAGTTGAGTCGAATTCCATTTGGCTTGATTTAGTTACTTTAGAAACATATGTTTTTGAACCATATTATCCACTGAATATAAGCGATAAAAAAAGTAAATTAAAATTTAATTCAAAAAATTCGTGGTTAGAAGAATTTATTGTTAGCAACTTTATGTCCAAAGAGCTGTACTCAGAAATGAAAAAAACTTATAAAAAATCTTTTGGGAAAATAACTAAAAAAAAGAATTTTTTCATTAACACAGCTTTAGCAAGTCTAGGTTTAGCATTATTATTTACCGGAATCGGAGCAGTATTTGCGCCACAAATTGCAGTGGCATTATTCGGAAGTCAATTTTCAGGACTTTATGGAGCTGCATTAACAAATGCTGTTTTAGCATATATCGGAGGAGGTGCTATTGCAGCTGGTGGTTTAGGAGTTGCAGGTGGCACAATGGTAATAGCTGGTGGTGGTGCCTTATTAGGATTAAATATTGGTATGATGAGTAGTAGCACTTTTGTACTGGTAAAAGAAGTGTTGGTTAACCCTACACAAAATATTATATTATGTTCGAAGTTACTAACTGTCGTAAAAGTTTTTGTACTAAATAAAAATAATGATATTGAACTGGCAAAAACTTTTTAGAATGAGTTCAATAATTCGATTTTAAATTTAGAGAACCTTGACTATGACAACGAATTAGGTATGGACAAGAAAAACCAAAAGGAACTAAAAAAATCTCTTGTTCAAATGAAAAATACAAAAGACGAATTAAAGAGATTTATTAGTTCGTATGAAGTTAGTTTGAAAAAATAAAAATTGGTAGCAAAACATACTTAATCCCTAGTTTTCTCAAATGAATAAAAAAAGAATGTCCTATCAACATTCTTTTTTTATGTATTCCCGTAATAAAACATTTAGGAATTTGAATTAGTGTTTTTATTTTAGATTCTTAGATAAAAGAGCTAAAATTGTATCACTATCATTTGAGGTATCTGTTTTTACTAGTCCAGTTTCAACTTTACTAAATAGTGAGTTAATAATTATTAATCGTTCTTCTTTTTCGATGTCGGTTCCAGCTTTGGTAAGAGCTTGATAGAATCTTGTCAAAGCAGCTTTTTGTTTATATTCTGTAGCTAAATGATGATTTGACATAACAATTTTTATCAATATTCTAACAATGTAAATAAAAAATGAAATCACTGAAATCAGTATAAATGATTTCGATATAAACGGGAGCTCACTTTGAATACTATTTAAATAAGAGTGTATTACGACAACTAACCCTACTAGAGCAAATATTAAAGCTATGACTGCATAAATGAGGAAATATGTCCATTTTTTTGCTAGCATTTGATGCTCTTTGGAGCGTTTTTTCCAAAGTATTTCTGGCGCTTCTAAAGAAAGCTTGTTTTCATAAGTGTCCTCTAAAGCTTTAATTTTTTCATGCTTTTCTTTTTGCCAGTCGTCGAGAGATTTTTTAAATTCGGCAAACTCAGAAACTTTTTCATCATATTGTATCTGAATTTGATTATGCTTATCTTCTATGAAAGTTGTAATTTCTTTATACTGTACTTCAGAGTTATCTGAAATATCTTTCAACTTGTTAGTTATAGGAGTTACTATATTTGCTTCAAAATCAGAAATATTTTCTTTAATATTTGAGAAGTCTTTTCTAAGTAAATATAGCGCTGGATAATAATTATATTTGTTGGCGCTTGAAAAATAGGAACCTATTTGATAATTGTTTTTTGATAGATAGATAAAACTTCTGATGGCTTCATCAAGATTATTTTGAGATTGTTGAATATAGAAAGAAACAAAGTTTTTTATTTTACGAATTTCTGAATCTTTATCAATAGGAGAACTTATTGATAATATGTAAACCATCTTGTCTTGTTCTCTTGATTCTCGATTGCTTGATAAATTATAGTAAAGTTGGTTATTTATGTTGTCAATATTTAATTCTTCAAGCTCAAAAATATATTTTTTTATTGAATTAAACTTATCATTCAGAGCTTCCCAATTTGACATAAAATTATTGGGAGCTATAGCGTAAATTGAACTCCAATAAGTAAAGTTACTTTTTATATTTTTTTCAAGCTCATCAAATGTAAAAACCTCTTCGTGTTCGTGAAAGTCAATGATAAAATCGCTAGAAATTGTGAATCTAAAGAGAATTTTATCATTTAGAAAATTTGATACTTGACTTTTGGTATAACTCATAAACCTCACCTATTGCAGATTAATTATATTATTATCTATTATACCATAGAAAGGTAGGATAAAATAAGTGATATACATGTAAAATTGTCGACAGTAGTAGTTAATTTATCAGAAACCCAGTAATAAGGTATATTACTAAAAGTCATATTAAAAATGATTCCAAATTTATTGGTAGCTTTTTGGTAGCTAAACAGTAAAAATAGTTTATTTCTCTAGTTATGAATATAACAGGAATATTGATTTATCAGCATTCTTTTTTATTACAAACGGATTCTCGCAATTAAAGTCATTTTACCAAAAAGTAAAACGTTGGCATAACATTGAGTTACTCTTTTTCATTTATAGCAAAAAATGTGAACCCTTGTTTTGAGTTCACATTTCTTTTTTATTCTGCGGCTTGTTGCCAACGTTTTGCTAGCTTATGAGACAGGCTAGAAATGGCAAAGTTAAAGATAAAGTAAATCAAGGCAATCAGGATATAAAGACTGAAGACCTGCTCTGGTTCGAAATAGCGTCCCATGAGAATTTGGCTGGCGCCAAAGAGTTCTTGTAGAGCGATAACAGAGTAAAGAAGACTGGTATCCTTAATCACAGTTACAAACTGAGAAATGATAGCTGGCAGCATTTTACGGATAGCTTGTGGGAGAATGATGTAGTAGAGGATTTGTATGGAGGTAAATCCCTGAGACATTCCAGCTTCGTACTGTCCCTTGTCCACGGCGTTGAGACCGCCTCGGATAATCTCAGCTAGGGCTGCTGAGGTAAAGAGAGTAAAGGCAGTGATACCAGCTGGTGTGGACTTCATCTTAAACACTAAAAAGATGGTGAAAATCCAGAGAAGGTTGGGAACGTTACGTACAAACTCGATATAAATGCTGGAGATGATCCGTAAGATAGGATTTTTCCCATTTCTCATGACGGCTAGTACTGTTCCGATAAGGGTCGAGAGGACGATAGCAATTAGAGAAATGTAGAGGGTCAAGCCAAATCCTTTAAAGATAAAGGCTAGGTTATCTGGGGTCAAAACTTCTAAAATAGATTCCATAGTAACCTCCTAAAGTGAATAGGCTTTTTTATTGGCTTGCTCCATCTTGCGACCAAATTGGGCGACAGGGAAGCATAGGGCAAAGTAGAGTAAGGCAGCACCTAGAAAGGCTGGGATGTAGTTTCCGTTGAGAGCTGACCAAGACTTGGTCACAAACATCAAGTCCACCCCAGAGATGACAGCAACCGTTGAAGTATTCTTGATAAGGTTGACGATTTGGTTGGTCAAAGGAGGGAGAATGATACGGAAGGCCTGAGGCAAGATAATCAATCGCATGGCACTGATATAGGTGAAACCTTGTGATAAGGCGGCCTCCATCTGACCATTAGGGATGGACTGAATCCCTGAACGAATAACCTCAGCAATATAGGCACCGTGATAAAGTCCGACGCAGAGAACAGCTGTCCAATAAATCGGAATCATGATGGTATGGTCACTGATAAGAGGCAAACCATAGAAGACGATGACAAACTGCACCAAGAGGGGAGTATTTTGGTAAAATTCGACAAAGATGCGAGCTAAAATGCGCAAAATTGGGCGCTTGCTAGTTGACATGGCTCCAAAGAAGATACCCAAGACCATGGCGAGGATAAAGGATCCGATTGCTAGGGCAAGAGTAAAGAGGAAGCCATTGAAAAATTGTCCAAGATCCTGAAAATAGGC
Organism: Streptococcus oralis; assembly: GCF_018448765.2. Classification (GTDB taxonomy): domain Bacteria; phylum Bacillota; class Bacilli; order Lactobacillales; family Streptococcaceae; genus Streptococcus; species Streptococcus oralis_BM. The sequence continues at coordinate 519,044 of NZ_JAHCMC020000001.1, forward strand.
TGTCCAAGATGATAAATCTGTCATGGGGTGTCCTCCTTAATCTGCAGTATGGCTAGATGGTTTGAGCTTGTAACGGTCATAAAGTTTTTGCAAACTGCCATCCTTGCTCCATTTGGTAACCAAGTTATCGAGATAGTCGTTGAGCTCAGTATTTGATTTCTTGGTAACGATACCGTAGTCAGATGGCTTGAAACTATCATCTAGCAATTCTGTTCGTTTACTGATGTAACCAGATAGGATAGAGCGATCCACGGAAAAGGCATCAATACGGTGAGCGTGAAGGGAAGTAATCAATTCTGGGTAGGAACCAAGTTCGACAAATTTAAAGGTTAGACCTTTCTTTTTACCCAGTTCGGTAATCAAGCGTTGGGTGATGGATCCTTGGGCAACCCCAATGGTTTTTCCGTTTAGGCCCTCAATGCTTTTAATGTTGGCAGATTTGTTGACCAAAAAGCCAGAAGCGTCCGTATAGTAGGGACTGGTAAAGTTGTAGAGTTTTTTACGTTCTTCTGTGATGGTGAAGGTTGCGATATCCATGTCGACCTGTTCATTGTCTAATAGTGGTCCGCGGGTTTGAGCGGTAACTGGAACGTAGCGAATCTTGACCTTGAGTTCGTCTGCAATCATCTTGGCAAGGTCAGTTTCGATACCAGAATAAGTCCCTGTCTTGGGATCCTTGTAGCCAAAATTGGGAACGTCTTGTTTGACACCGACAACGAGCTCGCCTCTTTTTTGAATGTCTGCGATACTGGTATCGGCTTGGACTGGTTTGGCAGCAGCAAGGCCGAAAAGGCTAATCACTATTGCTGATAAAAAGACTTTCTTTTTCATAGAGACCTCCTTATTTTACTTTGTCACTTTCGTGGTTGATGATTTTGCTGAGGAATTGTTGTGCACGAGGTTCGCTTGGATTGTCGAAAAAGTCATCGACATCTGTCGTATCTACTAAAACTTCCCCGTCAGCCATAAAGATGATGCGGTCCGCAACTTCACGGGCAAAGCCCATTTCGTGGGTAACGATGATCATGTTCATCCCATCATGCGCCAGTTTTTGCATAACTGCTAGAACATCTCCGATGGTTTCAGGGTCAAGAGCAGATGTTGGCTCATCAAAGAGGAGGAGCTCCGGATGCATGGCAAGACCACGAGCAATGGCGATCCGCTGTTTTTGACCACCAGATAGCATGGCGGGATAGGAATCTTTCTTGTCCCACATATTTACAAATTCCAGATATTTTTGGGCTGTTTTTTCAGCTTCTTTTTTATCAATTCCTAGAACTTTAACGGGTGCGAGTGTTACGTTTTCTAACACTGTTTTGTGTGGATAAAGGTTAAAATGTTGGAAAACCATGCCGACTTCCTTACGAAGAGGAACTAAATCTTTCTGACTAGCACCTGCTACTTGGTGTCCATTGACTAGGAGACTTCCTTTGTCAACAGCCTCCAAACCATTAATCGTACGGATAAGAGTGGACTTCCCAGAACCAGAAGGTCCAAGCAGGACAACGACTTGTCCTTTTTCAAAACGGAGATTGATGTCGCGGAGTGCGTGGTAGTCTCCGTAATATTTTTCGACGTGTTTAAATTCTACTAAAGCCATGAGAGATCTCCTTTGTGTTAGATTTTATAACACGATTCTACATCAAAAGATTTGTCTTGTCAAATAATATCAGAAAAAAGTTAGTAAAATTTTTGTACAAAGCAATCAGGATAGAGAAAATGCTTAAATCATGTTATAATGAAACGATAGAATTCTTAGAAAGAGTGGATGTTTTTTTGATAACTCCTACTTATGAATGGCAGTTTGCCCCGCAGGTTGAAGATGCGGATTTTACAAAGATAGCCAAGAAGGCTGGACTGGGTCCTGAGGTGGCTCGATTATTATTTGAAAGAGGGATTCAGGATGAAGAAAGTCTAAAGAAGTTTTTAGAACCTTCTTTAGAGGACTTGCATGACCCCTATCTGCTCCATGATATGGACAAGGCAGTGAAAAGGATTCGTCAGGCTATTGAAGAAGGGGAGAATATTCTCGTCTATGGAGACTATGATGCGGATGGTATGACTTCAGCTTCGATTGTGAAGGAAAGTTTGGAACAGCTTGGCGCGGAGTGCCGAGTTTATCTGCCCAATCGTTTTACCGATGGCTATGGTCCCAATGCCAGTGTCTATAAATACTTTATCGAGCAAGAGGGAATTTCCTTGGTTGTGACAGTGGATAATGGAGTTGCTGGTCACGAGGCCATTGAATTGGCCCAGTCTATGGGAGTGGATGTTATTGTGACTGACCACCATTCCATGCCGGAAATCCTTCCTGATGCCTATGCGATTGTTCACCCTGAGCATCCAGATGCGGACTATCCCTTCAAATGTTTAGCTGGTTGTGGAGTGGCTTTCAAGCTGGCTTGCGCCCTTTTAGAAGAAGTGCAAGTGGAACTGCTTGATTTGGTTGCTATCGGAACCATTGCAGATATGGTGAGTTTGACAGATGAAAACCGTATTTTGGTTCAATATGGTCTGGAAATGTTGGGACATACTCAGCGCATTGGACTACAAGAAATGCTGGACATGGCTGGGATTGCTGCTAATGAAGTAACGGAAGAAACGGTTGGCTTTCAGATTGCCCCTCGTTTAAATGCCTTGGGGCGATTGGATGATCCCAATCCTGCCATTGATTTGCTGACTGGGTTTGACGATGAGGAAGCACATGAGATTGCCCTCATGATTCACCAGAAAAACGAAGAGCGCAAGGAAATCGTCCAATCTATCTATGAAGAAGCTAAGACCATGGTGGATCCTGAGAAGAAGGTCCAGGTTTTGGCAAAGGAGGGCTGGAATCCTGGCGTTCTGGGTATCGTTGCTGGTCGTTTGTTGGAAGAGCTAGGGCAGACGGTTATTGTTCTTAATATAGAAGATGGTCGTGCCAAAGGTAGTGCTCGTAGTGTGGAAGCGGTTGATATTTTTGAAGCTCTGGATCCCCATCGCGACCTCTTTATCGCCTTTGGCGGCCATGCTGGTGCAGCAGGAATGACGCTGGAAGTGGAGAAACTCTCAGATTTATCTCAGGTTTTGGAAGACTATGTCCGTGAAAAAGGCGCAGATGCTAGTGGTAAGAACAAGTTAAATCTAGATGAAGAACTGGATTTGGAGAAACTTAGCTTGGAAACGGTCAAAAGCTTTGAACGTTTGGCACCTTTTGGCATGGACAATCAGAAACCTGTCTTTTATATCAAGGATTTTCAGGTCGAAAGTGCCCGTACTATGGGGGCAGGCAATGCCCACCTCAAACTAAAAATTTCCAAGGGTGAGGCGAGTTTTGAAGTGGTGGCCTTCGGACAAGGTAGATGGGCGACAGAGTTTGCTCAAACCAAGAATCTAGAATTGGCAGTCACCCTGTCTGTCAACCAATGGAATGGCCAAACTGCTCTCCAGTTAATGATGGTGGATGCGCGTGTGGAGGGTGTTCAACTCTTTAACATTCGTGGGAAGAACGTAGCCCTGCCAGAAGGGGTTCCAGTCTTGGATTTCTCTGGAGAGGTGCCAGATTTAGCGACTAGTGATGCTGTGGTTGTGAAAACCATTCCCGAGGATATTACCCTGCTGAAGACCGTTTTTCAGGAACAGAATTTCTCAGCTGTCTATTTCAAAAATGACATTGACAAGGCCTACTATCTGACAGGTTATGGAACTAGAGAGCAGTTTGCCAAATTGTACAAGACCATTTACCAGTTCCCAGAGTTTGATATTCGCTACAAGCTGAAAGATTTGGCGGCTTATCTCAATATCCAACAAATCTTGCTGGTCAAGATGATCCAAGTATTTGAAGAGCTAGGTTTTGTGACGATCAAAGATGGTGTCATGACAGTCAATAAAGAAGCGCCGAAAAGGGAAATTGCTGAAAGTCAGATTTACCAAAATCTCAAACAGACTGTTAAAGACCAAGAAATGATGGCGCTGGGTACGGTGCAAGAAATCTATGATTTTTTAATGGAAAAATAGTAGAAGTTAGGAAAGAGTTGGGTAACCAGCTCTTTTTTGAAAACAAATCTTCATTTTGAAAATCATCAAAAAAATGGTATAATGGTAGGAAAAGATTCGGCTGAAAGTTTTAGAACTTTTAGAATAAGAGGGTAAACCTACCCTATAATCAAGATAAATTAAGTTTCGGAGGGAAAATGAGTAATATCAGTTTAACAACACTAGGTGGTGTACGAGAAAATGGGAAAAATATGTACATCGCTGAAATCGATGAATCTATCTTTGTTTTGGATGCAGGGCTTAAATACCCTGAAAATGAACAACTAGGGGTGGATGTGGTCATTCCTAATATGGACTACCTTTTTGAAAATAGTGATCGTATCGCTGGAGTCTTCTTGACCCACGGGCATGCGGATGCCATTGGTGCCCTGCCTTATCTCTTGGCAGAGGCTAAGGTGCCTGTGTTTGGTTCTGAGTTGACCATTGAGTTGGCGAAACTCTTTGTCAAAGGAAATGATACGGTTAAGAAATTCAATGACTTCCATGTGATTGATGAAAACACGGAGATTGACTTTAGGGGAACGGTGGTTTCCTTCTTCCGTACGACTCACTCTATCCCAGAAAGTCTGGGAGTTGTGTTAAAAACACCAAAAGGGAACATTGTTTACACAGGCGACTTCAAATTTGACCAGACGGCTAGTGAATCCTATGCGACGGATTTTGCGCGTTTAGCCGAAATCGGCCGTGACGGTGTCTTGGCACTTCTCAGTGATTCTGCAAATGCAGACAGCAATATTCAGGTGGCAAGCGAGAGTGAAGTTGGGGATGAAATTACCCAAACCATCGCTGACTGGGACGATCGTATCATCGTTGCAGCAGTTGCCAGCAACCTTTCTCGTATCCAGCAGGTTTTTGATGCAGCTGCGGAGACTGGCCGCCGAGTCGTTTTGACTGGATTTGATGTTGAAAATATCGTCCGTACAGCGATTCGTCTCAAAAAATTGTCTCTAGCTAATGAAAGCCTTTTGATTAAACCGAAAGAAATGTCTCGTTTTGAAGACCATGAGTTGATTATCTTAGAGACAGGTCGTATGGGTGAACCCATCAATGGACTTCGCAAGATGTCCGTTGGGCGCCACCGTTATGTAGAAATCAAGGATGGGGACTTGGTTTATATTGTAACAACTCCATCCACCGCCAAAGAAGCAGTTGTGGCTCGCGTTGAAAATATGATTTACCAAGCTGGTGGTGTGGTAAAACTCATTACCCAGAGTTTGCGAGTATCAGGACACGGAAATGCGCGTGATTTGCAGTTGATGATCAATCTTTTGCAACCGAAATATCTTTTCCCTGTCCAAGGGGAGTACCGTGAGTTGGATGCGCATGCCAAGGCTGCCATGGCAGTTGGGATGTTGCCAGAGCGTATTTTTATCCCTAAAAAGGGAACGACCATGTCCTATGAACATGGAGACTTCGTCCCAGCTGGAGCAGTTTCTGCAGGCGATGTCATGATTGATGGAAATGCCATTGGTGATGTTGGGAATGTCGTTCTTCGCGACCGTAAGGTCTTGTCAGAGGATGGAATCTTTATCGTGGCCATCACTGTTAACCGTCGTGAGAAGAAGATTGTGGCTAAGGCTCGTGTTCACACGCGTGGATTTATCTACCTTAAGAAGAGTCGCGACATTCTCCGTGAAAGTTCCGAATTGATTAACCAAACGGTAGAAGAGTATCTTCAAGGGGATGACTTTGACTGGGCAGATCTCAAAGGCAAGGTTCGTGACAATTTGACCAAGTACCTCTTTGACCAAACCAAACGTCGTCCAGCAATCTTGCCAGTCGTGATGGAAGCCAAATAATAAGCAGAATACCTACGGAAAAAGTCGAAATTCGGCTTTTTCTTATAGAATAGTAAAAGGAGACAACCATGGCAGTTATGAATATTGAGTATTACTCTGAAGTTTTGGATATGGAGTGGGGTGTTACCGTACTCTATCCAGATGCTAGTCGAGTGACTGAACCAGATTGCACAGATATTCCTGTTCTTTATCTTTTGCATGGAATGTCAGGAAATCAGAATAGCTGGCTCAAGCGAACCAATGTCGAGCGCTTGTTGCGGGGAACCAATCTCATTGTTATCATGCCCAATACAAATAATGGCTGGTACACAGATACTCAGTATGGCTATAACTACTATACTGCTCTAGCAGAAGAGTTGCCTCAGGTTATGAAACGTTTCTTCCCCAATATGACCAGCAAGCGAGAAAAGACCTTTATTGCAGGTCTCTCAATGGGAGGCTATGGTTCCTTCAAGCTGGCTCTCGCAACCAATCGTTTTTCTCGTGCGGCTAGTTTTTCTGGTGCACTCAGTTTTCAGGGATTTTCTCCTGAAAGTCAGGATTTAGGCTCTCTTGCATACTGGCGAGGAGTTTTTGGAGAAATCAAAGACTGGACAGCTAGCCCTCATTCGCTTGAAAGTATTGCTAGGAAGTCGGATAAAAAAACCAAACTTTGGGCTTGGTGTGGCGAGCAAGACTATCTCTACTCTGCCAATAATCTCGCTGTGAAAAACCTCAAAAAGCTTGGTTTTGAAGTGACCTATAGTCATAGTGCTGGCACTCATGAGTGGTACTACTGGGAAAAACAATTGGAGCATTTTTTAGCTACTCTACCAATTAACTTTGTCTTGGAAGAACGTTTATCTTAGTTTTAGGTTTCTTTCAGCTTTCTTCAGTAAATAGGGAATCTATCTTGATCAAGTAGAATGTGATTTCAAGATAGGTTCTTATTTTTATGAAAGGTGGAGCGTCATGTTCTGGATTATTCGATTATTTTTCCGATTTCTTTTGGGAATTTGGCGTTTCTTTTGGCGTCTGGTCTGGACCTTGGTCATCATTGTTCTTCTTGCTTTTGGAGTGCTATGGTATCTGACAGGTGATTTTCATTCTGCGGTCAATCAAGTTGAAAAAATGAGTCAGATTGGTCAAGGTGGCTGGAAACAATGGCAGGAAACGGGAACGCTGGAAGTCTTGTCTCAGACAGACAGTCACCAACATGCAGAAGGCAAGTGGGCTCAGGCCTCAGCTCGCATCTATATTGAGCCTCAAATGGATGAAACCTTCCAAGGTGCCTATGCAGAAGCTATAAAAAACTGGAATCAAACGGGAGCCTTTACCTTTGAGGTGGTTGCGGATCCTAGCCAGGCAGATATTGTGGCAAGTGAGATGAATGATGGATCGACCGCTGTAGCTGGTCAAGCCGAGAGTCAAACCAATTTGTTAACCAAACAATTTATATCTGTAACGGTTCGCCTGAATCACTATTATCTATCCAATCCAAACTATGGTTATTCTTATGAACGGATTGTGCACACGGCGGAGCACGAGCTGGGGCATGCCATCGGATTGGATCATACCAACGAGACTTCTGTCATGCAGCCGGCAGGTTCCTACTATGGAATTCAGACTCGAGATGTGAAAGCTGTTCAAGAACTCTATACCAGTAGCGACTAGATGAAGTTGGTACAATCTAAAATAAAATCAAAGCTCCTCCATCAAGTGATTGGTGGGGCTTTTTGTTCGTCCTGTTACAGCCTTTTTGCTATAATGGAACTATGAATAACTTGATCAAATCAAAACTAGAGCTCTTGCCGACCAGCCCTGGTTGTTACATTCACAAAGATAAAAACGGTACCATTATCTATGTTGGAAAGGCTAAAAATCTGCGCAATCGCGTGCGGTCCTATTTCCGTGGAAGTCACGATACCAAGACGGAGGCTCTGGTATCTGAGATTGTGGATTTTGAATTTATCGTCACTGAGTCTAATATTGAGGCACTCCTGCTGGAAATTAACCTCATCAAGGAAAATAAGCCCAAGTACAATATCATGCTCAAGGATGATAAGTCCTATCCGTTTATCAAAATCACAAATGAGCGCTATCCTCGTTTGATTATCACCCGTCAGGTCAAGAAGGACGGCGGTCTTTACTTTGGTCCCTATCCAGATGTGGGGGCAGCCAATGAAATCAAGCGACTACTGGATCGGATTTTTCCTTTTCGCAAGTGTACTAATCCACCGTCTAAGGTCTGTTTTTATTACCATATCGGTCAATGTATGGCCCACACCATCTGTAAAAAGGATGAGGCTTATTTCAAGTCCATGGCTCAGGAGGTTTCTGATTTCCTAAAAGGGCAGGATGACAAAATCATCGATGATCTTAAGGGCAAGATGGCAAAGGCAGCTCAAAGTATGGAGTTTGAATGTGCGGCGGAATACCGTGATCTGATTCAGGCCATTGGAACGCTTCGGACCAAGCAACGGGTCATGGCTAAAGACCTCCAAAATCGGGATGTCTTTGGTTACTATGTGGATAAGGGCTGGATGTGTGTTCAGGTTTTCTTTGTTCGTCAAGGCAAGCTCATTGAGAGGGATGTCAATCTCTTCCCCTACTACAATGATCCGGATGAGGACTTCTTGACCTATGTGGGACAATTCTATCAAGAAAAATCTCACCTGGTTCCCAATGAAGTATTGATTCCACGGGATATTGATGAAGAAGCCGTTAAGGCCTTGGTGGATACCAAGATTCTCAAACCCCAACGTGGAGAGAAAAAGCAACTGGTCAATCTAGCCATAAAAAATGCCCGTGTTAGTCTGGAACAGAAGTTCAATCTGCTAGAAAAATCTGTTGAAAAGACCCAAGGAGCTATTGAAAATCTGGGACGCTTGCTCCAAATACCGACTCCAGTTCGCATCGAGTCCTTTGATAACTCTAATATCATGGGAACCAGTCCTGTTTCAGCTATGGTGGTCTTTGTCAACGGTAAACCAAGTAAAAAAGACTACCGTAAGTACAAGATAAAAACGGTTGTCGGTCCAGATGACTATGCTAGTATGCGTGAGGTTATTCGCAGACGTTATGGCCGAGTTCAACGTGATGGTTTAACCCCGCCAGATTTGATTGTCATTGATGGGGGGCAAGGTCAAGTCAATATTGCTAAGCAGGTCATCCAAGAGGAGCTAGGTTTGGATATCCCAATTGCAGGTCTGCAAAAGAATGATAAGCACCAAACCCATGAACTGCTCTTTGGAGATCCACTGGAAGTGGTGGAGTTGTCTCGCAATTCTCAAGAATTCTTTCTCCTCCAACGCATCCAGGATGAGGTGCACCGCTTTGCTATTACCTTTCACCGTCAATTGCGCTCCAAAAATTCTTTTTCTTCACAGCTGGATGGAATTGAAGGATTGGGACCTAAACGTAAGCAGAATCTCATGAAGCATTTCAAGTCTCTCACTAAAATCAAGGAAGCCAGTGTGGATGAAATTGTCGAAGTTGGTGTGCCGAGGGTAGTCGCAGAAGCTGTGCAGAGAAAGTTGAACCCTCAGGAAGAAGTGGAATTGGCTCAAGTGGCAGAACCATTAAAAGAATTGGAATAAGTATCTAGATAGAAAGTAGAAGAAATGAATAGGATTGAGATTGACAGAGATATACTCCTTTTTTTACGATTTGCTTACTTTGGGAATTCAAAAGATTTATTTTTAGCTGCAACTACTCGAGCCTATCTTGATTTTAATCGAACCTTGCGATTTCATGGCATGCTAGATGAACAGCGCTTGGAGATGAGAAATCGGGCCTCTAAGTGTATCAAAGAAGCGATTTTAAATCTCTTGAATCGGGACAAGCTGTGTCAAACTGATTTTGATAGTTGGCATCATAGGACTTGTGATGTTCTGATAGATTGCTATCGTTCAAATGGGATTCGATTCACTTATGGTCATGCTCAAAAGTGGATTAATATGACGTTCAAGTATCTGTATATGCTTGAAGCTGTAACCCTAGACTCCGTTTTTCCTTTTTTACACGTACCGATAGATAACATCGTGTTAGAGAGGGCGAACAAACAGTTGTGTATCCCAAGACCTTCTCAAGTGTGGAGTAGTTGGGGAGATTACGCTTTCTATCTTCAATATCAAGAACATTTGAGGCAAAGAATAAGCAAGGAAGATCCTCTTCGTTGGGAGTTTCACAATTGGCTAGATGAAATAGAAAAAGGAAAACCATCATGAACCATAAAATCGCAATTTTATCAGATATTCATGGAAATGCGACTGCCTTAGAAGCAGTGATTGCAGATGCTAAAACTCAAGGAGCCAGTGAATATTGGCTTCTGGGAGATATTTTTCTTCCTGGTCCAGGTGCAAATGACTTGGTCGCTCTGTTAAAGGATCTGCCTATCACAGCAAGTGTTCGAGGCAATTGGGATGATTGTGTCCTTGAGGCTTTAGATGGGCAATATGGCTTGAAAGACCCACAGGAAGTCCAGCTCATGCGATTGAGCCAGTTTTTGATGGAGCGAATGGATCCTGAAACGATTGTCTGGCTACGAAACTTACCTATGCTAGAAAAGAAAGAAGTTGATGGACTGCGCTTCTCTCTCTCTCATAATTTACCTGAAAAAAACTATGGTGGGGACCTGTCTGTTGGAAATAACACAGATAAATTTGACCAACTCCTAGATGAGGAAACGGACGTGGCAATCTATGGTCATGTCCACAAGCAGTTGCTTCGTTATGGAAGCCAAGGGCAACAAATCATCAATCCAGGTACGATTGGCATGCCCTATTTTGATTGGGAGGCGTTAAAAAATCACCGTGCCCAGTACGCCGTGATAGAAGTAGAAGATGGGGAATTGGTAAACATTCTATTCCGAAAAGTTTCTTATGATTATGAAGCGGAGTTAGAATTGGCTAAGTCCAGGGGCCTTCCCTTTATCGAAATGTATGAAGAGCTACGACGAGAAGACAACTATCAGGGGCACAATTTGGAACTTTTGGCTAGTTTAATCGAAAAGCATGGGTATGTAGAGGAGGTAAAGAATTATTTTGATTTTCTGCAAAGTGAGAAATAAAATGGACGCCCTTAATTTGAAGTGAGGTTTGTAGTCGAATCGCTTAGAAAAGAGTTAGACGATGATAAGGAAAAAGAGATAGCTCAGCTAAAGTTTGACATTGAAATTATTTTGTTATAGAATGAACTTAATTCTTAATAAAAAGGAGAACATTATGAAGAAAATTATTACATCTAGTATGGCTCTTTTATCTGTTGTTGTCTTAGCAGCATGTTCAGGGAAAACAACGTCTGATTCTTCGACTAAGACTTCAAGCTCCTCTGTAGAACAAACTTCTTCTTCAGAGACTTCATCAACAACGTCTAGTTCAAAGACAGAAAATAATGAGGTTGTTTTGATCACCGATGAAGAAATTGACAATGCTAAAACTGTTGGAGATGTGAAGAAAGTCTTTGGTAAACTAGTCGACAATTATAAAAAGCATGCAGTTGAAATTGGGGAAAAAATTCCAGAGAGTGGAAAAGAAGCATATAACGCCCAAGTTGAACCAGCGCTTAAGTCTATGGAGACTGTAAGAGAGTCATTTAACGAAAGCCTTTCAAGTATTGGTTCTGATGATACAGTAGTGCCAGAACAAACTCGTACTCTATTTGTTCAACAATTGAAAACTGGACGTGATACAATGAAGAAAGCGCTGGAAGCGGCTTATAAAGCAGTTGCTCCATACACATCTGGTCAATAATATAAGAAAGTGGGTGTTCGATCACCTGCTTTTTGATTGCTTCAAATCTAAAGCGATACCTACTTAAATAGCTCCAAATTAATAGCAGAGAGTTTGAAAGAAGTACTAACTCTATGAAAAATCCCTGCAAGCTATTTCAAAACATGGTAGACTGGAAGCAGTAGAATTAGAAAATAAAATCGCGATTGAACCATGATGATCTTGAATTCAGTGCACAAGACCAGAACGGCTATTGGTTCTATACTATAAGGTAATTAAGACCAAGTTGCTTTATAGAATAATATAAGGAGGTGTGTCAATGAATAGGCATAAAAAATGGGGTATTATTGCTTTAGTAATCTGTATTATAGGAGGAATTGTAATGTTTAGTTTAAATCATCCAAGTGGTAAAATTTTTGAGAATAAATTAACTTTGACAAAAACGCAACAGGATAATGTTGTTAAAGGGATAGTAAAAAATTATGATATTGATAGTATTGAGTTTTTAGAATTAAAGAAAGATATAAAAACAGGTACATATCATTTAATATTTATTATAAACGACAAGATTAAAACGGGTTTATCGGTATCACGTATTGAAGAATTAAATTCAAATCTAAATAATATTGGTTTAAGTCCTATTGAAAATTTTAAAGAATTAAAAAGAGGACGACCACTTGATGAAACTGAAGAGATACTTAACTTTATAAAAGTGAAATACATAGGAGAATGATATGGGAATAACTGATGAGCAGTATAGATGGATAATTGATAAGTCATACTGGGTGGATAAAAATAAAACTGATTGTGAATATTATATAGAAGAAAACAAAACATATAATTTTAGCGATAATGATACACGACTAGGTGAATTTCGAGTTCTTAGTACAAAAGACAACACCTCCAACGGTATGCAGGAGATGGCGGTTGCTCCTGTGGATAAAAATGGGAATGTGGATAATAGTCATGTAGTGATTGCCTATGCAGGGACGAATAAAGATGACATAAAGGATCTTGGTACGGATGTTCAGTCTTTATGGCTTGGGAGGGATAAACTACAGTCCCGTTCAGGACTAAATTCTGCGAAAGTAGTAGATTCTCAGTTTGTGACGGCGCTGGATTATGCCAAGGTTAAGTAAAATAGCTGTTTATGTTATACTATAAGGTAATTAAGACCAAGTTGCTTTATAGAATAATATAAGGAGGTGTGTCAATGAATAAGCGTAAAAAATGGGGTGTTATTGCTTTAGTAATCTGTATAATAGGGGGAATTGTAATGTTTAGTTTGAATCACCAAAAAGAAAAAACGTTGGAAGAGAAAATGAGAATTGAACAGGAGAGGGTAGCACTATTTGTAGTTAATAGAGTAAAATTAAAAACACAGAATCCGATTGAAACTATAGAATTTATAGAATTCAGAAAAAATGAAACAACAGGAACCTGGCGAATAACACTTGTAATCAATGGAGTGGCAACGATATCCCTATCAGAGGATGCTTTTGGGGATGTTATACGGACATCGGGATATTATTTAGAAGACATGTCTGTTGACGAGACGGATGTTCCCTATACAAAGACAATTGATAATATAAAAATTAGCTATCTGGGGGAAACTAAGGATGACGACTGAGAGAGATTTTAGATATATTGTTGATGATGTTTATGCTGTAGATTCTCTTAAAGTGAAAGTTCCTTTAAAAGAAGGGGCAATAGTAGCACAAGGGAAATTTAAAATTATAACACCTCCTGTTGACAACACCTCTAACGGTATGCAGGCGATGGCGGTTGCTCCTGTAGATAAAAATGGGAATGTGGATTATAGCCATGTGGTGATTGCCTATGCAGGGACGAATAAAGATGATCGACTTGACATCCAAACAGATATCCAATCAATAGGATTTGGTGATAGACGGATGTTGTCGGATTTGGAAACAAAGACATTTAGAAAATCTCAATTTCAAACGGCTCTGAGTTTTGCAGAAGAAATCGAAAAAACGTATCCTTCTGCTAAAATCACAACGGCGGGGCATTCGCTTGGAGAGTCTCTGGCTATGTATGTCGCTTTAAAGCGAGGTTATGCCAATGTTGGGTATAATGGACCAGATATTCATAACTTGATTTCGAAAGAAGAAATCAAGTACATGCAAGAACATCCAGAACAATTTCGCAATTTCCGTCATAAGTATGATGTTATTGGCAATATTACGGGAAATACGACTCAAACAGCTATATTTCCCTACATCTACCCTGCAAAAGATAACTGGGGTGACAAGTTAGAATATCATAACTTGTCCCAGTGGCGATTTGATGAGAATGGCCAGCTAGTTGATTTGGATGGAAAACGTGTCACAAATCTCAAAATAACGGCATTAGCAGAAGCAACAGCAGGTATGTACCGCTACCAAAAAATTAAAAGCTACCTCTCGGCAGATGGTTTGTCAAGTAGGGAAGAGATCTACTTGGATAGCTTGCAGGGAATGGCTCTAGGGGAAGGAATGGCTAATGCGGCTCGAGCTGGTGCAGACGACGCCAAGCACCTTCAAGAAGAGGTGGTGTCAAAAGTACAAGAACTATGGAATCAGCTTGACTTTAGTAGTTTCCGATATCTGAGTTATGATGAAGTTCTATCGACTTTTGCATCTGCGGGTGTGACTCAGGATACGATTGTCGGTTCAGTTGAGCAAGATTTTGAGCAAATGAATCAAAAGGCTGAAAAACTAGCCACAGAGTTTGATACCCTTAACCAACAGATTATCCAAGTCATTGAGAATAAACTAGCTACAGATAAGGAATTGGCAGGAGAATTTAGAAAATGGAACAGTCGGATTTAGTCTTCCAAAAGTTAAAAGAAAAGGAAAAAGAGTATCATAATTTGGAAGATGAGTATCTAAAGCAGAAAGCAACGTTTACGGATCAACGCAACGAACTCTATGAACGCCGAGACCGCCTTGCCCGAATCGTAGAAGACGAAGCTGGCAAAATGGATGCCTTTCTTCAAAAAGGACAACACAGTTACCAAGATGGGGAACAGTTTTATAGGAGTTTACAACAATTGATGGAGGATTCTCAGTTTGTGACGGTGCTGGATTATGCCAAGGTTAAGTAAAATAGCTGTTTATGTTATACTATAAGGTAATTAAGACCAAGTTGCTTTATAGAATAATATAAGGAGGTGTGTCAATGAATAAGCGTAAAAAATGGGGTGTTATTGCTTTAGTAATCTGTATAATAGGGGGAATTGTAATGTTTAGTTTGAATCATCCAAGTGGTAAAATTTTTGAGAATAAATTAACTTTGACAAAAACGCAACAGGATAATGTAGTAAAGTGGATAGCAAGAAATTATGATTTTAACAAAATTAAATTTAATAAATTTAACAAAGATAAAAAAACAGGTTCATATCATTTATTGTTTGAATTAGATGATGAGTATCATACAGGAGTGACTATTCGAGAAATAGATGAATTTAATGACGAAGAAAAATCTGTAGTCCTTGGTCCAATTGAAAAATTTAGAGCGATTGAAAAAAATCATGTGATAGCAGAGAAGGGAAATGTTTCTATAGATGATATACAAGTACAATACTTGGGAGAATAATAAAAGGTGAAAGTAAAAGAAGAACAATATAATTGGTTAGCTGAGCAAGTGTATTGGGTTGATAAATTGAAGACTGACAAGGATTATACACCTGAGGCAAATAAAATATATCCGTTTAATCCTAAAAAGAGAGATTTAGGGAATTTTAAAGTTGTAGAAGTAATAGACAACACCTCTAACGGTATGCAGGCGATGGCGGTTGCTCCTGTGGATAAAAATGGGAATGTGGATGATAGTCATGTGGTGATTGCCTATGCAGGGACGAATAAAGACGATCGGCTTGACATCCAAACAGATATCCAATCAATAGGATTTGGTGATAGACGGATGTTGTCGGATTCGAAAACAAAGACATTTAGAAAATCTCAATTTCAAACGGCTCTGAGTTTTGCGGAAGAAATCGAAAAAACGTATCCCTCTGCTAAAATCACAACTGCGGGGCATTCGCTTGGAGAGTCTCTGGCTATGTATGTTGCTTTAAAGCGAGGTTATGCCAATGTTGGGTATAATGGGCCAGATATTCATAACTTGATTTCGAAAGAAGAAATCAAGTACATGCAAGAACATCCAGAACAATTTCGCAATTACCGTCATAAGTATGATGTTATTGGCAATATTATGGGAAATACGACTCAAACAGCCATCTATCCCTATATCTATCCTGCAAAAGATAACTGGGGTGACAAGTTAGAATATCATAACTTGTCCCAGTGGCGATTTGATGAGAACGGCCAGCTAGTTGATTTGGATGGAAAACGTGTCACAAATCTCAAAGTAACGGCGCTAGCAGAAGCAACAGCAGGTATGTACCGCTACCAAAAAATCAAAAGCTACCTCTCGGCAGATGGCTTGTCAAGTAGGGAAGAAATATACTTGGATAGCTTGCAGGGGATGGCTCTAGGGGAAGGAATGGCTAATGCAGCTCGAGCTGGTGCAGACGACATCAAGCACCTTCAAGAAGAGGTGGTGTCAAAAGCACAAGAACTATGGAATCAGCTTGACTTTAGTAGTTTCCGATACCTGAGCTATGACGAAGTCCTATCGACTTTTGCGTCTGCGGGTGTGACTCGGGATACGATTGTCGGATCAGTTGAGCAAGATTTTGAGCAAATGAATCAAAAGGCTGAAAAACTAGCCACAGAGTTTGATACCCTTAACCAACAGATTATCCAAGTCATTGAGAGTAAACTGGCCACAGATAAGGAATTGGCAGGAGAATTTAGAAAATGGAACAGTCGGATTTAGTCTTCCAAAAGTTAAAAGCAAAAGAAAAAGAGTATTATGATTTGGAAGATGAGTATCTAAAGCGGAAAGCAACTTTTACGAATCAATATAATGAACTCTATGAACGCCGAGACCGCCTTGCCCGAATCGTCGAAAACGAAGCTAGCAAAATGGATGCCTTTCTTCAAAAAGGACAACACAGTTACCAAGATGGGGAACAGTTTTATAGGAGTTTACAACAATTGATGGAGGATTTTCAGTTTGTGACAGCTTTGAATGATGCCAATGTTAAGTAAAATAGCTGTTTATGTTATACTATAAGGTAATTAAGACCAGGTTGCTTTATAGAATAATATAAGGAGGTGTGTCAATGAATAGGCACAAAAAATGGGGTATTATTGCTTTAGTAATCTGTATTATAGGAGGAATCGTAATGTTTAGTTTGAATCACCAAAAAGAAAAGACATTGGAAGAGAAAATGAGGATCGAACAGGATAGGATGGTATTGTATTTAGTTAATCATTATGAGGGAATTAATGAAATAGAATTTAATGATATAGAAAATAATGCTACAACAGGTTCAAGAACTGCGTTATTAACTGTAAATAAAGAATTTAAAATGGAAATTACTTTCTTTAAATTTAATGATAAAACTGACAATTATGTAATTAGTTGGAATAAAAGATTAAATTTACAAGAAAAAATGAAATTACTAATCAACAAACAACAGATAATATTAAAGTGAAATATTGGAACAAGTGAGGAAAATAACAGATAAAAATTATAATGATATTGTCGATGGAGTTTATAATGTTGATGCAGGAAAAGTAAAACGACCTTGGAGAGACGATAAGATTTTTAAATCAAATGGACAAACCTTCCGCGTTCTCAAAACCGAAGACAACACCTCCAACGGTATGCAGGCGATGGAAGTTGTGCCAATTAATAAAGTAACAGGTCAGGTGGACCATAGGCATAAATATGATGTGATAGGCAATGTTGTGGGGAATGAAAAGAAAAAGTTATTTATGCTATACTATAAGGCAATTATAGGATAATTATTTTACAGGATAACGTAAGGAGGCATTCTATGAAAGCTAAAAAATTGATAGTTAAACTATTTTTATTAGTTATAACAATATTACTTTTAGGAGGATGTAAAATGTTTGATAATAAACCGACTTTAACCAAAGTGCAGCAAGATAATGTGGTGAAAAGAATTAGTAGATATTATGAGTTTGAACAAATTACTTTTAAGCAATTCAAGAAAGATAGTAATACAGGTTCATTGTTGTTAACTATAGAACTCAATGGAAGTGAAAATATGCGAACAACTATTATTTTTGATGATATGAGAGACTTTAATGATTCTTCTAGTGAAATAGGATTATCACCAATTTCTCACTTTGAAAGTATAAGGAGAGAAAAAGAACTTTCAATAATTAGCGTTAATATTACCAAGTTAAATATAAAATATTTGGAGGAATAATAAATGGTAGCTGAGCAACAATATAGATATTTAGTGGATCAAGTCTACTGGGTTGATAATTTGCGTTCGGAAAATTCTCCAAAAGAAAATGAAGTTTATTATTATAGCAATAAAAATCCTAAATTAGGCCAATTCCAAGTTCTCAAAACCAAAGACAACACCTCCAACGGTATGCAGGCAATGGCGGTTGCTCCTGTGGATAAAAATGGGAATGTGGATGATAGTCATGTGGTGATTGCCTATGCAGGGACGAATAAAGACGATCGGCTTGACATCCAAACAGATATCCAATCAATAGGATTTGGTGATAGACGGATGTTGTCGGATTCGAAAACAAAGACATTTAGAAAATCTCAATTTCAAACGGCTCTGAGTTTTGCGGAAGAAATCGAAAAAACGTATCCCTCTGCTAAAATCACAACTGCGGGGCATTCGCTTGGAGAGTCTCTGGCTATGTATGTTGCTTTAAAGCGAGGTTATGCCAATGTTGGGTATAATGGGCCAGATATTCATAACTTGATTTCGAAAGAAGAAATCAAGTACATGCAAGAACATCCAGAACAATTTCGCAATTACCGTCATAAGTATGATGTTATTGGCAATATTATGGGAAATACGACTCAAACAGCCATCTATCCCTATATCTATCCTGCAAAAGATAACTGGGGTGACAAGTTAGAATATCATAACTTGTCCCAGTGGCGATTTGATGAGAACGGCCAGCTAGTTGATTTGGATGGAAAACGTGTCACAAATCTCAAAGTAACGGCGCTAGCAGAAGCAACAGCAGGTATGTACCGCTACCAAAAAATCAAAAGCTACCTCTCGGCAGATG
Source organism: Streptococcus oralis (assembly GCF_018448765.2). Taxonomy (GTDB): domain Bacteria; phylum Bacillota; class Bacilli; order Lactobacillales; family Streptococcaceae; genus Streptococcus; species Streptococcus oralis_BM. The sequence goes on from NZ_JAHCMC020000001.1 coordinate 537,734, forward strand.
GCTTGTCAAGTAGGGAAGAAATATACTTGGATAGCTTGCAGGGGATGGCTCTAGGGGAAGGAATGGCTAATGCAGCTCGAGCTGGTGCAGACGACATCAAGCACCTTCAAGAAGAGGTGGTGTCAAAAGCACAAGAACTATGGAATCAGCTTGACTTTAGTAGTTTCCGATACCTGAGCTATGACGAAGTCCTATCGACTTTTGCGTCTGCGGGTGTGACTCGGGATACGATTGTCGGATCAGTTGAGCAAGATTTTGAGCAAATGAATCAAAAGGCTGAAAAACTAGCCACAGAGTTTGATACCCTTAACCAACAGATTATCCAAGTCATTGAGAATAAACTGGCTACAGATAAGGAATTGGCAGGAGAATTTAAAAAATGGAACAGTCGGATTTAGTCTTCCAAAAGTTAAAAGCAAAAGAAAAAGAGTATTATGATTTGGAAGATGAGTATTTAAAGCGGAAAGCAACTTTTACGAATCAACGCAACGAACTCTATGAACGCCGAGACCGCCTTGCCCGGATCATCGAAGACGAAGCTAGCAAAATGGGTGCCTTTCTTCAAAAAGGACAACACAGTTACCAAGATGGAGAACAGTTTTATAGGAGTTTACAACAATTGATGGAGGATTCTCAGTTTGTGATGGTGCTGGATTATGCTAATGTTAGTTAAAACAGCTATTTATATTATACTATAAGGTAATTGGGGCTAGTTACTTTATAGGATAATATAAGGAGGTATGTTAATGAATAAGCGTAAAAAATGGGGTATTATTGTTTTAGTAATCTGTATTATAGGAGGAATCGTGATGTTTAGTTTGAATCACCAAAAAGAAAAAACGCTGGAAGAGAAAATGAGAATCGAACAGGATAGAATGGCGTTATACTTAGTTAATCATTATGAAAAGGTTGAGAAGATTGAGTTCACAAGTTTTCAACAGAATAAATTAACAGGGACTTGGACTTCTAATGCCATTGTCAATGACGAAATATTTGTCACTTTTTCTGTTCAAAACTTGATGACAGAGGATGAAATAGGTTTTGGACAGCATATTAGTCAAAGTAATGGGAATAAATTAATAGAAAGAGAGAATCCGGAAGTAATAAATAGCGATTCACTTATGTCAAATATAACAGTTATTTATTGGGTGAGATAATATGATTACGGATAAAAGTTTTAATTATTTAGTTGATCAAGTATATGAAGTTGATAAAAATAAAAATTCAACTCCATGGAAAGCAGGAGATGAGTTAAGAAAGGATTCGCAATCTTTTCGAGTTCTTAGTACAAAAGACAACACCTCTAACGGTATGCAGGCGATGGCGGTTGCTCCTGTGGATAAAAATGGGAATGTGGATAATAGTCATGTAGTGATTGCCTATGCAGGGACGAATAAAGATGACATAAAGGATCTTGGTACGGATGTTCAGTCTTTATGGCTTGGGAGGGATAAACTACAGTCCCGTTCAGGACTAAATTCTGCGAAAGTAGTAGATTCTCAGTTTGTGACGGCGCTGGATTATGCCAAGGTTAAGTAAAATAGCTGTTTATGTTATACTATAAGGTAATTAAGACCAAGTTGCTTTATAGAATAATATAAGGAGGTGTGTCAATGAATAAGCGTAAAAAATGGGGTGTTATTGCTTTAGTAATCTGTATAATAGGGGGAATTGTAATGTTTAGTTTGAATCATCCAAATGGTAAAATTTTTGAAAATAAATTAACTTTGACAAGAACGCAACAGGATAATGTTGTTAAAAGAATTATTAAAGGATATGATGTAGATTCAGTAAAATTTATAGAATTTATCAAAGATAAGAAAACTGGTACTTATTTATTAAATATTGAATTAAGAAAAAATGGACTAAATAAGGAAACGACGATTCCTTTTAGAGACTTGAAAAGACTTAATAATGATACGGATTCATTGGGTCTTAACCCTGTTTCTGATTTTAAAGTTTTCCAGAGAAGTCAACCTTTAGCGATACAAGATATTAGTATGAATGATATCACGATAAATTATTTAGGAGAATAAATGGGAATTACGGAAGAAAAAATCAATTGGATAGCAGAGCAATCATATTGGGTTGAGAAAAATCGAAATGATGTGATGTATCATCCTACAGAAGGTGAAGAGTATTATTATAATCCAGATAATGTAGAATTGGGTAAGTTTAAAGTAATCTCTAAACCCGTAGACAACACTTCCAACGGTATGCAGTTTCGTTCAGGACTAAATTCTGCGAAAGTAGTAGGTTCTCAGCTTGTGACAGCGCTGGATTACGCTTATGTTAATTAAAATAGCCATTTATGTTATACTATAAGGTAATTCAGACCAAGTTGTTTTATAGAATAATATAAGGAGGTGTGTTAATGAATAAGCGCAAAAAATGGGGTATTATTACTTTAGTAATCTGTATTATAGGAGGAATCGTGATGTTTAGTTTGAATCACCAAAAAGAAAAAACGCTGGAAGAGAAAATGAGAATCGAACAGGATAGGGTAGCAAAGTTTTTAGTAAGTAACTATGATTTAGCTGATGGACAAAAGATTGAGAGAGTGGAGTTTGTTGCATTTCAAAAAAATGAAAGTACGGGGAGTTGGAGGATTACTGCTAAAGTAAATGGTCAATATGATATATCTGTCAAAATAGATTCTCTAAATGAGAATGAGAAAATAAGAAGTTCCAATTATTCACCGACAGACTTCACAAAGAGAGAACACAAAGAAGAAGCTGGATATGATATAGCAGTAAAAATTATTTACTTAGGGAAGAGATAACTATATGATTACAGAAGAAGATTACAGATATATAGTAGATGATGTTTATGATGTTGACTCTGGTAAGGTGAGTAATCCTATTCAGGAGGGACGATTAGTTGCAAACGATCGGTTTAAAGTAATCTCTAAACCCGTAGACAACACCTCCAACGGTATGCAGGCAATGGCGGTTGCTCCTGTGGATAAAAATGGGAATGTGGATGATAGTCATGTGGTGATTGCCTATGCAGGGACGAATAAAGACGATCGGCTTGACATCCAAACAGATATCCAATCAATAGGATTTGGTGATAGACGGATGTTGTCGGATTCGAAAACAAAGACATTTAGAAAATCTCAATTTCAAACGGCTCTGAGTTTTGCGGAAGAAATCGAAAAAACGTATCCCTCTGCTAAAATCACAACTGCGGGGCATTCGCTTGGAGAGTCTCTGGCTATGTATGTTGCTTTAAAGCGAGGTTATGCCAATGTTGGGTATAATGGGCCAGATATTCATAACTTGATTTCGAAAGAAGAAATCAAGTACATGCAAGAACATCCAGAACAATTTCGCAATTACCGTCATAAGTATGATGTTATTGGTAATATTACGGGAAATACGACTCAAACAGCTATCTATCCTTACATCTATCCTTCAAAAGATAACTGGGGGGACAAGCTAGAATATCATAACTTGTCCCAGTGGCGATTTGATGAGAATGGCCAGCTAGTTGATTTGGACGGAAAACGTGTCACAAATCTCAAAGTAACGGCGCTAGCAGAAGCAACAGCGGGTATGTACCGCTACCAAAAAATCAAAAGCTACCTCTCGGCAGATGGCTTGTCAAGCAAAGAAGAGATATACTTGGATAGCTTGCAGGGAATGGCTCTAGGGGAAGGAATGGCTAATGCAGCTCGAGCTGGTGCAGACGACGTCAAGCACCTTCAAGAGGAGGTGGTGTCAAAAGCACAAGAACTATGGAATCAGCTTGACTTTAGTAGTTTCCAATACCTGAGTTATGATGAAGTTCTATCGACTTTTGCGTCTGCAGGTGTGACTCAGGCTACGATTGTCGGTTCAGTTGAGCAAGATTTTGAGCAAATGAATCAAAAGGCTGAAAAACTAGCCACAGAGTTTGATACCCTTAACCAACAGATTATCCAAGTCATTGAGAATAAACTAGCCACAGATAAGGAATTGGCAGGAGAATTTAGAAAATGGAACAGTCGGATTTAGTCTTCCAAAAGTTAAAAGCAAAAGAAAAAGAGTATCATGATTTGGAAGATGAGTATCTAAAGCAGAAAGCAACGTTTACAAATCAACGCAACGAACTCTATGAACGTCGAGACCGCCTTGCCCGAATCGTAGAAGACGAAGCTGGTAAGATGACTGCTTTTCTTCAAAAAGGACAATATAGTTACCAAGATGGAGAACAGTTTTATAGGAGTTTACAACAATTGATGGAGGATTCTCAGTTTGCGTGTAGGCGTAGAGAAGATGAATTGCAGTATCAAGAGGATTTGTTAAACAGAGATTATCGTAAAAAGCAAGATGAGTTAGAACAGACAATCGGAGATTTAAGGAGGTCATATGCTCGCGCCGTTGAATGAATATTATACAGATGAAGAATATGAATTTGCTTTACGTCAGATGTATCGTATGATGGAGAGGAACAGAATCTATACAATGGCGACAGTAATCTTAAAAGAAAAAAATTCTTTACAAATAGATTACAAAGAAAAAGTAAGAGCAAGTGCGGAGGAGACAAAATTCGCTATTGGGAAAATAAAATCACAGATGGATACGGCTATAAAAGGTCAGGTAAGGCAAAAATTGGAAGATGTGACATTGGAGAAGTTGTCTCAGTATGATTCCATTTGCTAATTTTATAGTGAGTAACTAGAATAATTGCTACAAACTGCATGGAGCAGTTTTTTTGCTATTACTTTTCCTATGAAAAATCCCTGCAAGCTCTTTCAAAATATGATAGAATGGAAACAGTAGAATTAGAAAAGGAAATCAATTATGAAATTTCTTGAATTAAATAAAAAACGTCATGCGACCAAGCATTTCACTGATAAGCCAGTGGATCCCAAAGATGTGCGTACGGCTATCGAAATTGCAACCTTGGCGCCAAGCGCCCACAACAGTCAGCCTTGGAAATTTGTGGTGGTACGTGAGAAAAATGCCGAACTAGCAAAATTGGCATACGGTTCAAACTTTGAACAGGTATCATCAGCACCTGTAACCATTGCCTTGTTTACAGATACGGACCTTGCCAAACGTGCCCGTAAAATTGCTCGAGTTGGTGGTGCTAACAATTTCTCAGAAGAACAACTACAATACTTCATGAAAAATTTGCCAGCTGAATTTGCACGCTACAATGAACAACAAGTCAGCGACTACCTAGCCCTCAATGCAGGTTTGGTTGCTATGAACTTGGTTCTCGCTCTTACAGATCAAGGAATCGGATCAAATCTGATTCTTGGTTTTGACAAATCAAAAGTCAACGAAGTTTTGGATATCGAAGATCGTTTCCGTCCAGAACTCTTAATTACAGTGGGTTACACAGACGAGAAATTGGAACCAAGCTACCGCTTGCCAGTAGATGAAATCATCGAGAAAAGATAGAAGGAAGATAATATGACAGCAATTGATTTTACAGCAGAAGTAGAAAAACGCAAAGAAGACCTCTTGGCTGACTTGTTTAGCCTTTTGGAAATTAACTCTGAACGTGATGATAGCAAGTCAGATGCTGAACATCCATTTGGACCTGGTCCAGTAAAAGCCTTGGGAAAATTCCTTGAAATTGCAGACCGTGACGGCTATCCAACTAAGAATGTCGATAACTACGCAGGACATTTTGAGTTTGGTGAAGGAGAAGAAGTTCTCGGAATCTTTGCTCACATGGACGTGGTGCCAGCTGGTAGTGGTTGGGACACAGATCCTTACACACCAACTATCAAAGACGGTCGTCTTTATGCGCGTGGAGCTTCAGATGACAAGGGGCCTACAACAGCTTGTTACTATGGCTTGAAAATCATCAAAGAATTGGGCCTTCCAACTTCTAAAAAAGTTCGTTTCATCGTAGGAACAGACGAAGAATCAGGTTGGGCAGATATGGACCACTACTTTGAACATGTAGGAGTAGCAAAACCAGACTTCGGTTTCTCTCCAGACGCTGAATTCCCTATCATTAATGGTGAAAAAGGAAATATCACAGAATACCTCCACTTTGCAGGTGAAAATGCAGGTGCTGCCCGTCTTCACAGCTTCACAGGTGGTTTACGTGAAAACATGGTACCTGAATCAGCGACAGCAGTCGTTTCAGGTGATTTGGCTGACTTGCAAGCTAAATTAGATGCCTTTGTTGCAGAGTACAAACTCAGAGGAGAAATCAAAGAAGAAAAAGGTCAGTACAAGGTGACTGTGATTGGTAAATCAGCCCATGGTGCTATGCCTGCTTCAGGTGTAAATGGAGCTACTTACCTTGCCCTTTTCCTCAGTCAGTTTGACTTTGCAGGACCTGCCAAAGACTACCTCGACATCGCTGGTAAGATTCTTTTGAACGACCATGAGGGTGAAAATCTCAAGGTTGCTCATGTGGATAAAAAAATGGGTGCCCTTTCTATGAATGCGGGTGTCTTCCGCTTTGACGAAGCAAGTGCTGACAATACCATTGCCCTCAACTTCCGTTATCCAAAAGGAACAAGCCCAGAGCAAATCAAGTCAATCCTTGAGACCTTGCCAGTTGCTTCTGTTAGCCTTTCTGAACACGGACACACGCCTCACTATGTACCGATGGAAGATCCACTTGTGCAAACCTTGTTGAATGTCTATGAAAAACAAACTGGACTTCAAGGTCATGAACAAGTCATCGGTGGTGGTACCTTCGGTCGCTTGCTAGAACGTGGGGTTGCCTACGGTGCTATGTTCCCAGACTCAATTGACACCATGCACCAAGCCAACGAATTTATCGCCTTGGACGATCTCTTCCGAGCAGCAGCAATCTATGCAGAAGCTATCTATGAATTGATCAAATAAAACGATAGAAGTCTGAGATGTTATGCTTAGACTTCTTTTTGGAGGGAAAACAGATGTCTCAAATCGAAAGAATCAAGAAAGCTATTATGGCTGATTCACAGAATGCCAGCTACACAGAACGCGGAATCGAACCTCTCTTTGCGGCACCAAAAACTGCTCGCATCAATATTGTCGGTCAAGCTCCGGGCTTTAAAACGCAAGAAGCTGGAATTTATTGGAAGGATAAGAGTGGTGATCGTCTGCGTGAGTGGCTAGGTGTAGATGAAGATACCTTTTACAATTCGGGCTTGTTTGCAGTTATTCCCATGGACTTTTATTTCCCAGGACATGGCAAATCAGGCGACCTTCCACCCCGTAAAGGCTTTGCCGAAAAATGGCACCCACAACTCCTCAAGGAATGTCCAAATATTGAATTGACCCTTTTGATTGGGCAATATGCCCAAGCCTATTATTTACATGAGAAAATCAGTGGCAAGGTAACAGAAAGGGTAAAACATTACCAGAACTACTTGCCGACCTATTTTCCACTAGTTCATCCCTCACCACGAAATCAAATCTGGATGGCTAAAAATCCTTGGTTTGAGTCAGAAGTGGTGCCAGAGTTGAAAAAAAGAATTAAAATCATTTTATAGTCAATGAAAATCAAAGAGCAAACTAGGAAGCTAGCTGCAGGCTGCTCAAAGTACAGCTTTGAGGTTGCAGATAAAACTGACGAAGTCAGCTCAAAACACTGTTTTGAGGTTGTGGATAGAACTGACGAAGTCAGTAACCATACCTACGGTAAGGCGACGCTGACGTGGTTTGAAGACATTTTCGAAGAGTATTAGGAGAAAAAGAATGAAAGAAATAGCCTTTGATGAATTTTACCAGCTTTACCAGAAAGAGTCCCTTTCAGTCTTAGACGTGAGAGAAGTAGAAGAGTTCGAGACGCTTCATTTAGAAGGTGCACACAACTTACCGCTTAGTCAATTGGCTGATACTTATGATCAGTTGGACAAGGACCTCTTGCATTATGTCATTTGTAAATCTGGGATGAGGTCAACTCGTGCTTGCCAGTTCTTGGAGGAGTATGGATACAAGGTCATCAATGTTCAAGGTGGAATGACGGCCTTTGAAAATCTTTAAAATTTTGCATTTCTCCTACTTGGTGTGGACTAGGTAGGAGAATTTTGTTTTTAGATAATTCTTATTTTTAAAAATATTGAAAACATTCAATATTTACTTCGTGATGCTTTTTTCATACTCTTATTCGTGATATACTAGGTCAGTATTTTAGAAATATGAAGGAGATTCTTTATGGCTAAAAAAGGTGCCCTAACAGGTTTGCTCCTGTTTGGAATATTTTTTGGTGCGGGGAACTTGATTTTTCCGCCTTCTCTAGGTGCCCTATCTGGAGAACATTTTCTTCCTGCTATTGCAGGTTTTGTCTTTTCAGGCGTCGGTATCGCCGTTTTGACACTTATTATTGGAACACTAAACCCGAAAGGATACATTTACGAGATTTCTAAGAAAATCTCACCTTGGTTTGCGACACTTTATCTTGCAGTCCTCTATCTATCAATTGGCCCCTTCTTTGCCATTCCACGTACAGCCACAACAGCTTACGAAGTCGGGATTAGCCCCCTTTTATCAGATGCGAATAAAGGTCTTGGCTTGATTGTCTTTACTGTGCTTTACTTTGCAGCGGCTTATTTGATTTCGCTTAATCCATCAAAAATCTTGGATCGAATCGGACGTGTTTTAACGCCAGTCTTTGCCTTGTTGATCGTTATCTTGGTTGTACTAGGTGCCTTCAAGTATGGTGGAACAAGTCCTCAAGCAGCCTCAGAAGCCTATCAATCCTCTGCTTTTGGGACAGGTTTCCTAGAAGGGTATAATACCTTAGACGCCCTTGCTTCAGTTGCTTTCAGTGTGATTGCTGTTCAAACCTTGAAACAACTTGGATTTTCCAGTAAGAAAGAATACATTTCAACTATTTGGGTGGTTGGTATCGTTGTAGCTCTTGCCTTTAGCGCTCTTTACATCGGTTTAGGATTCCTTGGAAATCACTTCCCGGTACCAGCAGAAGCGATGAAGGGTGGAACACCAGGTGTTTATATCTTGTCGCAAGCTACTCAAGAAATCTTTGGTTCAACAGCTCAACTCTTCCTTGCTGTTATGGTAACTGTAACCTGCTTCACAACGACAGTTGGATTGATTGTGTCTACAGCTGAGTTCTTTAATGGACGTTTCCCACAAATCAGCTACAAGGTCTATGCAACTGCCTTTACCTTGATTGGATTTGCTATTGCAAACCTTGGTCTTGATGCCATTATTAAGTATTCAGTTCCAGTACTGGTAATCTTGTACCCAATCACCATCGCCATTGTGATGATTGTGATTGTTAATAAGTTTATCGCCCTATCAAAACCAGGTATGCAGTTAACTATTGGGCTTGTTACAGCGATTGCTCTTGCAAGCGTCCTTGGAAGTTCTTTTAAGATTGAGTTTCTAGCAAATCTCGTCAATGCTCTTCCGTTTGCAGCTGCCTCTCTACCATGGTTGGTGCCAGCTATTATCGGAATCTTGCTTTCACTGGTTCTACCAAACAAGCAAGAGAGTGACGTTTTTGAGATGGAATAAAAAAATTCTTGGTCATCGACCAAGAATTTTTTGTATGAGCACGACTCATTAGTTGGTTTGTTCAGTATAACCAGCTTCTTTAAGCATTTTTTTCGAGGCAGCAAAGCTTACACGGTTTCCAATACCAGAATATTCGTTTGGCATTGCTTTTTTCAATTCGTCAAGACTCGCGACAGTCATGTCAACCTCGATGTTTTGGATAACTTTTTCGTCTTGAATTTCAACTTTTTGTGTAACCCCTTTGACCCCTTCATAACCTTTATAAGTATCGTCAACAATTTCCTTAATACCTTCCGCAGTATTATTAAGTTTTTCAGGGTCAAGTACATTATGAACAGTTTGTTTTACAACGTCATCTCCCTTCACAGTATAAGTCAAGGTAGAATGAATCCCAGGTTTGCTATTGTGGACAAATGTGTGAGTTTCTGTCTCATCTTTCTTTTCAGATGATTGTTGGCTGCTTTGTTTGCTCTCACTTGACTGAGTTGTTGTGTCTTCTTTGGTACTGCTGTTAGTAGGTGTTGATACTTGTTTGGAACATCCGAGTAGGAGGACAAGTGAAGCCACAAGGGCTAGTGATACTTTAAAGTATGATTTCATATTTTTACTTTCCTTTTATAATCAAAGTATTTGTATTATAACATGGATCTATAGTGAAAGCAACTAAACACAGTTTTTCTCCTTTTGAGAAGGAGTCTGACTAGAAAAATGTTATAATGGTAGGAAAGAGGTGAAGAAATGAATCAGACTATAAACTATATCAAAGAACTAACCGCTATTGCATCACCAACGGGTTTCACTCGTGAGATTTCAGACTACTTGGTCCATACTTTAGAAGAGTTTGGTTACCAGCCTGTTCGCACAGCCAAGGGCGGTGTCAATGTGACCATTAAAGGTCAAAATGATGAGCAACAACGCTATGTGACAGCCCATGTGGATACGCTGGGTGCTATTGTCCGTGCTGTCAAACCGGATGGTCGTCTCAAATTAGATCGTATCGGTGGTTTTCCTTGGAACATGATTGAGGGGGAAAACTGTACGGTTCATGTGGCTAGCACAGGTAAAAAGGTATCTGGAACAATCCTCATCCACCAAACTTCTTGCCATGTCTACAAAGATGCAGGAACTGCTGAACGTACGCAGGACAATATGGAAGTGCGTTTGGATGCAAAAGTAACCAATGAAAAAGAAACCCGCGCCTTGGGCATCGAGGTCGGCGATTTTATCAGTTTTGACCCGCGAACTGTCGTGACAGAGACTGGTTTTATCAAGTCTCGACACTTGGATGACAAGGTCAGCGCAGCAATTTTGCTCAATCTTCTTCGTATTTACAAGGAAGAGGGGATTGAATTGCCAGTAACAACTCATTTTGCTTTTTCAGTCTTCGAAGAGGTGGGTCACGGTGCCAACTCCAATATTCCAGCTCAGGTAGTGGAATATCTAGCTGTAGATATGGGAGCTATGGGCGATGACCAACAGACGGATGAGTACACAGTATCTATCTGTGTCAAGGATGCTTCTGGTCCTTATCACTATGACTTCCGTCAACACTTAGTAGCTTTGGCGAAAGAGCAAGATATTCCATTTAAGCTGGATATCTATCCATTTTATGGATCGGACGCTTCAGCGGCTATGTCAGCAGGAGCAGAGGTCAAACACGCCCTCCTTGGAGCTGGTATTGAATCCAGTCACTCTTACGAACGAACACACATTGATTCGGTCGTGGCGACTGAGCGTATGGTAGACGCCTATCTCAAGAGTACCTTGGTAGAATAATATGTGCTTGATTTGTCAAAGAATTGAATGGATCAAGGCAGGGGAAAATCCCTACTTTGTAAAAGAACTAGAAACAGGCTATGTTGTTATTGGAGATCACCAATACTTTAAGGGCTATACCTTATTTCTGGCAAGAGAGCATGTCACAGAACTCCACCATATGGAGACTTCTGTAAAACTTCGTTTTCTAGAGGAAATGAGTTTGGTCCAAGAAGCTGTTGCCAAAACGTTTAAAGCTGAAAAGATGAATATTGAACTCCTAGGAAATGGAGATGCCCACGCTCACTGGCACCTCTTTCCAAGACGATCAGGTGATATGAGGGGTCATGGATTAAATGGCCGTGGTCCAGTCTGGTGGGTGCCATGGGAAGAAATGGCGGCAGAAGATTGCCAAGTGAAATCCCATGAGTTGGAACAAATGATTAAAGCCTTATCCGATGAATTAGAGAAGCATTTGGTATAAGAGAGGAAGAAAAAATGAAAAAAAGATACATCGTTTTATCTGGTTTGCTGGCAGTAACCCTAGCAGCATGTTCGCAAGAAAAACCTAAAAATGAAGAAAACACTCAAAAAACGGAACAAACTAGTCAACCTGAAGGAACTGTAGGAAGCAAATCCCAAGCCTCTAGTCAGAAGAAGGCAGAAGTTGTCAATAAGGGAGACTACTATAGTATTCAAGGGAAGTACGATGAAATCGTCATAGCTAATAAGCACTATCCTTTGTCAAAAGACTACAATCCAGGAGAAAATCCAACAGCCAAGGCAGAGTTGGTCAAACTCATTGCAGCAATGCAAGCAGCTGGCTACCCAATCAGCGATCACTACAGTGGTTTTAGAAGTTATGAAACTCAAACCAAACTTTATCAAGACTATGTGAATCAAGATGGTAAGGAAGAGGCAGATCGCTACTCAGCTCGCCCAGGTTATAGTGAACACCAAACAGGTCTTGCATTTGACCTTATTGGGACAGATGGAGATTTAGTTACTGAAGAAAAGGCGGCCCAGTGGCTTTTGGATCATGCGGCTGACTATGGCTTTGTTGTTCGCTATCTCAAAGGCAAGGAAAAAGAGACTGGCTACATGGCAGAAGAATGGCATCTTCGCTATGTCGGAAAAGAAGCCAAAGAAATTGCTGCAAGTGGTCTCAGTTTGGAAGAGTACTATGGCTTTGAAGGCGGAGATTACGTCGATTAAAAAAGTAATTTTTCTCTTGCATTTTTAGATAAATAGTGTATAATGGAAAGGTATGTGTAAAGCATACTTGTGGGAGGTAAAAATCTCTAATTACCGCCAAAACCACAAAGGAGGATTTAAAAATGGCTAAAAAAGTCGAAAAACTTGTAAAATTGCAAATCCCTGCTGGTAAAGCTACACCAGCTCCACCAGTTGGACCTGCTCTTGGTCAAGCTGGTATCAACATCATGGGATTCACAAAAGAGTTCAACGCTCGTACAGCTGACCAAGCTGGTATGATCATTCCAGTTGTTATCTCAGTATACGAAGACAAATCATTTACTTTCGTTACAAAAACACCACCAGCTGCTGTTCTTTTGAAAAAAGCTGCAGGTGTTGAAAAAGGATCAGGTACACCTAACAAAACTAAAGTTGCTACAGTTACTCGTGCACAAGTACAAGAAATTGCAGAAACTAAGATGCCAGATTTGAACGCAGCAAACATTGAGTCTGCAATGCGTATGATCGAAGGTACTGCTCGTTCTATGGGATTCACTGTTGTTGACTAATCAATAACACAGTAGAAAATCTCACAGCAGTCTATTAGTTGCTTTTCATACTAGGCAAGTGACTGAGGCTTGTACTTAGGTACAGCAAAGGAACTGAACGAAGTAGGAAAAGGAAAATAATAGACTGAAAACCCGCAAGACTTCATCATTTCGAGGAGTGACGTGGGAGATGAAAATCGATTGAACCACTTACAAGGAGAATAGAAAATGGCTAAAAAAAGCAAACAACTTCGTGCTGCTCTTGAGAAAATCGACAGCACAAAAGCATACAGTGTAGAAGAAGCTGTAGCACTTGCAAAAGAAACTAACTTTGCAAAATTTGACGCAACTGTAGAAGTTGCTTACAACTTGAACATCGACGTAAAAAAAGCTGACCAACAAATCCGTGGAGCAATGGTATTGCCAAACGGAACTGGTAAAACTTCACGCGTTCTTGTTTTCGCACGTGGTGCAAAAGCTGAAGAAGCAAAAGCTGCTGGTGCAGACTTTGTTGGTGAAGATGACCTTGTTGCGAAAATCAACGACGGTTGGTTGGACTTTGACGTAGTTATCGCTACACCTGACATGATGGCTCTTGTTGGACGTCTTGGACGTGTCCTTGGACCACGTAACTTGATGCCAAACCCTAAAACTGGTACTGTAACAATGGATGTTGCTAAAGCAGTTGAAGAGTCTAAAGGTGGTAAAATCACTTACCGTGCTGACCGTGCAGGTAACGTTCAAGCAATCATCGGTAAAGTATCATTTGAAGCTGAAAAATTGGTTGAAAACTTCAAAGCTTTCAACGAAACAATCCAAAAATCAAAACCAGCTACAGCTAAAGGAACTTACGTAACAAACTTGACAATCACAACTACTCAAGGTGTTGGTATCAAAGTTGACGTAAACTCACTTTAATCAGTAGTTTATAAAAGAGAAGACGAGTACGAAAGTGCTCGTTTTTTTTGATGAGTATTACCTTTTAGAAAAATCAGTTCATTGATCAGCTTTGTAGCAATAGTGCGTTTCCTCTTCTTCTTTCACAGAAAATATGGTATAATAGAGAGTAAAAAACTTTGAAAGAAAGAAAAAGATGAATTTAAAAGATTATATCGCAACGATTGAAAATTATCCTAAGGAAGGTATTACCTTCCGTGATATTAGCCCTTTGATGGCAGATGGAAATGCTTATAGCTACGCTGTTCGTGAAATCGTTCAGTATGCAACTGACAAGAAAATCGACATGATTGTGGGACCAGAGGCTCGTGGATTTATTGTTGGTTGCCCAGTTGCTTTTGAGTTGGGAATTGGCTTTGCACCTGTTCGTAAACCAGGGAAATTGCCACGTGAAGTCATTTCTGCTGATTATGAGAAAGAGTACGGTATTGATACCTTGACCATGCATGCTGATGCGATTAAGCCAGGTCAACGTGTTCTCATCGTAGATGATCTTTTGGCAACAGGTGGAACTGTCAAGGCAACGATTGAGATGATTGAAAGACTTGGTGGAGTTGTAGCCGGTTGTGCTTTCTTGATTGAGTTGGATGAGCTTAAAGGCCGTGAAAAAATCGGAGATTACGATTACAAGGTACTTATGCATTATTAATGAAAAACAGTCCTTGGGGCTGTTTTCTCTTCATCTGCTATATAAATTAACTATAGCTAGTTAGAGAAAAACTATAATTGAAAACTATATCTTCTTGCAGTATAATAAAAGGACTAAGTGTTTGAGATTTGACTTCAAACACATTCAATTATTTCTAAAAGAGTACAGTTAGGAGAAGGTTATGCCGATTAGAATTGATAAAAAATTGCCAGCTGTGGAGATTTTACGGACAGAGAATATCTTTGTCATGGATGATCAACGTGCGGCCCACCAAGATATCCGTCCCTTGAAAATTTTGATTTTAAATCTCATGCCTCAAAAAATGGTAACAGAAACGCAACTCTTACGGCATTTGGCTAATACCCCTTTGCAATTAGATATTGATTTCTTATATATGGAAACACATCGTTCCAAGACAACTCGTGCCGAACATATGGAAACCTTCTATAAGACCTTTCCAGAGGTCAAGGATGACTTTTTTGATGGAATGATTATCACAGGAGCACCAGTCGAGCATTTGCCTTTTGAAGAGGTGGACTACTGGGAGGAATTCAAACAGGTCATCGAATGGTCCAAGACGCATGTTTTTTCAACCCTCCATATTTGTTGGGGAGCACAAGCAGGTCTATATGTTCGCTATGGCGTTGAAAAGCACCAGATGGATCGGAAACTATCAGGAATTTATCCACAGGACACCTTGAAAGAAGGGCACCTTCTTTTTAGAGGTTTTGATGATCGCTATGTAGCTCCTCATTCTCGTCATACTGAGATTTTAAAAGAAGAAATCTTAAATAAGACCAATCTGGAGATCCTGTCAGAAGGTCCTGAGGTTGGGGTTTCTATCCTGGCTAGTCGAGATTTGCGTGAGATTTATAGTTTTGGTCATTTGGAGTATGATCGTGACACTTTGGCAAGAGAGTATTTTCGTGATTATGAGGCGGGACTCGACCCTCATATCCCAGAGAACTACTTTAAAAATGATGATGTAAATGAGACCCCCTGTCTCTGTTGGTCTTCATCAGCTGCCCTCTTTTTTAGCAATTGGGTAAACTATGCAGTTTATCAAGAAACCCCTTTTGACTGGAGAAAGGTAGAGGATGATGCGGCTGCTTTTGGATATTTATAAGAGGAATTATGACATATTTTGACGCTTTTAAAACAGGGAACTTGGTTTTGCCAAGTGCCCTGCTCTTGCATTTTAAGGAACTCTTTCCTTCCAGCGAAGATTTTCTCGTCTGGCAATTTTTCTATTTACAAAATACCACAGCCTTAGGAGATGTTTCACCTAGTCAGATTGCTGAAATCATTGGGAAAGAGGTGGCAGATGTCAACCAATCTATTTCGAATTTGACTGAAAATGGTTTGCTGCAATATCGGACCATTGAACTAAATGGGGAAATTGAGCTCATTTTTGATGCTAGTCTGGCTTTTGAACGCTTAGATAGCTT
This sequence comes from Streptococcus oralis, assembly GCF_018448765.2. Classification (GTDB taxonomy): domain Bacteria; phylum Bacillota; class Bacilli; order Lactobacillales; family Streptococcaceae; genus Streptococcus; species Streptococcus oralis_BM. The sequence continues at coordinate 553,713 of NZ_JAHCMC020000001.1, forward strand.
GTTGGATACCCAAACTCCAGTTGCTACTGCCCAAAACCCAAAAAATCAATTGAAGGATCTGGTTGAAACTTTTCAGCAGGAATTGGGTCGCTTATTAACACCATTTGAAATCGAAGATCTTTCCAAGACTGTCAAAGAAGATGGAATCAAGGCGGATTTGATCAAGGAAGCTCTCCGAGAGGCGGTTTTTAATGGCAAACCAAACTGGAAGTACATTCAGGCAATCCTACGAAACTGGCGCCATGAAGGCATTCAGTCTGTGGCCCAGGTGGAGGCCAAACGAGCAGAGCGAGAAGCCAACAATCCCAAACAAGTTCAGGCTTCGGCTGATTTCCTCGATGCCATGAATTTGTGGCAAGATTAGTCACTTGAAAAATCTTGAAAATTAGAGTAAGGTTTGCAAGCTCCTTATAAATATGATAGAATAATAGTGAATAAAATGAAAAAAGAGGTATGTGAAATGTCACGTAAACCATTTATCGCTGGTAACTGGAAAATGAACAAAAATCCAGAAGAAGCAAAAGCATTCGTTGAAGCCGTTGCATCAAAACTTCCTTCATCAGATCTTGTTGAAGCAGGTATCGCAGCTCCTGCAGTTGATTTGACAGCTGTTCTTGCTGCTGCTAAAGGTTCAAACCTTAAAGTTGCTGCTCAAAACTGCTACTTTGAAAATGCAGGTGCGTTCACTGGTGAAACTAGCCCACAAGTTTTGAAAGAAATCGGTACAGACTACGTCGTGATCGGTCACTCAGAACGTCGTGACTACTTCCATGAAACTGACGAGGATATCAACAAAAAAGCAAAAGCAATCTTTGCAAACGGTATGCTTCCAATCATCTGTTGTGGTGAGTCACTTGAAACTTACGAAGCTGGTAAAGCTGCTGAATTCGTAGGTGCTCAAGTATCTGCTGCATTGGCTGGCTTGACAGCTGAACAAGTTGCTTCAACAGTTATCGCTTACGAGCCAATCTGGGCTATCGGTACTGGTAAATCAGCTTCACAAGACGATGCACAAAAAATGTGTAAAGTTGTTCGTGACGTTGTAGCTGCCGACTTTGGTCAAGAAGTTGCAGACAAAGTTCGTGTTCAATACGGTGGTTCTGTTAAACCTGAAAACGTTGCTTCATACATGGCTTGCCCAGACGTTGACGGTGCCCTTGTTGGTGGTGCGTCACTTGAAGCTGAAAGCTTCTTGGCATTGCTTGATTTTGTAAAATAATCTAGCTTATTCCAGACAGACAGTTAAAAGTACTAAGTGACTTTGACTGCCTGTCTTATTTTTACTTGGAGCATTCTTGTGAAAGAGGGATTTTTCTAGACTAGGAAAGTTCCTTAGAGAAAGAAAGGCGTGCAGATGCGCGCTCTTTTCTATATCAAAAAGTTATGAAAGGGGGAGTTATGCTCTATATTTGGTCTTATTTGAAAAAATATCCCAAGTGGTTATTCTTGGATTTCTTTGGAGCGGTTTTCTTTGTTGTCGTCAATCTTGGACTGCCAACTGTTCTGGCTCGAATGATTGATGAAGGTGTGAATAAAGGGAATGAACAGCAATTGTATGTTTGGGCTGCAATTATGCTAGTGATTATCCTATGTGGGACCTTGGGGCGTATAGTCTTAGCCTATGCAGCTAGTAAGCTGACGACCAATATGGTCAAGGATATGAGGGATGATCTCTATGCCAAATTACAAGAGTATTCTCATCATGAATATGAAAAGATTGGAGTGCCTTCACTGGTTACTCGTATTACCAGTGATGCCTTTGTTCTCATGCAATTTGCAGAACAGACCTTAAAACTGGGTGTCATCACCCCCATGATGATGCTGTCTAGTATCTTAATGATCTTCCTGACCAGTCCGTCATTAGCCTGGATAGTGGCCTTTGCAGTACCTTTCTTGGCTGTGGTGGTCATTTATGTAGCGGTCAAGACTCGACCATTATCAGAGAAACAGCAGGCTACCTTAGACAAGATAAACCAATATGCCAGGGAAAATCTGATGGGACTCCGTGTCATCCGTGCCTTTGCTCGTGAGGAGTTTCAAGAGGAACGTTTTGCAGGACAAAATGCGGTCTATGCAGCCAATTCCAATCGTCTGTTTAAACTAACCGGTTTGACGGAACCCTTGTTTGTTCAGATTATCATTGCCATGATTGTAGCTATTGTCTGGTTTGCTCTGGACCCTATCAAACAAGGGAACTTACAAATTGGGGACCTAGTAGCCTTTATCGAATATAGTTTCCACGCCCTCTTGTCCTTCCTTTTCCTATCCAATCTCTTCACCATGTATCCTCGTACAGCGGTTTCGAGTGAACGTTTGAAAGAAGTCATGGATATGCCGATTTCTATTGATCCCAATGAAGGAGGAGTCAGAGAGACAGCAACCCACGGATATTTGGAATTTGAAAATGTCACCTTTGCCTATCCTGGCGAGACGGAAAATCCTGTTTTGCATAACATTTCTTTCAGCGCTAAACCGGGTGAAACCATTGCCTTTATCGGATCGACCGGATCGGGCAAGTCCTCTCTTGTGCAATTGATTCCTCGTTTTTACGATGTCACGCTTGGGAAAATCAAGGTTGATGGTGTCGATGTGAGGGATTACCGCCTCAAGTCTCTTCGTCAAAAGATTGGTTTTATCCCGCAGAAGGCCTTGCTGTTTACAGGAACTATCGCTGAAAATATCCGCTATGGGAAGGAAGATGCTAGTCACAAAGACCTACATCAGGCAGCGGATGTGGCGCAAGCCAAAGATTTTATCGAAAGCCGAGATGAAGGCTTTGCGACCCATCTAGCTGAAGGTGGAAGCAACCTTTCTGGAGGACAGAAACAACGTCTCTCAATTGCCAGAGCGGTTATAAAGAATCCTGATATCTATATTTTTGACGATTCTTTCTCAGCCTTGGATTATCGCACAGATGCCATTTTACGCCGTCGTCTCAAGGAAGTAACGCAGAATGCAACGGTTTTAATTGTTGCTCAACGTGTCGGAACCATCATGGATGCGGACCAGATCATCGTTCTGGATAAGGGTGAAATCGTAGGTCGCGGTCGACATGAGAAATTGATGGAAACCAATGACATCTATCGTGAGATTGCTGAGTCGCAGTTGAAAAATGCATCGCTAACAGAAGAATAGGAGGAAATATGAAATCACAATCTAGTTTAGCTCGTTTGTGGAGCTATTTGAAAGCCTACCGTTTTTCTGTCTTTTTTGCAGTCTTTCTAAAAGTTTTGAGTGTGGTCATGAGTGTCTTAGAACCTTTTGTATTGGGGTTAGCCATTACGGAGTTGACAAAGAATCTCTTAGATATGGCTAATGGCCTTTCAGGCGCTCATATCAATACAGCCTACATCGGAACTGTTTTAATCATTTACCTCTTTAGAGGACTCTTGTATGAACTTGGGTCTTATTATTCCAACTATTTCATGACCAATGCGGTCCAGTCTATGACTCAGGATCTGCGAAATGAAATGACCGAGAAAATCAATCGTATCCCAGTATCTTTCTTTGACAAACACCAGTTCGGTGATTTGTTGGGGCGCTTTACTAGTGACGTTGAGACAGTGTCCAACGCTCTTCAACAGTCTTTTCTCCAAATTGTTAATGCCGCTTTGACGATTGTTCTCGTCATGGGAATGGTTTTATACTTGAACTTTCAACTGGCTATAGTGGTGATTCTATCCATTCCAGTGACCTATTTTGGTGCCAGAAGCATCCTGAAACGTTCTCAGCCTTATTTTAAAGAGCAGGCGGCTATTTTAGGACGGATGAATGGCTATGTGCAGGAAAATCTCACAGGTTTTAATGTCTTGAAACTCTATGGTCGTGAGGAAACTTCTCATAAAGAATTTTCTAAGATTACAGACGACCTCCAACGTGTTGGCTTTAAAGCCAGCTTTATCTCTGGGCTCATGATGCCAGTCCTTCATGCTGTATCGGACTTGACCTATCTGATCGTTGCGGTTCTTGGTGGTTTGCAAGTGATTGCGGGTCGTTTGACAGTGGGGAATATGCAGGCCTTTGTTCAGTACGTTTGGCAGGTCAGCCAGCCTATCCAAAACATCACACAACTTGCGGGTCAAATGCAAAGTGCTAAGTCTTCGCTAGACCGCATCTTCGATATCTTGGATGAGACAGAGGAAGTCAAGGGAGAAGAACTCGAAATCCTTGAACCCTTAACAGGTCAGGTGACCTTCCAACATGTTGACTTCCAGTATGTTGAAAACAAACCATTGATTCGAGACTTTAATCTAGAAGTTCAACCGGGAGAGATGGTGGCGATTGTTGGTCCTACTGGAGCTGGTAAGACGACCTTGATCAATCTGCTTATGCGCTTTTACGATGTCACAGCAGGCGCAATCTTGGTTGACGGGCAGGATATTCGCCAGTTGTCACGTCAAGACTATCGCCGTCAGTTTGGGATGGTCTTGCAGGATGCTTGGCTTTATGAAGGTACGATCAAAGAAAACCTACGTTTTGGAAATCTTGACGCCAGTGACGAGGAAATAATAGAAGCTGCCAAAGCAGCAAATGTAGACCACTTTATCCGAACTCTTCCTGGTGGTTACAACATGGAGATGAACCAAGAGTCAAGTAATATTTCCCTCGGGCAAAAACAACTCTTGACCATCGCGCGTGCTCTCCTAGCCAATCCTAAAATTCTTATTCTGGATGAAGCAACTTCCTCTGTTGACACCCGTTTGGAACTCTTGATTCAAAAAGCCATGAAACGCTTGATGAAAGGAAGAACCAGCTTTGTCATCGCTCACCGCCTCTCTACTATTCAAGAAGCAGACAAGATTCTCGTTCTTAAGGATGGACAGATTATTGAGCAGGGCAATCATGAAAGCTTGCTCCAAGAAAAAGGCTTTTATTATGATTTGTACCAAAGCCAATTTTCAAGTAAATCCGAGCAAGTTGGCTAATTAAAACTGTCCAGACTATTCTTAAATTATCAGTCTATTACAACTTTTCTCAGATAGTACACTTTCCTTGCTATCGTTTTCTGGTAGTAGTATACTTATATTGTAACCACTAAGAAGATGGTTATAAAAAAAGAAAAGAGGTAAGAAATATGGTTGAATTGAAAAAAGAAGCAGTAAAAGACGTTACAACATTATCTAAAACAGCGCCAGTAGCATTAGCAAAAACAAAAGAAGTATTGAACCAAGCAGTAGCAGACTTGTATGTGGCTCACATTGCCCTTCACCAAGTTCACTGGTATATGCGTGGTCGTGGTTTCCTCGTATGGCATCCAAAAATGGATGAATACATGGATAGCCTTGATGGTTATCTTGACGAAATCAGCGAACGTTTGATTACCCTTGGTGGCAAGCCTTACTCAACTTTGACAGAATTCCTTCAACACAGTGAAATCGAAGAAGAAGAAGGAGAATTCCGTAACGTTGAAGAAAGCTTGGAACGTGTTCTAGCTATTTATCGCTACCTCATCAGTCTTTTCCAAAAGGCTTTGGATGTGACTGACGAAGAAGGCGATGATGTTACAAACGATATCTTTGTTGGTGCTAAGGCTGAACTTGAGAAAACAGTTTGGATGCTTGCAGCAGAACTTGGACAAGCTCCTGGTTTGTAAAATATAGTTGTTACCCCTTTTATCATAAGGCGCTTGATAAGTGCCCATGATCAATCATCTTTTAAAAGTCATGTAACTGTAAAAAGTTGCATGACTTTTTTGTCTGCTAGACTTAGGACACATTGTCAAAAGTAGGATTTTACGGTATAATAGTTGCTGTTCGAGAAATTTTGATTTTCAAAGAATAGTGAAATATTATAAGGAGAACCCATGAACAATTTACCAAATTGCCCAAAATGTAATTCAGAATATGTCTACGAAGATGGAAATCTCTTGGTATGCCCAGAGTGTGCCTATGAATGGAACCCTGCTGAAGTTGCAGAAGTAGAAGAAGGCGTTGTCGCTATCGATGCTAACGGAAATAAATTGGCCGACGGTGATACTGTAACCCTTATTAAGGACTTGAAAGTAAAAGGTGCGCCAAAGGATTTGAAACAAGGAACTCGTGTTAAAAATATCCGTATCGTAGAAGGTGACCACAACATCGACTGTAAAATTGATGGTTTTGGAGATATGAAACTCAAGTCAGAATTTGTTAAGAAAATCTAGCCATGAAACTGAACTACAAATTTATCTTTTATAGTCGTGTGCTCTTGTTCTTAGCGGCATTTACAGGAGTTTATTTAGAAATTACCAAGCACGGTGGTTTTGGTATGCTCCTTTACTACACGGTGCTGTCTAATCTCTTGGTAATGATTTTCACCGGCTATCTGCTCCGTGTGATGAGCCGTTCAGGTGAAAATTGGCAAAGTCCGACCTTGATTCGTCTCAAGGGTGGCGTCACCATGAGTATCATGATTACCTGTGTGATTTACCATTTTATGCTTGCACCGATTGCGACAGACTTTTACCGAGTGGAAAATTTCCTTTGCCACTATATCGTTCCACTCTGGTTTTTAGCCGACACCCTCTTCTTTGATAAACAGGGTCAATACAAGATCTGGGATCCAGTCTTGTGGACCATCTTGCCCTTAGTTTATATGATTTTTGCCTTGTTTAACGGCTTGGTCTTAAAACTCAATATTCCAAATTCCAAGGACAATCCCTTCCCTTATTTCTTTTTAAATGTGAACAAGGGTTGGGACGTGGTCATCAAATGGTGTTTGATTATTTTTGTGGCGTATATGGTTGCAGGCTTCATCTTCTATCTGATCAAGCAAATCAAGCGAAAATAGTCTTCCTATTAGGAAAGTTAGGACGGAGTCTTTAGTTCAATCGGGCTCCTTCTTTTCTTGCCATCTTCCTTCTAAAAGGATCAACAGTGAGAAATATACAGAAAGAAAATTCATGAAACAATTTTTAGAACGGGCTAGTATTTTGGCCCTCTCCCTCGTTTTGATTACCTCCTTCTCCATCTCAAGTGCTCTGCCAGCCATGTTTGACTACTATCAAGGCTACCCTAAAGAACAAATCGAGCTCCTGGTCAGTCTCCCTTCTTTTGGAATCATGATTATGCTGGTTTTAAATGGTTTTTTGGAGCGTTTGTTTCCTGAGCGACTTCAGATTAGTCTGGGCCTTCTCATCCTCTCTATCGGTGGAACAGCTCCCTTCTGGTATCAGGAGTACAACTTTGTCTTTGCGATGCGGATTTTATTTGGCTTGGGTGTTGGGATGATCAATGCCAAGGCTATTTCTATCATCAGCGAACGCTATCATGGAAAGACACGGATTCAGATGTTGGGTCTTCGCGGATCAGCAGAAGTTGTCGGGGCATCGATTTTGACTCTAGTGGTCGGTCAACTCTTATCCTTGGGATGGACAGTGACCTTCTTGGCCTACAGTGCGGGATTTTTAGTATTGATTCTTTATCTGCTCTTTGTCCCTTATGGGAAAGAAAAGAAAGAAACAAAGAAAAAAGAGACCGAATCGACTCGTTTGACAGGAAAGATGAAAGGATTAATTTTTCTATTGGCTGTCGAAGCAGCAGTTGTTGTCTGCACCAATACGGCTATCACCATTCGTATTCCTAGTCTGATGGTGGAAAGAGGTCTAGGAGATGCCCAGTTATCGAGCTTGGTTTTAAGTATCATGCAGTTGATTGGTATCTTGGCTGGTGTGAGTTTTTCTTTCTTCATCTCTTTATTTAAAGAAAAATTGCTCCTTTGGTCAGGTATCGCCTTTGGATTGGGGCAAATTGTGATTGCCTTGTCTCCGTCATTGGGTGTGATGGTAATTGGAAGTGTTGTGGCAGGTTTTTCTTATAGTGTGGCCTTGACCACTGTCTTTCAGATTTTATCGGAGAGAATTCCAGCCAAGCTCCTTAATCAGGCAACTTCCTTCGCAGTGTTAGGATGTAGCTTTGGTGCCTTTACCACACCTTTCATTCTTGGGGCGATTGGCTTGGTGACTCAAAACGGTATGTTGGTCTTCGCCATTCTAGGCTGCTGGTTGATTGTCACTTCTATCTTTGTTATGTACGCACTTCAAAAGAGAGCTTAGGATTGGTTTCCTAAGTTTTTCTTTTTCAATTTTTTGTACCCGGACAATTTTAAATTTTGTAGCTTGTTACGAGACTACTTTCCTGATAAAATAGAAGTTATGACAAGATATAAAGCAATCATTTCCTATGACGGTTATGCCTTTGCTGGTTTTCAGCGGCAGCCTCATGCGCGGAGCGTTCAGGAAGAAATTGAAAAAACGTTAACGAGACTCAATAAGGGGCAAGCCATCACTGTTCACGGTGCTGGTAGGACTGATAGTGGGGTTCATGCTCTAGGACAGGTTATTCATTTTGACCTGCCCTATCAGATGGATGAGGAAAAACTCCGTTTTGCTCTGGATACCCAGTCTCCAGAAGATATTGATGTGATTTCGATTGAGATTGTGGCGGATGATTTTCATTGTCGTTATGCAAAACATAGCAAGACTTATGAGTTTATCGTGGATAGAGGGCGCCCCAAAAATCCTATGCGTCGTCACTACGCTACTCACTTTCCCTATCCGCTTGATGTGGAGCGGATGCAGATGGCAATCAAAAAGCTAGAGGGAACCCATGATTTCACCGGTTTTACAGCATCTGGAACCAGTGTAGAGGACAAGGTTCGGACCATTACAGAAGCGAGTTTAACAGTCGATGAGACAGGCCAATTTTTGACCTTTACCTTTTCAGGAAATGGCTTCTTGTATAAGCAGATTCGCAATATGGTGGGGACGCTGCTCAAAATCGGAAATAATAGAATGCCAGTAGAGCAGATTGACCTCATCTTGGAGAAGAAGGACAGGCAACTTGCAGGTCCAACAGCAGCACCGAATGGCTTGTATTTAAAGGAGATTCGTTATGAAGAATAATCGTATTTTAGCCCTTTCTGGGAATGATATTTTTAGTGGTGGTGGTTTGTCAGCTGATTTGGCTACCTATACCTTGAACGGCTTGCATGGCTTTGTAGCAGTGACTTGTTTGACGGCCTTGACTGAAAAGGGCTTTGAGGTCTTTCCTACGGATGATACTATTTTTCAACATGAGTTGAATAGCTTGCGTGATGTCGAGTTTGCAGGGATTAAGATTGGCCTTCTTCCTACTGTCAGCGTGGCTGAGAAGGCCTTGGACTTTATCAAGCAACGTCCTGGAGTGCCTGTGGTACTGGACCCCGTCTTGGTCTGCAAGGAAACGCACGATGTAGCAGTCAGCCAACTCTGTCAAGAGTTGATTCGTTTTTTCCCTCATGTTAGTGTGATTACGCCAAATCTTCCTGAAGCAGAATTATTGGCTGGTCAGGAAATTAAAACATTGGAAGATATGAAAGCTGCAGCGCAGAAATTGCATGATTTAGGAGCGTCAGCAGTCATTATCAAGGGAGGCAATCGCCTTAGTCAGGACAAGGCTGTAGATATCTTTTATGATGGACAAACCTTTACTGTCCTAGAAAATCCTGTTATCCAAGGCCAAAATGCTGGTGCAGGTTGTACCTTTGCCTCAAGCATTGCCAGTCACTTGGTTAAAGGGGATGAACTTTTACCAGCAGTAGAGAGCTCGAAAGCTTTCGTTTACCGTGCTATTGCACAAGCAGATCAATATGGAGTAAGACAATATGAAGCAAACCAAAACAACTAAAATCGCTCTTTTATCTCTATTAACCGCCCTTTCTGTAGTTCTAGGTTATTTCTTAAAAATCCCGACACCAACAGGTATTCTAACTCTCTTAGATGCGGGTATCTTCTTTGCGGCCTTCTACTTTGGTAGTAAAGAGGGGGCTGTCGTTGGAGGTCTAGCAGGTTTCTTGATTGACCTCTTATCAGGCTACCCTCAGTGGATGTTCTTTAGCTTGGTAAACCATGGCTTGCAGGGATTTTTCGCAGGATTTAAAGGGAAATCTCAGTGGCTAAGCCTTATCTTGGCAACGATTGTCATGGTAGGAGGCTACGCCTTGGGTTCAACTTTGATGAATGGCTGGGCAGCAGCCCTACCAGAAATCCTACCAAACTTCCTGCAAAATATCGTGGGTATGGTTGTAGGGTTTGTGCTTAGTCAAAGTATTAAGAAAATTAAGTAAAGCGGCTGGAGAAAAGTTCTAAAAATCAGAAAAACGCATAATATCAAGTGTTGAAAAACCTTGATACTATGCGTTTTATTGTGGGAAGATTTTATACTCTTCGAAAATCAAATTCAAACCGCGTCAACGTCGCCTTGCCGTACTCAAGTACAGCCTGCGGCTAGTTTCCTAGTTTGTTCTTTGATTTTCATTGAGTATTAGATGAATATTAATCAAAATAAAGCAAGTCTTTGCTGGTGCTTGTAAAGAGGTCAAAGCCATCCTTGGTAACAACACCACAATCTTCGATACGAACTCCGACTTTACCAGGGATATAGATACCTGGTTCAACAGAGAAGCACATGCCTTCTTCGATGACCATGTCGTTTCCTTCCATGATAGATGGGAATTCGTGGACATCCATACCGATACCGTGACCGAGACGGTGGTTGAAGTACTCACCGTAACCAGCTTTTTCGATGACTTCACGGGCAGCGCGGTCTACTTCATGAGCAGTCACGCCAGGTTTGATAAAGTCAAGAGCAGCTTGTTGGGCTTCAAGGGTCAAGTTGTAAATATCTTTCTTGAATTGGTCTGGTTTGCCGACAGCGACTGTACGAGTCATATCTGATGCGTAGCCATTGACCATAACACCCAGGTCAAAGAGGAGAAGGGCGTCTTTTTCAACCTTGTTTGCACCAGGAATTCCGTGTGGATTTGCAGCATTGTCACCAGTCAAGACCATGGTATCAAAACTCATTTCATAGCCTTCACGTTTTAAGGCGAAGTCGATTTGGGCGATGATATCTGTCTCAGTCTTATCAAGAGAAATGTTGTCAAAACCAACTTTTACAGCTTTATCAGCATAGAGACCTGCAACCATCATTTTTTGCACTTCATCGGCTGATTTAATGAGGCGCATGCGTTGGATGCGAGGAGTGAGGTTTTCAAACTCAGCAGTTTCAAAGACTGCTTTCAAACCATGGTATTTGGTTAAGATGAGATTGTCAAACTCGACAGCGACACGTTTGAAATCGTGCTGTGGCAAGGCATTTTTGATTTTTTGCCATGGATTTTCAGAATCCACATAGCCCACTACTGGGAAGGAAACAGTGCTGGTTGCACGCTCCACTTCAAGGGCTGGGACAAAAAGGAGAGGTTCCCGGTCCGCTAGGACAAAAAGGAACATTTGGCGTTCATGAGGGTCACTGTAAAAACCAGTGAGGTAATTAATAGTGACGGGGTCAGATACGACAGCGACGTCTAGTTTTTCTGATTCAAGATATGTTACGATTTGTTGTAATTTAGACATATGCTACCTTCTTTCTACCCCTCTATTTTGGCAAAAAAAGAGAGAAAATGCAAGGGAGAAGGGTAAAAGAACAGGCAAAAAGAACTCCGATATGATAGGGGAGTTCTTTGATCGAATTTTCCTTAGTTTAAGAAAAGTCAGCCTTGCTTTTGACGTCGCTGTATTCTTCAGCGATTTCTTGACTGAGTATTTCTTCATAGGCAGGGAGTTGGATGTCCTGACCGTATTTCTTCTTGAGGGCAGTAGTGACTAGACGATAAGCTAGATTGGCATTACGAGAGAGGATAGGTCCGTGGAAGTAGGAACCAAAGACATTCTTATAATGAACCCCTTCGCCGATCTTTTCTTCGTTATTTCCATTTCCATAGACAACCTGACCCAGTGGTTTTTGGTCATCTGAGAGGAAGGTACGACCTTGGTGATTTTCAAATCCATAATAGGTCTCATCGAAATCTTCATTGTGAATCTTGATGTCACCGATAAAGCGGTTATTGGTCTGGTTGAGCGTATAGTGGCCCATGACACCTAGCCCTTCGATGCGCTTACCTGAAGCTTCAACATAATATTGCCCCAATAGTTGAAAACCACCACAGATGGCTAGAACCACACCGTCGTTTTGGATGTAGTTGTCAATGCTCTCTTTTTTAGCAGGTAAGTCTCCTGCGATGATGCTTTGTTCAAAGTCTTGCCCCCCACCGAAAAAGGCGATGTCGTAGTGGTTTTCATCAAAGTCATCATGGAGAGAAACGATGTCAACTGTTACATGAGCTCCGAGTTTCTCAGCCACATACTTGAGCATGAGGATATTTCCATTGTCCCCGTAAGTATTCATGAGGTTTCCATAGAGGTGGGCAATGTTGAGCTGATAAGGGTAGTTGCCAGCTTTTGAGGAAAGTGAAGTATAAACCATTAGTTCATCTCCTTTCTAACAATCTGACGACTAGCCAGCAGCTCGCGGAATTCCAGCATCGCCGTATAGGTCGCAAGGATATAGGCATGCTTGCAGTCTTGCTTCTCAATGGTTTTGAGAACTTGCTCCAGACTGTTTGTTTCAGTGATTTTATCAGCTGGATAGCCTGTCACACGAAGACGACGAGCAATTTCAGAATGGCGAACACCGCCAGCGTTGACTTCGGGAATGTCCATGTCAGTTATCTGTTCAAAGTCCGCATCCCAGATCCAGCTAGTGTCAATTCCGTCTGCATAGTTGGCATTGAGAAGGACAGATAGGCTAAATGGATAAGGAGCTAGTTTAATCATTTCGATAGCTTGGGTAGCACCGACTGGATTCTTAATCAAGACGAGAGTACATTCCTTGTCGCCGATATGGAAGGTTTCCTGACGACCAAAGACAGCACGGCTCTTGTCAAATCCTTGCTTGATGAGTTGTGAATCAGCCCCGAGGAAACGGGCGATGGCAACCGCAGCAAGGGCATTGTAGATGTTGTAGAGTCCACCGATTTGAATACCGTATTCTTGTCCGTCAATGACAAAGCGGGAGCGATTGTTGGTCAACTCAACCAGTTTTGTCAAGCGATAGTCGAGATCAGGACGTTTGCAACCACAATTTTCACAGATATAGGCACCCAAGTTGGCATAAGTATTGAGTTCATATTTGAGGATGCCTTGACAGTCAGGGCAGAGAATCCCTTCGGTATTATAGTGAGCTAGTTTGGCTGGCCCTTTTTCCAAGTCAAAACCAAAATACTGTACAGGATTTGGAATAGCTGGTTTGTAGAAAAGTGGACTGTCACCATTGAGGAGGACAGTAGCCGTAGGCACCTTACGAATGGCATCCAAAATCATGTTATAAGTTGTGTAAATCTCACCATAGCGGTCCATCTGGTCACGGAAGATATTAGTGATGACAAAAAGGCTAGGATGGATGTAGTCACAGATACGAGATAGACTGGCTTCGTCAATTTCTAGAACAGCAATGTTTTTCCCAGTTTTAGAGGATTTGGCCGTCAAGAAGGTTGTCGTAATCCCTGTGATCATGTTGGCACCACTAGGATTGGTCAGAACCCGACCATAGACCTCTTTTAGAATGCCGACAGTGAGAGCAGTTGTGAGGGTTTTCCCGTTGGTTCCAGTGACCACGACAATCTCGTAGTTCTTAGCTAGATTTTGTAAAATATCTTTATCAAATTGAAGGGCGAGTTTTCCTGGGAGCGTACTTCCTCGGCCAAGACGGCTCAAGATGAAGTGAGAAGAACGCCCAGCTAGGAGGCCCAAAGTAGTTTTTAATTTCATGTTTCTATTATATCATACTGCGCCCAGCAGTCCAATAACTAAAGTAACCTCTAAGATCAACTAAAGAAGTAACCTTAGAGGTGCTTTTTAGGTTCTGATTAAACCAATCAAATACAATATCTTTGAATTTGATAACTTTGGCAACTTTAAGAAATAAATCTTTCTTGCTCTGAACATAAGAAAGGAGAGGACATTGATTATCCTATACAGGTTTTAAAATTTCATTAATCCATTATAGTTGACAAAGATACCTAACTTTTGGGATTTAGATCATTTTTTGGAAAGTCTCTTTTATAATAAATTACGAATTTTTTCTTTTATAAATGCGTTAAGAGGATAGTGTTTATCAAGATATTCTAGGAGTGCCTGAGCAGATTCAGAAATTCGTTCGTAACCTTGCAAAAAGTAGGGTAATTGTTTGGCTTCATTTGGATAACCTTTTTCAAATCGTCTGTTGCTGTTAAAAATATCTATAAAATTAGATTTAGAAGTTTTTTCCAAATTGATTAGTTCAGTCCAGAGTTTGACAGATCTGTTTTGGATGAAATCATAAGCAGCCAATTTTTCCCCTCGTTGATAGCGACCTAGTCCTATATATAGGTTGCATAAAATTTCTCCCAACAGCCATTCACGATCTCTATTTTCTTTTGATGGCAATCTTTGTGGCTGGCAGATTGTTCCATCAAAACCGACCTCCTTCCAGATAATTTTGCCTTCAGCGAAGGGAATGTTTACTAGTTCGTGAGCTTCAAAGATAGCAAATTCACAAAAAACATCATCTTCAAATAGAACTTTATGTCCGTCCACTGTATTTTGGTAGTGAAATGCAATTGGTTCTAGCTTACTTAACCAGATTAGGTCCTGGATATAGGCCTGCTTGTAGCCATCTTTTACAATAACAAAGAAATCCAAATCGGAGTACTGATCCAATCGTTCTCTTTCTGATCCGCAAGAACCAAGTGCCAGCAAAGCTAGTGCTTGTCTAGAATCTTTTAGAGACTGACCAATATCATTTAGTCTTTGTAATAGTAATTCTGTTTTATTCATATCGTTACCTCATTGTTTCTTGTTTACAGACATTATATAGTTAATATTTTCGAAAGTCAATTTCATCCCATACCAAATATATACTAATGTAATATGGGATTTCTTTCGATATTTTTTACAATGATAAAGTTTAAACATTTTGCGGAGTATTGCTCATATTATCAAGAACGAAGAAATTTGAAGTATCCTTTGATTGATTAGAAAGTGATTCTTATCTTTAAAAAGATCAAATAATTTGTAAAATATTTAAGAAGAAAAAATATATCGACTTAGCCATCAAGTTGCAAACAGTAAAATCTTCTCACAAATGATGAAAATACACATATGACCGCGCGAAGAGTGCCTAATTTACCTAATTAGGCACGAAACAATCATTGCAAAATATCTTTTTAAATTACTCATAAAACGATGAGTTGAAGCAAGTTATTTAAAGTCATATGTATTGCTGATATTTAAAAGAGCGACCTGAGACTCAATATATAATTAGGACTGCTAAGTAAAGTTTGGACATTATATCATAAAAGAGGGAAAAGATAGATTTGAGATTTTGCAGAAACAAAAACAGCCCGATGAGGGCTGTGAGATACCAAGAAGTCTCAACTTAAATCGCAAACAAGTCATTCAAGTTCTCAGCCAAGGTTGGGTGAGTGAAGATTTGTTTTGTGAAGTAAGTGTAAGGAATCTTGTTGTCCATCGCAACAGTGATGATGTTGATGATTTCTTGAGAACCTTCTGAGAAGATAGTTGCACCAATAATTTCTTTTGTTTCAGTATTCACAACAGCTTTGAAGGCTCCACGAAGGTCGCCATTTACGTGACCACGAGGCATTGCTGCAACAGGGATTTCTTTCACAGCGTATGGAAGTTTCAAATCAGCTGCTTGGCTTTCTGTCAAACCAACTTGTGAAAGTGAAGGTGTGATGAACATGGTGTTTGGTACATTGAGACGGTCTTCAAGAGTGTAGCTGCCATCTCCAGCAAGGTAGCTGTAGACAACACGGAAGTCATCAAGTGAGATGTAGGTAAATTGAGGTCCACCGTTGACGTCTCCAACTGCAAAGACACCAGGAACGTTTGTTTGACAATGTTTGTCTACTTTGATAGCACCGCGTTCAGTTAGTTCAATATCGGTATTCTCAAGTTGAAGTGGTTCTACGTTTGGCTTACGTCCAGTTGCGTAGAGAAGGGCGTCGAAACGGTAGGTTTCGTTTTCAGTTACGACAAGGACTTGGTCTCCGTCGTTTTTGATTTCAGTAGTACGGATGTTTTGAAGCAATTCAATACCGTCTTCTTCCATGTACTGTTTGGCAAGAGCTGCGATGGAAGGTTCTGCACGAGGAAGGAATGTATCCAAGGCATCTAGGACTGTGACTTTGCTACCAAGTTTGTTGTAGAGTCCAGCAAATTCAAGACCGATGTTTCCACCACCAAGGACTCCAAGTTTTTCAGGCAATTTGTCCAAGTTTTGGATACCTGTTGAGTCAAAGACATTTTTACTTGTAGCAAGTCCAGGAATTGGCAAGACGTTTGAAACAGCGCCAGTGTTGATGACGATTGTTTCAGCAGTCATTTCTTGTTTTTCGTCACCAGCCTGGATCTCGATCACCTTATTTGACACGAAATGTGCCTCTGCATCAATGACATCAACGCCATTATCGGCCAACATTTTATAATTTTTAGCGTTAAGACGACCAGTCACCGCACCACGCTCTTTCATGGTATCGTCAAATGACCAGCCCTTTTCAGCCGCTACAATCATAGTCTTGGTTGGGATACAAGCAATATTAATGCAAGTACCACCATACATCGCTTTACTGCGCTCGATGACAGCAACTTTTTTTCCAGCCGCATTCATCTTAGCAGCCAAAGTCTTACCGGCTTTACCAAATCCAATGACAATTAAATCGTATGTTAACATTTTTAAATCCTCCTATTTGATTTAATTCTAGCACAAGAAAAAAACTTTTGCACAAATCTGCTACGGGAAATGAAGTACGTTTGAAATGGTCCCTTCAAATCCTTTGATAAACAAGTTTCAGGCTACTTTACAGCTAGAAAATCGTTTACATGTTTTAATCAAGTGGTTAGACTATCTTTTGCCCCGCTCTTGTGTTATACTAGATAGGTTGCAAAGAAACTCGTACTTTTCTTTCGTGGAAAAGAAGCAACACGGTATCTCGTTTTTTAAGAAGATACATCATGAAAAGAAAAGTATATACTAAGCGCTATAGGATGGCTTCGCACCATCTTTAGAAAGAAGAAAAACGTGAAATTTAATGAATTTAACTTGTCTGCTGATTTGTTAGCAGAGATTGAAAAAGCTGGATTTGTAGAAGCCAGTCCTATCCAAGAACAGACCATTCCCTTGGCTCTCGAAGGAAAAGACGTTATTGGTCAAGCTCAGACTGGTACAGGGAAAACCGCAGCATTTGGCTTGCCAACCCTTGAAAAAATCCGTACAGAAGAAGCGACCATCCAAGCCTTGGTCATTGCTCCAACTCGTGAACTCGCTGTCCAAAGTCAAGAGGAACTCTTCCGCTTTGGCCGTAGCAAAGGAGTGAAAGTTCGCTCAGTTTACGGTGGTTCCAGCATTGAAAAACAAATCAAGGCCCTTAAATCTGGTGCCCACATCGTGGTAGGAACACCAGGCCGTCTCTTGGACTTGATTAAACGCAAGGCCTTGAAATTACAAGACATTGAAACTCTGATCCTTGATGAAGCGGATGAAATGCTCAACATGGGCTTCCTTGAAGACATCGAAGCCATCATTTCTCGTGTCCCTGCAAATCGTCAAACCTTGCTCTTCTCAGCAACCATGCCAGACGCTATCAAACGTATCGGTGTTCAGTTTATGAAAGACCCTGAACATGTCAAGATTGCTGCCAAGGAATTGACAACAGAGCTGGTGGATCAGTACTATATCCGTGTCAAAGAACAAGAAAAATTTGATACTATGACGCGTCTCATGGATGTGGAACAACCAGAACTTGCTATCGTATTTGGTCGTACCAAACGCCGTGTAGATGAATTGACTCGTGGACTGAAAATTCGTGGCTTCCGTGCAGAAGGAATTCATGGTGATTTGGACCAAAATAAACGCCTTCGTGTCCTTCGTGATTTTAAAAATGGGAATCTTGATGTTCTAGTTGCGACAGACGTGGCAGCACGTGGTTTGGATATCTCAGGTGTGACCCATGTCTACAACTACGATATTCCACAAGATCCTGAAAGTTATGTTCACCGTATCGGTCGTACAGGTCGTGCTGGTAAGTCAGGTCAGTCTATTACTTTCGTAGCTCCAAACGAAATGGGCTACCTTCAAATTATCGAGAATTTGACTAAGAAACGCATGAAAGGCTTAAAACCAGCAACAGCAGAGGAAGCCTTCCAAGCTAAGAAACAGGTAGCTCTCAAGAAAATCGAACGTGATTTTGCGGATGAAACTATTCGTGGGAACTTTGAGAAATTTGCTAAAGATGCTCGTAAGTTAGCTGCAGAATTTAGTCCAGAAGAATTGGCTATGTATATCTTGAGTCTGACAGTCCAAGATCCAGATAGCCTTCCTGAAGTGGAGATTGCACGTGAAAAACCACTGCCGTTCAAACCGTCAGGAAATGGACGTTCTGGAGGTAATCGTGGACGCGACAATCGTCGAGGAGACAACCGTTGTGGTGGTCGCCGTGATGATTTCAAAAAAGGCAACCGCGGGAACGATCGTTTTGATAAAGACAGACGCTATCGTAATAAAGACAATAAAAAACCTCGTAACACTTCAAGCGAAAAGAAAACAGGCTTTGTTATTCGTAACAAAGGAGACAAATAGGAAAAAGCGATTCACATTATGAATCGCTTTTATATATAAGGAGACCAAGGGTAAAAGAAGATGGTGATAGTAAAGGATAGGTGAAACGGAAAGGGATTTATCATGTCATCTTCTTATAATGTTATAATATCAAAAATAAAATAGGATGTCAATAAAAAAATCGCTTTTTTTTCTAAAATATTTTTGCTGTTCAAAATTGCAATTAAATAAGCAATTTTCAGATAATTATTGAAATAAAGACTTTTCTATGTTATAATGGAAGCGATTATATGCGAGGTAAAAAATGGCACATTTATTAGAAAAAACAAGAAAAATCACGTCTATTCTAAAGCGCTCTGAGGAGCAACTCCAAGATGAACTTCCTTACAATGCGATCACACGCCAGTTAGCTGATATTATTGATTGTAACGCTTGTATTGTGAATAACAAGGGACGTCTCTTGGGCTACTTTATGCGTTATAAGACCAATAATGACCGTGTAGAACAGTTCTTCCAAACCAAAACCTTCCCTGACGTCTATGTACAAGGGGCAAACATGATTTATGACACGGAAGCCAACCTTCCTGTTGAACATGATTTGACCATTTTCCCTGTGGAGAGCCGTGAGGACTTTCCAGATGGGTTGACGACCATCGCTCCGATTCATGTATCAGGGATTCGCCTAGGTTCGTTGATTATTTGGCGTAATGACAAGAAGTTTGAAGATGAAGATTTGATTCTTGTCGAGATTGCGAGCACGGTGGTAGGGATTCAACTCTTGAACTTCCAACGTGAAGAAGATGAGAAGAATATTCGCCGTCGTACGGCTGTTACCATGGCGGTCAACACCCTTTCCTATTCAGAACTTCGTGCCGTATCAGCTATTTTAGCTGAATTGGATGGAAATGAAGGGCAGCTGACTGCATCAGTTATTGCAGACCGTATTGGCATTACACGCTCAGTGATTGTCAATGCGCTTCGTAAATTGGAGTCAGCGGGAATTATTGAGAGTCGATCATTAGGAATGAAGGGGACTTATCTCAAAGTTCTAATTGGTGATATTTTTGAGGAAGTGAAAAAGAGGGACTACTAATGGCAAAGGCTTTAATCTCAATTGACTATACAGAGGATTTCGTAGCAGACCATGGAAAGCTGACTGCAGGGGCACCTGCTCAAGCAATATCAAAAGCCATTGATCAGGTAACCAGATTGGCTTTTGAACGTGGGGACTATATCTTTTTCACCATTGATGCTCATGAAGAGAAGGATGCATTCCACCCAGAAAGCAAACTCTTTCCACCACACAATATCATCGGAACTAGTGGGCGTAACCTTTATGGCCCCCTAGCTGACTTTTATGCTGAGCATGAGGCGGATAGTCGCGTCTTTTGGATGGATAAGCGTCACTATTCAGCATTTTCAGGAACGGATCTTGATATTCGTTTGCGGGAACGTCGGGTTGATACTGTTATCTTAACAGGTGTTTTGACGGATATTTGTGTTCTTCATACGGCTATTGATGCTTATAATCTAGGTTATCAAATCGAGGTTGTCAAGCCTGCGGTTGCCTCTATCTGGCCAGAAAATCATCAGTTTGCTCTTGGACATTTTAAGAACACTCTGGGAGCCAAATTGTTGGATGAAAACCTGTCTGAAATTAAAGAATGATTCCCTTGGAAAAATGAAAAAAATCTGAAAAAAGTGTTGACAAAGATTTTGAAAGTTGATATACTAGTTAGGTAATCGACGCGGGGATGGCGGAATTGGCAGACGCGCAGGACTAAGGATCCTGTGACCGCTTTAGGTCGTGAGGGTTCAAGTCCCTCTCTCCGCATAGGGGTAAGAGTTAGCTGTGTCTAGCTCTTTTTTGTTTTTACAAAGAAGACTAGAGGCTACGTTTCGTGTATCGAAAATATTGGCATCAAGAACAGTGATTGTATCAGAACATTTAAACTGAGTTTTCCATTTCATTCTATCAAGAATATCCTCAAACACTAGTCAGAAAATGAAGAACTTAGGAGATGGAAAATTACTAATCAGAAAGATATGACTATCATTTTTAAAATGAAGTAGATTTTTGATTGGTACTATTTTTCCTTATATATGAAGGAAGGTTAGCGTTCGCTAGCTTTTTTTGTTTTTTTCAAAAAAATTTTTCGATTTCATAAACATTTCATATTTGGATTTTATAATAGTCTTACAAATATGGAGGTGACAAATGAATCCAATCCAAAGAGCTTGGGCTTATGTCAGCAGAAAACGACTGAGAAGTTTTATTTTATTTCTGATTTTATTTGTCCTTTTGGCAGGAATTTCAGCCTGTTTGACTCTGATGAAGTCCAACAAAACAGTAGAAAGCAATCTTTACAAATCACTCAATACATCTTTTTCTATCAAAAAGATAGAAAATGGACAGACCTTCAAGTTGTCTGACCTAGCATCCGTTAGCAAGATTAAGGGACTGGAAAATGTCTCTCCTGAACTCGAGACGGTCGCAAAACTGAAAGACAAGGAAGCGGTGAGTGGTGAGCAGAGCGTAGAACGTGATGATTTGTCAGCCGCGGACAAGAACTTGGTTAGCTTAACGGCTCTTGAAGATTCATCCAAGGATGTCACCTTTACCAGTTCGGCTTTCAATCTAAAAGAAGGGCGACACCTTCAAAAAGGGGACTCCAAGAAAATCCTTATCCACGAAGAGTTGGCCAAGAAGAACGGTCTTTCGCTTCATGACAAGATTCGCTTGGATGCTGGTCAGTCCGAAGCTGGAAAAGGGCAAACAGTAGAGTTTGAGATTGTCGGTATCTTTTCTGGTAAAAAACAAGAAAAATTCACAGGCTTGTCTTCTGACTTCAGTGAAAACCAAGTCTTTACAGACTATGAAAGTAGCCAAAGCCTTCTGGGAAATAGTGAACCACAAGTCAGTGCAGCGCGCTTCTATGTAGAAAATCCTAAGGAAATGGACGGACTCATGAAGCAGGTGGAAACCTTGGCTTTAGAAAGTCAAGGTTACCAAGTTGAGAAGGAAAACAAGGCCTTTGAACAAATCAAAGACTCAGTTGCAACCTTCCAAACCTTCCTCACCATCTTCCTTTATGGGATGTTGATAGCAGGAGCAGGAGCTTTGATTTTGGTCTTGTCTCTCTGGTTGAGAGAAAGAGTCTACGAAGTGGGAATTTTACTCGCACTTGGAAAAAGCAAGAGCTCGATCTTCCTACAGTTCTGTTTAGAGGTAGTGTTGGTATCTCTCGGAGCTTTGCTTCCATCCTTTATCGCTGGAAATGCCATCACATCCTATCTGCTCCAAACTGTACTAGCCAGTGGAGATCAGGCAAGCTTACAAGACACGCTGGCCAAAGCAAGCGGTCTATCAACTAGTCTCCTATCCTTTGCAGAATCCTATGTCTTTCTGCTCCTGATTGGTTGCTTGTCTGTAGCCCTTTGTTTCCTATTCTTATTTAGAAAATCGCCGAAAGAAATTTTATCATCTATTAGTTAAGAAGGAGAAATCATGACTTTATTACAATTGCAAGATGTTACCTACCGTTATAAGAACACTGCTGAAGCAGTTTTATATCAGATCAAGTATAATTTTGAACCCGGAAAATTTTATAGTATCATTGGTGAGTCAGGAGCAGGAAAATCCACTCTCTTGTCCCTACTGGCTGGTCTAGATAGCCCTGTTGAAGGTTCTATCCTTTTCCAAGGAGAGGACATTCGGAATAAGGGGTATTCTTACCATCGCATGCACCATATTTCCCTGGTCTTTCAAAATTATAACTTGATAGATTATCTTTCTCCGCTGGAAAATATCCGCTTGGTCAACAAAAAGGCAAGCAAGGATACACTTCTTGAGCTTGGTTTGGATGAAAGTCAGATCAAGCGGAATGTTCTCCAGTTATCAGGTGGTCAACAGCAACGTGTAGCCATCGCTCGCAGTTTAGTCTCAGAAGCTCCGGTTATTCTAGCTGATGAGCCAACAGGAAATCTGGACCCTAAAACTGCTGGAGATATTATCGAACTGCTCAAATCACTTGCCGAGAAAACAGGTAAATGTGTGATCGTCGTCACCCACAGTAAAGAAGTGGCACAAGCGTCAGATATTACACTTGAATTGAAGGACAAGAAACTGACTGAAATATAGAATCTAGTTATTAAACTTTAAAATAGTATTAGTTGGTAACCAGATACGTGTAAAGTAATAATAAACAAAGTGAGTCTTTGATAACTATTTCCCGCAATAGTGATAGCCTAGATAATAACAGAGTTATTATCTAGGCCGGAATTTTTGAGACATATGGCTCAAAAATTAGGGATGAAATTCCTACAGGAAGTTGCTCCCGTCCGCACAATCTAAGGGAAATAGTAAAAAAATAATTTATATAAGTTATAAGACATTGAAATAGAACAAAATCTAGAAAGGAAACCTATGCTACACAACGCATTTGCCTATGTTACAAGGAAGTTTTTCAAATCGATTGTTATCTTCCTGATTATTCTCCTCATGGCGAGCTTGAGTTTGGTCGGCTTGTCGATCAAGGGAGCTACTGCCAAGGCTTCTCAGGAGACCTTTAAAAATATCACCAATAGCTTCTCCATGCAAATCAATCGTCGCGTCAATCAAGGAACGCCACGTGGTGCTGGGAATATCAAGGGTGAGGATATCAAAAAAATCACCGAAAACAAGGCTATCGAGTCTTATGTTAAACGTATCAACGCTATCGGAGATTTAACTGGATATGACCTGATTGAAACGCCAGAAACCAAGAAAAATCTCACTGCAGATCGTGCCAAACGGTTTGGAAGCAGTTTGATGATTACAGGTGTCAATGACTCCTCAAAAGAAGATAAGTTTGTCTCTGGCTCATATAAGCTGGTTGAAGGTGAGCACCTAACCAACGACGACAAGGACAAGATCCTCTTGCACAAGGACTTGGCAGCCAAACACGGCTGGAAAGTAGGGGACAAGGTTAAACTGGATTCCAATGTCTACGATGCAGACAATGAAAAAGGTGCCAAGGAAACAGTTGAAGTGACAATCAAGGGACTCTTTGATGGTCATAATAAGTCAGCAGTAACCTACTCACAAGAACTCTATGAAAACACAGCTATCACAGACATTCACACTGCTGCAAAACTTTACGGATACACAGAAGACACAGCTATTTATGGGGACGCAACCTTCTTTGTAACAGCAGACAAGAACTTGGATGATGTCATGAAAGAGTTGAATGGCATCAGCGGTATCAACTGGAAGAGCTATACACTTGTGAAGAGTTCATCTAACTACCCAGCTCTTGAGCAATCCATCTCTGGTATGTACAAGATGGCCAACCTCCTCTTCTGGGGTAGCTTGAGCTTCTCAGTTCTTCTCCTTGCCCTCTTGCTCAGCCTTTGGATCAACGCCCGTCGTAAGGAAGTGGGAATTCTCCTCTCTATCGGTCTCAAGCAGGCAAGTATCTTGGGGCAATTTATCACAGAATCAATCTTGATTGCTATCCCTGCTCTCGTTTCTGCTTACTTCCTAGCCAACTATACAGCTCGTGCAATCGGAAACACTGTCCTAGCCAATGTTACTTCAGGTGTTGCCAAGCAAGCCAGCAAGGCAGCTCAAGCCTCTAATCTTGGTGGTGGTGCAGAAGTAGATGGCTTTAGCAAGACCTTATCGAGCTTAGACATTTCCATTCAGACATCAGACTTTATCATCGTCTTTGTTCTTGCTTTAGTTCTAGTCGTTCTCGTTATGGCGCTTGCTTCAAGCAATCTCCTTAGAAAACAACCAAAAGAACTCTTGCTCGATAGCGAATAAAAAACTTGCTACCTATTCTCCCCTAAATGGGGTATAATATAGGTAGCATTTTTATGTATTTCATCTCCCTAAAGCCTTTCCTTTCAGGATGAAACAGGGAGGATTTAAAAGAAAATTAAAGAAATGTGAAAGGTTTTTCTATGAAAATTTTAATTGTAGAAGATGAAGAGATGATCCGTGAAGGGATCAGTGACTATTTGACAGATTGTGGTTATGAAACCATTGAGGCAGCAGACGGTCAGGAAGCTCTGGAAAAATTTTCCAGCTATGAAGTTGCTCTAGTACTGCTGGATATCCAGATGCCCAAGCTTAATGGCCTAGAAATCCTAGCTGAGATTCGTAAAACCAGTCAGGTTCCTATTTTGATGCTGACCGCCTTTCAGGATGAAGAATACAAGATGAGTGCTTTTGCTTCTCTAGCAGACGGTTATCTGGAAAAGCCTTTTTCTCTCTCCCTTTTAAAAGTAAGGGTGGACGCGATTTTCAAGCGCTACTACGATACAGGACGAATCTTCTCTTATAAGGATACCAAGGTGGACTTTGAGAGTTACAGTGCAAGCCTCGCAGGTCAAGAAGTGGCCATTAATGCCAAAGAGTTGGAAATTCTGGACTATCTGGTGAAAAATGAAGGCCGGGCCTTGACTCGTTCTCAGATTATCGATGCTGTCTGGAAGGTGACAGATGAGGTTCCCTTTGACCGTGTCATTGATGTTTATATCAAGGAATTACGGAAAAAGCTAGACTTGGATTGTATCCTCACTGTGCGCAATGTTGGTTATAAATTGGAGCGAAAATGAAACGAACAGGTCTATTTACTAAAATATTTATCTATACCTTCTCGATTTTTAGTGTTCTGGTTATTTGTCTTCATTTAGCTATTTATTTTCTCTTTCCATCAACTTATCTAAGTCATCGTCAGGAAACCATTGGCCAGAAAGCGACAGCCATTGCCCAGTCCCTTGACGGAAAGGATAGGCAGAGTATCGAGCAAGTGTTAGACTTGTATTCCCAGACCAGTGATATCAAAGGTTCCGTTAAGGGTGAGATGACTGAGGACAAGTTAGAGGTTAAGGATAATTTTCCATTAGATACAGATCGCCAGACAACTTCCCTCTTTATTGAAGAACGCGAGGTAAAAACGCAAGATGGTGGGACTATGACTCTCCAGTTTCTAGCGTCCATGGATTTGCAAAAAGAAGCAGAGCAGATTAGTCTTCAGTTTCTCCCCTATACCTTGTTGGCATCCTTTCTGATTTCCCTCTTGGTGGCTTACATTTATGCTCGGACCATTGTTGCACCGATTTTGGAAATCAAGCGGGTGACCCGTCGGATGATGGATTTGGATGCCCAAGTGCGATTGCGCGTGGATTCTAAGGATGAGATAGGTGATCTCAAGGAACAAATCAATGGCCTTTACCAGCATCTCTTGACTGTCATTGCGGACTTGCATGACAAGAATGAAGCTATTCTCCAGCTGGAGAAGATGAAGGTTGAGTTCCTACGAGGGGCCTCTCATGAACTGAAAACCCCTCTGGCTAGTCTCAAAATCCTAATCGAAAATATGAAAGAAAATATCGGCCGTTATAAGGATAGAGACCACTATCTTGGAGTTGCCTTGGGGATTGTGGACGACCTCAGTCACCACGTTCTCCAGATACTTTCTCTCTCTTCTGTGCAGGAAATTCGAGAGGAGAAAGAAGAGGTTGACCTCCTTCAGATGACGCAAAGTCTGGTTAAGGATTATGCTTTGCTCGCCAAGGAGAGAGAACTTCAGGTAGATATTAGCCTAACCCATCAGCAGGCTTACATAAACCCATCTGTCATGAAACTAATCCTATCGAATCTCATCAGCAATGCTATCAAGCACTCCACTACAGGCGGCTTGGTCCGCATTGGCGAGAGGGAAGGGGAGCTCTTTATCGAGAATAGCTGTAGTCCTGAAGAACA
The DNA here is from genome assembly GCF_018448765.2 of Streptococcus oralis. Lineage (GTDB taxonomy): Bacteria > Bacillota > Bacilli > Lactobacillales > Streptococcaceae > Streptococcus > Streptococcus oralis_BM. The sequence goes on from NZ_JAHCMC020000001.1 coordinate 579,942, forward strand.
AGAACAATTGGCCCAGTCTTTTTCTGGAAATGCTAGTCGCAAGGCCAAAGGTTCGGGGATGGGACTCTTTGTGGTCAAAAGTTTATTAGAACATGAGAAATTGCCTTATCGTTTTGAAAGGAAGGATGATCGCTTGACTTTCTTTATACGCTTTCCTAGAGTTAGCCAAGATTAAAAAGAAAAGGCTTACATTGATCGGATTGGAAGAAATTCAATCTAAAGCATGGGAAAAACTAGCTTTTTTTATCAAAAAGTGATAAAATGAACAATGTAAATGGGTTGACCCATAAAAATATACAGGAGGCCTGATAAAATGGCAATCGTTTCAGCAGAAAAATTTGTCCAAGCAGCTCGTGACAACGGTTATGCAGTTGGTGGATTTAACACAAACAACCTTGAGTGGACTCAAGCTATCTTGCGTGCAGCAGAAGCTAAAAAAGCTCCAGTTTTGATCCAAACTTCTATGGGTGCTGCGAAATACATGGGTGGTTACAAAGTATGTAAACTTCTCATTGAAAACCTTGTAGAATCAATGGGAATTACTGTACCAGTTGCTATTCACCTTGACCATGGTCATTATGAAGATGCACTTGAATGTATCCGAGTTGGTTATACTTCAGTTATGTTTGACGGTTCACACCTTCCAGTTGAAGAAAACCTTGAAAAAGCTCGTAAAGTTGTAGAATTTGCTCATGCAAACGGCGTATCAGTAGAAGCTGAAGTTGGTACTATCGGTGGTGAAGAAGACGGAATCATTGGTGATGGTGAATTGGCTCCAATTGAAGATGCTAAAGCAATGGTTGCAACTGGTATTGACTTCTTGGCAGCTGGTATCGGTAACATCCACGGTCCTTACCCAGCAAACTGGAAAGGTCTTCACCTTGATCACTTGCAAAAATTGACAGAAGCAGTTCCAGGCTTCCCAATCGTGTTGCATGGTGGTTCAGGTATTCCTGATGACCAAATCCAAGCAGCTATCAAACTTGGTGTTGCGAAAGTTAACGTTAACACTGAATGCCAAATCGCATTTGCTAACGCAACTCGTAAATTTGTTGCTGAATACGAAGCAAACGAAGCAGAATACGATAAGAAGAAACTCTTTGACCCACGTAAATTCTTGAAACCAGGTTTCGAAGCAATTACAGAAGCTGTTGAAGAACGTATCGACGTATTCGGTTCAGAAGGTAAAGCTTAATTTAGCTGAACAATACAGATAGAACCTGCCATTGGGCAGGTTTTTTTGTGTTTTAAGGAAACTACTAAACCAGAATTTTTGATTAAAACTATTATTTTTAGAGTGAAATCTCTAATTTCATAATCTTTTGGCAAACGCTTGCATTCCATTTTTTATTGGACTATAATAGGTTGGTATAAAGCCTTCTGTAAGAATAGAATGTAAAGGGTTTAGAAAGTAAGGATTTAGAATATTTGTAGTCAAAAATACAATGTTGCTATTCCTTGCGATAGGGAGATAGATATGGCAATGATAGAAGTAGAGAATCTTCAGAAAAATTTTGTAAAAACAGTTAAGGAACCAGGTTTGAAAGGAGCTTTGCGCTCCTTTATTCATCCTGAAAAGCAGACCTTTGAAGCGGTCAAGGATTTAACCTTTGAGGTGCCAAAAGGTCAAATTTTAGGTTTTATCGGAGCAAATGGAGCTGGGAAGTCGACAACCATCAAAATGCTGACAGGGATTTTGAAACCGACATCTGGTTTTTGTCGGATTAATGGCAAAATTCCGCAGGACAATCGCCAAGACTATGTCAAGGATATTGGAGTGGTATTTGGACAACGCACCCAGCTATGGTGGGATTTGGCTCTGCAAGAAACCTACACGGTGTTAAAAGAAATTTACGATGTGCCAGACTCTCTTTTCCATAAGCGCATGGACTTTTTAAATGAAGTCTTGGATTTGAAGGACTTTATCAAGGATCCCGTGCGAACTCTTTCACTTGGCCAACGGATGCGGGCGGACATTGCGGCTTCCTTGCTCCACAATCCCAAGGTTCTCTTTTTAGATGAGCCGACCATTGGTTTGGACGTTGCGGTTAAGGACAACATTCGTCGCGCCATTACCCAAATCAATCAGGAGGAAGCAACAACCATTCTCTTGACCACTCATGACCTGAGCGATATTGAGCAGCTTTGTGATCGAATTTTTATGATTGACAAGGGGCAGGAGATTTTTGATGGGACGGTGATCCAGCTCAAGGAAACTTTTGGCAAGATGAAGACTCTTTCCTTTGAATTGGTGCCAGGGCAAAGTCAGCTAGTCTCTCACTTTGAAGGCTTGCCTGATATGACCGTTGATAGACAAGGAAATAGCCTCAACATTGAATTTGATAGTTCCCGCTACCAGTCGGCTGATATTATCAAGCAAACCCTGTCTGATTTTGAAGTCCGTGATTTGAAGATGGAGGATACGGATATTGAGGATATTATCCGTCGCTTCTATCGAAAGGAGCTCTAAGATGGTCAAATTGTGGAGACGTTATAAACCCTTTATCAATGCAGGGATTCAGGAGTTGATCACCTATCGAGTCAACTTTATTCTCTATCGGATTGGCGATGTCATGGGGGCTTTTGTGGCTTTTTATCTCTGGAAGGCTGTCTTTGATTCTTCGCAAGAGTCTTTGATTCAGGGCTTTAGTATGGCAGATATCACCCTCTACATCATTATGAGTTTTGTGACCAATCTTCTGACTAGGTCAGATTCGTCCTTTATGATTGGGGAGGAGGTCAAGGATGGTTCCATTATCATGCGCTTGTTGAGACCAGTGCATTTTGCGGCTTCTTACCTCTTTACCGAGCTTGGGTCCAAGTGGTTGATTTTTGTCAGTGTCGGACTTCCTTTCTTGAGTGTGATTGTCTTGATGAAAATCTTATCTGGGCAAGGGATGGTAGAAGTGCTGGGATTACCTGTCCTTTATCTTTTTAGCTTAACTCTGGCTTATCTGATTAACTTTTTCTTTAATATCTGCTTTGGATTTTCAGCCTTTGTATTTAAAAATTTATGGGGCTCTAATCTACTCAAGACTTCCATAGTGGCCTTTATGTCTGGAAGTTTGATTCCCTTGGCTTTCTTTCCAAAGATTGTTTCAGCTATTCTCTCCTTCTTGCCTTTCTCATCTTTGATCTACACTCCAGTCATGATCATTGTTGGGAAATACGATGCCAGTCAGATTCTTCAGGCACTCTTGCTACAGTTTTTCTGGCTCTTAGTGATGATGGGCTTGTCTCAGCTGATTTGGAAACGAGTCCAGTCATTCATCACCATTCAGGGAGGTTAGTATGAAAAAATATCAACGCATGCATCTGATTTTTATCAGACAATACATCAAGCAAATCATGGAATACAAGGTCGATTTTGTGGTGGGCGTGTTAGGAGTTTTTCTGACTCAAGGCCTGAACCTCTTGTTTCTCAATGTCATCTTTCAACACATTCCATCCCTAGAAGGCTGGACCTTCCAAGAGATTGCCTTTATCTATGGATTTTCCTTAATTCCCAAGGGATTGGATCATCTCTTTTTTGATAATCTCTGGGCACTGGGACAACGCTTAGTCCGAAAGGGAGAGTTTGATAAGTATCTGACTCGTCCTATCAATCCTCTCTTTCACATCCTAGTCGAGACCTTTCAGATTGATGCCCTGGGCGAACTATTGGTCGGTGGAATTTTACTAGCGACAACAGTATCAAGCATTGCTTGGACTCTTCCAAAATTCCTGATTTTTCTAGTCTGCATTCCTTTTGCGACCTTGATCTATACTTCCTTGAAAATCGCGACAGCCAGTATCGCCTTTTGGACCAAGCAGTCAGGAGCCATGATTTACATTTTTTATATGTTTAATGACTTTGCCAAGTATCCGATTTCCATTTACAATTCGGTCCTTCGTTGGTTAATTAGCTTTATTGTACCTTTCGCCTTTACGGCCTATTATCCTGCCAGCTATTTCTTGCAGGATAAGGATGTCTTCTTTAATATCGGTGGTTTGATTCTAATTTCCCTTGTCTTTTTTGTCATTTCTTTGAAACTATGGGACAGGGGCTTAGACGCCTACGAAAGTGCGGGTTCGTAAAAGGAAGAAACTCAAAGCCTTGTCTCAGGACAGGCTTTTCTAATGGTGATGAAAATTTCTTGACATCTATTTTCAGAGTGCTATACTAAAAGGGTAACAGCCGATTTAGCTCAGTTGGTAGAGCAACGCACTCGTAACGCGTAGGTCACAGGTTCGATCCCTGCAATCGGCAGAATCAAGAAGCCCATTAGGGCTTCTTTTTCTTTTATCACTACTATTCAACCACTTAGACTGAGATAGAGACCAGATAGGCAAAAGGGCTTGTTCTGGGGGAAGCCCTCTGCTATAATGATTTTTGTAAGGGGCGTGAAGAGTTGGTGCCAGACAACTCAAGTTCCCAAAAAAGAAAATGGAGACAAAAAATGAAAAAATTATTGGGACTTGTATTTTTAGTAGCAGCAGCACTAGTATTGTATTTCGGCTCAGTTGGATGGCCAAGTTTGGATGTCAACCTCTGGTCACTCATTCCGGTAGGATTGTTCCTCTATTTCACGCTAGAAAACGTTTTGAAAAAAGACTACAAAGCCAGTCTCATGTGCTTGATCATTGCCTTTATCATTGCAAATGCTATCTTGGATCTCTTGCCAATTTCAAGTGGTTTGGTGATTGGTGCCGGTGTGCTAGCTTGTGTAGGGCTTGGCTATCTCTTTCCTGATAAAGATAAACAAGAAGACAAATAAAAAGTCTCGAGATTTCTCGAGACTTTTTTTACTGACCAGCGTAGTATTTTTGGATGCCTTTCACAATACCTGCGACTAGTCTATCTTGGTATCGATCATCACGAATCCGTTGATTCTCAGTGAAATTATCCATATAACCGAGTTCTAGGAGGACGGCTGGTTTGGCAGTTTCGCGTAGTACGGCAAAGCTACTTTCCAATAAGCCAGCATCCTTGGCACCAGTTTCGGCTAGGAGAGAGGAGTGGATAGCAGCGGCGAGGCGTTTGCTTTCACTCATACGATCAGGGTGATTGTGCCAGTATTGATTAATCTTACTTGGATAATCAGGTTCATCTCTATAGGAGTAGGTTTGAATACCGCTCGCTTTTGAGTAGGTATTACCAGTAGCGTTGAAGTGAATACTGATAAAAATATCAGAGTTGGTCTTATTAACCATACGAGAACGTTCGGTAACAAAATCAACGTCAATATCACTATCACGAGAGGTGAGGACCTTGTAGCCTAGTTCTTCTAACTTAGTACGAAGCTTACGGTAAATCTGCATATTGAGATCTTTCTCAGCGACATTGTAGTAAAAGGCACCTGAATCTTGACCACCATGTCCAGGATCTAGGAAGATGGTATTGCTGTATTGACCTTTTGTAAATCCACCTTCTGTTGAAACTTCAGAAATCCATTGGCCGTATTTTTGGAACAAATGTTCCTTTCCGTCTATCTTGTAGGTCCCTGATACATAATGTCCGCTATCGTCCAAATAGTAACGAGCCTTGTAATAGTCGTCATAAATCCACTCATTCTTGGCCATATAACCGCCAGACTTGAGGTAGTATGCTCCAATCCACTCCTGATTTGCATAACGGCCATCCGCTTTTAGATAGAACCAGCTATTGTAGGATTTATCAAAAATCCACTCTTTTTCCGCCATGGCCCCACTGGCTTTGAGGTAGTAGCTTCCTTTCCATTTATTGGAAAGCATGACTCCATTTTGTTCAAAAGCATACCAAGAACCATTGATTTTCTCCCATTTGTCTTGGCTATATTTCCCATATGCATTAGCGTAATACCAATTTTCATTGATTCTCACCCAAGAGTTTTCTGCCATGGCTCCGCTACTGTCAAGCAGGTAGGCACCAATTGTTGTCTGGCTGAGCATCACGCCGTTTTTATCAAAGTAGTACCAAGAACCGTTGATTTTCTCCCACTTGTCTTGCGAGATTCTGCTAGATGGTGTGACATAATACCAATTTTGGTCTAATTTAGTCCAGCCCTTTTCTGCCATAGCTCCGCTTTTTGTGAGCAGATAGCCGTCGACGGCAGTGTTGCTGAACATGCTTCCAGTTTGGTCAAAATAGTACCAAGAGCCGTTAATTTTTTTCCAGGTGTTCTGAGCTAGTCGTCCAGAGGAATCAGCATAATACCATTGGTTGTCCAAATTGGTCCAGCTATTTTCTATCATAACCCCATCTTGGTCAAAGGCATAGCCTTTGTAGATAGTAGAATGAAGACGATTACCATCTTGATCGAAGTAGTACCATTTGCCTTGGATTTGTTTCCAGTTCAAAGCAGGCTTATCATCTTGGTAAAAGCGCCAGTGGCGATTTTCTTGGTACCATCCTTCTTTTTTGGGCTTGTCTTCTTGCACATCTACTTTCGGAAGAACTTCTGATTTAGAGTTTTCCTCAACACTTGATTCTTTCTTTTCTTCTTTGGCAATTGCTTCCTTGACAGCAGATGTGGATTGAGTTGTGTTTTCTTCTCCTAAGACGGATGCGGGTGCTAATCCTGCGATTGAAAGGATTAAAGCACTAGTCAGTAGTATCTTTTTCACTTTCTATTTCCTAACTTTTTCTTTTTCCTATTAATTATCGAATTGAACTTCTTCTACTAAGTATTCGATAAAGCGTTCACCCATCTTAGACAGGCTGGTTTTTTCATGCTGGATATAGACTAGTTCAATCGGGTCGTCAATGTCCAGTGGAATGGAAACGATGTTGTCTCCGTTGAGGTTGCTATTCAAAATCCCTGTCGCAATAGTGTAACCATCCAAACCAATCAAAAGGTTAAAGAGGGTGGCACGGTCACTGACTACGATGGATTTCTTGTGGTGCTCTTGTGAAAGAATCTCCTCTGAAAAGTAGAAGGAGTTGTGCGTTCCCTGGTCATAGCTGAGATAAGGGAAGTTTTCCAAATCAGATAGTTTCACCTTTTCTTTCTTTGCCAGAGGGTTGGTCTTGCTGACAAAGATATGCGGTTGCGCAGTAAAGAGATGGTGAGCCAGCAGGTGGTTGTCATCCAGCATTTTCGTTAAAACATCGCGGTTGTAGCTGTTTAAAAAGAGGACACCAACCTCACTACGGAAGTTCTTGACGTCATCGATAATCTCCCAAGTCCGAGTTTCACGAAGGAAAAGCTCGTATTTTTCCATATCACTCTTCTTGAGCAAAGAGACAAAGGCATTGACTACAAAAGCATAGTGCTGAGAAGAAACGCTGAAAAGTTCGCGGTGGGCGACAGGATTTTTATAGCGTTCCTCCAGAAGCTGGGTTTGCTCGACAACTTGACGAGCGTAGGAGAGAAACTCCATCCCATCACGGGTTAAGGTAATGCCCTTGGGATTGCGGATAAAGATTTCAATGCCCATTTCATTTTCCAAGTCTCGAACGGCATTTGAAAGACTGGGTTGGGTGATAAAGAGTTGCTTGGCTGCCTCATTCATAGAGCCAGTTTCGACGATTTTGATAATATAGTGTAGTTGTTGAATTCTCATGTTTTTATTGTACCACACTTGCGGAAGAATGGGCAATGAAGACGAAGAAAATAGGGGAAAAGAGCCGGTCCAGTATTGAAAAAAAGTCTAGAATCTGCTAAAATGGAGGCTATGAAAACATTCTATGATGTGCAGCAATTTCTCAAACAGTTTGGCATTATTGTTTACATGGGGAAACGCTTGTATGATATTGAACTGATGAAGCTCGAACTCTCTCGGATCTATGATGCAGGTCTGATGGACAAGCTAGACTATCTAGAGGCGGAAGCTGTTCTTCGTAGAGAGCACAAGATAGAATTAGACTATATTGAGAAAAATGGAGAAATGAACTAATGGTTACTTGGATTTTGTGGGCACTTATACTGGCAATGGTGGCATGGATGGGCTATAACTACCTTCGTATTCGTCGTGCGGCTAAGATTGTGGATAATGCAGAATTTGAAGCCTTGATTCGGAAAGGGCAGTTGATTGATGTCCGTGAACCAGCAGAATTTCACAGAAAACATATCCTCGGAGCCCGCAATATTCCTTCAAATCAGTTGAAGTCAAGCCTTGCAGCCCTTCGCAAGGATAAACCTGTCCTTCTCTACGAAAACCAACGTGGACAAAGAGTGACTAATGCAGCACTTTATTTGAAAAAACAAGGTTTCTCTGAGATTTATATCCTTTCTTATGGGTTGGATTCTTGGAAAGGGAAAGTGAAGACGAGCTAAGATCAAGGAAAAGTTAATAAAGTCGGTCTCATATACTAAATTAATAATTATTTTAAGGAGTTTTTAAACATGCAAGACAAGAAAAAAAATCCACTTTTGGTGGGTATTCTGTCTATTGTTATGAGTTTATTATTTGCTTTGGGAGGTATTCTTTTAGGTATCGCCGGTATCTTGTATGCTAACGAACTTCAAAAAGAATCTGGACTTGATTATAAAACAGAAAGAATTATAGCTATTGTAGGTATTATTCTTTCTGTTCTTAACTGGATTGCAGCAATCGCAATAGTTTTTAGATAAGCAAAAAACAAAAAAGCTTTAAATTAAAAGCTTTTTTTGTTTTATCCACTTTTCTCTAAGTGTTTTTTACTTATCTCTAATTCTTCTGGATTCAAGGGACGGTATTGTCCTTCTGCCAGTTCTGGGTCTAAAGTGAAATCACCGAACTGAACTCGTTTGAGAGAGACAACTTTGACACCGACTGAGAGAAACATCTTTTTGACTTGATGAAATTTGCCTTCTGAGATGGTGATGGAGGCTTGACTAGAGGAAGGACTTGAGGACAGAATTTCTAGCGTTGCAGGTTTACAAGTGGTTCCGTCTAAAAAGACGATTCCTTCCTTAAACCGCTGGATATGGTCTGGTGTGAGCAGTCCGTTGACCACCACTTGATAGGATTTATCGACATGGTACTGGGGATGAAGGAGCTGAAAACCAAGAGGTCCATTGTCTGTCAGAAGGAGCAGTCCCGTCGTGTCACGGTCTAATCTGCCGACAGCATAGAGCTGGTCAGACTGGATGTCAGGTGGAAGGAGGTCCATGACGGTTGGTAGGTCCTTATCCTGACTGGCTGTCACCACTCTACCTGGTTTATGAAGCATGAGGTAGGTGTGCTTGTATCCTTGAATCTGCCGTCCTTGAAAAACTAGTTTCTGCAATCCAGTATCGACATTTTGAGCGAGGGAGTTGGCTGGACAATCATCTACTAGGATTTCTTTTTTCAGGAGTGCCTGTTTCATAGCCTTGCGACTGATCATTTCTTGGGCTAATAATCTATCTAAACGCATACCAGCTTATCTTATCATAAGTCTCTGACTTTGAAAAGAGTTGCCTTGACTAGAAAAGTAGAGTGAAAACATTTACACTTAGCTGAACTGTGATTTTTGAATGAGACTGTGGTATAATTGTTCAGTTAGAAATAAAAATTTAAAATATTAGAGGAAATCATGACAAAATTAAGAGAAGATATCCGTAACATTGCGATTATCGCCCACGTTGACCACGGGAAAACAACCCTCGTTGACGAATTATTGAAACAATCTGAAACGCTTGATGCACGTACTGAATTGGCAGAGCGTGCTATGGACTCAAACGATATCGAGAAAGAGCGTGGAATTACCATCCTTGCTAAGAATACAGCCGTTGCTTACAATGGAACTCGTATCAATATCATGGACACACCAGGACACGCGGACTTCGGTGGAGAAGTTGAGCGTATCATGAAAATGGTTGACGGTGTTGTCTTGGTCGTAGATGCCTACGAAGGAACCATGCCACAGACTCGTTTCGTATTGAAAAAAGCCTTGGAACAAGACCTTGTTCCAATCGTGGTTGTCAACAAAATCGACAAACCTTCAGCTCGTCCAGCAGAAGTAGTGGACGAAGTCTTGGAACTCTTCATCGAGCTTGGTGCAGATGATGACCAGCTTGATTTCCCAGTTGTTTATGCTTCAGCGATTAACGGAACATCTTCCTTGTCAGATGATCCAGCTGATCAAGAAAAAACAATGGCGCCAATCTTTGACACCATTATCGATCATATCCCAGCTCCAGTAGACAACTCAGATGAGCCTTTGCAGTTCCAAGTGTCACTTTTGGACTACAATGACTTCGTAGGTCGTATCGGTATCGGTCGTGTCTTCCGTGGTAGTGTGAAAGTTGGAGACCAAGTTACCCTTTCTAAACTAGATGGTACAACGAAGAACTTCCGTGTCACAAAACTCTTTGGTTTCTTTGGTTTGGAACGTCGTGAAATCCAAGAAGCCAAAGCGGGTGATTTGATTGCCGTATCCGGTATGGAAGATATCTTTGTTGGTGAAACTATTACTCCGACAGACGCCATTGAACCTCTTCCAATCCTACACATCGATGAGCCAACCCTTCAAATGACCTTCTTGGTCAACAACTCACCATTTGCAGGTCGTGAAGGAAAATGGGTGACTTCTCGTAAGGTGGAAGAACGCTTGCAGGCAGAATTGCAAACAGACGTTTCCCTTCGTGTTGATCCAACGGATTCACCAGATAAATGGACTGTTTCAGGTCGTGGAGAATTGCACTTGTCAATCTTGATCGAAACCATGCGTCGTGAGGGTTATGAGCTTCAAGTATCTCGCCCAGAAGTTATCGTAAAAGAGATTGACGGTGTTAAATGTGAACCATTTGAACGTGTTCAAATCGATACTCCAGAAGAATACCAAGGATCTGTTATTCAAAGCCTTTCTGAACGTAAGGGTGAAATGTTGGATATGATTTCAACTGGTAATGGTCAAACTCGTTTGGTCTTCCTTGTTCCAGCGCGTGGTTTGATTGGATACTCAACTGAGTTCTTGTCAATGACTCGTGGTTACGGTATCATGAACCATACCTTCGACCAATACTTGCCATTGATCCCAGGGGAAATTGGGGGACGTCACCGTGGTGCCCTTGTTTCTATCGATGCTGGTAAGGCTACAACTTACTCAATCATGTCTATCGAAGAACGTGGTACAATCTTTGTCAACCCAGGTACTGAGGTTTACGAAGGAATGATTATCGGTGAAAACTCTCGTGAAAACGACTTGACAGTTAACATCACCAAGGCTAAACAAATGACCAACGTCCGTTCAGCTACTAAGGACCAAACAGCGGTTATCAAGACACCTCGTATCTTAACCCTTGAAGAGTCTCTTGAGTTCTTGAATGACGATGAGTACATGGAAGTAACACCTGAGTCTATCCGTTTGCGTAAGCAAATCCTCAACAAGGCAGAGCGTGAGAAAGCCAACAAAAAGAAAAAATCAGCTGAGTAACAGCTAGGAAAGAGATAAAGATGGTCTATTTAATCATAGGGATACTCTTATTACTACTCTATGTATTTGCGACACCCCAAAGTATCAAAGGAACAGTCAACATCGTTATCTTGGTCTTTGTAGTTGTTGCACTCTTGATTTTGCTGATGTTGTCCATCTTGCAAATCTTCCAATTACCGACAGAATTCTTTGTCACAATCGCCATGCTTGCCCTTGCCTACTTTAGCTTGAGAGATATTACACTCATGCCTGTAAAAAAGGGTAAAAGAAGATAAATAGAAAGAGAGCTGCGGCTCTCTTTTTCGATTTAAAATAAGATTTTTAAGACTTTCCTTAGGTGATTACGGACGGTAGCGACTTTCTTCGAAATTCCATACCTAAACTTTGAGCCTATAGTCTCAAAGTTTCCGAATGCCTGAAATCTATTGTTTTCAGGCATTTTTATCACAACGGAAAGTCTAAGATTCCGTTTCTTGCAAAAAGGAATAAACCTAAAAATATTTTGTTCAAGTGAGTTTTTTTCCACATTTTAAGAGCTCTATATTGTTATAGAAGTTTAAAAAGTTAGTCCAAAAAAATATAATTATATTTTGCTAAAATCTATTGACAATTTATCATAATGGTGATAAATTTGTGATAATAGAAACCGATTTCATACTCTGAAATCTCACCTCCTGAAATCAATTTTCACCACAAGGAGTCTACTATGAAGAAACTATTCATATTATTATCAACTTTTTTTCTCAGCTTCTTCCTTGCTTGGATTATTGTCCTACGTGCGCCACAATATTTATATGCAAGCTATGATTCCGTTTCTCTACTTCGTGTCAAAAAAGATACTCAGGAACCGACGCGTGAGGTATTTGAAAAGGAATTAGAGAAGTTTGTAAACTCAGAACAGAGTTTAATAGCTAGAAGAATTGTAGAGCCGAGTAAGGATGGGACGACTCACTTTACTTATGCAACTTATGGTCAGGGAACATTACCAAAAGAATTCCAAGAAGCTAGCCAAGAAAGTCGTGAACGTAGTGATCCACTAAATAGTTATCTCCTTTTATCAGGCTCCTTGACGAAAGAAAAGCTAGCCGATAAATTAGGAGATTTGGGTTATAAAGCAATTGCTGACCGAAAGACACCTCCTTATTCTCTTGCTTTTCGAATTTTACTAAATCCACTCATTTTAATTAGTTTAGCAATATTTGGCTTATCTTTCTTTGCTTTAGTGATTATCACTCGGATTAAGGAAATGAGAGCAGCAGGTATAAAACTCTTTTCTGGTCAGACACTCTTATCAATCATGGGGCATTCTTTATCGACTGATATCAAGTGGCTCCTTCTATCAGCCCTCCTTTCCTTCCTAGGTGGGGGAGTCGTTCTTTTTAGTCAAGGTTTGTTTTATCCTATCTTGTTAGCTACCTATGGTTTTGGGATTAGTTTTTACCTTTTGTTTTTATTGGGGATTTCAATTTTACTAATGCTCCTTTACCTAATGAGTTTGAGTTACAAAGCATTAGTTCCCGTTATTAAGGGGAGATTACCCCTTAAACGCTTGATGACTTTAACCCTATTGTGTCAGTTAGTAGCTGTTTTTACAGTAGGCTACGCTGTTAAGACGGGTTTGACGTCTTACCAACGATTGAAAGAACTTGAAATTTCAAAACAAGCATGGAAGGATAGAGCAGATTATTATCAAATTTCTTTTGGTTTAGGTGATAGAGGAAAAGATACAGAAAATCTGAATAAGTGGTATGAATTTTCCAAAGAAGCAGTTGAAAAAGAACAGGCTCTATTTGTAAAAGATAATCTCATTCATTTTGCAAATCCTCAAGGAAAAAATGAACAGGGAGAGACACTGGATACCTATAGTCCAGATGCTAATGTTCTCTATGTCAGTCCAAGTTATTTGGATAAGGAAAATGTGGCTGTAAATGATGAGACTAGACAGAAACTAGCTCATCTTCAAAAAGGGGAATTTGGACTATTATTACCAGAATCTCTTCGTTCACAGGAAGCAGAACTTAAGAAAGTTTTTGAAGAACGTTTGAACTATTACGGAAAATCAAGCGAGGATAAAGACGCTCCTTTAGAGTATGAAATGAGAGCGATTGTTAGCTATCTTCCAACAGGAGAAAAACGATTTGTTTATAATAACGGTGAAAGCCCGGTATCCATCCAGTACTTAACTGATCCGATTTTAGTTGTGTTTACTCCGACATCTACAGGTGATAGTTTCATTTCAAAATCTATTTGGTCTATCAATGCTGGAAAGCAACTCTTTATCAAAGGATATGAGAGTGGCCTATCTCTCTTGAAGGAAGCTGGAATTTATGAGCAAGTATCTTATCTTAAAGAAGGAAGAAGTGTTTATCTAACTCGTTATAATGAAGTGCAAACTGAAACAGCAACTTTAATCTTAGGAGCCATTGTGGGGATAGCTAGTTCCTTGTTACTCTTTTATTCTGTCAATCTTCTATATTTCGAGCAATTCCGTCGAGATATCTTGATTAAACGAATTTCAGGTTTACGATTTTTTGAAACGCATGCTCAGTATATGGTTAGTCAATTTGCCAGTTTTGTATTTGGTGCTAGTCTCTTTATTTTACGCAGTAGAGACTGGGTAATTGGCTTACTCACTTTATTAGTCTTTCTAGTTAGTGCAGTTCTGATGCTTTACCGTCAAGCGCAGAAAGAATCTCGTGTTTCTATGACAATTATGAAAGGAAAATAGGATGATTGAACTAAAGAATATATCTAAAAAATTTGGAAGCCGTCAGCTATTTTCAGATACTAATCTTCATTTTGAGGGTGGGAAAATTTATGCCTTAATCGGTACAAGTGGCTGTGGTAAGACAACACTCTTGAATATGATTGGACGATTAGAGCCATATGACAAAGGGCAAATCATCTATGATGGCACTTCTCTTAAAGACATTAAGCCCTCTGTTTTCTTTAGAGATTACTTGGGATATTTATTTCAAGATTTTGGCTTAATTGAAAGCCAAACCGTCAAAGAGAATCTCAATCTGGGTTTAGTTGGTAAAAAGTTGAAAGAAAAAGAGAAAATCTCTTTGATGAAACAAGCTCTAAATCGTGTAAACCTATCCTATTTGGATTTAAAGCAACCTATCTTTGAATTATCAGGAGGAGAAGCACAACGTGTTGCACTAGCGAAGATAATTTTAAAGGATCCGCCTTTGATTCTCGCAGATGAACCAACTGCGTCGCTAGACCCCAAAAACTCTGAGGAATTACTTTCTATCCTAGAATCTTTAAAAAATCCGAATCGGACCATTATTATTGCGACCCACAATCCTCTTATTTGGGAACAAGTGGACCAAGTAATTCGAGTTACCGATTTATCACATAGATGATAAGAGAACATTAAGTTAGAAGAAAGAGTCACAAATACACTTTGTGGCTTTTTTATTTCCATAAAAATGGTAAAATAGTAGGAGTAGAAATGGAGTTTGAGACATGAAAGTAATCGATCAATTTAAAAATAAGAAAGTCCTTGTTTTAGGTTTGGCTAAGTCTGGTGAGTCTGCAGCCCGTTTGCTAGACAAGCTAGGTGCCATTGTGACAGTAAATGACGGCAAGCCTTTTGAGGAAAATCCTGCTGCTCAAAGCTTGCTGGAAGAAGGAATCAAGGTTGTCACTGGTGGGCATCCTTTGGAATTATTGGATGAAGATTTCGCTCTGATGGTGAAAAATCCAGGTATCCCGTATAGCAATCCCATGATTGAAAAGGCATTGGCAAAGGGAATTCCAGTCTTAACTGAGGTGGAGTTGGCTTACTTGATCTCGGAAGCGCCAATTATCGGTATCACAGGTTCAAATGGGAAAACCACCACAACGACTATGATTGGGGAAGTTTTGACTGCTGCTGATCAACATGGTCTCTTATCAGGGAATATTGGCTATCCTGCTAGTCAAGTGGCTCAAACTGCGACAGCCAAGGACACGCTCGTCATGGAACTTTCTTCTTTCCAACTGATGGGTGTCCAAGAATTCCATCCTGAGATTGCGGTTATTACCAACCTCATGCCCACTCATATCGACTATCATGGTTCTTTTGAGGAGTATGTGGCAGCTAAGTGGAATATCCAAAATAATATGACAGCAGCTGATTTCCTTGTCTTGAACTTTAACCAAGACTTGGCAAAAGAATTGGCTACCAAAACACAGGCTACTGTTGTACCATTTTCAACAAAGGAAAAGGTTGATGGGGCCTATTTGGAAAATGGTCAACTCTACTTCCGTGGAGAAGTGGTCATGGCAGATAGTGAAATCGGTGTTCCAGGTAGCCACAATGTGGAAAATGCCCTTGCGACTATTGCTGTAGCCAAGCTCCGTGGCGTGGACAATCAAACCATCAAGGAAACTCTATCAGCCTTTGGAGGTGTCAAACACCGTCTCCAATTTGTGGATGAAATTCAGGGTGTCAAATTCTATAACGATAGTAAGTCAACCAATATCTTGGCTACTCAAAAAGCCTTGTCAGGATTTGACAATAGTAAGGTTATCTTAATTGCAGGTGGTTTGGACCGCGGCAATGAGTTTGACGAATTGGTGCCAGATATTACTGGGCTCAAGAAGATGGTTATCCTCGGTCAATCTGCAGAACGTGTCAAACGGGCAGCGGATAAGGCTGGTGTGGCTTATGTAGATGCGACAGATATTGCTGATGCGACCCGCAAGGCCTATGAGCTCGCGACTCAAGGAGATGTGGTTCTCCTCAGTCCTGCCAATGCTAGCTGGGATATGTATGCTAACTTTGAAGTACGTGGAGATCTTTTCATCGACACAGTAGCGGAGTTAAAGGAATAATATGAAAAAAATAGTATTTACTGGTGGGGGGACGGTTGGACATGTCACCCTCAACCTTTTGTTAATGCCTAAGTTCATCGAAGACGGCTGGGAAGTTCACTACATTGGTGATAAACACGGAATCGAACACCAAGAAATTCTCAAGTCAGGCTTGAATGTGACCTTCCATTCCATTGCGACTGGGAAGTTGCGTCGCTATTTCTCTTGGCAAAATATGCTGGACGTGTTTAAAGTTGGTTGGGGAATTGTCCAATCCCTCTTTATCATGTTACGACTGCGTCCACAGGCTCTTTTTTCTAAGGGAGGATTTGTCTCTGTACCGCCGGTTATCGCAGCGCGAGTGTCAGGAGTGCCTGTCTTTATTCACGAATCGGACCTGTCTATGGGCTTGGCCAATAAAATTGCCTATAAATTTGCGACCAAGATGTATTCAACCTTTGAGCAGTCTGCTGGTCTCGCAAAAGTCGAGCATGTGGGAGCAGTGACCAAGGTTTCAGATCAAAACACTCCTGAACCAGATGAATTGGTGGATATCCAAACCCACTTTGATCCTAAATTGCCAACGGTATTGTTTGTTGGTGGTTCTGCAGGAGCTCGTGTCTTTAACCAATTGGTGACAGATCATAAGCAAGAACTGACTGAACGCTACAATATTATCAATCTCACTGGAGATTCAAGCCTCAATGAGTTGAGTCAAAATCTCTTTCGTGTTGACTATGTGACGGATCTCTATCAACCCTTGATGGAGATGGCAGATGTGGTAGTGACCCGTGGTGGTGCCAATACGATTTTTGAACTCTTGGCCATGGCGAAACTCCATCTCATCGTACCATTGGGTCGTGAAGCAAGTCGAGGAGACCAGATTGAAAATGCAGCCTATTTTGTTAAGAAAGGCTATGCAGAAGAACTTCAAGAAAGTGACTTGACCTTGGAAAGCTTGGAGGAGAAACTCAGTCACTTGCTTAGTCACAAGGACCAATACCAAGCTAGCATGAAAGCTTCGACTGAATTGAAATCTCTTGCAGATTTTTACGATCTATTAAGAAAAGACCTAGCATAAGGAATATCAATGTCAAAGGATAAGAAAAAAGAATCAAACCAGAAGCAAGAATTGTCTGAATGGCAGAAACGAAACCAGGAATACCTGAAGAAGAAGGCTGAGGAAGAAGCTGCCCTAGCTGAAGAGAAGGAAAAGGAAAAACAAGCTCGAATGGGGAAAAACTCTAAGTCGTTAGAGGAAAGTAAGAAGTCATCAAGTGATTCCGACCAGAACGAAACTGTTCCAGACGAAGAATCATTCGAAAAAGAAGAGAAATCTAAAAAGGATGATCCTAAAGTCAAAGAAGAAAAGAAGAAAAAAGAAAAACCAGAGAAACCAGCCAAACCTAAAATTGCACCTGTTCATATTTGGCGAGCTGTGAGTATCTTGGTTCCCAGTGTCCTGGTCCTCCTTCTTTCAGTCTATCTGTTGACTCCACTTTCGACCATCAAAAATATCGATGTTAAGGGAAATAGTAACACGCAGGCGGATGACATCAAACAGGCTTCTGGGATTCAAGATAGCGACTATACTTTAGCCCTATTGTTGGATAAGGAAACATACGCTGAGCGAATCAAGTCCAATCATTGGATAGAATCGGCGAAGATTGACTATCAATTTCCGACTAACTTTACGATTGAGGTTAAGGAATTTGATATTGTCGGTTATTATGTGTCTGGTGAAGAGTATTATCCAATTCTTTCTAGTGGTGCGGTTGAGTCAACTCCTGTAAATCGCTTAAACTTGCCTGAGACTTATCTGACAGTTACCTTTAATGACGAGCAACAGGTGAAAGAACTGATCACAGGATTGTCTACTATTAGTGAAGATATCAAGAGTCAAATCCAGAAAATCGAATTAGCGCCAAGCAAGGCAACAGCAGATCTTTTGAAAATTACTATGCTGGACACAGATGAGGTTTTGGTTCCCTTGTCAGAATTGAGCAAGAAATTGCCTTATTACAGCAAAATCAAGCCCCAATTGACAGAACCGAGTGTGGTCGATATGGAGGCTGGAGCATACAGCTATACCATAGCGGATAAGCAGATAGAAGAAGCGGAAGAAAAAGCCAAACAAGAGGCTAAGGAAGCTGAGAAGAAAAAACAGGAAGAAGAAAAGAAAAAACAAGAAGAACAGGGAAGTCAAAGTCAAACGAGCCAGCAGTCACAGAGTCGTTAGACTAACTTTTTCTCTTGATTTTTGAATGGTATAGAAGTCCAGTTTCAAGTTTTTGCTTGACAAGTCCTAGTATAAATAATAGAATAGAAAAAAACCTTTAAAGCAGTCCAGAGAGGCAGCTAAGGTTAGACGGTGAAAGGGTGGAGACTACCCATTTTTCGTGGAACCTTGCTGTTGGCAGGTTTCTTTTTTCGTGGTTTGTTTTTGACCGTACTCTCTTGCTCGTAAAGGTAAAAGGAGAAAAGTATGCGTGAACATCGTCCAGTTATTGCTCTTGATTTTCCTAGTTTTGAGGCGGTCAAGGAATTTTTATCTCTTTTCCCAGCAGAAGAAAGTCTTTATCTAAAAGTGGGGATGGAGCTTTATTATGCGGAAGGTCCAGAAGTTGTCCGTTATTTGAAGTCACTGGGGCATAGTGTCTTTTTGGATCTCAAGCTACATGACATTCCCAATACAGTCAAATCGGCTATGAAAGTCTTATCTCGGCTTGGTGTAGACATGACCAACGTTCATGCTGCAGGTGGTGTGGAGATGATGAAGGCTGCGCGTGAAGGTCTTGGGACACAAGCCAAATTGATCGCTGTGACCCAGCTTACATCAACGTCGGAAAGCCAGATGCAGGATTTTCAAAATATCCAAACCAGCCTGCAAGAGTCTGTGATTCACTATGCCAAGAAGACAGCTGAAGCGGGCTTGGATGGTGTCGTTTGCTCGGCTCAGGAAGTGCAACTCATCAAGCAGGCCACCAATCCAGATTTTATCTGTCTGACACCAGGAATTCGTCCAGCGGGAGCTGCGGTAGGAGACCAAAAACGCGTCATGACACCAGCGGACGCCTATCAAATCGGTAGTGACTATATCGTAGTAGGACGTCCCATTACCCAAGCTGAGGATCCTGTTGCAGCTTATCATGCTATCAAGGATGAATGGAACCAAGACAGAAATTAAAGAAATAGATTATAAAAACAAAAGGAGAATACTATGACACTTGCTAAAGATATCGCTAGCCACCTCTTGAAAATCCAAGCCGTTTACCTCAAACCAGAGGAGCCTTTCACTTGGGCATCTGGTATCAAATCGCCGATTTATACTGACAACCGTGTGACGCTTGCCTATCCAGAAACTCGTAGCTTGATTGAAAATGGTTTTGTGGAAGCTATTAAAGCAGAATTTCCAGAAGTAGAAGTGGTTGCAGGAACTGCGACAGCAGGAATTCCACACGGAGCTATCATCGCTGACAAGATGAACTTGCCTTTTGCCTACATCCGTAGCAAACCAAAAGACCACGGTGCAGGAAACCAAATCGAAGGCCGAGTAGCCCAAGGTCAAAAAATGGTTGTTGTTGAAGACCTCATTTCAACGGGTGGCTCTGTTCTTGAAGCCGTAGCAGCTGCTAAACGCGAAGGAGCCGATGTTCTTGGTGTCGTAGCGATTTTCAGTTATCAATTGCCAAAAGCAGATAAGAATTTCTCAGACGCAGGTGTGAAATTGGTGACTCTTTCAAACTACAGTGAGCTGATTCACCTAGCCCAAGAAGAAGGTTACATCACACCAGAAGGACTCGACCTCCTAAAACGCTTTAAAGAAGACCAAGAAAATTGGCAAAATGCCTAAAACATAGAAAATCAGGTAGTCACAAGGATTACCTGATTTTGTTTTTAATACTAAAGTTGAGCGATAACTTCCTCAGTTGTCAAAACTTGGTTGGCAAT